>NZ_AUCA01000038.1 GCF_000429525.1 Alicyclobacillus contaminans DSM 17975 | reverse complement strand
CGGATGAAACGGCACGGAGCGCGCTGGAGCGCGTCAGGGGCTGACCATCTGGTTCGGGTCATGGCGGTGCGAGCGAACCGAGAGGCGTATCACTTGGCTGATAACGGCACCAAGAAAGAGGATCAGGCCCGGGTGCCAAAACAAGCTTTCGCCAGTGGGAATATGGCTGATCGCAAGCGCCAGGCGGCAGAGAGCTGGCTGCAGGTACATCTGCCGGCGCTGGATGGACCGCACGCGGGCCGACCGTGGGTCAAGTACGTCCTGCGGGAGCTGGTACGGTCTCCGTTCACAGTTGCATAAATGCTTGACGGTGAGGTCTTACCTACCGGAACTTGACACGGACGGGCGTTCTCGCGCATCGGTGGGATGAACAGAAAATTTGGTATGATGGAAATGAGGGCTCACTGTGACCGCCTGGGCGACGGGCCATGGGCGCTGCCATGGCGTGCGGCATCCTCGAGAAAGGAGCAGATTACATATGCATGACGCAACGTTACAGGAGAAATTGAAGCAATACGCGCAGCTGGCCATTCGCGTTGGCCTCAATCTGCAGCCGGGGCAGCACCTGGTGATTGGGTACGGTCAGCGTCAGGTCCTTCCGGAGCACGTGGAGTTCGTCCGGATGGTGGTGGACGCCGCGTACGATGCGGGAGCCAAGTTTGTCCAGGTCGACTGGGGAGATGAGTGGTGGTTGCGTGAGACCATCGCGCGCGGAGACCTGGACACCTTGGCGGCCAGGGCCCGCTGGCAGGCACAGTGGGTGGAACAGTTGGCGAAGGAGGGCGCTGCGTACCTTGCGCTGCCAGCGACGAATCCCGACCTGTTTGTGGGCGTGGACGCGGAACGGGTGACGCGCGGCACGCGGTCGATTCAATCCGCATTGCGCGAGTTCAACAAGCGCCGCACCAACGACGAGTACGCGTGGACGCTGATGGGCGCGCCGACGCAGGCGTGGGCGGACAAGGTGTATCCGGAACTGCCTGCCGAAGAACGCATCCCGGCGCTGTGGCGCGATATTCTCGCGTGCGCCCGGGTGATTGGGGATGATCCGATCGCGGGTTGGCAGCAGCACATCCGCAATTTGCACAAGCGAAGCGAATGGTTGAACGGCTTGAACATCCGCTCTCTCCATTATCAGGGGCCCGGTACGGACCTGACGGTGGAACTGCCGGACGGGTACTTCTGGACTGCGGCGTCCAAGGATACGCCGCAGGGTGTCACGTTCGTGGCCAACATCCCCACAGAAGAGGTGTTCACGGCGCCAAAGAAGACCGGCGTGAACGGCGTGGTGACGAGCACGCTGCCGTTGAACCACAACGGAACCTTGATTGAAGGTTTGACGCTGCGCTTTGAACACGGCCGCATTGTGGAATATGGGGCGAAGTCCGGGGAAGCGGCCCTGAAGAACATTGTGGAAGCGGATGAGGGCAGCCATTACCTGGGTGAGATTGCCTTGGTGCCGGTGGAGTCCCCCATCGCGAAAATGAACCGTTTGTTCTACAACACCCTGTACGACGAAAACGCGTCGTGTCACCTGGCGATTGGCGAAGCCTATCCGTTGGTGGAGGGTGGACAAACTCTGAAACGCGAAGAGTGGGAAGCGCACGGCTTGAATGAGAGCATCATGCACGTCGATTTCATGATTGGTTCCCCGGAACTCAATATTGACGCCACGACGGCGGATGGCACGCAGGTGCCCATTTTCCGTCAGGGCAATTGGGCCACGCGGTTGGACTGATGCCAAGGTCCGCATCCACCTCGGCCTCGCGTTGTCGTGAGAAACACAAAGCCATGTCCATTCCTGCGGACATGGCTTTCTGTTGGTAGTACGCCCGGCATGGGCGGAATCTTTCTTGGATTCAGCTTCCTGCCCGACAAGTTTGCCACGATACGCCTGGCACCGAAGACGATTGAACGGTTCAAGGAACGGGTGCGCCAGATTACCAGCCGCTCACGGAGCATGTCCATCGCGTGCGCGTCAAACAGTTGAACGCGTACATCATGGGATGGGTAGCGTACTACCGGCTAGCGGAAATGAAGGGGCACTGCGAACGGCGCAGTCTTCGGGCGAGATACCTTACTCTTCGTGGAGTTGCATGAACCGCCGTATGCGGACCCGCACGTAGGTGGTGTGAGAGGACGGGGGCCAGGCGCCCCCTCCTATTCGATTGAGTTTCTCCGTTGACCCATCATGGTGTCGGCGGTTATCACCAGTAATAGCCTGGGCCAAACGCGAGCGCACCGAGCGTCAGTCCGGTCAGTGCTCCAAAACCAAAGAAGGCGGCGGGAGCAAAGACCGGCGCGGCGTTCACGGATTCCTCTGCGGTGTTGTCAGCCAGTGTTGCGGACACCGCTTCGCTGGCGCTGGCCAAGCGTGAACCGGTGGTGGGCATCAGATAGATGCCCTGCCGGGTCACGGACTGCAAGACGCCGTGGTATCGACGGCCACTGATATGATGCGCTATGACAGGGCGGCCAATCATACGGCAGGCGACCGGATACAGCGGATGGTACATGGCAATCCCCTCCCTCCTGTACCACACAATATGTCCGGGAGATGCGCCGTGTACAGGCGTTTAACCGGGATTGCCGACGTCCGCTGATCAGACGCCGCAGCGTGCAGATCTGCCGGAAAACCCTTTCGCTGTGGACTTGTGGAAGGGGATTTCGAGTGGATGACCTTGCGAATCGCAAAGGTCACGAAACTGAAACATTTCTATATTCGAATGATGTGGTGTGAGAATCCTCCTGCTGTCCGTGCAGGGTTCAAGGAAGTGGGCTATTTACCTTTCTTTCCGCCCGGAAAGACGAGGCGAACGTGATCCAGACCATGCCGCTGGAACTCCTGATCGTACTGTTCCTTGCGCCGCCACAGTTTCATTTCCATTTCCTTTGAAAATTCCTTGTCCGGACCCACGCTGACCATCACGTCCCGGTAGGCCAGGTGATGGGACAAAACATCCCAGAACACGTCTTCGTCGTATTCGTCAAGCATCGGCAGCAGGGCTTCTTCCATTGCTTCGTTCGCGTGGAACACGCCGCAGTCCTGACAGTACTCCACCCAGTCTTCGGCGTCAAACTGCCGGGCGAACGAGTAGATGTGGTCGGCGACCTCCTGCAGGTCCCTGCGCCGATCTTCGTGCGGTACGGCGCCATTGGCGACCCATTCGCCGAGAAACACCAGCGCCAGCAGCCGTCGGTATTGATCCTTGGTCAGTTCAATGTGCATGGATTTCTCACCTCTGCTTGTCTTTCTGCCTGGGAACCGGGGAGACTTGCGACCGGGTGCGCCGCTCGTCAGGGACATCGGACCTTTCCATTGTATCGAACCGGCGGAGTTCCCCCAAATGGACCACGGGCACCTCCCCGTCCCATCCGGCGGCGCGGCGCCCCCTTCGCAAAAACGCCGCCGGCAGCCGGCGGCGTAGAAGAGTCCAGCGTACAAGGGCAAGGCGAATGGACGTCAGGTGTGCATCGGCTGCCGTTGCACCAGGAAGCGTTCAATGCGGCCCACCGCTTCGCGCAGCACCTGGGGCGGTTGCACCAGCGCGATGCGGACAAAGCCCTCTCCGTGTTTTCCAAAGGCGTTGCCGGGCGTGACGGCTACACCTGCCTCGCGCAACAGACTGAACGCGAAATCGTACGAGCTCCAGCCTTCAGGAATACGCGCCCACAGGAACATCGTGGCCGGGCACTTGCGCACTTTCCAGCCCGCGGCGGCGAGTCCTTCACACAGAACATCGCGCCGTTCCGCATACGTGTCTGCGAGCCCGTGCAAGGCGTCGTCCGACTGGAGCGCGGCCACTGCAGCGTGTTGAATCGGAAGGAAAATGCCGAAATCGACGTGGGACTTGAACAATGCCAGCGTCGCCAGGACGTCCGCATTGCCGACCACATACCCCACGCGGCAACCAGCCATGTTGAACGCTTTGGACATGGAGTTGAATTCCACCCCCACCTCCATGGCGCCGGGCACGCTGAGAAAACTGTGGGCCCGGATCCCGTCGAACACGAGCTCCGAATAGGCGAAATCGTGGACGACCAAGATATCGTACCGCTTGGCAAACGCCACCACCGATTCGAAAAATTCGCGCGGTGCCAACGCCGATACGGGATTGCCTGGGTAGTTGAGAATGATCATCTTGGCTCGCTCCGCAACGGCGGGAGGAATGCTTTCCAAATCGGGCAGAAAGCCGTTCTCCTCGAGGAGCGGCATGGCGTACACTTGGCCGCCGGCCAGATGAATGCTTGATTCATACACGGTGTATCCCGGGTCCGGACACAACACCAGATCGCCGGGATTCAACACGGCCATGGCCAGGTGAATGAGTCCGTCCTGAGATCCCATCAATTGTAATACTTCCGTTTCCGGCGTCAGCTGGACACCGTACCGGCGCAGATAGAACGCTGCCACCGCTTCGTTGAAGGCGGGGATGCCGGTGATGGTGTAGCCATACATCGAAGGGTCGGAGACCCCTTGGCGCAGGACATCCATGACAATGGACGGAGGGGGCAGGTCCGGGCTGCCGATGCTCAGGTCAATGACATCCACACCGCGGGCGATGGCGGCTCGTTTTTCCACCGTTAATTCGGTGAAGATGGAGGTGGTCATGTTGTCGAGTTTGGCCGACCGGAACACTGGCATGCGGGAGTCTCCTTTCAGGCATTATCCTTTATCTTAGCATGCGGCCGCCGTGGTGTTCGACGTTTTTGAAAAAATTGATTGGAAGCTGGCCACGTTCTGTTTTCGTCGTGAAATGGAACCAATCCTGAACCGGGGCGAGCGATGGAATCGGATGGCATGCCACTTGCATATATGTAGTGTCGCTATATAAAATATTAGTGCAAGGAGGATGTAACGTTCTTGGAAATGACCACGTGCGTTCATCACCGGATCTATCGCGCGATGGCGCTGTGGAGGATGGCTGGAGAGTGGTGACCATGTCTGACCAGGACGCATTGGAGCGGGTGACGCAGTCGTTGCAGGCCATTCAACGCTATCTGCGCCGCAACCGGATGAACGAGGAAGACGGCATCACGCGCGTGCAGTGGCTCATCCTTTGGGATCTTTGGCGCAACGAGCAGCGAACCATTGGGGAGTTGGCCGCAGTCCTCGATGTGCGTTCCAGCACCATGTCGCAGATGCTGGACCGGCTGCAGCTGGCTGGACTGGTGGTGCGCGCGCCGGCGGCGGAAGACGGCCGAGCCCGTGTGGTGCGTCTCACCGAAGCAGGGCGGGCGCGCATCCAGCGCTTGAAGGACGCGAAGACCGCGTGGCTGGCTGGGCCCTTTCAACAGTTGACGGTGGATGAGCAACAGCAATTGGCCGAACTACTCGGCAAGTTGGCCAACGCCTTGCCGACACGGGGGGATTGACATGGATGAAGTCACAGTGCGCGTTCGAGATCTGGCCAAGCGTTTCGGTGAGGTGCACGCTGTACAGGGCGTCAGTTTCGAGGTTCACGCCGGCGAATGCTTTGGTCTGCTCGGACCCAACGGTGCGGGGAAGTCGACCACGCTCAAAATGCTGACCACGCTGTTGCCTCGCGATGGCGGCACCATTGAGATTGCGGGCGTCCCGTTGACTGGGGACGTGACCCGCGTTCGGGCGCGCATTGGCTACGTACCGCAGATGCTTTCGGTGGATGGCAGTCTCACCGGGTACGAAAACCTGCTGATTTTCGCAAAGTTGTACGGTTTGCGCCGAGGTGAGCGCGAGCGGAGAATTGCCGACATCCTCGAACTGGTCGGTCTCGGGGAGGCCGCGGATCGGCTGGTCAAAACCTATTCGGGCGGCATGATTCGCAAGCTCGAAATTGGGCAGGCCATTTTGCATCAGCCGCGGGTGTTGTTTCTCGACGAACCGACCGTCGGGCTCGATCCGGTCGCGCGCAAAGGCGTGTGGGAGCACATTGAACGCTTGCAGCAGGAGCAGAACATGACCATACTGCTGACCACGCACTACATGGAGGAGGCCGAGTCGCTCTGCACGCGGATTGCCATCATGAGTCGCGGGCGCATTGCGGCGGTCGGAACGCCGGCCGAGCTCAGGGCGCAGATGGGGAATCCCGATGCCTCCATGGACGACGTGTTTGCGCATTTCGCAGGAAGTTTCGAGCATGAGGAAGGGGGAATGAAGCATGTCTTCCGAAGCCGTCGCACCGCACGCCGAATGGGGTAAGCCGAGGCATCCGGCTGTGCTGTTCCTGGTGCACGTGGCCGCCATTCTTGAAATGGAAGCCCGAAAACTACGCAAAGATCCCACGGAGCTGCTGATGCGCGGTGTCCAACCCGCACTCTGGTTGCTGGTGTTTGGGCAGGCGTTCAGCCGCTTTCGCGTACTGCCGACCGGAAGCGTGAGTTACAAGGCGTTTCTGACGCCCGGCATTTTGGCGCAGTCCATCACATTCATCTCCATCTTCTACGGAATCGCCATCATTTGGGAGCGCGATATGGGGCTGCTGCAGAAGGTCGCCACCACGCCGATTCGCAAATCCGCGTTGGCATTGGGCAAAATGTTGTCGGCGTCGATTCGCTCCCTGGGACAGGCGGTGATTATTCTGGTGCTCGCGCTCATTCTCCAGATTCACCTGCATCTTGGCGCGCTGTCCATCCTCGGCGTGCTGCTGATGGTGATACTGGGCGGCGCGTTCTTCTCCGGTCTGTCCATGGTTATCGCGGCCATCGTCCGAACGCGGGAGCGTATGATGGGCATCGGTCAGTTAATCACCATGCCGCTGTTCTTTTCGTCGAACGCTCTGTACCCGATGTCTGTGATGCCCGGATGGTTGAAGGTGATTGCCACCATCAACCCGATGAGCTATCTGGTGGATGGCTTGCGAGGTCTGTTGATTGCCACGCCCGACACTCACTTTGGATTGGATGTGTTGGTCCTGGTGGTCGCCGGCTTGCTGATGCTCGCGCTGAACACGGTGTTGTATCCCCGCATCCTCGCGGGATAACGGGCGTTGGAGCGGGATGGAACCCTACACACAGGAGGAGTTATTGTGAGTACATCGCTGCAACTCGAAGCCAAGGAAACGGCCCTTGTGGTCATAGACATGCAGAATGGCGTTTTGCAGTTGCCCTGCCAACCGTACAGTCCGGACGCTGTGCTGGACAACGTGGTGCAATTGGCGGACGCGTTTCGCGCGAAGGGCGCGTTTGTCGTCCTCGTCAATGTGGATTCTCGGGATGGCGGTGACATGCTGCGCCCCATCACGGACGCGCCTCCGCTCTCCCGCGGGGAACGACCGAAGGATTATGCGCAGATTGCCGCACCGCTCGGGCCGAAGCCGACGGATCACCTGGTGACCAAGCACAACTGGGGGGCTTTTTACGGGACGGATCTCGATCTGCAGCTGCGGAGGCGCGGGATTACCACCATCGTCCTGTGCGGCATCGCCACGGGCATTGGCGTGGAGACCACGGCGCGCGAAGCGCTCCAGCACAACTACCAGCAGGTGTTCGCGGAAGACGCGATGACCGCCTTGTCTGCGGCTGAGCACGCCCATTCCGTGGGGTACATTTTCCCGCGCATGGGTCGGGTTCGGAAAACCGCCGAAATCATCGAGGCGCTCCGTTGAGTCAACGGAGAGAGCGCAAAACAGCCCACCCGAGGATGGGGCGGGCTGTTTTGTTCTGCCCGTGGCTCAGGCCACTTCCACCGGCAGCACGCAGCACACGCGCTGTACATTGGGCGAGGATTCCAATGCGGCCAACACATTTTTCAGCGCCTGCCGGCCGACGAGGTGCGTGACAATCACAATTTCCGCGAGGCCGGACGGCACCGGTCGCTGCATGACGGTTTCCATGCTCACGTCTGCGTTCCCGAAGATGCTGGCGATGTCCGCGAACACCCCCGGTTGATCCGTCGCGTGCAGACGTACGTAATGACGCTGCGGCGGCGCTTCGTTGGGATGTACCGGCTTGTGCGTGAGACACATGTGCGGGGCGCTGGGCCGCGCCCCCATCTGCAGATTGCGAAGAATTTCAATGATGTCTCCCATGACGGCGCTGGCGGTGGGCAAGCTTCCGGCACCGCGGCCGTAGAACATCAGGTCTCCGGCGGCATCTCCGCGAACGTAGAGCGCGTTGTTGGCACCGGACACGTGCGCCAGGGGATGGTGCTTGGGAATCAGCGACGGCTGAACGCGCAGGACCAGCTTTCCTTCCAGATCGAGTCCCTCCGCAATCAATTTGATGACCGCGCCCAACTCCCGCGCGTATTGCACATCGGCTGCGGTGATGTTGCGGATGCCCTGCACTTCCACATCGGCCAATCGCACGTCCGTATTGAAAGCGAGCGAAGCCAGAATCGTCAGCTTGCGGGCGGCATCCAGACCGTCCACGTCCGCTGACGGATCCGCCTCGGCGTACCCGAGCGCCTGCGCTTCCGCCAGCACTTCTGAGAAATCGGCGCCGGTGTCCGTCATCTTGGACAGAATGAAGTTGGAGGTGCCGTTCACAATGCCTTTGAGCGAGGTGATCTCGTTGCCAGTGAGGCACTCTTTCAGCGGGCGAATGAGCGGGATGGCGCCTCCGACCGCCGCTTCGTAGAGCACATGGACGCCCGATGCCTCGGCCGCTGCGTAAATTTCAGCGCCGTGCAACGCCATCAGGTCCTTGTTGGCGGTGACCACGTGTTTGCCGCGCCGCAGCGCTTCGAGGATGTATGCGCGGGCCGGCTCGATACCTCCGATGGTTTCCACCACCACGGAGATTTTCGGATCTTCGAGAATTTCGGCGGCAGAAGCGGTCAACCAGTCCGGATTCAGTTCGACATTTCTCGGTTTGTTCACATCGCGGACCAAAATTTTCTCTATCACCGGGCGATATCCCGTGAGATCCGCAATTTTGGCCTGCCGCCTGTGGATCAATTCCACCACGCCGCCGCCGACCGTTCCGCATCCCAGCAATCCAATGTACACGTTCATTGCTGTCTCTCCACTCCCTCACCATCCGTGAATTCCGTCTGTTTCTCACGCACTCTGACCGACAATGGTCACGTTTTCCACGCCGTTCACTTCGCGCAGTTGATCCAGTGCGCTGTCCAAATCCCCCACCATGTCACGAGTCTCCGCGGAAACAATGACGGTGGCCACCCCTTGCAGCGGCAGCGACTGGTTGATGGTCAAAATGTTCATTTTGCGGACCGCCAGCGTGTTCAGCACTTCCGACAAGACGCCGGGGATGTGCCGCAGCGTCAACGCAACGGTGACAATGTGCCCCTGCACCGCACTGTGGAATGGGCGGACCACGTCCTTGTACTTGTAGTAGGCGCTGCGCGAGAGGCCGACGCGTTGGACCGCTTCCGACACGCTCCAGTCCGGATGACGCTGCAATAGTTCGGTCACTTCCACCGTCTTGCGCACAACTTCCGGCAGGTGTGACCGGCGAATGAGGTAGAATGGATCTTCAGACATGCCGCCTCACCTTTGTCTACATGAGAAAAACAAGTGTATTTGTAATGTGTACATTGTACGGGTGCACGGGAATGAAGGCAAGAGGAAAATTCGGCAATTTTCGTGAATCGTTTGCGAATGTGGCGGCTGACCGAACGACAGGGGGGATTGCAGTGATTCCAGTCAAGCAAGTGAGGCGTGCACTGCAGCCGCAGCGGGGCGGATTCTTGAATACGTTCACCCACACCCTGCAACCCTACGCCGGCTGTGCGTTTGGCCAAGCCACCTCGCAAGGGCAGGGGTGTCCATACTGTTATGTTCGCCGATTGCCCGTTGCGCTGTTTGCCGCCAGCCCCTGGGGGGAATGGGTGGTGGCGAAAGAGAATATCGCCGATGTGCTGCGCCGGGAAATGCATCGATTGGCCAAGCGCGGCATGCTTCCCACGCTGCGGATTTTCATGAGTTCCGCAACCGATCCGTACCAGGGCGCGGAGACCGGTCTCCGCCTCACGCGGGCCTGCCTCGAGGTGTTCGCGGAATATCCGCCGGCGCTTCTCGTGGTGCAGACGCGCTCGCCGCTGGTGGTTCGGGATGTGGATGTGCTGCAGCGCATTCCCGGGGCCTGGGTCAGTCTGACGCTGGAAACGAACGAGGAGCTGGTTCGTCGCGCGTTCACCCCCACCTCGCCGACGGTGGCCAGCCGCCTTGACGCGATGCAGCAGCTCCTGCAGGCCGGAATCCCGGTTCAGGCCGCCGTCAGTCCGATGCTGCCCAACACGCCGGACGTGTTCGCGCGTTTGCTCAAACATCGGTGCACGCGCGCGGTGGTGGATACGTTGTTCCACGGGGACGGCGCCCACGGTCGCCGGTCGGAGGCGTTGGGATTGCGCGCGTTGTTCGAACGGCTGGGCTACGCCGAGTGGTACCACAGGTCCGCCCATCTGCCGTTGCTCCGGGCGTTGGAGAGCGAGCTGGGGGCGCATCGCGTGCAGTTCAGCCAGGCGGGCTTTAACGCCATCGGAGACGAGGGAGACGCGTTCGCGAGATCCTGAGTGGAGGCGATGAGAGCGTCGTTGGGTGGACAGGGCGTGCCGGATGCTCCGGCACGCCACGGCGCCGACATGTGTGACTCATCTTCCCGCCGTTCGGCGCCGATTGCGGGTGATGGTGTCGATGGTCACGGCGATGAGCAGAATGCCGCCTTCCACAATGTATTTCGTGCTGGATGGCGCGCTCAGCAGGTCCATCCCATTCTCCACACTGCCAATGACAAACGCGCCGGCCAATGCGTTCCAAATACTGCCGCGGCCGCCAAACAAACTCGTGCCGCCAATCACCGCCGCCGCGATGGAATCCAGCAGCAGGTCACCACCGCCGGAGGCGGGGGACGCAGATCCGAGGCGGGACGCGCCGATGATACCGCCGATGGCCCCCATGGCGCCGCTCAGGGTAAAGATGGCAATCCGTATTTTGCGGATGTTGATGCCGGCCCGCCGGGCCGCTTCCTTGTTGCCCCCGACCGCATAGATGTGGCGGCCGAACACGGTGGATTGCGTGACGAACGAGAACAACACGACGAACGCGAGCAGGATCAATCCTGCCACGGGAAAGCCTCGGTACGAGTTGAGCACGCCCACCACGACGGCGGCCACCACGACCACCACGGCACAGCGAAGTGCGATGGAACGCAGCGAGAGAAACGAAAGGTTTCTCGCCCGCCGCCCGCGCTGCACCAGGATGAGGCTGGCCGTGTACAGAACCACCGCAATCAACGCGACAATCCAGCCAGCCCAGGCGGGAATGTACGAAGCCGCGATGCCGAGCAGCGTATGGCTGAAGATGGGAACGGTTCCCGTGCTGCCGAGGAACGCGAGCAAAATGCCCTGATATCCCAGGGAGCCGGCCAGCGTGACGATGAAGGCGGGCACGCCTATCATGGTGACCCAGATTCCCTGGAAGCCGCCAATGATGACGCCGGTCAAAATGGCCGCGATGATACAGATCCAAGGATTGATCCCCGCGTTCGACAACAGCACCAGTACCGCGGCGGCGACACCGCTGACTGCCGCGATGGACAGGTCAATTTCACCCAGCAGCAGGATGAATGTTTCGCCAATCCCCAACATACCAATCTCGGTAATTTGCAGGGTCAGGTTGGACAGGTTTCGGCCGGAGAGAAAGTTGCCATTGACACTTTCAAAGATGACCCATATGACGATGAGCGCCAGAATCACGGGGAGAAGTCCCAGGTCACCGGCGCGGACGCGGTCTCGCCAATTCTCCACCCATCCGCCGCTTTTCGGCTGCAGCGTACGCTCGAACTGAATGCTCATTCTTGGATTGCCACCTCCTCTGCGGAACCGGTGATGGCCGCGACCACTTGGTCGAGCGACGTTTCGCACTTCACAAAGTTGGCCACTGTCCGCCCCAGACGGAGCACCACAATGCGATCCGCGACCTGAAACACATCTGTCATGTTGTGTGAAATCATGAGAACGGCGACACCGTTGCCGGCCAGGCGCTCAATCAGTTCCAAGACCGCCTTCGTCTGCGTGACGCCGAGCGCTGCCGTCGGTTCGTCGAGCATCACGAGTTTCGATCCCCACAGGACCGCCCGGGCCACGGCCACGGTCTGACGCTGTCCACCCGACAAGCTGGCCACCAGCGTACTCAAGGGGGGCAGGTTGATGCCCAGCTCTTTGAGGACCGGGATGGCTCGTTTCTCCATCTCCGATTTGCGCATGAGTTTCGGCAAGCCCGGAATGAGGGTCCGATGGAGCTCACGCCCGAGAAAGAGATTCGAGACGATGTCCAGATTGTCACACAGCGCTAAATCCTGATACACCGTTTGGATCCCCAATCGTTCCGCCACCGCCGGGCTGGTGAGATGCACGGGCTGGCCTTCGAAGAAGATCTCGCCGTCATCCGGGGTCTCCACGCCGCTGATCATTTTGATGGTGGTGGACTTCCCTGCGCCGTTATCGCCAACCAACGCCACCACTTCCCCCGGATGCACGTCAAGTGATACACCCTGCAACGCCTGAACCGCGCCAAATCGCTTGCGGATGGCGCGCACACTCAGAAGCGGCGCTGTCCCATCGCCCGCTGTGACCGGCTGGTCCTCGGGCACCTGTACGTCCGTCAATGCAAACACCTCCCGAATGCTGTTCGACCAATGCACGTCCGGCAGTTCTGGCAGAAAAAGAGAGCGCAGGCCAGGCCCCGCGCCCTCCGGCTCTCGCCGTCCCTATTGTGCGGGATGCTGAATCTTGTCCATGGTGGTAAATCCGTCCTGAATCACGGTGGACTGGATGTTGTCTTTGGTCACGACGACCGGTTGCAGCAAGGCGGCCGGGACGTCTTCGGCGCCGTTGTTGACCTTGCCGTTCACGAGATCCGAGCCGATGGTCTTGCCATCCACGATGTCCACCGCCAGTTGAGCTGCAATCTTCGCCTCCTTCGGAACCGCTTTGTACACCGTCATCGACTGCGTGCCCTGCAGAATGTCGTGGAGGCCTGCATCGGTGGCGTCCTGGCCGGTGACCGGTACCTTGCCGGACAATCCCTGGGCGGACAGCGCTTGAATCACCGCTCCCGCCAAGCCGTCGTTGGCGGCGAGCACCGCGTCGACCTTGTTGTTCAGCTTGGTCAGGGCCGCCTCCATCTCGCGTTGTCCGTTGGCGGGATCCCAGTTCGGCGTGTAGCTTTGATAGCCCAGCTTCAACTTGCCGCTGTTGAACAGGGGATCGAGCACTTGATGCGCGCCTTGGGCAAACTGTAGCGCATTGTTGTCCGACTGGGCTCCGTTAATCATCACCACCGTGCCGCCCTGCGGCGTGTGGTCCGCGATGAATTGCCCCTGCAACTTTCCAACCTCCAGATTGTCAAAGGAGACGTAGTAGTCCACTTTTGAGTTGACAATCATGCGGTCATACGAGATGACCTTCACCCCGGCTTGATTGGCCTCGCTCACAATGGCGGCTGCCGCTTTTGAGTCGACCGGGTCAATCACCAGGACCTTGGCACCGTTTGTGATGGCGGCTTCCGCCTGCTGCTGTTGGGTGGCGGAGTTGTTTTGGGCGTTCTGATAGTCCACCTCAATGCTCGGATCCAGGGCTTTCACTTCATTGATGAAGTCCGGCCTGTCCTGTGTCTCGTACCGCGCCGATGAAGTGGTGTCCGGCAACAGCAGGGCAATGATTTTCTTTCCGCTCCCGCTTCCGGAACTTCCAGTCGCCTGATTGGAAGTGTTGTTGCCGCCGCTGCTGTTCCCGCAAGCTGTGGTCAGTGTCATCGCCACGGCCACAGCGGCTCCGACCCAGTACGTGGTCTTGTTTCTCACGCATGAATCCCCCTTGTCCTTTGGATGGGTACGCGAATCTCTGTCGTGTTGGACATTGTTTGTGAGCGCAACTATTGTGGACAGAAATCGCTTTCATACAGGCCTTTCATGATGCCTGAACCCGTGCTGCAGACCATCTTGGTTGGTATAGTAAACTAAGGTTTGATTTTTTGCAATATATAGAATTGCGTGTTTCGGGGATTCTGCGTTCGTGTCGGGGGAAACATGATCACGAACCTTCAGGACCTGGGGACAACAATTCAAACTTGTCATCGTTTTGGACGTCACGGGTGAATTTCTTGACGTTGCTAATGCGCTTTCAAGGTCGTAGAGTAGCCATCGTAACCACTATATGAGGCTGAAAGCGCAAAGGAGGTCTGGTCAATGGAAGCTGTTGCACAATCTACGAGCAAGAACCGCACCGCCAATTCATCGATGAAGGCGGGCTTGCAGAAGTTCGGCGGGTTTCTGGCGGGCATGGTGATGCCCAACATCCCTGCACTTATCGCTTGGGGTTTGATTACCGCATTCTTTATTCCAACCGGTTGGACGCCGAACGCCAAGTTGAACCAACTGGTGGGGCCTTTCGTCACATTTCTCATTCCGGTGCTGATTGGGTATACGGGTGGGAAATTGGTGCACGGCGAGCGCGGCGCAGTGGTCGGCGCGTTGGCAACGGCCGGGGTGGCTGTTGGATCGTCTCAGCCCATGTTCCTCGGCGCCATGATCATGGGACCGCTCGGCGGGTATTTGGTGAAAATGTTCGACCGTATGACAAAAGACCGTATTCCGTCCGGATTCGAGATGTTGGTGAATACGTTTTCGGCGGGTATCATCGGCGGCGCCCTGGCCATCATTGGCTTTCTCGGCGTGGACAGGGTGATGACGGCTGTCTCCAACGCGCTCGGCGCGGCGGCGTCCTGGATCACGGCGGTCCATCTGCTTCCGCTGATTGCGATTTTCATTGAACCGGGCAAGGTGCTGTTCCTGAACAACGCCATCAATCACGGTATTCTCGATCCGCTCGGGATTCAGCAGGCCAAGGAGACCGGGAAATCCATCTTCTTCCTTCTGGAGACGGACCCAGGACCGGGGCTCGGTATCCTGTTGGCGTACCTGCTGTTCGGTAAGGGCAGCGTCCGGCAGTCTGCGCCTGGCGCGATTGTGATTCAGTTTCTCGGGGGAATTCACGAAATCTACTTCCCGTACATTCTGATGAAGCCCATTCTGATTCTGGCAGTCATTGCGGGCGGCATCGCGGCGGACAGCACGTTCATGCTGCTGCACGCGGGGCTCGTGGCCACGGCGTCGCCGGGCAGTATCTTCGCAGAGATGGCAATGTCTCCGCGCGGCGGGTATTTCCCGGTGTTGGCGGGCATCTTTGTGGGGGCGGCTGTTTCCCTCCTTGTTGCTTCTCTGATTCTCGCCCGCAGCCGCGAGGAGTTCAGTGAAGATTCCCTGAGTATGGCAACGAGTTTGATGAAGCAAATGAAGGCTGAGAGCAAGGGCCAGGTTGCCGCTGCCACCGTTGCGAATGCGGCGGAACGGGCGGTCTCGAAACTGCCGTCGCGTGTGATTTTCGCTTGCGAGGCCGGCATGGGCTCGAGCGCGATGGGCGCATCGTTGCTGCGCAAGCAACTGAAGGATGCAGGTTATGATATTCCGGTGGACCACATGCCGGTGAACCAACTGCCTGCGGACGCAGAGGTGGTGTTCACCCAGCAGAGTTTGTCGGAGCGGGCGCGGCAGGTGGCCACCCATGCGGTGATTTACACCGTGGACAACTTCCTGGACAAGGCGACCTATCAAGCATTCATCGAGGAGCTTGGCCAGGTTAAGTAAAGTTGGGATGAACATGACGCAACCGTTAACCACGCGCCAAGCGGTCGTACTGCACCGACTGATGCTGGATGAAAGCCAGCCGCTGGCCGAATACGCGCGGCAGCTGCAGGTCAGTAAGCGCACGCTGCAGCGGGACCTGGAGGCGATTCAGGCGTACGTGCGGCCGTTCGGGCTGGAGGTGGCGGTCAGCCGGCAGGGGGTCCAATGCATTGGACCCCCTGCGTCCCGCCAGCGCGTGCTGCGTGAAATCTCGGAACGGATGCCGCGCGAGATGGTATGGACACCGCGCCAACGCGCAGTGTACGCCGTTTTGGAACTGCTGTTGAACGATGGGCCGCTGAAACTGATGTACCTGGCGAAGCGGCTTCACGTGACGGCCGCCAGCGTCAGCCATGATTTGGATCAGGTCAGCGATTGGCTGGAAGCGCACGGACTGCGGCTGGTGCGGCGACGTGGATATGGTGTGGAAATTTCAGGACCGGAAGTGACCCGCCGGGAGATGGCTGCGGAAATCATTCACCAATTGGTGTCGATGCCGCTGCTCGTCTCCCGGCTTGGGACGTCTCCGGGCGCATCTGAGATGCAGCCACTTCCCACGTTGCTGCAGGGCTTTGGTGAAGCGCGTATCCGGACCGCGCGGCAAGTGGTGGAGGAAAGCTTGCGCGGCATCCACCCGCCGCTGGACGAAGGGGCCAAAGTGTCGTTCCTGGTCCACGTGCTCCTGGCCTGGCAGCGGGTGGACGCGGGCTGCGTGTTGCCTGAGGAAGCCACGCCGGCGCATGGCTCGATGCCGGACGTGGCGGCCGAATGGGAGACGTGCCGCAACATCCTGCAGCGTCTGTTGCCGAACGCCGCGAACCTGCGCGGGGAGGTCCAGTATCTGGCGCGTCATCTGCGGGGGGCGAAAGTGCAGCCGGCGGATCGGCGAACATTCATTCCAATGAACATGACGGTGATGGCGCTGGTGCGCCAGTTGGTGGAGAAGCTGGCGGATCTGGTGGGCGTGCCGTTATTGCAGGACGAAGCGCTGATCCTGGGGCTCACGCAGCATCTGGAACCTGCGCTGTATCGCATGCAGACCGGGCTTTCGATTCGCAATCCGTTGCTGGAAGAGGTTCAGCGGCGCTATCCCCAGTACTACGAATGGATGAGACAAGCCTGCGAGGAAGTGATGGCGCCCTACGGGAGCACGGTACCGGAGGCCGAGGTGGGTTACCTGACGATGCATCTGGGGGCCGCGATGGAGCGGTGGCAGGCGCGGACGGTCATTCGGGTGAAGATTGTCTGTCCCAATGGCATCAGTTCAGCGGCGCTCCTCGCGAGTCGCGTGCAACGCGAATTTCCCCAGGTGAAGGTGACGGGAGTGGATGCGGCACACGCGTTGGACGCGTCCAGTTGCGATTTGGTGGTCTCCACCGTGCCGTTGCCCGACCTGGACGTTCCACATGTGACGGTTTCTCCATTCTTGAATGAACCGGATGTGGTTCAGGTGCGGGAGGCGCTGCAGGCGCTTGGGAGCGTGTCCAGGACCGGAGGCGACGCATCCGGCTGGCTCCCGTCGGCGGAGACCGATCAGGGCGCCGCGGCCCGTCATCCGGCCCAGGCTGTCGGTCCCGTCCATGTCCGGGAGGTGGACGTGAACGGCGTGCCCGAGTTGATTTCCCGGGTGGCGGCGGATGTGGCCGCGTGCGGTGACGCGAGCGACGCCGCATCGGTGGCAGCCGCATTGCACGCCCGTGAACAACTGGGCAGCGTCGTCATTCCCGGACAGCACACGGCGGTGTTGCACGGACGGCCGCAGGGCCTGGTGCGGGGACACATCGCCGTGTACCGGCTGAACCGTCCACTGTCGCTGCCGAGCGTCGGCACCAGCGTGGAGTCGGTGGACTGTGTGCTGGTGCTGTTGGCGAGGTTGGAGGAGCTGCCGGAAGTGGTGGACTGGTTCGGCCGGATCAGTTCCACATTGGTGATGGACCCGGCGTTCGTGGATGTGCTCCGGCGGGCGTCGCAGGACGAAATGGAACGCGTGATGCGGCGGCTCGCGCCGACGGATTCACCCGAAGCACCATCACACAATGAAGATAAACACAGAGGAGTGTGAGGGCAGTGCAATTGCTGCGAGAATCAGACATCTTGTACAACAATCCTTCTGAATCCAAGGACGATGCCATCCGCCGCGTCGGCGGACAGCTGGTGGCCAATGGGTATGTCGAGGCGCCATATATCGAGGGTATGTTGGCGCGCGAGGCGTCCATGACCACCTACATTGGCAATGGTGTCGCCATTCCGCACAGTCTGCCGGAGTATGTTCAGCACATCCGGAAATCGGGCATCATTCTCGCACAATATCCGGAAGGCGTTGATTTCGGCGATGGCAATACCGCGTATCTGGTGATTGGCATCGCTGGGAAGCAGGATGAACACCTGGGCATTCTGTCACAGATTGCCATTGTGTGCCAGGATGAGGACAATGTGAAGAAACTCGTGGCGGCCAAGTCGTACGCGGAAATTGCTGCGGTGCTCGCGGAGGGGGAAGTCTGATGGCACGGGCGGTGCAATTTGGCGCAGGCAACATTGGGCGCGGGTTCATAGGCGCGCTGCTGCACGAGGCCGGCTTTGATGTGGTCTTCGCCGATGTGGTCCCGGCTGTGGTGGATCTCATCAACCGGGAACAGTCGTACCGGGTCATCCCCCTGTCGGCGGACGCCGTGCCGCAGCGGGTGGATGGCGTGCGTGCGGTGCAATTCGGATCGGAGGCGTGCACCCAGGCGGTCGCAGCGGCAGATGTGGTGACCACGGCGGTCGGGATCGGCAATCTTCCAGGTGTTGGACAAGTGCTGTTGGACGGGTTTCAATTGCGGCGGCAGCTCGGCGGGGACGGTATCGTGCACGTCATGGCCTGCGAAAACGCAGTCCGGGCGACATCGCAGTTGAAGGATTGGTTGTACGCGCACGCGGACGAGGCACTGGTTCGCTGGATGGACGAACACGTCGGATTTGTCGATGTGGCGGTGGACCGAATTGTGCCGAACGTGCAGGATGATTCGAAACAACCGCTGGACGTGTTCGTGGAACCGGACTTCGAGTGGGACATCGAGACGCCATCCTTGAAATGCGAGTTGCCCCTTTCCCGAGCCACGTTCGTACAGGACCTCAATCCGTTCCTGGAACGCAAGCTGTTCCTGCTCAACGGGGCTCATGCGGCGGTGGCTTATGGTGGCTATCGGAAACATTGCCAGACCATCGCAGATGCGATGAAGGAACCGCAGGTTCAACGGTTGGTGGAAGCTCTGCAGGCTGAGGTGGGACAGGCGTTGGCCCATCACCATTCCGTGTTTACGCTAGAACAGCTCGCAGCGTATGCGGAGAGCGTTCGGCGGCGGTTTGCGAATCCGCAAATCCCGGATGAAGTACGCCGTGTAGCTCGCGATCCTCGCCGTAAACTGGCGAGCAACGACCGCCTCGTCCGCCCGTGGCGCATGGCGATGGACGTGCTGCAGGATACACCCGCCCTCGAGACGGCCATCGCGCTGGGCCTGCTGTACGACCATCCGGAAGATGCGGCGGCGATGGAGATTCAGGAGTTGATCAAAACGCAGGGAATCGATGCTGCCATCACCGCGGTGACCGGGGTGTCCGACGAGGCATCGGTGGCGCGGCTGGCCAGGGCCTACGCCCGAGCACGGGCCGAGTGGGCGTGAATTGAAAAGGGTCCGTTCAATCGTTGGAGAAAGGGATGGAATCCGCCATCACGGCGGCACCATCCCTTTCTCCGTGTGACTCACGCTTCCGCATCCAGAAGTTCTTCGATGGGGCGGATCAATTGCTCCGGTGGGGTCGCTGGCGCGAAGCGCTGGACCGGGACGCCCTGGCGGTTGATGAGAAATTTGGTGAAATTCCACTTGATGGCGCCGGACAGCACGCCGCGCTGCGACTGCTTCAGGTATTGATACAGGGGATGGGCGTTCTTCCCGTTCACATCGATCTTGGCAAACAGGGGAAATGTGACGCGGAAGCGCGTGCTGCAAAATTCCCGAATCTCCGCTTCGGTGCCGGGTTCCTGGTGGCCAAACTGGTTGCACGGAAATCCGAGGACGGAAAACCCTCGGTCTTTGTAAGTCTCGTACAGAGATTGTAAGCCTTCGTACTGCGGCGTGAAGCCACACTGGCTGGCGGTGTTGACAATCAACAGGACCTGCCCGCGATATTTGTCCAGCGAGATATCGTGGCCGTCCATATCGGTGACGTGGAAATCGTAAACGCTCATGGTTTCACCCTTTCCAAAGAATGAGAGATTGTGGTGCGAACTGCACGGTGATGGCATTCAGCACCCCGGCGTCACATGCCAATGTAGCGCGCGTACAGGTTGCGGGCTTCGACGGGATTGGACACCCCGTGAATCAGCGCCCGCCCGTCCGGAAACAGGCTGATTTGGACATGGCCGAAATTGCACCACAGCAGATGCGGCTGGTAATGGACGTCGGCCACGCGGGCCAGGCGTTCCGCCAGGTTGGCGAGCGCAAACGCGGGCTCTGCTGATTCGCCGGACGACGGATTCGGGCGTACCTGCACGGTGTTGCGGCCGCACAGGGACACGGCGAGAGCGTCCTGTCGTTGTGCCAACGAAGGAAACTGCCGTCTGGCACAGCAGGGACAATCCGGATTCGGCGTGGGATACCGCACGGTCCGGAATTCGTTCCGCCACACATCAATGTGAGTGAGCCCAGGCGACAAGGCGTCCAGGTTACCGGTCAGATACTTGAGCGCCTCGGCCACCTGCAGCGAGGCGACGATGGACACCGCGGGAGCAATGACGCCGACGGTATCGCAGGTATCGTGGCCGCTACCCTGGTCCGGCCCGAACAGGCACACGAGACAAGGGGTGTGACGAGGTCGGATGATCCCGGCTGTACCGTAGGAACTGACCGCCCCGCCGTACACCCAGGGGACGTTGTGTTTGACCGCGACATCGTTGATGAGGTAGCGGACTTCAAAGTTGTCGGTGCCATCCAGGATCAGGTCCACGTCCCGGAGCCGCGATTCAGCATTGCGCCAGGTCAGGTCTTCGACAATCGCCGCCACTTCGACGGTGCGGTTTGCCTGTCGGAGTTTGGCCGCGGCGGCCAGCGCCTTTGGGACGTGGTTGTCCGCATCGGCTTCGTCGTACAGCGACTGTCGCTGCAGATTGGATGGTTCGACGATGTCTCGGTCAATCAACCGCACATAGCCGACACCGGCGCGCACCAGCTGTGAGGACAGTACGGTTCCAAGCGCCCCCAACCCGACGACGGCCACACGGGCGTTCCGCAGCTTCTCCTGGCCGCTGTGGCCGATGGGACGAAACAGAATCTGGCGGGAATATCGGTCGGACGGAACCGTGGCGGGCCCATCCTTCATCATGAACTCACCATCTCTCCAAGTGGATTGGCATCTCATCCTCATTGTACCCGATGACGGCGATGGGCGGCCTGCGATGCGAGGGCCGCCCCATCGGTTTCGGATGTGTGTTACGGTGCGATGATGGCGAGCAAATCGCCCGGCTGAATGCTGTCGCCCGGTTTGCAGAATATCTCCTGAACGACGCCGGAGAGCGGCGCCTGCACCTGTATCTCCATTTTCATGGACTCGGTTACCAAGAGCACGCTGCCCTTCTCCACGGCGTCGCCGGGACGCACCATGACGGACATGACCGTACCCGGCATGCTGGCGCCGACTTCTCCCGGCTGGCCGCTCGTCTTTCGGCGCTCCACCGCGTCAGCGGGGACGGTCCTATCCAGCACATCGACCTCACGCGGTTGACCGTTCAGTTCAAAGAACACCGTACGCTTTCCATCGGGTTGCAGTTCGCCCACGGACAGCAGTTTTACAATCAACGTCTTGCCTGGTTCGATGGTTACGCTCGTCTCCTCGCCGGGGCGCATGCCGTAAAAGAACGTCAGCGTGTCGAGCGAGGTCAAGTTCCCAAAGCGCTCCCGGTGCTGCAACAGTTCCTCGGTGACCTTCGGATACATCACGTAGGACAGGACCTGCTCCTCGGTGGGGGTGTGTCCCGTCTTTTGCGCTAACGATTCGGCTTCCGCCGCGAAATCGATGTCAGGGAGCAGTTCGCCCGGACGTCCTTCGAGCGGTTTCCGGCCCTTCAGAACGGCCTTTTGCAGCGCTTCCGGGAAACCACCATAGGGCTGGCCCATGTGTCCCATGAAATAGTCGACCACGGACGCCGGGAAGTCCAACTCGTCGGCGCGCTCCATCAACGTCTTCGCGTTCAGGCCGTTCTGTACCAAGAAGATGGCGAAGTCCCCGACCATTTTCGAGGAAGGCGTCACTTTCACGATGTCTCCGAGCAATTGGTTGACCTCGATGTACGCCCGCTTCACATCCTCAAACTTGTCGCCCAACCCCAGCGCCGTCGTCTGTTCACGGAGGTTCGTGTATTGGCCGCCCGGCATTTCATGGCGGTAAACCTCAGCGGAAGCCGTTTTCATGCCGCTTTCGAACTTGCCGTAGTACTCGCGCACCACTTCCCAGTAGTCCGCGAGTTTCTGGAGATCATCGAGGTTGTCCGGAACCTCCCGGCCACTTCCATCCAACGCCGCGACCAGCGCGTTCCAACTCGGCTGCGACGTCTGGCCGGCCAGTGCGCTGATGGCCACGTCGACAATGTCCACGCCGGCCTCCGACGCCGCCAGCAGGGTTGCGATGCCGTTGCCGCTGCTGTCGTGCGTGTGCAGGTGAATCGGGATGCCCACGTGTTCCTTCAGCGCCTTGACCAGGCGGCGCGCCGCATTTGGCTTGAGCAGACCCGCCATGTCCTTGATGGCCAGCACGTGTGCGCCCGCAGCCTCCAGTTCCTTCGCCATGTTGACGTAGTACTGCAGGGAGTATTTTTGTTTATCTGGATTGAGGATGTCACCTGTGTAACAGATGGCGGCTTCCGCAATCTTGCCGCTCGCCCGCACTTCGTCAATGGCAATCCGCATGTTGGGTACCCAGTTGAGACTGTCGAAAATGCGGAACACGTCGACGCCGTTCTCGGCGGCCTTGCGTGTGAATGCGCGAACCGCGTTGTCCGGATAGTTCTTGTAACCCACCGCATTCGCGCCGCGCAGCAACATCTGGAACAGGATGTTGGGGATGGCCTGTCGCAGAATGGCCAACCGTTCCCAGGGGTCTTCCTTGAGGAACCGCATGCTGGCGTCAAACGTCGCTCCGCCCCAGACCTCCATGGAAAACAGGTTGTGTCCATAGTGGGACGTCGCCTCGGCAATCGCCGCGAGATCTATGGTTCGCACCCGGGTGGCGAGCAGAGACTGATGAGCGTCCCGGAACGTGGTGTCCGTCAACCACAGGCGCCGTTGCTGCCGCACGTGCTTCAGCAGGCCGTCGACGCCCAATTCGTGCAACAGGTCGCGGGTGCCGCGTGGCGCTTTCTCGTCATAGCGAAAAAACGGCACCACCGGTTGCTCAACCTGGGGCTTTGGTTCGGGTCCCAAACCATCCGGCCCGTTCACGGTCACCTCCGCGATGTACGACAGCAGCTTTGTCCCTCTGTCCTTTCGCTTCGCGAACCGGAACAACTCGGGGTGGCTGTCAATGAATCCTACGTCGCAGCGGCCCGCGAGAAACTCGGGGTGGTTGACCACGTTGATGAGGAACGGGATGTTCGTCTTCACGCCGCGGATGCGGAATTCCTGGAGTGCGCGGTGAACCTTCTGCGCGGCTTTCTGGAACGTGGACGCCTGGCCGCAAATCTTCACCAGCAGTGAGTCGTAGTAGGGGAGCACGCGCGCGCCCGCGTACCCGTTACCGGCGTCGAGGCGGATGCCGAATCCACCGGCGGATCGATAGGTGGTGATGCGGCCCGTGTCCGGCAGAAACCCGTTCTGCGGGTCTTCTGTGGTGACGCGGCACTGAATCGCGTATCCGCTGGTTTCAATCTCGCCCTGGCCGGTGATGCCAATCTCCGGTGAATCCAGAGTCAGGCCCTCCGCAATGCGAATCTGCGCCTGAACGAGATCGACACCGGTGACCATTTCCGTGATGGTGTGTTCGACCTGAATGCGCGGGTTGACTTCGATGAAGTAGAAATCTCCGTCCTGCGTCAACAAGAATTCCACCGTACCCGCGTTTTCGTAGCCGACGTATTTCATCAAGCGAACCGCCGTCTCGCAGATGGACGCGCGCAGGTCGCGCGGCAGCAGGCTCGGCGCAATTTCCACCACTTTTTGATGGCGGCGTTGAATCGAGCAGTCGCGTTCCCAGAGATGCACGAGGTTGCCCTGGCTGTCGCCGAGGATCTGCACTTCAATATGCTTCGGGCGGTCAATGTATTTCTCAACGTACACGCCGTCAAAACCGAACGCCGCCTGCGCTTCGCTGCTGGCGCGGGCAAAGGCATCGGCCAGTTCCTCCCGGTTGTGGACCACGCGCATGCCGCGGCCGCCGCCGCCGCTGATGGCCTTTAAAATCACCGGATAGCCGACGGATTCGGCGAACGCCAGTGCGCTGTCCACGTCCACGGCACCCTCCGTGCCGGGAACCACGGGCACGCCCGCTGCCACTGCAATCTTTCTGGCTTCTGCTTTGTCGCCAAAGCTGCGCAGGTGTTCCGGCCGGGGGCCGATGAACGTGATCCCCGCCTTTCGGCATGCCAAAGCCAGCTCTTCACTTTCCGAGAGAAAGCCGTAACCCGGATGTACGGCATCGCAGTTGGTGCGCAGCGCGACGTCGATGATGCTCTCCACGTCAAGGTAGGCGCCCACGGGGCTTTTCCCCTGGCCAATCAGATAAGCCTCATCGGCTTTGTAGCGGTGCAAGGACAATTTGTCTTCCTCGGAGTACACAGCGACCGTTTGAATGCCGAGTTCGGTACAGGCGCGGCAGATGCGAATGGCGATCTCGCCGCGGTTGGCGACCAGGATTCTCTGAAATGGTCTGTTCCCCATGGTTCCTTCGCACAGACTCGGGCGCCCACAGCGCCCTATCTGCTCCCCCTCCTCTTGTATTTATTTTCACCCTGTTCTGATGCTGCGTTGTCTTTGCCGTCGTTCCATTCCATAATCAACCTGGAAATTCTATGGATGGAACACGGCGGGTACCATAACCCTCTGTTTCATTGTACAATTCACAAAACTACGTTAAAAGACCAAAGCATTGAAAGTTTCCGGTTGATGCGGTGCGCGGAAATGGGCATCTGAAGCGTGGCGGAAGCAATGGAGGTAGGGTATGACACTGCAGGTGGAAGGCGTTAGCAAGCGGTTCGGATTGCGGACGGCGGTGCACTGGCTGGAGCGCTTTGAGATTTCCGATTTCGCCGCGCGGCGGCTCGGGGATTTGTCCAAAGGCAATCAACAGAAGGTACAATTTATTGTCGCTGTGCTGCACCAGCCTGAACTGCTGATTTTGGATGAGCCGTTCACCGGTCTCGATCCGCTCAACACCGAGCTATTCCTCGCTGTATTCCGCGAGATTGCGGCTTCCGGCACCACGATTCTTTTCTCGAGCCACCGGTTGGATCATGTGGAAGCGCTCTGCGACGCCGTGGCCATCCTCAACCAATCCCGTCTCGTGGCCGAAGGGCGGGTGGACGAGCTGATTGCCGCGGCGCCGCCTCAGGCGCTCCGACTCGGCGGCAATTTGGACGCCATCGTACAGGGGCTGCCGGCCGGTTGCCCGTACTCGGTGCACCGGGGGCTGCTGCAGATCCCCCTGTCGGCCGTGAGGGCCCACGAGCTGTTGCGGCAGCTGTTGGCGGACGGGGGGGGGGAGGTCACCCATTACGAGTGGGTGCGCCCCAGCCTGCAGGACATTTTCCTAGAGAAGGTGGGTGCATCCCGGTGAACACTTTCAAACTCATTATTCAGCGTGAGTTTCTCACCCGCGTGAGCAAGCGCAGCTACTGGAGCTTTACTGTGTTCGGTGTGCTGCTGATGATTGCATTGGTTTTCCTGCCGACCCTCATGAACTGGATGCAGAAGAAATCCACGACCACCGTGGTGGTGTCCGATCCGCGCCATCTCATCGACGCTTCGCTTCGCCAGAACCCGGATACGATGACCGGAGACGTGCAATGGGTCTTTGCCAAACCCGGCGATGTCCCCGCAGGCAACAACGACGACATCCTGGCATATTTGAAGCGCATGCACGCCAAAGTGCTGATTGAAGTCGGCGGAACGGACGCGGCACACGCAACACTGAACGTCTTCACAGGCAGACTGCTCGACACCTCCACCGTGTAAACGGTCGAAAACAGTATGAAAGCGAGCATCACGCAGGCGCGCTTGGCGACCTTACCGCCCGCTGAGGCGCGGTTGATGATAGCGCCCATCCCTGTCACGGAGCGTTCGGTGGAGACCGGATCGTCCGGGACGAACATCGCGTTGTCGACCGTCCTCATCCACGCCATGGAAATTCTTATGATGGTCACGCTCACGCTCTATGGAACCTGGGTGGCGCAGGGGTTGATTGAGGAGAAATCGAACCGCGTGGTGGAACTCCTGTTGGTGGCCGCGAAACCTTGGCACCTGCTGTTCGGCAAAGTGATTGGCGTGGGCGCGGTCGCGCTGGTGCAGTACTTGATTTGGCTGGCCACTGTGGCGATTGCCATGCACTGGCACACGCTGGAAGGTATTGCGCTGATGCAGATTCCGGGTAAAATTCTGGTGTCGTTTCCCGTCTTCTTCGTGCTCGGCTATTTGTTCTACGCCACGCTCTATGGCATGGCGGGCAGCGTGGTGTACCGGATAAAAGAACAGCAGATGATGCTCGCGCCTGTACAGTTGTTGATGATGGTCTCCTGCTACGTCGGAATGGCAGTGCTCATCAACCCAGACAGCCGCTTCTCGGTGATTGTCTCACTGCTTCCCATGTGCGCACCCCTCGCGATGTTTGCGCGCATCACGCTGACCACGGTACCGTGGTGGCAGCTGGTGGTGAGCCTGGGTCTGTGCGCCGGATCCATCTGGGTACTGGTCCGCATGGGAGAACGCGTATATCGGCACCATGTGCTTCGCACCAGCGGCAAGAGTGGGTGGAAGCTGCTGTTCCAACGAGAACGTCAAATGGCAAATAACGGATGACTGTGATGGTGTGAGAGGTCTGAGCGCTGTTTTGTTACGGTTGGGGATTGTGTCGTAATTCCCCGGGAAATGACATGTGGAACAACATGGATTGTGAAATGAGCGGGTTTGCAAATGAAAAAAACATCACGAATGGTGATTCCGGGTGATCGCCGTTCGTTAGGGTCGCTGGCGATGTGGACAATGTGAGATTGGTGTTCTGTCGCGGCGGCCTTTGTTTGTGAAAGTGGGGGGAGCTCGATAATCTTCAGAATGCGGAGTAAAAATCCGGTTTGAATCGATGGTAAATATTGGGCATGGTGTTTTTCACTCCTGCTCCCCAGGGAAAGGATGCCGAATTGCAATGCGGTGCATCATTCTTGTCTTTGGCGTTGCCATCATTGCAAACCCAACCGGTGGGAAGCTGACCGATAAGCGGCTCCTTCCCACCTCACGATTTCGGAAAGCACCAGCCGGACCATGGAGTGCATGTCTCGTCACGCTCTTCGGAATAGGCTTGGCGGCCATCCGTTCCGCTGAAAGCCGCGGGGTATCAATCATTTACTCAAGTTTCGCACCCTTAGACAGCCAGCTTTTCCTTGATAGCGCTGGGTAAATGGGTGATAAACTGTTCAACAATCATGTCGATCACGGTGCCGTTATGAACATCTGCTGCCTCCATGATGGACCGTAGCAGTTCGATCAACAGACGCATGGCGTCGGCGAACCGGATGTCTTCGAGCTCGTCACAGCAGTCGAAGAAGAGAGCTCCTATCGTTCTTGGATCCTTCTCGTCCCGAGCAGCCGCCGACAACATGATGTATCGTGCGAAGACGATGGTGGTGTGGGCAAACATTTGGTCGTATGTCCGTCCCTGCA
>NZ_AUCA01000037.1 GCF_000429525.1 Alicyclobacillus contaminans DSM 17975 | reverse complement strand
GTGGATATGGCCTGCACAAGTGCTGTTTGCAAAGCTTGGAACTGTTGCATTTCTTGGTCCATCTGCTTCTGAAAAGCAGCTTCCCGGTCTTGCCACTCCTGATCGAGGGCTTGTCGCTGCTGCTCACGTTGCGCATCGAGCGCCTGCTTCTGTTGCTGAAGCGCCTGTTCCTGGTCTTGGATAGCCCACTGCCGCTGTTGCGCAGCGATCTGCTGGTTGAGTTGGTCAATCTGGTCTTGTACCTGTTTAACCGTCCTGGGATCGTTCATCATCTGAGCCACGGCCAACTGATGCTGTAGATCTTCCATCTGAGAGTCCCAGCTTTGCTGCTGGCTCGCTCTGTCATCTTGTGTCTGAGTCTGTTGCAGGGCAGCCAGTTGTGCATCTATCTGATCTTCCAGCTGTTTTGTCTCTGCATCGAACGCGGCTAATGCTTGCTGATGGGCTTGCTGGATAGCAGACAACTCGTTTTGCATGGCAGTCTGCATCGCGCTCAGATCTTGATCGGTGGTGGACTTAAACGTATCGGCAGCGGACTGGAACGCTTCGGTATTGATTTGCTCCAGTGCGTCCTTCGTGTTCCAAAGCTCGGTGTTCAGGTCAGCGATCTTGTCCTTGACCTGTTGCACCAAGTCAGCCTGAGTCTTCGGGTTCAGTTTCTTCAGTTCGGTCTGCAGGCTGTTTATGGACGACTGGATGGACTTGATCTCCTGGTTGTACGCGTCCCCAATCTGCTTCGCCACAGAGGATGTGTCCTGACCGGCGTCCTTCAGGTCCTGCATTTGCGCCTGCAACGTCTGGATCTGCTTGTCCGTCGCGGACGTAGCATTGTCGGCCGCATTGAGCAGGTTGGTAACTGTTGTAGTGGCCTTGTCTGCCTGGGCGGTCAGTTGGGTCAGGGCGTCCCGGTCGTTCCACCACTGCACGGCCAACTGACTATACTCATCCTTGAGCTTGGCTATCTGATCAGCCTGCGTTTTCGGGTTGAACTTCTTGATCTCCGCGTTGATGGAGTTCATCGCGTTTTGAAGCTGTGTCAGCTGCTGCTTGTAAGCATTGACTATCTCCTGTGTCGTCTCGGTGACCGCCGCAGTGTTGCCCTGGTCCTTGCGGAACTGCAATCTCGCTTGGAGTTGGTCCAGCGTCTGCTGCAATGGTGCCATCTTGGTCTGGAGCCCGTCCAGAAACGCCTGCACAATGTCCTCAGCCGTCTGCTTGACTACGGTTTTGGACGTTTTGGCGGACGCCTGCACACCTGCAGTCACCTTGTCCGCCATCGACTTGCTGGCCGACTGCACCTTGGAGCTTGACTGCTGTATGCCTTGCTGCAGAC
The DNA here is from genome assembly GCF_000429525.1 of Alicyclobacillus contaminans DSM 17975. GTDB lineage: Bacteria > Bacillota > Bacilli > Alicyclobacillales > Alicyclobacillaceae > Alicyclobacillus_A > Alicyclobacillus_A contaminans. Next base: position 30,927 of record NZ_AUCA01000037.1, on the reverse strand, counting down.
CCGCCCCCACGTTGGTACCGACCTCAGCCATGACACGGGACGGAGAGTGGATGCCAAGAACATCGCGCACAACCTTCGGGATGTGCTCGTCTATGAAACTTGAGATGTTCGCTTTCAGGGTCGCCCCCATATTGGCGATGCCTTGCCACAGCCCGTTCACGATGTCCTTACCAGCCTTGATCATGTCGGCTGGAATCTTCGTTACCACGTCAAACGCCTTTTTTACCAAATCTCCGAAGTAGGATGCGCGTCCAGAGAAGTATTTAACGATGGCTTCCCATCCCGACTGCACGGCAGACCCCATCTTGCCCATGGCGTCACCGATGTACTTTCCAAAGATTCCGGAGACACCCTTGAGAACGGCACCAATCTTCGAGCCAATCCACAGCTGGAACAGATCCCACAGCAGTTTCAAGCCATCCGTGGCAAGACTCTTAATGTCGCTCCACAGTTTGCTCCAGTTGCCGGTGAACAGATCCGCAAAAGCGCTGATAACATCCTCAATCACCTTCACGGCGTTCTTGATGGTGTCCATGATGGACTGCAATGTATCAATCACAAGCGCCTTGATTACAGGCCAAAAGGCATTAAGAACAGCATCTACAGCATTTATGATGTTCTTGACAGCAGCTACTATCTCTGGTCCATTCTGTTTGATGTATCCAAAAATCTGTTGAAATATCGAAACTAATGCAGGCGCAATCACCTGATATATGTCGCGCATCGTATTCGCAAGGTTCACAAACAGTTGCTGGACTTGCGGAGGCACCTGCAAGGATTGAGCAAGGGACCTAAACTGCCCGGTATTCCCTGTGAATAGCGCCGTAATGGCCTGAATGTCCTTGCCGATGTCCTTGAGACCTTGCGATACCGCCGGGCCAATGTTGAGCGAGGCGAAAAACTGCTTGGCTCGCGCTGTGATCGATTGGTCTCCAAACGCTTGTTTGATATCCGTCATGGCGGCCTTGATTGAGTTCGCAAACGCATCAACGCCAGTCCGGATAGCCGGAGGAAAGAGAGCGGCAAATGCCTGTCCGGGATTCTTCGCGGAGATCACGCTGACTACTGAAGTGATACCATCGACGATTCGTCTGAGTACGGGTTCAAGCGCTCCTTCTATGGTTATGGATGCCGACTCAAAGGCTCCTCCCAACTGTTGCAGGGACCCCTTGAGGTTGTCGTTCATCGTGTCAGCCATCTTTTGAGCGGCGCCATTGGAGTTGATGAACGCCTTCGTAAACTGCTCGATCTGCGCGGGAGATGCCTGGATGAGCGTCATCATCCCGCTCAGTGCATCCTGACCGAAGATGGCAGATGCCGCTTGCAATTGTTGTGCCTGGCTCAGGTTTTGGAACTTGGTGTGTAGTTCCTCGATGAGTTGATTGAACGGCACCATTTTGCCGTGCGCGTCTGTCACCGAGACCCCCAACGCTTTCAGCGCAGTTGCTGCATCCTTCGGGGGATCGGCCAGGCGAACCAGCGCTGCACGGAGCGCGGTACCGGCATCCGAGCCTTTGATACCGGCATTGCCCATGACCGCGATATCAGCGGCCAACTGCTCAAGGCTGACGCCGGCCGCCTTGGCGACCGGAGCCGCATACTGCAGTGTCTGACCGATATCTCCGATGCTGACTGCCGATGCGTTGGCGGAGGCCGCCAGAACGTCTGCAATGTGACTCATGGAACTGGCCTGCATCCCAAAGGCAGACATGGTAGATACCATGATGTCAGAGACGGACGCGAAGTCCTCCCCAGATGCTGCAGCGGCGTTCAGCACACCAGGCATGGCCGCAAGGATCTGGTTGGTCGAAAAGCCGGCTGCCGCCAGGTTCTGCATGCCCTCTGCGACTTGGCTGGCTGAAAACACCGATTGGGCCCCTAGCTGTACCGCTGCAGCACGTAACCGCTCAAAGTCAGCTTGCGTGCCGCCTGCCAGCGCGCGGACCTTGGACATTTCCGACTCAAAGTCCATGCCGGTCGTGATGACGGACTTGAACGCACTGCCTATAGCGTCGATGCCCGTGTAGACACCCGTGAATACGAGAGCCGTCTTGATGGTAGAACCGAGGCGACTGAAGAGGCCACCAATTGAGTCGGCCTCGGCCGCAGCGGCTTTCATGCTTTCCGCATTGCCAGACAACTCTTGCGTGGTCCGGGTCAGTTCGTTCTGCATGGCAGCCAATTGCGCCTGAGCCTTGTTCAGCTTGATGGTCAACAAGTCAGTCTGTTTACTGTCTTCACCCTTCTCTGCAGCGCTCTGGGCTACTGCTCTTTGCAGCAGGTCAACTTTCTGCCGTTGCAGATCAATCTGCTTCGTCAGTGACTCGGTTTTGACGTTGAGACGGTCCGTAATGCTGCCGAAGTCGCCCAGTGAAGCCGAGGCTGCTTCGAACTCCGACTTTGCTATCTGCAGTTGCCGATTGATCTTCGAGATTCCATCCTGGAAGCCAACCGTATCCATGTTGACGGTGACTTTTAGACTGCTGACCTCTTCACTCGCCACGTTCTCACCACCCTTATAACGGCCAAACCTCGTCGATGAACGACAGCTGTGGTTGCTGTTTACGTTTCGCCCCACCTGAGAACCATGGGCACGATGGGCCCAGCAGTTCGCGATGCTCCAAATGCGCTTGCCAGAGTGCGTCCAACTCTCTCGGTGTTGAACGCCAAAAGGCACGCTCACTCTTCCGTAGAATGACCGTGCCTAGATACTTGAGCCAAGGCCAGTTCCACCCCTTGTCCTGCGGAGTGGACTGGCTTACTCGTTTTTTTCCGTATCATCCTCTGTGACATCAGGCAGCGCGGCCATAATGGCCTTCATGACGTCTGGTAAGATGGATGCTAGATCCGCGAAAGACAACATGGCGCCGACTTGCTGCTCTGTCAGTTTTGGATCCTCATGTAGCAGACCTGCCCAAAGTATGGCGCGCACCGCCTTCAATTTCCGCTTTTCCAGTTCCTCGAACGCCTTCTGCAACGTCCCAAACCGATCCTCGATCTCCGCGAAGGCGTTGAGGTCGTACTTCAGCGTCCGTTCCTTGTCCAGCGTCACAGGCACTACTTTCACACGGACGTCACTCACTGGCATAGTTCATTACCCCCTGTCAAAGTAAAAGAGAGGGCCGAAGCCCTCTCAAAATTAAGTCCCCGTATTAGCGCCCCATACCTTATCAAACCATGTGGCGCCACCGGTGAACGTAGCATTGTCCTCGTCGCCAACAGCCTGCCAAGCATTGTCGTACTCGCGCCGTACGAACGTAAAGTTGATGGTCGTTGTCCCGAAGTCGGGCTTGTCCTCTTTGGTTTTTAGGTCCGCCTCCGGGATCTGCGCCATCCCTTTCAGTAGCCACACATAGAGGTCCTTCCCAGAGCTTTTCTGGGACACAAACCCGATGGCCACATATGGCGCCACGTCGGTCGTCTTTTTGACCAGCACACCGTTCTCATCCACGGTATGGCCGAGCAGATCTGCTTGGACGGCGACCGGCAGGTCAGAAAACTCAAAGTCAACATCGATCTCACCGAGTGTCGTGGCGGTTTCCGCCGGACCGTCATCCGCATACAGTGTTGCCGAGTTGCTTTTCGGCTGAATCTTGGCCGTGACAACACCCGGGATGGGCTTGATCGTGTTATAGGTGACACCTGTCGCGTCATCCTTGGTCAGGATGGCGTAGTGCACCGCTCTCAACCCTACTTGTGCCACTAGCTATCACTCCTTAACGTGGTATATCGCAAAACCTTGTGGAAAACTGCCGTGTCCTCTTCATAGAGGTCATAGGACCCAGTGCGGCCGAACTGTAACGACTGCATGGTCTTGTCCACCTCTGCGGCAATGCCGTCAAAGTTTGACTTCGACCAGATGTCGATCTGGATGTGCAACTCACTGGCTGTCTCGGCATCATCCGTCCACGCCGCTCCAACGTTCGTGAACTCGAAGAAGGTGATCCGCGGGTACACGGACGCATCAGGAGCCACGATCTGATAGATCTTTGGGCCTCCCAACAGCGAAACCAAGTTTGCGTTGGCCAACAGCGCATTCCTGATCTCTGGCTTGACGTTGATCATTTGAGCGCCGCCCTCACTGTCTCAGCGATGACATCCAGCGCGTCACGCCGTTTCTCGATGAGCGAGCGCTCCACGAACGGCTGCGCCTGCATTTTTGATGTCCCAAACTCAAGGAACTTGGCGCGCCATCCCGTTTTAGGGCCGGGGCCGACATCCACAGAGCGAACACCATCCGCGGACACTTTCACACGGCTCACCTGGATGTCGTCCCGGATGTGGAGATGTTCGACGTTGGACACTGGGACGTTTTCGCGCATGGCTTCCGCGACGAGATTGCCCGCGGCACGCAACGCTTGGTTTTGGACTCGTGCCGCCCTGTCGCCCAGCCCGTTCAGCCGAGCCAACAGCGCCTCCATCCCGTCTATGCTCATGCCACTAGCCACCTGGCGCCACCTCCGAACAGTACAGTTGCAACTCGCGGTGTTGCATATGGTCGTCCACCACGGCCTCGATACGATACACGTGACCGTTGTACATCACGCGGTTCTGCTCGGTCACGTCTGGACGATACCGGATACGGACAACCACGATCTTCTCAACCTCGTTTGCGCCCGAACCGACGAACTCCCGGGCGCGGAGCGTCTGTGGTTCAACGGACGCCCAGACAGTTGCCACGTCGACCCATGAATCGAGGTTCGGAACCCCTTGGTCGTCCACCACTGGCCCTTTCTGCTGCAACGTCACCCGGCATCGAAACTGCCCGGCCCCCGTCATGTTGGAACCACCCTCTCCTGCGAGAGCAGCGCCTTCACCGCGAACTCGACTTCTCCGCCGACGTTGCCGACTGCTTCCCGGTTGAGATACCAGTGCCCAACGAGTAGCTGTATGGCTTGCTTTACGCGGTTCGGTACCGCATTAGTATCGCCATAGCCAGCCACATATCGGATGCGAACGCCGTTGATAGGCTGCAGACGCACACATGGCCAGCACTGACCTGACGCCGGAACGATGCGGCCGGGCTCGGAGTCCGTGTCCACGATGTATGTTTCGGGGTCCAGCGTTGTGGTGGTTCCAGTATCATCGGTGTACGTGACGGACTCCACCGATTGGATCGGCGGCCTAGGCAGTCTGATCTCAGCGTGGTGTCGACGATGGTGTCTGGTCCGGTATCCCTCGTGCATCCAGGACGAATGCGGCCCCGTGAGGTACCCGGGGAACTGGTCCAGAGTCAACTCCAGCGTTTGCGTGATGTAGGCTCTGTTCTGAAACGACTCGCAGTATTCGCGCGCCGTTGCGATCAGAGCGTTTATAAGCGTGTCTTCATCACTGCCGTCCACTCGCAAATACAATTTCGCCTCGTCCAGGGTGACCGGCTCAGTAGTTGGCTGTGTGAATACGCGGAGGATCACTCTGCGTCACCAGCTTTCGCCTTCGTCCGCCTTTTCGCCGCAGGTGCATCCTGTGCCTGAATGACACCTGCTTCCATCAGCCTGCGCGCCCTCGCCTCGTCTGCTTGCACGGTATCTCCGATAGCCTTTCGCTCGCCGGTCTCCGCGTCCACGAACTCCGCTATCACGTCGTACGTGTTCATCTGCTCACCGCCTTTCCCGGAGCCGAGGCGGCATCATCAGCCGCCTCCATCACCGACTAAGAGATCAAGCAGAGGGCACGTCCAGAACGACGTACGGCGAAACCGTCGTTGTACCGTCCTCCAGTGTCATGGGGCCATTGACCCACGGTTTACCGTCCACGTTCCAGAACGCTTTGATCATGGTCTTGTTCTGCTGGAACAAGACATGAGGGCTGGCGGCGATGAACGGGCCTGAGCCATCCTTGATGATGTACTTCGTGAAGTCCGCCAGAATGAGGTCCCCCTTGCTGCCGAGCGTCGCGGTGCGGCCTGTGAAGACCACCGGCATGCCCATCAGCGTGTTCGGAATGCCTCGCGTCGCATCGCCGCGGATAAAGATGTAGTTCCCGACGGCGTCCCGAATCGTCACGAGTTGAGGCAGGATAGACTGGTTTGCAACCCACACGGCCGTACTCTGCGACTCTGCGTACAGCTTGGCAGCCATCTGCGCGATGTCTTCGTAAGAGATCTGGTTGGCCGTAGCGCGATGCACAGCGATGGTCCCAGGCGCGTTGATCACCCCGGTCGGTTTCCCGGTACCGTCTCCCCGCAGAAACGCGATGTCTTCAGCGGCCATCATCGCGTTGGTGAGCAGGTTCCCAATGAACGCTTGTGCCGCCTCATAGTTGCGCAGCAGTTTGTCCGTCACCACAGTTGTTGCGGCGACTTCATATGGTGTGAGTGACACTTCACGGAGTTTCCCGGTGGTGTCCGGCTTGGCATCCCCTTCTTTGATCCACTGGACCTCCACGCCACCGTAGACGCCGTTCGTACCACTCTGATCCAACGCCGGGACCATCAACTCGGCATCAGGCGGGTCTCCAGCCGGAACGACGTTAGCCCGCGGCCGCACAATGGCGGTTTCCGGCTGCAGCATGAGGATGTCCGTCCGATACTGCGGCGGCACAAGGATCGCTCCATCGCCTTCTGTGCCTGTGACGGACCATTCGTTGCGCACCCGAGGCAACAGCAGGTCGCGGAAGGCCTCCGGCACTGCGTAGCCACCCGACGGGCCAACTGGCAGCGAGTCCAAACGGCCCTTCGGATCCCCAAAGCGCACCGCGGCGACAAATTCACCGATGTTCTTGAACCCGCCGTCATCCTTCTTCGGTGCCTGAACGTGGTCCAGTGCCGGCCGGAACGGCTTGTTCAGCGGCTTGTCCAACTCTTGTTCGCGCGCAGCCACCTTGTTTTCACGCTCCTCCCGGTCACGTTCTGCCTTGATGTCTGTTTCCAAGGATTCGATTTCCGCGTCCAATTGGTCGAACGCGGCCACCTCTTGCGGTGTCAGTTCTCGACTTTCTGCCTTCGCCTTATCCAACAGTTCGCGTTGCTGTTGCACCTTTTCAGCGCGACTCTCCAGCAGTTGCTGCAGTTTGCTCACTCCATCAACCTTCTTTCGTTGTTTTTTAGACGTCGCTCCAATAAAGAAAGCGGCGCCGAAGGCGACCGCTTATTGCGACTGTCTTTGGAATTGTCATCTTGCTCCCACGGCGGCGTCTCGCCGAACTGCTTGTAGTGGCGCCCCAACTCCGCCTGGACTTTCGGGATATCACCTTCCGGAATATCCACCTGAGAGAGACCTTGTGCCGCTGCCACCACGCCATTCCAAACGACAGCGCCGTCGGACGGTCGGTGGTGTGGCAACTTCAGATCCCCGAATGATGCCGGCGGCATCTCCTTGGCCCAAGCATAGTGTCCGGCGATGTGGCGCTTTTCGTCGTCCGTCAGATCCGTCCATGCCTTATCGGTGAAGTCTGACAAGGTCGGGGCTTCCCACGGAGTGTCCTTCGGAGCTAGCTTGTCCGAGACATCCGGAGGCACTACGCCGGCACGAACCGCACGCGTTCCAGTGTCACGTCGCGCCTCCACCCCGGGGTCATCCGTCGAGGGCGCCAACTCAGACTCGAGGTACCAGTGATAGATCCCGTCGTCCTCCATGCCGTCGAACAGCACTCCGTATGCGTAGGTCAGCACAACCTCCCGCACCTCGCCCGTCACTTGTCCAGGGACGCGTGGCGGAATGGTGACGCGCACATCACTGCCAACGGTGAACAGCGGCGCCATGTCCTCGGCGCCGTCCGGGTCTTGCTCGATGCGTTCCATATCCGGCCTGGATGCGGCAACGAGCTTCGGAGGATGCTTATACCTGGACAAGTCCATCTCCTGCCCGTTTATCACCAGTCGGCCGTTACGGACTGATGCCGCCACTTGTTTCGACTGCTCGATCTGATCCGCGAAGCCATACTCCACTGCCTCATCAGCAGTGAGCCACGTCTCTGCATCCAGCAGCGCAACCAGCTGGTCTCGGTCCATGCCAGTCTTGTCCTGATACGCCGCAATCAAGCTCTCACGGATCTGGTCCAAGTCATCCGCCAATTTGCGGAAGTCATCTGCATTTCCGATAGCGATGGTCCATGGATTGTGCACCATCATCATAGCGTTGCGCGGCATGAGCACCTGGTCACCCGCCATGGCGATGACGGACGCGATGCTGGCAGCCAGACCGTCCACGTGTACCGTAACGTTGGCCGGGTGACGCTTGAGCATGGAGTGAATCGCTTGACCAGCGAAAACGTCCCCTCCGTCACTGTTGATGTAGACATCCAGTTGCGAAATGTCACCGAGAGCGTCCAAGTCTGCTTGGAATTGACTCGGTGTGATCTCGTCTCCCCACCAGGTCATGCTGTCGATAGGACCATACAGATAGAGTTGGCCCTGCCCGGTGGACGCATCATTACGGAAGTCCCAAAACTTGCGTCTCTGCTTCGCCATCAACTCACCCCCTTTCCGCCCGAAGACTGTGTGGGAGCGGGCGGGTTCTGCAATTGTCGCGACACCGGCGTCATGTTTCCGTTGACTAGGTATGCCGTACCTGCCTCCCCTCCGATGGGGTTCATCTCCTCCAAGGCCCGCCACTCATCGGCGTTGATGACGCCGTTTTGCCGCTGAATAGCGAGGCCCTGTTGGCGACTGAGATAGTCACCGCGTAGCAGTCCGTTCAGGTTGAACTTCGCGTAGTATCCCTGCTGCCGGTCACGCTTGGAGAAAAGCTTCCAGTTGATGGCGTTCTCCCATTTCGCGACGTAGGGCAAGAGACTGTACATCACGAACTCCAGGCTCTGCTGCTCTATGTTGTTGTTCGTCGACCGATCAAGGTCGGCTATCATGTGCGGAGGCACACGAAAAAGCCCGCAGATCTCATCACGCGAGAACTTGCGGGTCTCGATAAACTGCGCGTCGGCCATCGGCATGGAGACACGGCTGTACTTTGCGCCGCCTTCGAGGATGATGGGCTTCCAAGCGTTATGGAGGCCACCCCAGTTTTCCTCGACATCCTTTTTCAGGCGCTCGTAGGCAGTATCACTCAGTTCCGTCGGGTGCTCCACGATGCCGCCAGCATTCATGCCCTGGCCATAGAAACGAGCCGCAAACTCAGCCGCGGCCATGCCAACACCGATGGACTCAGCGGCCATGCGGATCGGGCTGTATCCCATGATTCCGTCCCAGCCAAGGCCAGGAATATGGAACACTTCGGACGCTGGGAACACCTCGTATTTGCCGCGGTCCTCCACCCGATACTTAATGGTCCAGTCTGCCGGGTCTCGGAACGGCCAGCACCGCTCCCACGGCACGGGATACACGTCAATTGCCTGCCCGCGCCCGTTACGTGTGATGATGCTGTAACAGTTGCCTGAGATCACGAGGTTTCCCATCTGCTGTTCGCGCCAAGTGACGGTGTTCATCTCGTCATTCGGCTCTGCGTACAGGAGATCGAACACCGGATGGTCGTTCGCCCTGTCAGATCCGCCGTCTGGTCTGGACCTGTATACGATGAGCGGCAGCGACGCCAGCGCTTCCGCTAGGACTCTCACGCACGAATAGACCGTGATGAAGCGCAGTGCCGATTCCTCCGTCACCGCAACGCCCGAATGGCTGTGTGAGATGCCTATCCGGCTCCAAAATCGGTCGAAAAACTCATCTGGTGTGTACCCTGTGGCCTGATTTTTGGCCACCAATCGCGCCAAAATCCCCATCATTCACGCCTCCTTTCGGACGCGCGACGTTCGGCGCGTGGTGGAAGGCCAACCCACAGAATCATGGCGCCACAGATGATCCATGCGAGCGGGTGATAGATGCGCCAAAGGCCGTATCCGATCATCAAAAAACCTGCCAAAAGGCAGGCATCACGGGTATATTCAAGCAAAAACACACCGATTTTCGCGAGAAATCTGCGCTTTTTGGCACTCAAAGTCGCCTCATCCCCCTTCTTTCGTAGACAGAAGTCTTGGCTTCGGCCACTGTGGCCCGAGAAAACGCGTTGATCACCGCTGCAATCGGGTCGATCCGGTTCCGGGAGCGGTCTTTGGCCAACATGATGTTCTCCTGAGAGTCCATTTTGACGATTGCGTTACCGATTGCCCACGTCAGAAGCGGATCGCGCTCGTGCTGGATGTTTCCTTGCAACACTTCAGCACGAAACCGCTTGGTTGGCTCTGAAAGTTGCCTGATGGACTGTGGAATCTCGACCACTGTAAAGCCTTCTGCCTCCATGTCCTGCGCAAAATGCGTGGCGTTCCACTTGTCGAAGTCGATTTCCTGTATCCGATGACCGTCATCCCTCAGTTTGCAGATGAAAGACTCCACAAAACTGTAGTCCACCACCGCGCCCGGTGTAACGTACAACCATCCCTGCTGCACCCATAGGTCATACGGCACTTTATCCGTCTGCCGACGCTCCGCTAGCTTGTCTTCCGGGATGAAGGAGCGCTGCCGGACGAAGAATCTGCCGTCCCCAAGGACGTACACCAGGCCAACGCTCGTCAAATCCGTTGTCGCGGACAGGTCGACACCGACGTAGCACGGATATTGCGTCAAGTCCATCTGCGCATCTGTGCCGCAGGAGCGCCACTTGCCCATGGGCATGTACCCATCCTCCCGCTGGTCTACCCATCGGTTCATGTTCTTCGTGAGAAAACTGCGCATCTTCTCTGGAACGTCCAGGGCGGCCTTCAACTCACCACGCAGAAAGTTCATGCCTTCCTCGTAGGTGGCCACGATGGGGTTCGCCTTTATCCAGACCGATTCGTCCTTGATGTCGTCGTCCTTGTCTAACTCACAGACCATGACGAAGTACTCATCATTCTCGATAGGCGAGCTGTCGTCCAAGATCTGCGACACGTACTGATACTCCGTGAAGCACGGCCGCGACAAATCAAAACCCGCTGTCGTGATGATCACGATGAGCGGGTTCTTTCGTGCGACCATACCGGAGACAAGCACATCATAAATTTCGCTGGTCTCGTGGACGTGGTACTCGTCGATCACAGCGACACTCGGGTTCTTGCCATCTCCAGTCTTCCGTGACTCCTTAGACAGAGGCTGAATGACAGAACCGCTTTTCAGGTGAGTGATACGCCCGTAGCTGTCGGTGTACTTTCCCTTCAACAAATCGCACGCACGAATCTGTGCCAAAATCTCGTTGTACACGATGCTTGACTGCTCGCGGCCCCATCCAGCGATGTAGCATTCCTCTTGCTCGTCGCTCAAAAAGCAGGAGTATGATGTGATGACGGCCAGAAGCTGAGACTTGGCGTTCTTCCGCGCGAGTTGGATGTACGCCTTGCGAAACCGGCGCAAGCCCGTCTGCTTGTTCTTCCAGCAAAAGATGTTGCCGGCAACGAACAGCTGAAAGTCGGTCAGTTTGATGTACTGCCCTGCAAGCACGCCTTTGGTATGTTTGAACATCCCGGCCCAGCGGTAGAACTTGTACAACTCGCTGCCATCGAACGTATACGGGTAATCTTCGTCTGGGATACGTTCGATATCCTGGAGGAACCGGCGACACGCAGCGATGTGCTTTCGGCAGGCCCGTTGACGGCCATCGACAACATCCTCCGCATAGCCGACGACCCTCGCAATCAGTTGTTCTGGCGTCACAGCATATCGCCGAAGAGTTTTTCCTCTTCCGTGGGCTGCTTCTCTTCTCGCTTGGGCATCGCCAGCTTTGCGCGTGCGCTTGGTGTCAGACCAAACTCCAACGCCAGGGAACGCATTTGATCATGCAGTTGTTTTTTCTTGGTCAACAGCGGATGCGGCACCTTGTTCGTCTCTGCGGCCTTGTTCGTGTACTCAACGAGCAGACCTTCCTCGCGGATGATCTTCGTACACTCAACATAGTCCGAGTATGCATCGCAGTACGCGGCAAGGGCGTTTATATCGACATTGGTGAGCAGGTCAAGCTCCTGCAGTTCAGCCGCAAGACGTTTGAACTCTCGCTTCGCCACCGAGTCCAACCAGGCCGGAGGTTTTATCTTGTCGGCGCGCGGCTTGAGTTTCTTTTCTGCCTCCACGCGCTGTGCAAGTTCGGCCTTCGTCAGTCGATTCTTGTTGCCTGTCAGTATCTGCAGATGCGCCGGGATTGCTCGCCTGCCCATTATTTCACCTCCAGTCGTTTACCCCTTTTGCATCAAAAAACGAATTTTGTGCGCCCCATAGGCCCGCGCGGTCGCGGCGCTAAAAGTCGGAAGGATTTTGCCCCCCTACCTCGCCCGCTTCCCAAATGGTGGAATCAGTTCCACAGGCTATCGGCCAAGTCGTCAGGCATTACCGAACCCACCGTCCTCCCTCGCCGTCTTTGCGTCATGACATGGCTTGCACAACGGCTGCCAGTTATTCGTATCCCAGAACAGCGCCTTGTCTCCCTTGTGCGGCTTAATGTGGTCCACCACTGTCGCGGGCGTCATCCTACCGTGACGCTCGCATTCAGCGCATAGCGGGTGTGCTCGCAGGTATGCCAAGCGTGCTTTGCGCCACCTGCTGTCATATCCTCGTTGCGCCGAGTTGCCGCGGTGCCTGTCATACTCGGTTACACGTTGCTTATGGTCGTCACAGTAGCGCTCGCGAGTGAGCGCGCTGCACCCCGGCTCTGCGCAGGGCTTCAACGGTCGGCTAGGCATCCGGCACAACCTCGACGCTAAGTCGCAGCACCTTGCCGGGCGCATATGCCATGAGCTTTAGCAGTTCCGGCAACTCAGTCGCAGGAACATCGAACTGCACCCGCGCAGAACCGTCACCGCCAAATTTGATGGCGCTCTGAATCTGCGGGATGGATGCGTGCATAGCGATTGGCACGATAGACACCTCCCTTTGTGGGCAAAATAAAAACCCGCCGAAGCGGGATTGCATCGATTTATACTGGGATTTCGTTTCCTGTTCTTCCGCTGTAGGTGTGGGTATGCGGGATACTCCCATTTACCGTGGTGACACCTTCAAAGAAATGGTAATGACCACCGCTTGGAAGTTGAATTGCAGGACCTGTCCGTCCACTGATGAAGTGCCTATGTCCGTCATTGAATGTTGTTTCAGTGGAGTAGGTATGGGTGTGTGGGACACCACTTGGAGCTGGTCCGGTGACTCCTACGTAACGGTGTCGATGACCAACATCGAAGGAAGTAATACCTGAAAAACCATGGGTATGAAGTACCCTTCCGTCCCACGTAATCAGGAAAATTTCATGAGAATGAGTATCCGCGTCGGATGCTTCACTCTCATAAATAACCCCGTAAACATGGTGTTCGTCTTGGGCGCGTTCTTCGTCGTTCACCCTGACACCCTCCTCGCAAACTTATGGGTGGTGTTAGGGTACGCATGTTTGACTGCTCAAGTTTAAGTCATTTACCTTGCGTCATAAGCGGATATCAAAAGAAAAACCCGCCGAAGCGGGAGAGCGCGATATTTTCTACAGTTCCAATTCTTCTTTGAAGGCGAGCATTAAATATCTATCCATTGCCTTCATGTCTACTTCCTCACCGTTGCTATAAGTAATGCATGTGTGATTTGTTGCGGGGACAATCTTATCGATCTCCTCTTTCCCAAAAAAGACACCAACATGATGTTTTCCCATCGTGAACTTCAACGACGATTTACCGATTGCGAATTCTATTTCTTCCTTCGAATCACGCAATCTAACATCAGGAACTACGACCATTACGTCCCGAATCTCATCGCATATGTCCCGAAAATAATTTGAGATGAAACTCATCGCCTTGTTAAGGCATTCAAGATTATAGACATCGCTTGAGTATTTTTCCCTAACTCTTCTGACCAGAACATCACGATACAATTCCATCACCCTCCCGCTTCCTCATTCTCCGCGCGGAAGGTTTTTCCTTCTTTCTGTCGAAATGCTTCGAAAGAAGGGAGGTGTTATACATGCCAAGGACAGGAGAAAAGCCAGGTTCCGGTTATTACCAATGCACAAATTGCGGTGAAATCGTGCATTTGGATGATGCTACCGACACGTTGCCACCATGCCCAAAATGTAGTGGCACTAACTATGTTCGCGTTTAACAAACAGAAATTCTGCTATGGCTGCTTCTTCATATCCAAACAATTTGCCTAGCACCCAGTGATCGAATGCAGTCTTTGGTGCCTGCGGCATCGATTTGATAACTTCGAGGATATGCTCATACTTGTAAACCCAGAAGGTCACCCATCCTTCGGACAAAGTTTCCACATGCGCATTGAGTTTGTATCCATCAACGAAGTCTGACGCCTCCTCGATATAGCGTTCTTGGAGTGCCATCGATGCCGCAGGTTTTCCTCTTTGCACCATGTAACAATAGTTGGCTAATACCGCTTTATATCCACCAGGCATTTCTCCCTCACTTCCAGCCCACAGACTAAGCTGGCGGCCTCCACATTACACCCACCGGCCCGTACGCTAGCCGATGGGTGCCCGCAAGGGGGTTCCATACACCGAAACCCTCGCTCAGGAAGTCGGTGCGCTGAAAGTGACGCACCAGTCAGGGGGCGAGCGCCCTGCAGGGACTTCTTAGACTCGCGTGGCTATCCCCTGACTGCTGAGCCACTTTTTTTGGAATGGTGCTCGCGTAACACCCTCTGTGCCAACCACTCAGCCGCTCGCGCGTATACCTTGGCGGTCCATGTTAGATGTCCCGCGCACGCCTGCGCTGTTTCAACTTCCCTCCGCGGCGCTCATATGTGTTCGCCGACTGCATCAGGCGTTCGATGTCGCGAAACGTCAACCTCTCACGGCGCGCGATGGTGACTGTCGCGCCTTCTCCCTGATTCAAGCGCCGTTTCTTCTTCACACGTCCTCACCCAGTTCTCTGAGTTGGGCGGCCAGCATATCCCGATACTCAGCGGCAGCGGCCCACCTTGCATTGGCTGTTGTGACTCGTGAGTGTGAGCTACCGGGCGGGAGTGCCCTGCGCGCATCAGCTGCCCGTTGCGCCGCCGTAACAGCCTTGGCGTAGCGTGTTTTCAGTTTCGCGATCTCTCGCTTTCGCAACGTTTCCTGCGCCGCGTGTTCACCCACTGTCACCGCCCACCCTTCGCATAGTTCGCAGCCCAACATCCTCGTGCCGGACGGAACACGTTCATTGCAGACCCAACAGAAACGCATCCAATCACCTCATGTCATGACCGGAGGAAGCCCTGCAGCACCGCTCCGGTTCGGCGGGAGGTGTTCGGCTGAACGTCGCCGCCTTGCAGGGCATGTGTCATACAAAGAGCACCAGCCGTAGCTGATGCCCGTGGTCATAAGCAATGAATAAGGCACCCGATCCGGGTACCTTCTGGACATACTTTCTCCGCAGAAAACATATCATGTTTTGCACGGAAAATCACTAGACCCAAGGCCGATTTTTTACATGATTTTTTACACACTTTTTCTCTCGTTTTCCGCGCCACTACTGAGTTTCAGCGACCTAAACAACTCTTCTAATCCCTCTCTTTTTTCGACGTTGTAGAAACTCTTGCTGACGTACCACCCTTCCTCACGCAATTCATCATAGACAACTGCATCTGTTGGTAGCGGCTCATGGCCCAAAAACCTTTTCCGGATAAGGGCTCGCCGGTACGGCCGCAATCGCCTGACGTGCCAATCAATCCGCCAGATGAAGCGCCGGAAACTGGCCTCGCTAAAGTCAGGCGTGATGCAAAACCCAGTTACCGATTTCGGTGTTGACGGGTGAACCCGCGATGCGCGGATAAGGTCCGGGTGAATGGCTGACGCGTATCCACGCTTCACAGGCACACGCCGGTTGGCGATGGCCTCCTTGGCGGCCCGATAGTTCGCGAAAATCTTATACAGCGCCTTGCGTTCTTCCGGTGTCAGGCTCATCCAACCGCCTCCCTTGCCACGCGCTCGATGCGGGCTTTCAGCGCATTCATCAGACTGTCCTGGTTCGCCTCTTTACAGAAATCACGCGCGAAAGCCCACTCCTTTAGGGGTGGGATGAAGCGCGTTGCACTTCATTCATCGAACTGATACAGTATTGGTATGGGACAAGAATATCGTCATACGAAAACAACCGTATCGCTCATCAACTATCATTTTGTTTTCTGCCCTCGATACCGGCGGAAAGTTCTCGTTGGTCAAGTGGAATCACGGTTCAAAGAACTGGTAAGCGAGATTTGCGCCCAAAACGATTGGATGATTCTTGTGATGGAAGTCATGCCTGATCATGTTCATCTGTTTCTCAATTGTCTCCCAACAGATTCGCCATCAAATATCATGGCAACCATCAAGGGAACGACTTCACGGCGGCTTCGTCAAGAGTTTGCGCATCTTAGACACCTCCCTAGTCTATGGACACGTTCCTTCTTTGTGAGTACGGCAGGAAACGTGTCCAGCGATACGATCCGCCGGTATGTCGAAGCCCAGAAGAAGCGTGGGTGAACACGATGCACAAAGCTTTTTCCTTCCGCCTCTATCCAACAAAAGAGCAGGAGCAGATAATCCGGCGAACCATCGGATGTTGCCGATTTGTGTACAATCACTTTCTCGCGCTTCGGAAAGAATCCTACGAGCGAGACGTAACAACTTTGAACCAATATGCTTGCATGAAAGAGTTGCCAGCGTTAAAACAGCAGCACCCTTGGCTTCAGGAAGTTGATTCGACTGCACTGCAAAGGGCAGTCGAAGACTTAGATCACGCCTTTCAGCGCTTCTTCCGTGAGAAGAAAAGCTACCCACGCTTCAAGAGCAAGAAGCATCCGAAGCAATCCTACACGTCCAAACGCAACGGCAAAGAGGATGACAAAGCGACTATCCGCATCGAGGGGAACCGGATTCGGCTGCCGAAGGTAGGATGGGTGAAGTTCGCCAAATCCCGCGAAGTGCAGGGGCGTATCCTTTCTGGCACGGTTCGTCTGGCTCCTTCGGGAAAGTTCTTTGTATCGGTCCTGGTGGACACGGAGATTCAGCCTTTGAAGCCCAACTTCAACGCCGTTGGCATCGATCTGGGGTTAAAGGACTTCGCCGTGCTCAGCACTGGGGAAACGATCCCGAATCCCCGGCACCTACGAAAACACGAAAAGAAACTGAAACGCTGGCAACGGATTCTTTCCCGCAGGAAACTGGGCGGGAAGAACCGGGAGAAAGCCCGGTTGAAAGTGGCCCGGCTTCATGAGAAGGTTCGAAACGCGAGACTGGACTTCCTTCACAAGTTGTCCACCAGGCTGATTCGCGAGAACCAAGCGATCTGCCTGGAGGACTTGCGTGTTCGGAACATGCAACAAAATCACAAACTGTCCAAGAGCATTGCCGATGCCAGCTGGTCGGAATTTCGGCGGCAGTTGGAATACAAAGCGAACTGGTACGGGAGACAGGTAGCGACCGTTTCCCCTGTCTTCCCCTCTAGCCAACTTTGCTCCTGCTGCGGGCACCGAAACGCCGAGACGAAAGACCTGTCTGTTCGACACTGGACGTGCCCGAAGTGCGGTGTGGCCCACGATCGTGATGTCAACGCCGCGAGGAATATCCTGCACGAAGGATTGCGACTTTTGAATTTGTCCGCTTAAGCGGACTGAACCGTGGGACACACGGGGATAGCTTGGTGCCGCAAGGCAGAACTCTCGGTTGCGGGAGTGCTCCCAAGAATCCCACGGCTTTAGCCGTGCGGAGTGTCAAGTTCCATGGCCGCGACAGCTTCCTCATCCATCGTGCCTTCAGCCACTAGTCGTATCACCACGATGCGTCTAGTCTGTCCCTGACGGTGCACCCTCGCATTCGCCTGCTCATCCTCTTCCAGGCTCCATATCGTATCGAACCAGACAACCGCTTGACTGCTCGACCCCACGGTCGAGGCAGCCGCCGAGACAACCCGGCGTTACGGCCAGGCGAGACACCAACGCCAGCGGTGAACGCTGACGTACAGTGAACAACCCTTGCTTTCACTCCCGGTGGATACTCTCCACTGATGCCAGTGTAGCAGGATATCTCGCCTAGCGAGTCCGGTCATTTTCCGGTGATTTTTACTTTTCCGGGCCCCGCCGTGCGGCACCGTCACCAGACCAGCGCGCTGTTTCGCCACGTTGAACGCGCCGAATCTCATACAGATGGCGGCGAGACTCGGTTGATCTGGATGCTCTTTCCTCCACTCCCGATACTGCCTCATGCCGAAGGACGGGCCGCATGCCTCTGCACAGAGTTTCAGCGCACGAATCATATCTTCATCCGATATGACGTGGACGTGTGGCGCCTGAAGACTTATCCCAGCCTTTTCCTTCGCGGCATTCCACGTTCCAAACATGAGCAGCATAGCGTTGGCGTTCGGCCTGTCTGGATGATTCGCCCGCCACTTCTCATAGTCCCCGACGGAAAGCCCTGGATAAACCGCCGCAGCCGCGCGCAACGCATCGATGCAGTCCTGCTCCGTCAGCGGCGCAAAACCGAGATACTTTCCGACATCCGTCCACTTCATGCCCATCCGTCGTGTAATGGTAACGGCTGCCATCACATCATGGTCCTTCGCATACGCGTTCCAATCGCGGATGGATGGCCAATATCCCATCTCATCCGCAAACTCCCGCAGCGCGGCCAGAGACGCCTCCAGCCGCTCCCTGTTGACTTGTTTCGGCACTACTCCGCGACCTCCTCGACCGTCCACAGGCCGGGCTCCCAGCCTGCGTTCAGTACGGCGTCCGCGTCGGCCTGCACCGCCTCGATGAACTGCGCGTTGATCTCACCTCGCACCCGCTGTCCGTCCGGTCGCGTCCACCATCCATGGTACTGTGCACTGTACACCAGGCCGTCCTCTGATGGCTCACAGGTCACGCGTGTCACTCCAAACTCACCGTCTCCAAAGAGTTCGATGCGCTTCTCCACCATGAACACTGTCATCCCTAGTTCCTCCTTCGCATATCGGATGATCTGTTCTTCCGTCCACACTGGGGTGGCGGAGAGCACCTGGATAGGCACGGGAAGCTTTCCTCGCCCCCAGTATGTCGCCACTTTCCGTCGATCCCAGCCGAGGATCGCGGCGGCTTCCGTCACACCAGCCAGCTTCGGGATGTGGTGGTATGTCATGCGATCTCACCCCGCAGCTCCGCCACCGTCTGCACCACGATGGTGTACAGCATCCCCTGCCCCATCATGCTGCGATGGTCGATGATGTGGCGCGCGCTCGACGTACCGAGAAGGGTGGCTACCCGCTGGCGCAGGGTCGCTGCAGCCTGTTCGGTGCTCATCCCGGTGCGGCGAGCGAGCTTCTGGATGCTCGCCTGCACGTCTTTCTCGGATGTCGCGGACAGCCACTCCAGCGCCTTCGCACGGATATCCTCCGCCCATGCAATCTGCTTCGGGCTGCCCTGCAGAGCCTGCACCTGGATGCCCCAGCGCGCCGCCGTCGCCTGACGGAGCTTTTCGGCCTCTATGGCGCGCTCGCGCCTGATGCACTCGCTGCATCCGACGAACGTGTGCCCGCTTGCGAATGTCATGGCGTGTTGGTGCCGATCCGTATGCGGGCAGGCACCTCGCTTCGCTTCACGCCACGCCTGCCGCAAACCGAGGACGAACCGCGCTGTGTAGTCACCGACCATCTGCTTTGCCAACTGATGAGCCCGCTGCATGATTTCCTTTTTCGTCATCTTAACCGCCCCCTGTTGTATTTGACAACATTATAACACGGTGTGTTGTAATTTACAACAGTCGAATGAAAAAAATATCCCCGCACATCGGCGGGGAAATCGTCCATACATACGCGGGACTAAAACTCACCTCCTTTCCGCGCTCCATAAAGTTCCGTCCACCCATGAAGTCAACTCATGCAAGATCTCATATATCCGACTCCGCGAGTAGTTCGTGTGCGCCTCGATAGCGTGCCATGGCGCGCGGTCACGGTAGTACATCCTGACCACCGTCTGATGCTCCTGCCGAAGCATCGACACCATGTCCTCGATGTCCTGGATCTGGTCGCATATCTCGTCGTACTGGTGCTGGAGCATGGAGATCTCGCGCTCCGTCCGCTCGATGCGCTCCAGCGTATCCGCCACGTAGTCCTCCATGGTGTATGGCTGGCCACCCTGCACCCGATCCTTGTCGTAGGTGATGGCCTTCTGCCCGGCGTTGTCGAGGTCCGCACGCCACCGGGCGATTCGTTCGCGGCGTCGAGCGATCTGGTGCTCCAGGCGGCGTTTCTCTCCGTCCAGCCAGTTCCACCGTTCCATCGCCGCGCGGAAGCCGGATGACCTTTTCGACACCGTGATCTCTGCCTCGAAACTCATGGCACCACCTCCCTCACGGCATGTTCTCAAGCCATCGGACGCACACTGCAGCCACCTGCACCAGTTCCTCCCGCAGATCAGCGGAGCGCACTGTGTAGAGCCTGTGCCACTCTTCCTGTGTCAGCGTCTGTCGCGTCTCTTCGTGCTGTATCTCTGTCAGCTCGTAGTGAGCTTTCGCGACTTCTCCGAACTCTTCAGCGAGCACCGCCAGCCCATGTGCATCACCGTGCCAGCGCGGATGCAAACGGTCTTGTCGTTTTCGCTCTGCGATGATGTCAGCTAGGATGGTTGACCTGTGCATCCGACCACCTCCACTGAAGATTTCGAGTTGTGCACAGATTTGTGCACACCCTGTTGAGAACTTACGTTCGCTAGCCCGAACGCTCCGCCCGGTCTCGGCCCGATATGGTCGGTCTCCGCCAGGTCCATGAGCAGCACTGTTACTTCTCGCGGCGGTCTACCGACGTACTCCGCTATCTCCCACAGCGGCTTTCCATGCTGCCACATGCATATGACATCCAGGAGATCTGTCGGCTCCCAGTAGAAGTCCCAGTCCTGGCATGCGATGTATCCAGGCTGCTGAGTCTTTGCTACCCGGCTCACGATGACTCACCCCTCACGCCGTCTGATGGACCAGCTTGTCCACCACAGCTAGGTAGTCCACCGCTACACCGCGGCCACTCCGGATCAGGTAGCACTGCGCCTCTAGGTCCTCCCGGGGGATGCTGGCCTTCCCACCGGCCTTCCAGCGTTCCCAAGCGGTCAGAATGAGTTTCCCGGGCACATACAGCCGCTCGTTGTCGCGCGCGAACTCGATGATTGCGAAGACGATGGCGCCCTGGTCCAGACATGCACGCATATGCGTTATCTGGTGCTCATGGAAGTTGCTTAGCGGAAACCGGGTGGACTCCCGCGTCGACTTCGCCTCGAATTGCAAGCTCCGTCCGCGGTACACGCCCTCATAGTCCACTGTGGATTTCGACTCCAGGTATGCTGACACGATCCGGGTGCCCTGTGTTCGAACGATGGCGACCGGCGTTGGCCGCTTGTGCACGACTGCCCAGCCCCTCTGTCGATAGACTTCGTTGGTGTGGTTGATCATGGCCTCCAGCGCCATGCCGCGGTTGCCCATTCCCATGTCGCTTCACCCTTCCGATTCGGCCCCTAGCAGGCTGCTGGAGCCGTTTTTTCGTAAGTCAGGTATAAACACCTTATCCGGCACATTCGGACCCGCTATCAGGCGGTACTTCATTCCCCCATGCATCCCATCCGGGAACCCGCTGCCGGGCGAACAACTCAATCCGCGGTAGATCGCCCATCAACTGCTCAATCCGCCCATATACCTCGTCCGGCTTCCGGCTGTGTTCCCGCCGCTCACTCATGATCACGGAGTGAACTGCGGCTGACACTCTCTTTGGCTTCCCTCGGATAGCCAGCAGGCACGGTTCCGCATTCGCGCGCGTCCAGTTCCCCATGCCCATCGCGAGTTTTCCGTGCTTCGTAGTCTTCACCCATGTGAATGCCACCGTCCGATACTGAAAGCCCCAGGCTTCCAGCACACTCAGCGCCTCCGGAAACATCGGATAAGTCGCCCACATGAACAGCGCGCAGTCATCGGCCGCGATGGACTGAACAGGCATCCCCTTGATCTCCTCCATGCTCATTACCGAATACTTAAAGGCGGCGCCCCTCTCTCCGGCCGCGGCCTTGTCTCGGTAACGCCAAGGCGGGTCTACGTAGATCACGCTGTACCGCTTATCAGGGAATGGAATCACGCCGTCTCCCTCCTCCACGTTTAATCCAGATCCTCCAACCGCTCCACAACCCGCATTCCTAGCTTCTTAGCGACCATTCGCTCCAGACGCGCTCCCCTGGAACGGCTCCACCCAGGCAACATAAGGATTGTGTCGGCATCCATCATCAGTCGCAGCGCACGTCGCATGTACCAGTTCCATGGCTTGTCAAACTCAGACACGCCTTCCGCCGGGTTGATGACATCGAAGCCCAAACGCCGGAGCAATTCTGCTGTCGCGAAGAACATCGGGTAATTCCAGTCCTTGATGCCGCTCATGGGGCCGCTGATGTAGACTTTCATGCCGTCTCCTCCCTCCTGCATCGGCTGCATACCTTACGCACAGCGTCCTCATCCCCCAGCCACCAGCGTCGGCAGCTGGGGCACCAGATCCAGTACATCAGCCACTCGCTCCCTTCACTTTGGCGAGTGCTCGACTAGCTATCACATCCGGAGGCCCTGCACCTTCGGATATGTCCCTTAACGCCTCCAGCATGATGGTGTTTTGTTGCTCCAAGTCCGCCGTCGCCAAGTGCGCGCCTGCTCCGTTCATGTTGTGGACCTTCTTGCGGAGTTCCTTGAGTTCTGCCGCTTGCTCCGCTATCGTTTTGTCGCGATCTCGGATGGTGGCGATGAGGTTCGGTATCGCTGTTTTCGAGTTCACAACGCCTGACGAATCAATCCCCATTCGCAGACGGTCAACGGAGGGCACCAACGCCGTCTCAATGGCCGCTATCTCTTCCTCGCTCAACACGCGCCCAGTCATCGCTCCATCGCCTCCAATTCCGTGAGTACCGCCTCAATGTCGTCTTCTGCCGCATAGAACGCTTCCTCTGCTGCATTAAACGCGAGGTGCCCGTGTAGGGCCTCGGCACGCCGCTTAGTTGCCTTATACATCCGTTCCAACCCCTCCAACCTGCTGCGCTCCACCAAGACCCAATTGCACTCGCGTCCGTGAGTCAAGTCGTGAATCTGACGCATCTCCTCGGGCGGGTTGTCATACAGAGACTCGTAACCTGGATTGCCCATCGCGAACCCGCTCCACACCTTGTACGCTGCCTGCTCAACCATGCGAAGCCTATCCAGTTCCGATTGCTCCACCACCGTCAGCCCGGCCTCTTCCAGCATCCGCAGCTTGTGGCCGGAGAGGATGGCGGCGGCGCGTCCGCGTACGTCGTCCATCACGCATCACCCCGCCGCCGCCAGAGCGCTACCGGTGATGCGACCATGCTCCGCGGCAACTTGCGCTCGATGCGCTCGGCCAACACTCGCCGCTTCCAGCAGACGTCGCAGCCCTCCCGTTCGCACCTCGTGTACGCCTCTTCAAGCGC
This sequence comes from Alicyclobacillus contaminans DSM 17975, assembly GCF_000429525.1. Classification (GTDB taxonomy): domain Bacteria; phylum Bacillota; class Bacilli; order Alicyclobacillales; family Alicyclobacillaceae; genus Alicyclobacillus_A; species Alicyclobacillus_A contaminans. Next base: position 7,634 of record NZ_AUCA01000037.1, on the reverse strand, counting down.
GCCCAGCAAAACCGCCAATTCAAAGCGGGTGAAGTCCATCCGGTGGACTTTGTTCTCGTCGGCTCTCGCCATCCATCACACGCTCCTTTCCGGGTATTCGTCCCATGTGCGTCCATCGAGCATGCGGCCTGCTTTCTTCTTGCCCACACGCCACACTGAGATTCCGTCATCGAATTGGTAAAGCGGTTTGTCACCAACGTCGTTCAGATGGATACCCGAGGCGCTGGGATTCGAGAATTCTCCGTGCTGCTTGAAGAAGAACGGGACTCCGGCTTGTTGGCACTGGTCCCTCAAGCTCCGCGCCCAGTCCGGGTGCATGGGACGCGCATGTGGGCCGCTCTCGCCGCCCACTATGACCCAGTCAATCGCAGTCTCCGGGCATCCAATTGCGAAGCGCGGCTTGCATCCATTCGGCCGGTCTTGGCAGTAGCACTCGCCGTCGAATGGCTTGTACGCAGACAGATCCACCGGACCCAGTAGCGGCTCGCAGCTCAGAAACCTCACCGCCGCTGGCGTCTGCAGGAGTAGCGGAATCCGTTCATCTGCGGCCTTCTGGTTCTCGACGCTGACACCGAGCCAGACGTTTTTCAGTGCAGGTTCTCCTGTAATGACGTGCGTTCCGTACTTCTTGACCCAGTTCATCATCCGCTCTGGGCGCTTCGTGAGAATTTGAAACACGTGATGCGGAGCACCCGCCATCGTTTCCCACACCTGGATGATGAACTCATCCGGCACCTGCTCATGGAACAAATCACTCATGCTGTTGACGAACACTCTCCGCGGCTTTTTCCACTTCAACGGTTCATACAATCGCTCCGGATGCAGTTTTACGTTCACTGCGGCGTTCGGGGCTGTCCACGGCTTTTCAGTCAATCCAAACCTCACTTTGGAGCACCCTGTAACCGGGTTCCATGTGGCGTCTGTCCACTCAATCGCGCTTCTATCACCCATCACTCAACCGCTCCTTTCACACGACTCGTATCTCATGCGCCCACAGCCCACTTTCGGCCGCCTCCAATGGCGGCGGCATCCGATCAGATGGCAATTGCAGTAGGGGCTTTCCGTCCTGGCTTTGCCCGATACGCCGAAACCCGGCCGCATAGAAACATCCTCCGCGCAGGTGTTTGCCGACGTACGTCAGGATCCCGTCCGGCGGAGGCGTCCCCCACAGGTGTTGCGTGATCCCTAGCGCCAGGACTATCAGATGACTGCTCAGGTAGTGGCCCTCGTTCCGGAACAGCGTGCACTCCCATGCGTCATACCCGTCATCACGTATCCCGGACCACGTAACCCACAGTGCACGTTCGTCTCGACTTAGGAGCACCAGATTTCTTCCGGGCCGGCAGAATTGCGATGTTCCTGGTTTCTGCCGAGTGTAGTGCCGATCCGCAAGTTGGACAGCCTGCCGGTTACCTTTGTGAGTCAGTTGCCAGGTCACATCGCATCCCCCTCATATCCCCAGCGTCAGCTGCTCATATGGGCGCAGCCGGTATCTCCGCACGTACTCATCCAACTCCTCGCGCGTGGCGAACGGTGCTCCGCCACCACCCATGCCATCGAAATCCACGAAGTCAAGGCACCATCCAAACTTCGTTCCTTCCGCGTGACGGATGATGTACCACCGCCCGTCGTGCTTCCACTGCTCCACTGCGTCCTCCGCCCACTCTTCGAACCACTTTGGGATGCTTCGTGTCATTCCGTGTCCACCTCCCTTACCGGCGCCAGCGTGATCCTGATGCTCCTATCCTCCGGGTGCATCCGTATCCTCGTCACCCGCCGGGTGTGGTCGTAGCGCTGTAGCTGCCGGACTAGGCTCTCCAGCGTGGCCACTACACTGCTTACCGTTGGCACCGCCGGGATCTGGACGCGGCAGATGTCCTGCGTTTCGAGGTCTGTCATGTCGTTTCACCGTCCTGCATCAGCGGCGGTACCCATGTCATAGAGTCGACAGTCACCCGGTGTCCTTCCCAACTCGCCAGGATTGCGAAGGCATCCGCCAGCGTCGGAAAGTCGATGCCCTCCTGCCGCATGGCCATCTGCAGTTGCAGGGCTCTGTGCAACTTCGCCGCCATGTTCCCGCCGTGCGCGACGCATTCTTTTGCGATGTCATTGACCAACTGCTTGTCCATGTTCAGCCCTCCTCCGATACATCGATGAACCGCTGAAACTCTTTGGCGAACCCTACTTTGGCCGTTCCCTGCGGCCCATTTCGGTTCTTCGCAACGATGATTTCCACCACGCCTTTGGTCGGCGTCTCCGGGTTGTAGTACTCATCCCGGTAGAGGAACATGATCACGTCGGCATCCTGCTCGATTTGGCCAGAATCACGTAGGTCCGATAGCGTTGGACGCTTGTCTGCCCGTTTCTCTACCTCGCGATTGACCTGTGCTAGTGCGACGATGGAACACTGCAACTCTTTGGCCAGCGCCTTTAGCTCTGTACTGATGAGCCCGATCTCCTCAACCCGACTTCGCCCCTTCTTGGAAACTTTCACAATCTGCAGATAGTCCACGAAGGCAACGAGCTTCATCCCTTGGTTCTGCCGCGCGATCCGTCGCAACTTGGCCCGGATGTACGGGACCGTGGCGTACGGGTTGTCGTCGATGAATAAGTTCCGCTGACCAATCTCGCTGACCGCAGATGTGATGCCGTACCAGTTGTCATCCTGAATGTTCCCGTTCATCAGGTTGAACATCGGTATCATGGACTCTGCGGAGACCATCCGGTCCATCAGCGTGTACCGCAGCATTTCGATGCTGAACACCACCACGCAGCTATCACGTGCACCGGCCGCAGCCGACTGCAGAGCGAACGCCGTCTTTCCCATGGATGGCCGGGCGCCGACCACGAACAGGTCCCCCGGACGCCATCCATGCAGCCAAACGTTTAGTTGCTTGAACCCTGTGTCCACGCCCGGCAGTTGGCCCTTGTTTTTGACCCGTTCCTCCAGCATGGTCATGTACTCATCTGCAATCTGCGACACATGAACCGGGCCGGTCTCACCCTCTACGCTGGACGACACCTCAGCGAAGGACTTTTCGATCTCCGACAGTGCATCGTCGTCAATCCGTTCGGCTGTCTCTGCCATCTCAATCATCCGGTGAGCGGTTTGTACCAGACGACGCCGAGTAGATGCATCTTTCACAATCCTCGTAGTGTCCTGAATAGCCCAAGGCTTGGCGAGGATTCCAGACGTGATGTCAGCCAATTTGTCCGTATCTACGCGCTTGGCCAACTTTTCGACGATAGCGAATGAGGTGACCGGTTTGCCGCGCTCCGCAAGCCATTGCACCGTCCGGAATATCAGCCCGAGGTCTGGATCCAGGAAATCCTCGTGGCTCAGATTGACTTCGTCGAGTAGGTCAGGGCGCTGGATGAGCGTCGCGCAAAGCGTTGCCTCTGCTTGCGTTGGATCAACCCGCACCATCATCGACCTCCTGTAGTAATGCGGCGACTTCCGGAGGGAGATCCCGTGGGACGTAAGGCCCCCCAGTTACTTCCTTGGGCGATTCACGACTCCGGTGAGATTCCACAGAAACGGATATCTCTAGCGGCTGAACCGACTCCCGTTTCGCTAGTTCCCTCTGCCACAAGTCCTGTATCACTTTCGCGCAGTATGTGAAGGTGCTAATGTCCGCCTTTTTCGCATAGGCTTGTACTATCCCCGACCTGACGAACGAGATTGGCACTTTGGATTCGTGGAATCGCTTGATCCACCTGTAGGCCTCTCCCTTCGCTGTGTAGTTGGGATTGGCGCCGCAGGCAATCATCTGGCTTTCGACTTCTCGGCAGTAGGTGTCAAGGTCCAGTTCTGATTCGTCGCCAAACGGCGGCAGTGGTTCATGTCCATGCGGTTGGTTGGTATGGTTGGTTGGTTGGTATGGTTGGTTGGTACACCCGGACATCGGTTGGATGTCCTCCGGACGTCCGCCGGACATCGGTTGGACGTCCTTTTTCTTTTTCTGCTTTGCTTTCTCTCTTTGTTCACGCTTGCGCTCAGCATCTTTCTCGCGTTGTTCAATATATTTCCCTGCGTAGTCGTACCAATCGTGGAGTTGATCATCTTCGTCTACGAAACCGGCTTTGCGGATGGATTCAAGAAACTTCCCCGGTTCTCCGTCCCATTCCGCACCAGCTTCTATTTCATCAACTGTGTACCTTGAAAGGTCCCCATCCTGCGCGTAATCAAGTGACCACCACCAAAGCTGATGGAGGTATCCGATTGCTGCCGGTTTTGACACACCAAGCAACCGTGATAGACGAATTGTCTTCGGATGCCGAGCAATCGATTGATGTGACTCTATCCAAGCCACTCATTTCACCTCCCGTACACCGAATAATCTCCGCCCCGGCCGCATACCCTCTCTTTTGTGGGATGCGGCCGCAACACTCACACCAACTGCTCAAACAAGTCGCTAGTCTGAATACCCGATCGTGCTTCGATTTCGAAGTCCAACCGGACATTGTCCAGGTAATCCTCTGCATCGGTCCAAGTACCGATCTCAAACTCAAACGCATACTTATATCGCCGACCATCTATCTCCACTACTCCGAACTGACCCTCAAATACACCGGAACCAAATGACTCCATGGAGACCTTCATATCGATTACCTCCCATCCATCGGAATCACCAGGGTCTGCCCCGGCTGTATGTCAGTGTTCGTGAGCCCGTTCAGGCTCTGTATCTCAGCCACCACGTCCCGCGGATCGTGATGCTTATCCGCAGCTGTGGCTATGGACCAAAGACTGTCACCCTGCTGCACCACGTAGGTTGTCGTTCGTGCTGTATGTAGGTCATGGGTGGTGTACTGAGCCAGGGCTACGCCCCCGAGCAATACGCACAGTGCCAAGCCGACCGCCTGGGCGGAGGGCACGGGGACCCTCCGCAACAGGGGGCGCTTAGAACGGGAGGTCATCATCCGTGGTGATGGGTGTATCGTCCGCAAACGGGTCATCGAAGGTATCTGCTTGCGGTCTGGATGTTGCCTGAGCAGAATGTTTCTCACCCTCTGCACCTCCCCGATCCAGAAATCTGACGCCTTCTGCGACCACCTCTGCGACACGAACCTTCTGGCCTTCCCGGTTCTCATAGGTGCGAATTTGCAACCGCCCGTCTACCGCGGCCAGCCGTCCTTTATGCAGATACTGCGCACACAGTTCGGCTTGTTTTTGCCACACCACGATGTTGATGAAGTCCGCCTCTTGCTTATCTCCGTTCTTCGGACGGTTTACTGCTAAGGTGAAACTTGCTACCGCTGTACCTGACTGCGTATATCGCAGTTCTGGGTCTTGTGTCAGCCGTCCAATCAGAATCACTCGGTTCAGCATCACTTCGCCACCTTGAAGTTCATGATCTCTTTGACTGCGTTCCCAACGTCACCGGCCTGTAGTTCCTCAATGCGTGCCACGCCAAACTTCTGCAGGACTACCGCGACCTCATCAGGTTGGAGCTTCTTTTTTGCGATAGCCGATTCTACGGCTTTCAGTTGCGCGGAAGTGGCGGTCCCTTTCAGCTGCTCGTTGATGTCAGTCACGTTGCTTGGCTTGCGAGGTTGCTCCGTCGCCTTCCCGTGGTTGCGTTCATCTACACCCTCATCGCCTTCGGGATCGTCTCCGGTCGGGATCATGAATACCTTCATGAGCGCATACTTTTGCGCGCCGGAAATCGCCTTGTAGATGGCTTTATCACCGCGATCCTGGCCTTCGCCTGACATGGATATGGTCAGTTGTTCTCCTGTGTCTCCGTCGATGAATGTGAAGTCCATATCCACGCGAATGATGTACTCGGTTTGTCCCTTTGCTGTCACCGTTTCACGCAGTTCGTGACCCTTCATGCTCGGCAGCATAATCACATTCTGTTCGGCCAGAACTTCTCGAACTTTCTCGTTCACATCAGCCTCGGTCGCGTAGTTATATCCGTGGAATGAATTGCGTCCCCGCTTCTGGATGTACGGAACCTGCTTCATCACTTGCGCCAGCTTTTTCACCAGACTGTTCCCGGCCATCATTCATGCCCTCCTATCACTCGGAATGTCCGTCCGCGTTTCCCGTTCTTCCAAGTCACAATCTTCTGTCCGTTGAACGTGCCAACTTCGTAATCTCCAAGCATCGCTTTCAGTTCATTGGCGGCCTGCTCTTTCCGTTGCTCCGCATCCTTCGCGTCTTGGCATGCCGCCAGATACTCGTCTGCCCAGAACTGTGCGGCCGCCGTGAGTTCTATTACGCTTTCTGGTTTGGCTTCCGGATACAGATGTGCCAAGGCCCGTTTGCACGACTCCGAGGGGTCCACTTCGGGCGGTGTGTTCGTGAGCACGTGCTCGAACCAGAACCGCCTCGCTTCTTGAAACATGGCGTCTATCATCTGATTGTCTCGGTCCACCTGGAACATGTAGAACTTGTTTCCCCCGACCAGCACCGCGAACGCACCCCACGAAAGCCCAGTCACGAACAGATACCATTGGAGTTGCGCCATATAATGAGGAGGCACGATACCCTGCGACCAGTCGCCGTTGGCGTACTCGCTGGCCGTCTTCACCTCCAGGACGCCGGTGCCAAGTTCCTTGTCGTATACAAACCGGTCAACGTTTCCTTGCGCCCACTCATACAGCGGGTGCTGCAGGAGGTAGTTGACGCGCCGGATCTTTCGACCAGTGCGGATGGTGTACTCCTTGGCCACCCGATTCTCCAACTCACGACCCCAGTACATCGCCTCGTTATCAGGTTTCTCCGGAAGCCCCACCGTGAGGTCGACGAACACCTCCATGCGACTCACGTACGGATTTAGGCCGACGATGGCGCCAATACGGGAGCCGGTGATTTTGCGCTCACTTCCCAAGTCGCTGATGGTTTTTCCAACTGTGTGAATCACCTTCAAGGCGTGCACTGTGGTCAACCCTCCTTCACTGGTTGCAGATGCTCCTTGAAAAACGCCCCTGTCCAACCGTCCTCGACCCGAACGTCACAGATGCAGAGGCCAACCGATACCACCCGGCCCATCTTGCCTACGGCGTTGTCGGCGCCGGGGCCTATGCGGACGAGCTGCCCAACGCGGAAGTCTGTCATGCAGAATCACCGTCCAGTGCCCTGACCACAATCGCTTGGATGTGTCTCAGGCTTTGTTTGTCCGTTTGGAGCGCATGCTGCACTCTGACAGAGCGTTTCCGCTTATGAGCGACAGGGTGATCAGTGTACGTTTCAATCTCTTTGCAAAGCTTGTCACTCACGCTCTCCAGCCGGGTTTCGATGTGTTTGTTGATTTCCTCCAACGCTTCGCGCAGCCGCTCAATCTCAGCCAGCAGACGGGGTACATCTTCGCAGACGTGGGCGATGAACTCTGCGTATGCGCGGTCATCTTCGGATCCCCAAACCTGTATAACAAGGTCTGGTTCCCCTTCGTTCGCGTAGTCACCAGCCACGATGTATTCCGAAACAGCTCCGTGCTCGTCGGTATGAGACCCAACATAGCGCCATTCGTCTGTCTCAACCTTGCTCAACCGCTCCCGAATCGCTTGAAACTCCTGCTCCGTCACATCGCCCACCTCCGCATATCGTCTCGGCTTTCCTCCACATACGCCCTCGCGTACGCTGCTGCCATAACCCGCTCGTGACACGGCTGACAGCGGTATCGGTCCCA
>NZ_AUCA01000036.1 GCF_000429525.1 Alicyclobacillus contaminans DSM 17975 | reverse complement strand
TGGCGTACTACCGGATGGCAGAGATGAAGGGGCGCTGCGAACGGTTCGATGAATGGATTCGGCGCAGGCTGCGAATGTGCATATGGAAGCAATGGAAACGAGTGCGCACGCGGTATCGGGAGCTACGCGCGTTGGGGCAACCGGAGTGGGTGGTCCACATGACAGCCAACTCACGCCGAGGGCCGTGGTTCATGGCGAGGATGCTGAACCAAGCCATGGACAAAACGTACTTTGAGCAACTGGGGCTGCGCAGTCTTCAGGCGAGATACCTTACGCTTCGTGGAGTTTCATGAACCGCCGTATGCGGACCCGCACGTACGGTGGTGTGAGAGGACGGGGCTAGGCGCCCCCTCCTACTCGATCAGGCGCTGCGAACGACGCGTCATGCGAGCAGGGGATGCAGAACAGACGCCAGTCCTTCCGCAATCACGCGATGGCCCCGATTGTTGGGGTGAATCGGCGTGGGGTGACTGGAGAGCGCATCGGTCAAACGACCGGATCGGTATCCTGCGATGAGCTCTGTCTGGCGCCCCTCAAACCAGGCGTCCGTCGGTGCGAGGGCGGCATGCGTCTGATGCGCCACCGTGTGGGTGACCTGGTTCAGGGCGGACAGGGCTTCCGTTGCGATGGGGCTGTTCGGAAAAGGATTGTACTGCGTGCACACGACCACGTTCGCTTTCCCCACAGTGCGAACCGTACGTATCAGCGTTTCCAAGTCTTTTCCATATCGCGTCAGCGCGCGCGACACCACCTGCGCGGGGGCACCTTGAAGTCGGGTGATGCCGCTGTATGCCAGATCATCGCCGCCAATCCAAATGATGACCACCTTGGCCGCTCTGAGGGGCATTGTACCGGCCTCCCAAACTGCGGCAACCAGGTCTCTGCTGGTCCATCCCGGTTGGGCCAACACCTGACCGTGTACCTCGGATCGAAAAAGGGATCTTCCGTGAAGCAGTCGATCCAGCTGGGGGGGGTAGCCCAGTGTCGCCTGCGTAGCCCCGAGGCCTGCGGTGATGGAATCGCCGAGCGCAACAAACGGAATCATCGGTATCACCTCGCTTGGCTGCATTCGGCTTCCCACACAGTGAACGCGGACCCGTGGACGGATGGCACGGTGAAAACCCACGTCCTCATCCTGCCCTGTGCTAGACTGAGGTGGAAGAGGAGGGGGGAGGCCGTGGTGAAGAATTACCATTGCTGCGCGACCTGCCGTCATTTCGCCATAGTTCGCGAACATGACAAAATCCAGCCGCGCTGTACGCGGTTGGGCTATGACACGAAGACCCATTATCAGTTCCACTGTTGGGATCCGCGGCCGGACATTGCGGAGAAGATGAAACAGCAGTCGGTGGAATCCCCCTCGTCGCAGGAAGGCTCGGAACATGAAGGGCAGGCGGGGGGCTAGCGTTTTTCCGTCATTCACGGCCGGGATGTGGAGGAGAACTTTCGACGGAGCCGCTGCGAACATCCACGGACAAGTTCCAGAAGTCTTCCGCCAAATAGGTTCGCGGATGAATGGATTGCGCTTCGCTCAACAAACGACTCGCATCGTCTGCGTAGCGCGCGCTGATGTGCGTGAGGACCAGTATGTCCACGCCGGCCTCGGCCGCTGTGCGTGCAGCCTCCACAGCGGTGGAATGCCCGTAGCGGTGAGCGAGTTGTTGATGTTCGGACGCGAATGTTGCTTCGTGCACCAGCACATTCGCGCCGCGAGCCAGGTTGATGGCCCGGGACGTGGGGCGGGTATCGCCGAGCACGACCACCGTCCGGCCTTTCCTGGATGCAAAAACATAGTCGTTGGCGTGAAGCGTGCGTCCGTCAGCAAGGGTAACATCCTCGCCACGCTTGAGGCGCCCATAGACGGGGCCCGGCGGAATTCCCTGCTGTTGAAGCCGGACGCGGTCCAGTTTTCCCGGTAAATCCCGTTCGGTCACACGATATCCGTAGGAAGGAACGGTGTGATCGAGTTGGTCGCAGGTCACGGTGATTTGATCGTCCGCGAATACCGCTCCCGGTTGAACTTCCTGAATGTGCAGCGGATACGTCAAATGCGCACAACTGGCCGACAGGACTGACTGGATGTACGTCCTGAGCCCCGGGGGTCCGAACACGCGGAGGGAAGACGTGGCTCCTTGGGCGGATCGGCTGGTCAGGATCCCTGGGAGGCCGTACAGGTGGTCCCCGTGCAGGTGTGTGATGAACACGTGTTCAAGGCGGTGCAACGAAACGCTGGTCCGCAACAGTTGATGCTGTGTGCCCTCACCGCAGTCAAACAACCAGTCGGCGCGGCGTTCTGCCGGCATCCGGAGCACCATGCCCGCAACGTTTCGCCGCTTCATGGGCAGGCCAGCACCGGTACCAAGAAAGAGCAGTTCCACGGTCATCCGCCTCCCACGATGATGTATTGACAAGTTCTCAACAACAGTAGTCGCGACGGGATGGCTGTGGATTGTTATCCGGATGGGGTGGTTCATCGGGATGATCCGGCCCCGGTGAAAGCTGAGCGCGCCCCCGCGCGCTGTCCACAGCGCCAGACTCCGCCTTGGCGCCAGGTGCGCCGGGGATGTCCGCCACATGCTCGAACGTCCCGAACACAATCGGCTCTGTGTCCTTCACCATTTGACGGCCCTTCGAGAACACATGTTGAATGCGATACTGTTGGTCGGTCAAAAAGAAATCGGCATCCATGCGTGGCGAAATCGCGCCTTTGTGCCTGAGTTTGAGGACGCGGGCCACGTTTCGGGTGACGATTTGGACCGCCGTTTCCACAGGAATGTCTTCTTCGACCATCGCATCGCGGGTTTCCTCCCACAGGGTGGCGATGGATCCGATGCCCATGGCGACCAGCTTCCCCTGCGCGTCAAAGATGGGGGAACTCCCGTTGCTGTCCGAACTCATGGTGATGAGTTCCGGACGCACGCCGCTGTCGAGCAATTGGCGAATCGCTCGGGAGGGCTTGATGGAGATGTGATCATGGTCGTCGGGCCGAATCCCTGACGTGATATCCACGAATCCTCCCTCTCTGCCGTAGCGAATGGCTTCCTTGAGCAAATCCGGATTGCGATTGAGGTGAGTCGGCGTGAACACGGATTTCGGCAAGTCCGTCTTCTGCAGCACTTCGAACAAAATGTGCAGGCGGCTGTCATCGTCACCCACATGCAGGTGAAGCACACCGGCTTTGCCGGCCAACAAGCCGCCCACCCGCGCTTCGCTGGCCAGTTCCGCGATGTCGTGTTCGCTGGGATGACTGGATCGAGAATCTGATATGGCAATCTCCCCAATGCCAATCACCTTGTCAATCAGTACGATATCACTGCGCGGCATGCCTGTGATGGTTCGGGTGGGGACCTGGTAGGCCCCAGAATAAATATACGTGGTCACGCCTTCGACATCGAGTCCGTTGGCCTTGGCGAGCAACTCGCGCGTGGATCGGGTGATGCCGTCCGTGCCGAGCACGCCGACCAAGGTTGTCACCCCTGCGGTGGTAATGTGGCTGAGAGAAATTTCTGGCGTCCGGTAGTGAAACCCGCCTTCACCGCCACCGCCCGCCATGTGCACATGCTGGTCAATCAATCCAGGGAACATGAGCAACCCCGCTGCGTCGATGATGTCGACAAGCGGAGCGGCGCCGTGGAAGGACAGGTCTTCTCCGAGGGCGAGGATTTTCCCTCCGCCAATCAACACGTCCTGTTTTCCCATTGGCTGTGGCGCGTAAACGGATGCGCCGCGAATCAATGTCAAAGGTGCAGTCATGATCTCCTCCTGACGAAACACAGGCCCTGCTCGCTAGTGTGTCCAGGAAACTTCGGAAAATTGAATCCCGAGCCCTGTCGAGGCGTCCACAATCAAAACAAAAGGGGCTGCTCCCAGACGCATCTTGCGATGGCCTTGGAGACAGCCCCTTGAAAAGCTTCACGAATTACTTCGCAGCTTCGTAGCGCTTGTTGACTTCCGCCCAGTTGACGACGTTCCAGAACGCCGCGATGTAATCCGGGCGCTTGTTTTGATACTTCAGGTAGTAGGCGTGCTCCCACACGTCCAGACCGAGAATCGGCGTTTTGCCTTCCATCAGCGGACTATCCTGGTTCGGCGTGCTCGTGATGGCGAGCTTGCCATTGTCCACAACCAGCCAAGCCCAGCCGCTGCCGAACCGGCCCGTTGCAGCCTTGGTGAACTCCGCCTTGAAGTTTTCAAAGCTGCCGAAGGTGGCATTGATGGCGTCTGCCACAGCGCCGGTCGGTTCGCCACCGCCATTCGGGCTGAGAATTTCCCAGAACAACGTGTGGTTCGCGTGACCACCGCCGTTGTTGCGGACAGCGGTGCGGATGGATTCCGGAACCGAATCCAGCGACGCCAAGAGGTCGTTCAACGGCTTGTTCTGCAGATCCGCATGGCCTTCCAATGCTGCATTGAGATTGTTGACATATGTAGCATGGTGACGGTCATGGTGAATCTGCATGGTCAGCTCGTCAATGTGCGGTTCCAGCGCATTATACGCGTACGGAAGCGGCGGCAGTTCATGTGCCATGAGAATCCCTCCCATTGAGTTCAAAGGTTGGTCTTGCCATCTATTATCTTATCGGATCTGCAGGATGCTTTCCACTTTTTTCGATGCAATCGCTCATGCATGCACCTTGCTGCCGACCGCTTCGGCAATGTTCGCGAAACCTTCGGCCGCCAGCCGTTGCTGCAGTCCGCGCACAATGTCGCCCACCAGCGCCGGGCCCCGGTAGATGAATCCCGTATACACCTGAATGAGCGAAGCGCCGGCTTGAATTTTTTCATACGCGTCATCGGCATCAAAGATGCCGCCGCTGCCAATGATGGGGAGTCGTCCGTCGGTTGCCCGGTACAGTAGGGAAATGACCTCGGTTGACCGTCGGCGCAGAGGGCGGCCGCTGAGGCCTCCCGTTTCTCGTTGATATGCAGAGGTCAAACCACCTCTGGCCACTGTGGTGTTGGTGGCAATCAGACCGTCCACCCCAGCCGCCTGAAGTTGTACGGCCAATGCGGCCAGTTGTTCATTCGGTAAGTCGGGCGCCAACTTGACGAGGACAGGCACCCAGTGCGGCCGAACCCGATCTTCATGCAGGGCCGCCTGGCGTTTGCGCGCTTGCAAGACCGCTTGGACCAGCGGCAGGAGATGGTGCTCGGACTGCAGATCCCGCAGACCGGGGGTGTTTGGCGAACTCACATTGATGGTGAAGTAGTCAGCCACGCGATACAGCCGATCCACCAACGTGACGTAGTCCGTCTGCGCCTCTTCATTGACTGTCCATTTATTTTTCCCAATGTTCACGCCGATGATCCCCGGGTGTTTTCGTTTAAGTAAATTTTGGTAAACAACATCGACACCGCGATTATTGAATCCCATTCGATTGATCAGCGCCTCGTCCTCCAGCAAGCGAAACAAACGAGGCGTGGGGTTGCCGGGTTGTGGCTGCGGCGTGACGGTTCCTACTTCAAGGAAAGAAAATCCGCAGCGCAGCAATCCATTGACCGCCACCGCGTCTTTGTCGAGACCTGCCGCAAGTCCGACCGGATGAGGGAAGGTGCGATTCCACAGCTTCTGCGCCAGTTCCGGGGCTGGCGGCAGGGATCTGGCGGCGAGGTCCGTGAGACGTGGAAACCGCGACAGGCTGTGCAGCGTCAGGCGATGTGCGGTTTCCGGCGGCAATCGGAAGAGCAAGGGGCGTATCCACGAATACACAAAACATGCCTCCCGTTCTCAAATGGCACATTGTTCATCAGTGTACCACGGTTTGTCTGATACGAGAACACCGCATCGCGAGAATTCGAAATTTGTCGAAAGGATTATATTGACAATATCCGTACTGTTTGATTTATCTGAAAGATGATATATAATGTTACCGAGCCTCTTGGTGGGGTCAAATGGTATTTAGTCGAGTGGTATTTGCAAGAAAGGAGAGACGACATGGAGGGACAAGGAAGCTTTAAAAAGCAGCTATCGCTGATGGATTTGACCTTTCTCGGCATCGGCTCGATTGTCGGTTCCGGTTGGTTGTTTGCGTCGGCGAAAGTCGCCAACACCGCGGGTCCTGCAGCGTGGATTTCCTGGCTGATTGGCGCCATCGCGGTCATTTTGTTGGGTTTCGTGTATGCGGAGTTGGGTGGTTCCATTCCGCGGGCGGGTGGTACGGTTCGTTACCCGGTTTACTCCCACGGGCCTCTTATCGGTTATCTCATGGGTTTTGCGTCACTGATCGCATTTTCGAGTGTTGCAGGCATTGAGGTGGAAGCGGCTCGCCAGTACCTGAGCGGATGGTGGCCCGGATTGACGGCGGATCCGACTTCAGGGCATCCGACAGTGCTCGGATGGATCATTCAAGTGATTTTCCTGGCGATCTTTTTCCTGTTGAATTACTGGAGTGTGCGCGTATTCGGTAAAGCCAACACGGTGATCACGGCGTTCAAGTTCATCGTGCCGACGTTGGCTATCATCACTCTGTTGACCAGTTTTCACGGTGTGAACTTCTCCGTGAAGGGATTTGCTCCCTTTGGATTTACGGGCATTGAATCCGCGGTGTCGACGGCCGGCATCGTGTTCGCATTCCTCGGTTTTCAGCAGGCCGTTGGATTCTCGAGTGAAGCGAAAAATCCGCAGCGCACCGTTCCGCTTTCCATCATCTTGGCGGTATTGCTCTCGGCTGCGCTGTACATTCTGCTGCAGGTTTCCTTTATCGGCGCGGTGCCGACCAAGGATCTGGCTGGCGGCTGGGGGACTGTGAAAGAGCAGTTCAGTCTGCCGTTCCGCGATATTGCACTCGCCATCGGCGCTGGTTGGTTGGCTTGGTTGATCACGTTTGACGCCATCATCTCGCCGAACGGGACGGGGAACATTTACCTGTCGGCCACGTCCCGCGTGGTGTTTGGCTGGGCTCGCAACGGTACATTCTTCCGTCTCTTTGGGAAGGTCGATGAGAAGACGGGGGTTCCGCGGGCTGCGCTGTGGCTGAGTTTCTTCGCGGCTGTCTTCTGGACACTGCCCTTCCCATCGTGGGATGCGATGGTATCGGTGGTCTCCAGCGCAACCGTCCTGACGTACATCGTGGGGCCGGTGTCGCTGCACGCCTTCCGCTTCAACGCACCAAATTTGGAACGTCCCTTCTATCTCAAGGGCATCAACATCATCAGTCCCTTGGCGTTCATCATTGCATCCGAAATCATCTACTGGACCGGTTGGAAGACTGACTCCGGTTTGATTGGCGCGATGCTTGTGATGTTCGTGCTATACCTGCTGTTCTCGAAGTTCGTGCCAAAAGACCAGGTCAGCTTATCGCAGCAACTGAAGTCAACCTGGTGGCTGATTGTGTACTTCGTGGTCATGTTCTTGATTTCTTACTTGGGAACGTTTGACGGTGGCAAAAATGTGCTCAGCGGTCCCTGGGATCAGATCATCGTTGCAGTAATCTCGCTCGGTGCTTATTACTGGGGCGTGAAATCGGCGCTTCCGAAGGCCGTCTTCGACGTCGAATTCGTGGAAGGCGGAGATGACGTGCTTCTCTCCGATGGAGGCCATCCGGCGTCGGTGTAATATGGCAAGAGGACGGACGAACGGTCGGGCGGTGCCCGGCCGTTCTTTTATATCCAGAGACGGCCGGATGGACAGCCTCACAAGGGCGCAAGATGTCACAGAAGTGGGCTGTGCCTCGTCTGATACGTGTGAGGTGCTGGCAGTGGAGGTGAGCTTGGTGGTGGATTCGTCTTCAGCCAGCCCCGAAGACCTGCAGGAGTTGGAACGTTGGATGGATCTGTATGGCCGTGATGTCATGAACACGGCGTACGCATATGTTAAGAACTATCATCAGGCTCAGGACATCACACAGGATGTGTTTTTGCGGGCGTTTGTGAAGCGCGACACCTTTCGCGGTCAAAGCAGCATTCGTACCTGGTTGTTAACCATCACGGTCAACCGGTGCAAAGATCACCTGCGTTCCTGGGCGCAGCGCCACGAGATTCAGGATGATGGGTCCATTGTGTATGTGGAATCCCTGTCGGACACGGAACGTCAGGCGATGGCGAGGGTGGAACGCGACGAGCTTTGGCGTGCGCTCGGACAATTGCCGGTGAAGTTACGGGAAGTGTTGGTGTTGTACTACCTTCAGGATCTGTCCGGACGCGAAATTGCACAGGTTCTCAAGACCACGGAGGCAAACGTTCGAACCCGCCTTCGGCGTGCTCGGCAACAGTTGAAGGAAATTTTCGAGGCGAGGGGGGAAGTGGATGTTTGATGAGCATGATGAACTGAACAAACGGTTTTCATCTATGCCCAAGCCGCCTTTTCCCAACGCGTTGAAGGAACAAATTCTTGCGGAAGCGGGACGCATGAGACAAGGTGGTCGGAAACGCCGCTCCATCCGCTCGTTGGTGGCTTCCATCGGGGCCATGGGCGTTGCCTGCGTATTGGTGTGGGCCGTGTGGTCCATAGTGGGGCGGTTGGCGGTCATCCAATCGCCCACCACAGCGTCTCATCCTCAGGAACATACGGTCTCGTCTGTGGTAGGTCTGCAGACCGCTCCGGTGAGCGTAACCATCGAATCAGATCACGCATCCGGCGCCGCCGATGGAACGGTGAAGGCGACACTTACCAATGTGGGTACCGAAGTGATTCACAGTCGCGATATCATCGGACTGCTGACGTTTGAACAGGGGAATCAGCCGGACATGTTGGTGAATGCCGCATGGGCGGGCTTTGTCAACGGGCCGAATCAGCCGTTGTTGCCAGGTCAGTCGGTTCAATGGTCGTTCCGACCTCTGGGGGTCCCCACGGATGCATCCGGACATTTCCTGGGCAAAGTCAATCTGCTGTTTTTGAAGACCGGTACGGTCAGTCCACGGCAGGCAGACCTGGTGTGGCAGAAGGCGCCGGTTCAAGTCGGGGCCGTCACCGCAACGCCGCGCAAGGATTGGAACGGAGGGCGTTCCTTTTCTGTTCAGGCGACGCTGACCAACCAGGGCGCGGCACCCGTGACCCTGTCGTCGCTGATGGCCATTGTTTGGTTTGGTGGCGATGGTGACTGGACTCATCCGGATGCGGTGCGATTTCTCACCCGCGTGACCGCCGTGGATGGCGAGTCCACAGTTGCATCCGGGCGAACGGTTACGGTACATTGCTCTTTGATTGGACCTGCGTCGCTGGATGTAACGCGTACAGCGGTACACCTCATGTTGATTTGGCAATGATTGGAGCGCAATGGCATGACCACTCGTTTCGGTTTGGATGAATTGGCGGAAATGCTGCACACCCCAGTGGCGGCCGTGCGCGCCGCGGTGGACGATCTGGCGGCCCGCGGCGAATTGACGGCCGAATCCTTCGTCTACGGAGATAAAAACTGGCGCATTGCGCCAAGTGACACCAAGCGGATTCAATCCTGGATAGAGGAGCAGGTGCGTCGCGGACAATTGTCGCTGGACAAACCCACCCGTCGGGTGGTGCGAAAAGTCCGCGTGACATCGGAAGACTAATTGGTAACGATTACAAGCAAAGGCGGACGTTGCGTGTCCGCCTTTGCTTGATCTACACTGAATACGTCTGCAGTGTACACACATTTTATAACCAAGAAGGGAGACACCGCGGTGCTGATAGGTGTACCGAAAGAAATTAAAGACAACGAGAACCGCGTGGCCATTACTCCGGCAGGTGTGCACGCATTTGCCACAGCAGGTCATCGGGTTCTGGTGGAGACCGGTGCAGGCGAGGGCAGTGGATTTTCGGACGAAGCGTATCGCGAAGCGGGCGCAGAAATCGTCTCGAGCGCGGCCGATGCCTGGGGTAAGGCGGATTTGGTGCTGAAGGTCAAGGAACCCCTGCCGTCGGAATACAAGTATTTCCGATCCGATCTTACACTGTTCACATATTTGCACTTGGCGCCAGAGCCGGAATTGACCAAGGCGCTCTTGGAATCGGGTATCACTGCCATTGCGTATGAGACTGTACAACTGCCGGATAGAAGTCTGCCGCTGTTGACACCGATGAGTGAAGTCGCAGGACGCATGTCCATTCAGATTGGTGCCCATTATTTGGAAAAAGCGCACGGCGGCCGCGGTGAGCTGCTGGGTGGGGTACCTGGTGTACCACCCGCGCGTGTGGTCATTGTCGGCGGTGGTATCGTGGGAACCAACGCGGCGCGGATTGCCATGGGACTCGGAGCCGAGGTGACCATCCTCGACACCAACGTGAGTCGGCTGCGTTATTTGGACGAGCTGTTCGGACAACGTCTGCGGACGGTGGTGTCCAATGGATACAACCTGAAAGCGCAAATCGAAGGTTGCGATTTGCTGATTGGCGCCGTTTTGATTCCGGGTGCGCGCGCGCCGAAGCTGGTGACCGCCGAAATGATTCAGGGAATGAATCGCGGTGCGGTGGTGGTGGACGTGGCCATCGACCAGGGCGGATCCATCGAAACGATTGACCGCATTACGACGCACAGCAATCCGACGTTCGAGAAGTACGGCGTCATTCACTACGCGGTGGCCAACATTCCGGGGGCTGTGCCGCGCACATCGACGCTCGCGCTGACCAATGTCACCATTCCTTACGCCGTGCAGTTGGCGAACCTTGGGTTCGAGGCCGCAGTACGGCAGAATGAGGCCCTCGCCAAGGGCGTGAACGTGGTGGCTGGAAAGTTGACCTATGAAGCGGTGGCGCGCGATCAAGGTCTGCCATACACGCCGTTGTCGGAAGTCATCGGCTGAATCGCATTTGCCATCTGGCGATCAACATTTGCTCAGCCTGTGCGTTTTCCTGCTATACTGGAAGCGCACAGGCTTTTCCATATGTACGGACACCGCGTTTTTTGCGGTGCACGGCGTGGAGAAATGGGAGTGAACGGAGTGAAACGTTGGTTGAGTGTGCTTGCGGTGACCGCCGTGTTGCCGTTGGTCACCAGCGCGTGCGGGCAAGGGGGAGGCAGTGATGCGGTGCCGAGCAACGCACAGCGCGTGAACGTGGTGGCGTCCGATTGGAAATGGACGTTGGACAAGACGGTGTTCAAGGCCGGTGTGCCGGTGGATTTTCACGTTCAGTCGGCGGAGGGCGTTCACGGATTCAACGTGGTGGGCACCAAAATCAACGTGACGGTCGCTGAAGGCAAGGCGCCGATTGACAAGGTATGGACGTTCACCAAGCCGGGGACCTATACGATTCGATGCAGTCAGTACTGCGGGTCTGGTCATGACAATATGTTCGTCCAGTTCAAAGTCGAGTGATACCGCCATCGGGAGCGGTTATGGACAAGTCATCTGGAATAAGCTACGGTAAGAGCTGTGGCCATGCCACGAAAGGGAGGGAGCGACATGGTGACGGAAGAGTTGGTCCGCGGCATTCTGACGGATGTGTTGGACCCGGAAATTCAGATTGACATTGTCAACCTGGGAATGGTTTACCGCATCGACATCTCGGAGGATGGGAAATATGTCAAGGTCGTGATGACCCTGACCACCATGGGATGTCCGTTGTTTGACGATATTAAGGAACAGGTGATTGAGAAAATTCAGGGTCTGCCCGGGGTTGAAAAGGTGGACGTGGAATTGACGTTCGATCCGCCCTGGGACAAGGAAATGATGTCCGAAGAGGCGAAGCTGGTGTTCAAGTACCTGTTCTGATCTCGAATCCGAGTGGCTCGTGCTGCGGGTTTGGACAACCGCAGACCGCCCCTTCCATGTGGACCCAAGCGCTGCCCGAAGCGGACGCTTGGGTTTCGTAACATATCCACCGATTTGGTTGCATTTTACGGCAGGTATGGTAATCTAAAATCAAAACATGACTAATGAGGTCAACATTTGTAGTTGGAACTTTAGACGGGAAAGGTTGGTCGGACAGATGGCATCCCCACATTTTAAAATTACGGGCCTGAAAGTGGCCGTGGAAGACAAAGAGATTGTGAAAGGTTTGGACCTGGAGATTCGTGGCGGCGAGATTCACGCCATCATGGGGCCGAACGGTACGGGGAAGAGCACTCTGGCGTCCGCGTTGATGGGACATCCCGCGTATGAGGTGACGGGTGGCCAGGTGACGCTGGACGGGCAGGACGTGCTCGACATGGCGGTGGACGAGCGCGCGCGCGCAGGGCTGTTCCTCGCCATGCAATACCCTGCGGAAGTGCCCGGCGTATCCAACGCGAATTTCATTCGGACGGCGTTGAACGCTCGTCTGGGAGAGGGCAATGAAATTCCGGTGATCAAGTTCCACCGGCAATTGCAGGAAAAGATGAAGTCTCTGAACATCGATCCGTCGTTTGCGGAACGATATCTTAATGAAGGATTCTCCGGTGGCGAGAAGAAGCGGAATGAAATCTTGCAAATGAGCATGTTGAATCCGCGGATTGTCATCCTGGACGAAATTGACTCCGGGCTGGACATCGACGCGCTGAAGATTGTGGCGAAAGCGGTCAACGACCTGCGCTCTCCAGACGTCGGATTCCTCATCATCACGCACTATCAACGATTGCTGGAATACATCGTGCCAGACTTTGTGCACGTCATGATGCAGGGCCGCATTGTGCGCTCCGGCGGCCGCGAGTTGGCGCAAAAGTTGGAAGCCAACGGGTACGATTGGCTGAAGCAAGAACTCGGAATCGAAGACGAAACCGTCGGAGCCGAGGCGTAAGGAGGGCAAAGCATGACGCAGGAATTGTCGACCGTGCAGTCCTGGTTGCAGGAACAAGCGAAAGCGCACGCTGAACCGGAATGGCTGCGACAGATGCGGGAGCGCGCATGGGAGGCCTTCCAGAACGCACCGGTCGTTCGACTGGAAAAAACGGACTTGAGTCGGCGCACCTGGGACGTGGTGCCGCCAGCGGTGGCGGCTGTGGCCGAGACTGGCGCCGAAGCCGGTCAATTGATTCAGTCCTTGACCGAGCAATCGGACGCGTATGTCTACGTTCGAGACGGTCAGGTGGTGCAAGTGCGGGTTCCGGCCGATTGGTCGGAGACGGGTGTCATCGTGGCCGACCTGCATTCGGCTGCGCAACAGCATGCGGACTTGGTGCAGCAGTATCTGGGCCAAGTGGTTTCGGTGGAGGAAAGCAAGTGGTCCGCCTTGAATGCGGCGGTGTGGCAGAGCGGTCTCTTTGTCTACGTTCCACGGCGGGTTTCGGTGCCGGGCACGGTTCATTATGTGGTGGAAGATACGGGCAGTGGCGTCGGCATCGCGCCGCGGGCACTGGTGATTGCCGATGCTGAAAGTCGGCTTGCGTTTGCGGAAGTGCACATCAGCAGTGGAGACAAGCCGTCCGGGCCCGTCCGGAGTCACGTCTTGGAGGTCATTGCGAAGTCGGGTGCTCAGGTGACCGTGGTGACCAATCACGCGTTTCACGCCGGTCCCACCAATTTTTCCACGTCGCGCGCTCGCGTGGAGAACGATGCGTCGGTGGATTGGGTGTTCACGGATGTGGGCGATGGCTTCACTGTGGGAATAGTGGAGAGCGATTTGGTTGGGAGCGGATCGAGATCGACCGTCCGGGCTCTTGGCTTGGGCTACGGGCGTCAACATCTGGATTTGACCGCCAGCATGCTGCACAGAGGAAAATATTCCATCAGCGACATCGTGATGCACGGCGTGCTTCGCGGACGCGCCAACTCGATTTATCGGAGTTCCACGCACATTTTCAAGCATGCGGTGGGGGCAGGCAGCGAACAGCACGACAGAATGCTGGTCCTGGACGGGACCGCCCGCGCGGATGCCATTCCGATGTTGCTGATTGACGAAAATGACGTCCAACGCTGTGGCCATGCGGCGAGCGTGGGACGAATTGACGAATCGCAGATCTACTACCTGATGTCTCGCGGCATTTCGAAGTCTGAAGCGATGAGGATGATCATTTGGGGGCATCTGCAGCCGACGGTGGATGCCATTCCGTCCGAAGCCGTGCGGACGCTGGTGAGGTCTCGCGTCGATGAGGAGCTGAGCGAATGAACGCGCTGGAGATTCGCAAGGATTTTCCGATATTGAATCAGCTAATCAACGGCCATCCGCTGGTCTATCTCGACAGCGCGGCGAGTTCGCAAAAACCGCGGCAGGTCATTGAGGCGCTCCGACATTACTACGAGACGAATCACTCGAATGTCCACCGGGGGGTTCACACGCTCGGTTCGCGGGCGACAGAGGCGTACGAGTTGGCACGGGAAAAGGTGGCGCGATTCATCCACGCTCCGTCCCCGGAGCAGGTGATTTTCACCAGAGGCACCACCGAGTCGTTGAATATGGTGGCGTATGGTTATGCGCGCGCATTTTTGAAACCGGGAGATGAAATTGTCCTGACACCGGCGGAACATCACAGCAATCTGGTGCCGTGGCAGCAGGCGGCAAAAGCCACCGGGGCCACGTTGAAATACATTCCGCTGCAGGCGGACGGCACCATTCGGTTGGAAGATGTTCGTGCCACCGTCTCCGCCAACACCAAGATTGTGGCCATGGCTCATGTATCCAATGTGTTGGGTACGATTCACCCCATTCGCGAAATCGCCGATGTGGCTCACGCGGTGGGAGCCATCATGGTGGTGGACGGCGCGCAAAGCGTTCCCCACCTGCCCGTGGATGTGCAGGCGCTGGACTGCGATTTCCTCGCGTTCTCCGGGCATAAGATGCTTGGTCCCACTGGCATTGGCGTGCTGTACGGCAAGCGCAAGTGGCTGGATGCCATGGAACCCACCTATTTTGGCGGAGAAATGATTGACGTCGTCGAATTGTACGATTCGACCTGGAAGGACACGCCGTGGAAGTTTGAGGGAGGCACGCCGATTATCGCAGGTGCCATTGGCTTGGCGGCCGCCGTGGACTACCTCACCGACATCGGGATGGAGGCGGTGCGCGACCATGACCACCGGCTGGCGGAATACGCGTTCCAACAGCTCAAAGAAATCGACGGTGTAACGATTTACGGACCGGAGGACGGGCGCCAGCGCGGCGGATTGGTGACCTTCAACGTGCTGAATGTACACGCGCACGATGTGTCCACCGTCCTCGATGCGGAAGGCGTCGCCATCCGCGCCGGTCATCACTGCGCGCAGCCGCTGATGCGCATCCTCAACGTGTCGTCGACCGCTCGGGCGAGTTTTTATCTGTACAACACCGAGTCCGACATCGACAAATTGGCGGCGGCTGTGCGCACAGCGAAGGAGTTTTTCCAACATGCACTTGGATGATCTGTATCGGCAGGTGATTATGGATCACTATCAACATCCGAGAAACCAGGGCGAATTGCCGGACGGCATTCGGGTTGATTTGAAGAACCCCAGTTGCGGCGATGAGATCTCGCTGCGCCTGAAGGTGGAGAATGGCGTGGTGTCGGATGTTCGATTTGAAGGCACGGGTTGCTCCATATCGATGGCTTCCGCGTCGATGATGACGGAGGCCATCAAGGGGCAGCCAGTGGAAACGGCGCTCCAGTTGAATCGTTTGTTTCGCGCCATGATGAAGGGCGAGGACGTGGACACCGACGCGCTCGGGGATTTGGAGGCGCTGCACGGGGTTTCGAAGTTTCCCGCCCGAATCAAATGTGCCACGTTGGCGTGGCAGGCGCTGGAGAAAGGTGTTCAACCCAATCGGGAATGAAGCGGGAGGATACCGCTGTGTACCGCAGCAGAACGTTAAGGATATCCAGGTGAAGGAGGTTGTGCATGATGGCCAAACCGTTGCCCGAAATGGAAGAGTATCAGTACGGTTTTCGCGATAAGGACGTGTCCGTCGTCAAGTTCGAGAAGGGCCTGTCGCGCAAGATTGTCGAGGAAATCTCGATGATGAAAAACGAACCGGGGTGGATGACGGATTTCCGTCTGCGTTCGCTCGACATCTTCTATGAAAAAGGGATGCCGAAGTGGGGCGGTGATCTGTCCGATCTGAACTTCGACGATATCACGTACTACGTGAAGCCCACGGAAAAGAAGGGGAAGACGTGGGAAGAGGTCCCCGAGGAGATTAAGAACACGTTTGACAGGCTCGGGATTCCCGAAGCGGAACAGAAGTTTCTCGCAGGGGTATCTGCACAGTATGAGTCGGAAGTGGTCTACCACTCCATGCGGGAAGACCTGGAAAAGCTCGGGATTCTGTTCACCGACACGGATACGGCACTCCGCGAGTATCCGGAAATCTTCAAGGAGTTCTTTGGTACGGTGGTACCACCTGAGGATAACAAGTTTGCGGCGCTCAACAGTGCGGTCTGGAGCGGTGGCAGCTTCATTTACGTGCCCAAGGGAGTTCAGTGCGACATTCCGCTGCAGGCGTACTTCCGCATCAACTCCGAGAACATGGGGCAATTTGAACGGACGCTCATCATTTGCGATGAAGGCAGCAAGGTGCACTACGTGGAAGGCTGTACGGCACCGGTGTACAGCACGAACTCGCTGCACAGCGCGGTCGTCGAGATCATTGTGAAAGACGGGGCGACGTGCCGCTACACCACCATCCAGAACTGGGCTCCGAACATCTACAACCTGGTGACGAAGCGCGCGGTGGCGTACAAGGATGCGACGATGGAATGGGTCGATGGCAACATCGGATCGAAATTGACCATGAAGTATCCATCCGTGTACATGCAGGGCGAGGGCGCCAAGGCGATGGTGCTCTCCATCGCGGTGGCGGGCCGCGGTCAACACCAGGATGCGGGGGCCAAGGTGGTGCACAACGCGCCGAACACGTCATCGACGATTGTGTCCAAGTCCATCAGCAAGCACGGTGGAAAGACGACGTATCGCGGATTGGCGAGCTTTGGTCCGAATGCGAAGAACGCCAAGGCGAATATCAAGTGCGACACGCTGATTCTGGACGACGATTCGACGTCCGATACGATTCCGTACAACGAAATCATGAACGACGAAGTGACGTTGGAACACGAGGCGAGCGTGTCCAAGGTCAGCGAAGAACAGCTGTTCTATCTCATGAGCCGCGGCATCTCCGAGGAAGACGCAACTCGCATGATTGTGATGGGCTTCATTGAACCGTTCACACGCGAGCTGCCGATGGAATATGCGGTGGAGATGAACCGCTTGATCAAGTTCGAGATGGAGGGCTCCATCGGCTGATTGGCGCGTTGGCCGTGGAACGAACTGAATTCCGTGCGGGCTGTCGCACACAACCTGCGCGGCCCGCGACTGAAAAGGTGTTGCAGATGACCTGGATGAAAGTTGCCAAAGCAACGGACATTGCCGTGGGCAGCATGGTTCGGGTGGATATCGAAGACAATCCGGTGGCGGTCTATCACGCGGAGGACGGTTTTTACGCGACATCCGACACGTGTACACACGCGGCACAGTCGCTGTCCGAAGGCCGGTTGGACGGGTGCATTATATCCTGTCCTAAACACGGGGGCAAATTCGACATCCGCACAGGAGCGGCGGTAGCTTTTCCATGCGTTTACCCGGTCGAAACCTACGATGTGGAAGTTCGCGACGGCGAGGTGTGGGTGGACGTGTAAGCCGCAGTTGGATGGGGCTGCTGCGAGCAGGTAGTCAGGAGGGGTCTATCCGTGAAAGTCTCGAAGAAAACGGAGTACGGGTTGCGCGCGATGGTCGCCATTGCCCTGATGGCTGGAGAAGATCAGCCGGTCCCTCTGCCGACCATTGCCGAGCAGGAGCAAATTCCGGAACAGTTTTTGGATCAAATTGTGGCGAAGCTGCGCAAAGCCGGGTTTGTGAAGAGCACCCGCGGCGTCAACGGCGGTTACACGTTGAGTCGACCGGCCGACGAAATCAGCATCGGCGCATTGGTCCGACTGCTGGAAGGGTCGCTTGCGCCGATAGGCTGTGTCAGTGAGGAACTGGCTGAACCAAGTTCCTTTTGCGGTCGTGTTTCGATGTGCCACACGCGCAGTGTCTGGTTGCGGGTGATGGACGCCGTGACCAAGGCGCTGGATTCCATCACGCTCGCGGATGTGATGCACGATGACGTGTGGCTGAAAACCGCGACGGAAGGCCGACTTTAAAAATCCAGAAAAAGAACCGGGGCGGACGTCCGCTCCGGTTCTTTTTTATTCCTGCGCAAATCCGAGGTCAATCTTCGGCAACGACTGGATGTTTCTTACGGCTTCGTCACGGCGTGCGCAGGCAGAGAGGTATTTATTGAAGATGTCTTGCAAGGACGGATACTTGTCCAGCAAATCCTGGTCAATCAGCAGGTGGTGTTCCATGTTGTCATAGGACACGTGGTGGCTGGGATTGTAACCGAGATTTCGAATTTCGTTGAGCAGTTGCGAGAGCAGCTCGTTCACCTGAAAATGAGACTTCGTCCACTCTTCAGACGTCTGCCTGAGATCCATAAAGGCCATCCTTTCTGAACTTGTCATACTCTCCGAGGATAAGGGCTGAACACAGTCACCATCGCTGGAGAGATTTGAAAGTCCCCATGGTCAATAGTATAATCCAACCTGAATGAACTGCCAAGAATGGGTGCCGCCGTCCCGTTGCAAGCGCGCCCGTCTGGCATTCCCGGGAGGTGTTCAGTGATGCCCATGCGACTGGGGACACCGATGCCATCGCTCGAGGGGGCGACCGCATGGTGGAACTCGGATGGCATACCGGCTCTGGAGCCGGGGAAAGTCACACTGGTCCACTTCTGGGCCGTGTCATGCCACATTTGTCACGAAACCATGAACGACGTCATTGCCATCAAGGACAAATACGCAAAGGACGGCCTGCAGGTGGTGGCATTGCACATGCCCCGGATGGAAGAGGACACGAATGAAGAACGGATTCGGCAGGACGTGGAGACGTACCACATCACGCAGCCACTGGGTTTGGATCACCAACACGCCGTGGCGAATCGCTTTGAAAATGAATATGTCCCGGCGTTTTTTGTGTTTGGCAAAGATGGGACGCTGAAGTTTCGCGCCGCGGGTGATAAGGGATTTCTGAAAGTGGAACCGAAGATTCGCGAAGCGCTGGGTTTGCCGGAGCAATGAACGACTGTGGGCAATGCGGAGGCCGCGTAAAAACATGCGGCCTCTCTTAGTGTTTCCAAAGAAAGCGTTGACACATCCGGCTGTCTTCGATACAATGAACACGAATAATGAATGACAATTCATTCAATTGAGGGAGGGAAGGGGCATTCCAAACCGGCGCGACGAGAGCAAGTATGAGGCGATTCTTGACGCCGCTGTCAAAGTGATGGCTGAATCCGGCTACCACAATTCACAGATTTCCAGAATTGCAAAGGCAGCCGGAGTGGCGGACGGAACCGTCTATCTATACTTCAAAAACAAGGAGGACGTGTTGATCTCCCTGCTGCGGAGAGCCATCGGACAGATTGTGGAACGAAGTCGTTCCGCGCTGGCGGATGCGAAGCGCGCCCCTGACAAGTTGCGCGCGTTGGTTTCGCTCTACTTCCGGGAACTCGGAGATCACCGCGACCTCGCGATGGTCACCCAGGTGCACCTGCGCCAGGTGGACGCCAACATCAGGCGGCAGATTGGAGACATCATGAAACCGTTTTACAACATGTTGGACGAGATTGTGGAGCAGGGCATCGAAGAAGGGATTTTTCGCCGTCAGATCAATCGTCGGCTGGCCCGTCGCATGATCTTTGGCACGATGGATGAAACGGTCACCGCGTGGGTGCTGCCGGGCGGCAAGTATCATCTGCATTCGCTTGCGGACGACGTCGTGGACCTGCTGCTGCACGGCTTGGCGGGCTCCGCGTCGACGACAGAGGACTGAGAGAGGAGTGCGTATATGAACATCCTGGTCTGTCTGAAGCAGACGTTTGACACCGAGGAACGGATTGTCATTGAGAACGGAAAAATCAAGGAAGACGGCGTCAAGTTCGTGATCAACCCTTACGACGAGTACGCGGTCGAGGAGGCGATTCGCCTCCGCGATGACCTGGGTGGCCAGGTGACGGTCATCACCGTGGGACCAGAGCGGGCGGAGGAGGCGCTTCGGACCGCGCTCGCGATGGGGGCAGACGAGGCGATTCTGGCGGACGATCCGGCCCTGTTCGGCGACGAGTACACCGCCGCCAAGGTGCTGGCGGCCATTGTGAAGCAACGCGAATTCGACCTGATTATCGCTGGCAACCAGGCGGTCGATGACGGCTCCGGTCAGGTTGCTGTGCGGTTGGCGGAAGAACTTGGAATTCCGCATGTGTCGACGCTCACCAAGCTCGAAGTGAACGGGAACCAGGTGGTGGCGCACCGGGACGCGGAAGGCGATGAGGAGATTGTCGAAGCGAGCTTGCCGTTGCTCGTCACGGCACAGCAGGGGTTGAACGAGCCGCGGTATCCATCGTTGATTGGCATTCGCAAGGCCAACAAAAAGCCGTTGACCAAAGTGACCCTTGCGGATCTGGGTTTGTCTCTCGAAGACATTGAAGCCAGGACCGAGATCACCGAAACTTTCCTGCCGGCGCCGAAGACCGCGGGTCAAATCTTGAGCGGCGACCTCGCGGACCAGGTGAAGGAATTGGTGTCCGCGCTGAAAACCAAAGACAAAGTGGTCGGTTGATGGGCGTTCGGGGGAGCGCGACAGTCTGCGGCCGCCCGGCGGCACAGGGAATCAAGCATAAAAGAGCGCGTATGCAGCGCTTTTCTGGGATACGGAGGGAGATTTATGGCCAAAAACGTACTGGTATTGGCGGATGTACGGCGTCAGAAGCTGCGGAACGTCACGTTGGAGATGCTGGCGGCGGCCAATCAGGTGGCCGCGGGGGGCAGCGTGTCCGTGGCGTTGCTCGGCAGCGGTGTGGAGGCATTGGCAAGCGGTCTGGGTCAAGCCGGAGCCGACACCGTGTATGTGGTGGATGCACCGGAATTGGAGAACTACACGCCGGATGCGTACAAAAAGGCGTTCATGGAAGCCGTGCGTGCGACCAATCCGGACGTGATCCTGATGGCCCATTCCGCCATCGGCAAAGATTTGGCTCCGGTGATTGCGACGCGGCTCGGCGCCGGTCAGGTGTCGGACATCGTCGGACTTGAGGTCAGCGGGGACGCCATCACCTTTACCCGCCCCATTTACGCCGGTAAAGCGTTCACGAAAGTGCGGGTCAAGAAGGGCACCATCGTTGTCACAGTGCGGCCAAACAACCTGCCTCCGGCAGAAGGGGATATAGCAAAGGCAGGCACGGTGAACAAATTGGACGTTTCGTTCGCGCCGCAGGACCTGGCGACCACCGTTCGCGAAATCGTCCAGAAAGCGAGCACAGGCGTGGATCTCTCGGAAGCGAAGATCATCGTTTCCGGTGGCCGTGGCGTGAAGAGCGCGGATGGTTTCAAGCCGCTGCAGGAACTGGCGGATGTGCTCGGCGCTGCCGTCGGCGCGTCGCGCGGCGCCTGTGACGCGGGTTACTGCGACTACGCCTTGCAGATTGGCCAGACGGGGAAAGTGGTCACTCCGGATCTGTACATCGCGTGCGGTATCTCGGGAGCCATCCAGCACTTGGCGGGCATGTCCAATTCCAAAGTGATTGTCGCCATCAACAAAGACCCCGAAGCCCCGATTTTCCAGGTGGCCGATTACGGCATTGTCGGAGACCTGTTCGAGGTCGTGCCGATGTTGACGGAGGAGTTCAAGAAGGCGCTGGCGTAACAGCGCGTCCGATGGGTGAAGGCAGGGGCGGGAAGACGGCGCACACGCGTCGTCTTCCCGCCCCTGTTCACTTGTTGATGCAGGGCTGTCAAGATAGTCGTCTGATGGTCGAAGGGAGCCTCTTGGCCCCCTTCTTTGGCGTCACCGCACTTCGGTGAGTGCAGCGGCGGACGCTGCTTGCGAAGCCAGCGCCGTTGGGCGTTGGTCCTTCGGGTGAATCGCGAAGGTGAGGATGGCGACAATGATGGCAATGATGACGAATACGTACATGGTTGCTTTCATCCGACGGACTCCTTTCTACAGGTCGCATTGCGTCCCGTTGCGCGGGCGCTTTGCAGCGCTTCCACGCCAATCAACGCGGTGTTGTCGCGCATCGTCCAATGGCGCGCTGCAAAGCGCTGACGTCACTCATTGTAACAAAAAGGGTTCCCCGCTGCACAAACGTCCATGACTTGAAGTGTCGTCCGCGGAACCAGTACACTGAAAGCAGTTGACGCTTGCAAATGAGGGATGCGCATGCAAAAGTACGATCCGCTCGATTGGATACACCAATGGGACAACTACGAAATGATGATGTACGCACGCACCGAACAGGAAGGCGATCCGGGGATTTTTATGCAGGTCTCGCGGAAAGTGATGGTGGACGGTGCGGAGCAGTGGGAAATCGTATACGACCGGAGGCTTGACGACCTGTTGGAGGTGGCGGGGGAGCCGGGATCGGACGAGTGGCAGGAACGGCTGCTGCGCACATATTTGAACGAGCATCCGAGTTTGGTGGCGGATGAAAAGCGCTACCTGCAGCAGTACGAAGCCGGCGAGATCAAGGATTGACGGAGGTGACCGCGTGTGGGAAAACGGAGAAAGCCGTCGATGGTGGCGCACGAACCCGAGGATAAACCGGATTATGCCGCTGATTGGTTTCGCCCGGCGCCAAAGCCCGTGAAACCCAAGGCGGATGCGGATGCCCAGCTGCACGTGGCGGACTTTTTGGACAGCGACGCAGCGGCGAAACTCGCAAAGCTGAAGGCGGAGATGGAGAGCGCTGAGAAACCTTCCCCGGCGAAGAAGGGGACTTCGGCCAAGCGCGTAGCACCATTGCGGAGAGCCGATGGGGACGACGCGGAGTTATCGTTTGCCGAACTGCTGAATCCGAGCGACGAGGATGAAGAGGATTTCTCGAAACTGCTGGAGGAATCCCGGTTGGATTGGCGGGCGTTCAAAAAATGAGCGCTTGACAAAATTCAGTGAAAATTGATAGGATACGGTCGATGGCGCTTCCAACCAGATGAGGGAAACCTGTCCGAGTCTGGCAGTGTCAAATACGAGGCGGGAAGGAGAATGTGTCATGCGGAATCTGCAATGGGTCGGCGATGATGCCCGGATGGCAGGACTGTGCCGCACGGGCACGGGCATCCGCATCACCGGCATTTCTGCATGCAACATCCCGCAGCGTATGGGCAAAACATCGGCTCCGTAGAAGGAACGGTGTGTCGCTGCGGGCGATGGGCCCGTGGCGAGGAATTGCAGTACATCCAGCCATGGCAGGCCCATGGCTTTTTTGTTTGCCCAAAGTTTCACGGATACTGGGACCTCCTGCAGATTGCAGCGTGGGGGCAAGGAGGAATCATCACGTTGAACTTGGAGTTGAAATCGACGCAATCGTTGGAATCGTCGAATCCATCGGGGTTTGTGCCGGACGGCCCGCCGGTGATTCATTGCGAACACGTGTGCAAACGGTTCTACGAACCTGTGGAACCGGGAGACGGTGACGTGGTGCGCCGCGGCTGGCTCGGCCGTCGCAAACGTGAAGTGATGGCGGTGGACGACGTCACGTTCGACGCGCACCGAGGCGAGGTGCTTGGCATCCTCGGCGCGAATGGCAGCGGCAAGTCCACACTCATTCGACTCATTTCCACGTTACTTTTCCCCGACAGCGGTGTGGTGGAGGTGTTTGGGATGGATGCGGTGAAACAGCCGCAGGCCATCCGTCGCCGCATCAACCGCGTGTCGGTGGAAGCATCCTTTTTCAAGAAATTGTCGGCCATGGAGAACCTCATGTTCGCCGGTCGCCTGTACGGTCTGCCGCCGGCCGAGACCCGGCAG
Organism: Alicyclobacillus contaminans DSM 17975; assembly: GCF_000429525.1. Taxonomy (GTDB): domain Bacteria; phylum Bacillota; class Bacilli; order Alicyclobacillales; family Alicyclobacillaceae; genus Alicyclobacillus_A; species Alicyclobacillus_A contaminans. The sequence continues at coordinate 9,148 of NZ_AUCA01000036.1, read as the reverse complement.
CGAGCCGGTGCGATTCTGGAACGTCTCGGATTCAGCCGCGGCAAAATGCACGCGTCGCTCGAGAACATGTCCCGCGGACAGCAGCAAAAGGTGTCGATTGCGCGCGCGTTCATGACCCGTCCGGAACTCCTGTTGCTGGATGAACCAACCACCGGGTTGGATCCGAAGTCCCGCCGAGATGTCCAGGATTTTGTGGAGGACATCATCGCCGAACGGAAGACCACCATGATTCTCACGACGCACGACATGGCGGAAGCGGAGCGACTGTGCGACCGGGTGGCGATTTTGGACCGCGGTCGGCTGGTGGTCCTGGACACGCCGCGCGCGCTCAAGCAAATGGCCGGGCCGAACGTGCAATCGTTCGAGGATGTGTTCTTCGCGTTTGTCGGGAAGGATTGGAAGGAGGTTGTGGAGGATGAGGACTTCGCTTAACGTTCGGCCCATCGCCGAAGTGCGTACGATGTACGCGTTCGTGGAGCGCAACTTTCGTTTGGCCAAACGATACTTGTCATGGGAAGTCGTCCATATTTTTTACAGTCTGATCAACGCCATGACCATTGGGCTCATCGGCTATGCCACGCCCTCCAGTCAACGGGCGGAGACCACGCTCTACCTGGTGATTGGCGCACTGCTCTGGGGATATCTTTCGATTCTGTTTGACGAAGTGGCCAATTCCATCAGCTACGAGCGCTGGGAAGGAACGATTGAGTACACGTTCATGGCCCCCATTCGCCGGTTGACGCACCTGCTCGGGACCTGTCTGTACGGGGCAACGTACGGCATGATCCGCACGTTGATTGTGCTCGTCGCCATCGCCTGGTTTTTCCGGCTTCCGCTTTCGCACGCGAACCTGTGGAGCGCGATTCTGGTGCTGATTGTGTCCAGCCTCAGCTTCATGGGTCTGGGATTGATTGCGGCCGTGCTGCCTCTGCTGTCCACAGAGCGCGGAGCTCAGGCGACGCACATCATTCAGGGCGTGATCTTGCTGATTTCCGGCATTTATTATCCGGTGACCATCCTCCCCCATTGGGTGCAGTGGATGTCCTGGCTATCGCCGGCGACGTATGCGCTCAACATGTCTCGCGAGGCGTTGTTGCACGGCGCCGGACTGGACCAGTTGTGGCTGCCGCTGGTGGAGCTGGCGTTGATTGGGGTGATCTTGGTGCCGATTGGGCTCGCCATCTTCGTGGCCGCCGAGCGGTACGCGATGCGGACGGGGCGTCTGAAGCGAAACGGTTGAGTCCTCCGAAGAAGAGGGTTGGACGGATGCGTGAGAGTCATACCATATTTCTGAACGATTGAACTATACTGAGTGGAGAGCGGGCATACGGCCTAGCATCACCTGCGGAGGGAGGCAGGATGTCCATGTTGTCCGGTATCCGCGTTCTCGATTTCACAACGTTGCTTCCAGGTCCCTACGCGAGCCTGCGGTTGTCTGAACTCGGGGCCACCGTCATTCAGGTGGAGCCACCGGCGGGGGATCCCGCGCGACACATCGGGCCGAAACGCGCTGGAGAAGGTGTGGTCTTCGCGGCGAATCACCGTGGGAAACAAAGTGTTCGCCTGAATCTCAAGTCCTCGGAAGACTGCGCGAGAGCGCTTGTGCTGGCCGCCGAAGCAGACGTGGTGCTTGAGGGATTTCGTCCCGGTGTGGCGGAAGCGCTCGGCATTGGATACGACGCGGTGCGGTCACGCAATCCAGGGGTGATTTACTGTTCTTTGACCGGATACGGCCAATACGGGCCATGGAGCGCTCGCGCCGGCCACGACATCAATTTTCTGGCCGCCAGCGGCGTTCAGTCCCTGTTGGTGGATGAAGCCGGGCGGCCCGTGATGCCGCGTCTTCAATTGGCAGATCTGCTCGGGGGAATTGCGGCGGCCGAGGCCATCTTGGCCGCGCTGGTCCAACGCGCGCGAACGGGCCGCGGCGGCCGGATTGACCTCTCGATGACCGACGTTCTCATGGGCCTGCTGCCAACGCACGCCGCATTGCCGGACGATCCGGAAGGAACCCTTGGCATTCCGGAACTGTCCGGGCGGTACGTGTGTTATCACATCTACCGCACGGCTGATGACAGATTCGTGAGCCTCGGCGCACTCGAGACGAAGTTCTGGGCGCGCTTCTGCCGCGCGCTGGGGCGCGAGGCATGGGTGGACGCCCAGTTCTCCCACGCCGTCGATGAAAATCCCGTGTACAAGGAGCTTTGTCGCTTGTTCGAGGGACGATTGCTGGCTGAATGGAAAGCGTTTTCTTTGGAGGTGGATTGCTGTTTGCAGCCCGTGCTGTCCCCGCGAGAAGCGTTTTGCAGCGCACATGCAAAGGCTCGCCGTTTGGTGGCCGAGGAGTCCGGGAGTGCCGGCGCCGGCTTGCGGGTATTCACCAGCGCCGGGGGCCATGGAGCGTATGCCTGTCACCGCTGAGCGGCGGCGGGCGAGGAACTTGAGGTGGATGACGATGGGGCGGATTGACCGACCAGTCGATAGGAGGGCTGCACCATATGCCTGAAGCTGTCATTGTGGATGTGATTCGAACGCCCATCGGGCGCCGTCGGGGCGCGTTGTCGGACGTGCATCCGGTGGATCTGTTGGCGGGCGTATTCGAGCAGCTGTTCGCACGAAATGACATCGATCCGGCGGTGGTGGACGATGTCTTGGTGGGGTGTGTGGATCAAATCGGGGATCAGGCGGCGAACATCGCGCGCAACGCGTGGCTGTCCGCGGGGTTGCCGGAGTCGGTCCCGGCGGTGACGCTGGACAGGCAGTGCGGCTCCAGTTTGCAAGCGCTTCACTTTGCCGCTCAGGGCATCATGTCCGGCGCGTACGACGTCGCCATCGCGGCGGGCGTTGAGTCGATGACGCGTGTGCCGATGCTCTCCACCGTCACGGTGCACGGGTTTCCCATGACTCGGCGGATGCAGGAACGATACAGAATGGATCGGTGGAACCGTTCATTTTTTGATCAAGCGCTGGGCGCCGAACTGATTGCCAAGGAGTGGGGACTTTCCCGGGAGGCGTTGGATGCCTTCAGCTTTGAAAGCCATCGCCGTGCGGCGGCGGCCAGAGCCAAAGGCGCGTTTCAGAATGAGGTGGTCCCGGTGCCTGTGAAACCAGCGATGGACGGGCACGGACCGGTGTGGTTCCGTGAGGACGAAGGCATTCGAACAGACACCAGCTTAGAGAAATTGGCCGAACTGCCAGCTGCGTTTCCCGACCTGTCGCTCATCACCGCAGGGAATGCCAGTCAGATTTCGGACGGAGCCAGCGCGGCGCTGGTGATGAGCCAGGAGACGGCCAGGCGGTACGGATTGCCGGCGCGGGCGCGGTTCGTATCGTTTGCGGTGGTTGGCGTGAGTCCGGTGACGATGTTGACCGGGCCCATACCGGCGACCCGGCGCGCACTGGAGCGGGCCGGCCTGCGCGCGGACGACATCGACCTGTTCGAAATCAACGAGGCGTTTGCGTCCGTGGTACTCGCGTGGCAAAAGGAGATGGGCGTCGCATTGGACCGGGTGAACGTGCATGGCGGAGCCATCGCCCTCGGCCACCCGTTGGGTGCGACGGGGACACGCCTGGCCGCAACGTTGGTGAATGCGCTTGAACAGCGCGGCGGGCGGTACGGGCTCATGGCCATTTGTGAGGGCGGTGGCATGGCCAATGCCACCGTGATTGAGCGGATTCCTCAGTGACGATGAACCTGTGAGCGAAGGGGGATGGCTGGGATGGAACTCTGCAATGCTGTGTTCGTCATTACGGGCGGGGGGTCCGAACTCGGTGCCGCGACCGCACGCGTATTCGCGGAGGCGGGCGCCCACGTGGCCATTTTCGACCTCCGTGAGGACAGCGGCCAGCGGGTGGCGACCGAGGTGGGCGGACAGTATCACCGAGTGGACGTGACGTCGGACGCCGAAGTTCGGGAGGCGGTGGCGGCTGTGGTGGAATCGTACGGGGCGATTCACGGTGCTGTGAACTGCGCCGGGATTGGCATGGCCGCGAAAGTATTGAGCCATCACGGTCCGCATCCGCTGGACGTGTTTGTTCATGTGATTCGGGTCAATCTGATTGGCACCTTCAACGTCATTCGGTGGGTGGCCAACGCGGCGCGCGAGAATCCTACGAACGCCGAGGGCGAGCGCGGGGTGATTATCAACACGGCGTCTGTGGCAGCGTTTGAGGGGCAGATTGGACAGGCGGCGTACGCGGCGTCGAAAGGCGGCGTCGCCAGCATGACGCTGCCGATTGCCCGTGAACTCGCGGCGTTTGGGATACGCGTATCAGCCATCGCGCCAGGACTGTTTGACACGCCGATACTCGGTCAGCTGCCGGAGTCGGCCAGGGCGTCGTTGGGCGCGCAGGTGCCGTTTCCGCCGCGGCTGGGAAAGCCGGAGGAGTATGGACAGTTGGCGCGTCACATCGTGGAAAATCCGATGATCAACGGCGAAGTGATTCGTTTGGATGGCGCTTTGCGGATGACTCCGCGCTGATGGGAGGGAGAGATGTGTCGGACGGATATCTGACGGCGGAACACGAGCAATTTCGGTGGGCGTTACGGAGGTTTCTGGACCGTGAGGCGCGGCCCCACTTTGCGGCGTGGGAGCGTCAGCGCATGATTCCACGAGCATTTTGGAGAAAGTTAGGAGATCATGGATACCTGTGTCCGATGGTGCCTGAATCCTATGGTGGCGTTGGCGCCGATTTTGGCTACAGCGTGGTTCTCTGCGAGGAGCTGGAACGCATTGGGTCAGGCATGGTGGGGGTGAGCCTGCACAGCGACATCGTGGTTCCGTATCTCGTGAGTTATGGCACAGAGGAGCAGAAGCGCCGCTGGCTGCCGAGATGCGTGAGCGGAGAACTCATTACGGCCATCGCCATGACGGAACCGGGCGCAGGTTCCGATTTGGCGGCGATTCGAACCACCGCGATTCGGGATGGAGACACGTATGTCCTGAACGGCCAAAAGACGTTTATCACAAACGGCATCCAATCGGACCTGGTGGTGGTGGTGTGCAAAACCCAGCCCGAGGCCATACCGCCGCATCGCGGCATCAGTTTGCTGGTGGTGGAGGAGGGGACGTCCGGGTTCAGCCGTGGACGTCAATTGGAGAAAATCGGCCAGCACAGTCAGGATACCGCGGAACTGTTCTTTTCGGACTGCCGCGTGCCGGCGGAGAATCTGCTCGGCCAAGAAGGGGAAGGGTTCACCTATTTGACGGAAAAGCTGCAGCAGGAGCGGTTGTTGGTGGCCATCGGCGCACAGGTCGCAATGGAGGAATCGCTTCGCGTCACCACGGAATATGTGAAGCATCGCAAGGCCTTCGGGCAAACCCTCAGCAAGTTCCAAAACACTCGCTTCAAATTGGCGGAAATGTCCACTCTCTGTGAGGTCAGCCGCGTGTTCTTGGACCACTTGATTGCGCTGCACATGGCTGGCGAGGACATTGTCCGTCAAGTTTCCATGGCGAAGTGGTGGACGACGGACACGGCGAAGCAGGTGATTGCGGAGTGTCTGCAGCTGCACGGTGGTTACGGATACATGGAAGAGTACGAAATCGCTCGCCGCTATCGCGACATTGCGGTGATGTCCATTTACGCCGGTACCAATGAAATTATGAAGACCATTATCGCCAAGCAGATGGGCCTGTGAAATCTGGAACGGACGAACGCGTGAAGTGTCACTTTTCTCGTTCGTGTTTAAAAACATTACACAATATCGTGGCATCCGCCGGTTGGTGTGCAAATAAGTAACGAACCGGCGTAATATTATATTCCGAAAACCTTGACGGTACAGAGATTGCCGCGTTACGTTATCGGTAAATTCATGACGTGTCGTTGGTGTCCATGGGAATTCACCGCGTGTCGGGGGGAGTGAAAAATGGAACTGACCGAGGAGTTTGAAGTCTACACGCTGCAGCGGGAAGATTTGCTGCGTTGGCCCGACGTGTTGCGCACCCTTCGCCAGCGTATGGAACAGTCGGAGATAAAGGTTGTGGACGTTCGCCGAGAACGGTCGGGGCTGACACTCGTATTTCGTCGGTTGCAATCCTGAGCGGTGCTGCACATAGGAGAGTGGGGGTCGAGAAAGATGCGCAGGACGTCAACAGGCCGCTCGTCCATCCGCCGCCCGAGGCGGCTGTGGATTGGCGGGCGGGCTCTTAAGACTTGCGTGGCCATCGCGATAGCCGTTTGGATTGCCGAATTCACGCATTTGGTCTCGCCTCAATTTGCGGGCATTGTCGCGGTGCTGGCGGTCCAGCCGTCCGCCTATCGTTCCGTTCGGCAGGGGATGCGTCAGATTGCGAGCGCAGCCATGGGAGCCGCACTTGGCATGCTGGCGCTTTGGGCAGTGGGGCATCCGCCTTGGGCGTTCGGCTTGGTCTCTCTTCTGCTCATGGGGGTGCATATTCAGATGCGCTGGACACCATCGCTGTTGGTGGCGGTGGTGGCGGCCATCAATACGATGGGTAGTGCGGGGCTATCCATTTGGCACAGCGGGCTGAACCAGCTGGCGCTCATCTGCACAGGGCTCGTCATTGGCACCATCATCAACCTGCTCGTGCGGCCGGCCCACCATCGGCGCGCGCTCGCATGTTTGGAGCAGGGGCAGCGAGAAGTTCGGCAGCTCTTGCACCTGGTGCACGAGGACATCCGCCATGGCCGAGTGACTCCGTACGAAGTGGTTCGCGACCGGATTCAGCAGGTGCACGTGACGTTGTCGCAGGGGCGGGCAATGGCCCATCTCGCTCAGGAGGATGCGCCTGCGCAGCGGGGGCAGGACCATACGCTGGAGTCCTTCGCCGCCTTGGAGTCGATGGTGGAACGCGTTCGCGACATGAGCAAAACGCTGCAGCGCGGCGGTCCGGCGACCCATCGTGCGAACTTCGAACGTCTTTTGACATTGGTGGAGCGCTGCCACACCCGAATGGAGGTGGGGAAGTCCTATCCGGTGCGCGCGCTGGATCAAGCGTTTGTTAAGGTCGAGCGGGATCTGTTGCACCTACAGGCGCAAGTAGGGTTTCGCCAGTCGGCGGAGGCGTACCACCTGTGGATGTTCCTGCAGGAGTACTGGCATCACGCGAAATGCCTCGGACGGTGCCTGAGGACGGAAGCGAACCGGGCATCCGGTGGGAATTGGTTTCAGAACGGCACACAGGATGCTGCGGCACGCGCCGGGTGACGCCCGCGGTCTCAATCCGCCCGTTCGTCCTGCGGAGCGGTGGGCAGCGTTCGCGGTGTGACGAGGGAGAGTGCCTCCACATCCAGGGCGCGTGCCAGCGCCGCTTCAGGCACGCCGCGCTGTAATGCTGCCTCACGAAGCGTGAGATTGTGCTGCATGGCGTGTTTCACAATGTCCGATGCCGCGTCGTAGCCGACCGCGGTATTGAGCGCGGTGGCGAGCGCCAGTGATCGTTCTGCGTGATGTCTGCACGTGTCCGGGTGAGCTGTGATGCCCCTCACACAGCGCTCCGTGAACGTGTTCACAGCGTTTGTGAGGATCTCGATTTCGAACAGAAAATTGGCCGCCATTACAGGCATCATCACGTTGAGTTCAAGCTGTCCCGCCCCCGCAGCCTGAGTGATCGCCATGTCGCATCCGAGCACTTGGTGAACCACCATGTTGAGCATCTCCGCCATGACGGGATTGATCTTTCCAGGCATGATGGACGATCCCGGCTGCACCGCGGGCAGCTGCAGTTCTCCCAACCCCGTGCGTGGACCGGAGGCCAACAGCCGCAGATCGTTGGCAATGCGCTGCAGCGCCAGAGCCAGGTTGCGAAGTGCTCCACTCACCCAGGCCACTTCGTCGGGATTCTGATGAAAGGTGAAGGGGTTGCTCGCCAGACGGAAAGCGAGCCCCGTGTACTGGCGGACGAAGCTCACCGCCAGTTCAGCGAAGCCGGGCGGTGTGTTGATCCCCGTCCCCACCGCGTTCCCGCCCATTCCGATGTCCAGCAGCGACGCGGCGGCAGTCTCCAACCAGAGGCGATGCCGCCGGATGTTTTCCGCATACGCCCCGAACTCATCCCCGAGCCGTAAAGGGACGGCATCCTGCAGATGCGTGCGTCCGGCTTTCACAATGGATTGAAACTCCGCCGCTTTGTTCTGCAGTGCCTGCTCCAGGATGAGCAGGGCGGGGTTCAGGCGCTGCGCGAGCAGGTCCAAGCCGGCGATGTTCATGGCGACATGGATGGTGTCGTTGGTCGACTGGGACTGGTTGACATCGTCATTGGGATGAACCAGTCGGGTGTCACCGCGCTGGCCTCCGAGCAGTTCCGCCGCTCGCGCGGCGATGACCTCGTTGGCATTCATGTTCTGGGAGGTGCCAGCTCCCGCTTGGTACACGTCCACGATGAACTGGGCATCCCACCGACCATCAATCACCTCTTGCGCGGCGGCGCAAATAGCATTCGCTTTGCGAGCCTCCATGACGCCAAGCGCTTTGTGAGCATTCGCGGCCGCCCACTTCACAATCCCCTGCGCGCGAATGAAGGCGCGTGGCAGGCGCAGGCCGCTGATTGGAAAATTTGCGGCTGCCCGTGCGGTCTGGGCGCCATAGTAAGCTTCCGCTGGAATCTGCAGTTCACCCAGTGCATCGCGAACGGTGCGCGTGTTCTCCACTGACCTTTTCCCTCGTTTCCTTTCAAATTCATCCTTGGGGTGCTGTCGTGATGCCGAATCATATGTTCCCGATCCGGACCAGTTAGCAACCATTTCCTGTCGTGTTCAGTATGGCGCTGATTCCATACAGTATGCGCATCGAGCGTGTAAAGTTTCAGTAGGGGCTTTTCCCCGAGAGGAAAGAGGAAGGCAAAAATAGAAGAGACCTCACTACAACAACCCAAAACACCCGCGTTGCAGCGCGGTAAAAGGAGTGAGGTCTCTGTGTTCCCAATTCGACACGCCTTGAATGTTTTCCTGCAGCTGATGGCTGACCTTCAATCGGCAATATCTAACTCCAGGAGCTTTGCAGAGTTGGAGGAGGGCGTGGAAAAGGCCGTCAAAGTGAGCGCGCGCAGTCTGCTGTCACAGGCCTTGGAGGCCGTGGATGAACAGCTCATGCACTCTCGGGACAAAAAACGCCTGGAGTTGGTCCACCGGAAACAGCGTACGATTGTGACCACTGTGGGAGAAGTGACGTTTTGGAGGCGGTACT
>NZ_AUCA01000035.1 GCF_000429525.1 Alicyclobacillus contaminans DSM 17975 | reverse complement strand
TGCGTTTTCTCAAGGTGCTACGCCGTCGTTATCACCGTTCCGAGCGGCTGTACATCATCCTGGACAACTTTTCGCCGCACAAGCATGAGCGTGTCCGAAACTGGGCGGTCGAGAACAATGTGGAATTGGTCTACACTCCGACACACGCATCGTGGCTCAATCGGATTGAGTGTCATTTCGGGCCGTTGCGCAAGTTTGTGCTGAGTGGCAGCAACCATGAGGACCACAAGGCACTTGCTGACGCAATTCGGGCATATATTCGCTGGCGCAATAAGCACAGGCGAAACGCTAGCCTTCTACGGGAACAAAAGAAGATCAAGGTTGCCTGAAGGGGCACTAGTTTATAATACACCTGCCCTGTTGAACTGTACTGTTCAATCCAGTGAAGAGGCTTGTAAGTGAACGTCACACCCTGCTTGGTTTTTGGATCCGGTTTCCCCTGCGGAATCACTCTTTTCCATGATCTAGGATCTTGGCCCGTCTCCTGGATTTCGAAGATCTCCCCAGGTGGGCCATAAAATCCAAACGTCATGTTTCCATCCGAGTCCCACGACATGATTGTGGGGTTTTCAACACCTAGCCCCCCTGTCACCATGTACACTTCATGATCGTGCGGATTCTGTGCCACTTGATATTGTTGCAAATCCGCTTCGATCTGTTGCATGGTGGCTGTGTCAAAGTTGTCATTCGGAAGCGTGTAATCCTTTGGAACATTCGACGAAGGATGAAACGTGGATAAATAGCCAATGCCGACAATCATCAGGCTCGCTAGCATCCATGCGATGTGCTTGAGACGAAGCCTCATGGATACAACCTCCTGCCCAAAACGAAAGGAATTTTCACATAATTACACGGACAATACAAACAGATTTGGCGGGATCCCGTTATTGCACTCTGTGCGGAAGTTCAAATGTGTTCATTTCTGTCATAGCCTCGACGATCCATCGATAGGGCAGATGTTCCGTCTTTGGTACGGAAATAAATTGTGCAAAGTATCCATTCCCATCCACGGGTATTTGCTGCTGAATTCCACTGTCGGCCATGGTGACGTGCAATTTGGAAATAGATCTGTCGAATGCCACTCCCGATACGAAGGCCCATCCCCTGGAAGCACACATTCCCCAGTAGAGAGGTTCACCCGACGGCGGCTTGGTCCATCCACCGCCAAATACCCATTCGCCCGTCTTCACATTTCTACTCAAAACACCCGAAACAATTTGATCTTCTCCATCCACCTTACATGTTCCCAATATCCCAGTTTGACGACCACGCTGAACGTATCGCAACAAAGTCACGTGAGACACCTTATGCGCTGGATTGCGTACGGGGCAGTCTATGAAGTGGTGTTTTTCCCAAAATAACGATACAATTTCGCGTTTGATTGTAGTATTATAATATTTATCCACGTGAAGGAGGGTGTCAATAATGAAAGCGCTTGTATATCGTGGCCCTGGAAAGAAAGAATGGACGGACAAACCTACCCCGACCATTCAATCGCCCACAGATGCAATTGTAAAAATCACCAAAACCACCATTTGCGGAACAGATCTGCACATTTTGAAGGGCGATGTGCCTGAGGTGGTTGAGGGACGTACGCTTGGCCATGAAGGTGTTGGGATTATTGAGGAAGTCGGATCCGGGGTCCATAACTTCAAGGTTGGAGATAAGGTTTTGATATCCTGCGTGACATCCTGCGCGAAGTGCGACAACTGTAAGAAGGGCATGTATTCGCACTGTGAAGACGGTGGCTGGATTCTCGGACACCTCATTGACGGGACACAAGCCGAATACGTAAGAATTCCGTATGCGGACACCAGTCTGTATCCGATTCCGGAGGGCGTCGATGAAGAGGCGCTTGTGATGTTGAGTGACATCCTTCCCACCGGCTTTGAGATCGGTGTCCTGAAGGGGCAGGTTCAGCCAGGAGACACGGTGGCTATTGTCGGTGCCGGTCCCGTCGGTTTGGCAGCCCTACTGACAGCCCAATTCTATTCTCCCGCTGAAATCATCGCGGTTGACCTGGATGACAATCGATTGGAAGTTGCGCGTAAGTTTGGCGCCACAAAGACCGTGAACAGTTCCCAGGGCAACGCTGTGGAAGCCGTCCTGGACCTGACTGGCGGCAAAGGCGTGGATGTCGCCATTGAAGCCGTTGGAGTGCCAGCCACGTTCGATATCTGTCAAAATATTGTAGGGGCGGGTGGACGAATCGCCAACGTTGGCGTGCACGGCAAGAGCGTGGATCTACACCTCGAGAAACTGTGGATTCAAAATATCACCTTAACCACTGGTCTCGTGGACACAAATTCGACGCCGATGCTGCTCAAGACCGTGCTGTCCGGTAAACTCGAACCAAAACAACTCATCACCCACCGCTTCCCGCTGTCTGACATCCTACAGGCGTACGATGTCTTCGGAAACGCCGCGAAAGAAAATGCGCTGAAGGTCATCCTGTACCAGTGAGACTCTAGCCGCAACGAGTGCTACTACAGTAGCATTGCGGCAGTGGAGATCCCCTTCAAACGTCGTGAAGGGGATCTTTTCATTTTGGGTGGCTGCACTGAACACGGGAGAACACCTCAGCTTGTCCCACAACCGTCCGCCGCCGCACGCCTGGAGTGGGTACTTCAGGACTCGACGGCTCGTGCATCCCACGAAACCCAGCGAGCACGGTCGCACCACAGTTCAGAATACGGTCTTCTTCTCCTGGTGCTCCTTGAGAATCTCCACCGCTTCGCGAAAGCGCAGCGAATGCACAATCTCCCGCTCCCGCAGAAACTTGAGTGCGTCTTGAATATCCACATCATCCGTGATGTCTATCAGCCATTGATAGGTGGCGCGCGCCTTTTCCTCCGCGGCGATATCCTCGTACAAATCCGCAATGGGATCGCCCTTCGCCTGGATGTATGTTGCGGTCCACGGAACGCCCGCCGCATTGTGATACGCCAGCGCATGGTCGTGATCGGCGAAATGCTCACCAAGCCCCGCCGCCTTCAACTGTTCCGGTGTGGCGTCCTTGGTCAATTTGTAGACCATGGTGGCAATCATTTCGAGGTGGGCGAACTCTTCCGTCCCGATGTCGGTCAACAGCCCAATGACTTTATCCGGGATTGAGTATCGCTGATTGAGATAGCGCAGGGCCGCCGCCAGTTCCCCGTCGGCACCGCCATATTGTTCAATGAGAAACTTGGCCAGCCTTGGATCACATTTGCTGACGCGGACCGGATACTGCAGCTTTTTTTCATAAATCCACACAAACATCCACCCCCGCCGTTGTGGTCCTCAGGGATGGATATGCGAGCACGAGTTGTCTGTATTCGGTGAGCCGAGGAAATCGCCCGTATTTTCGGGATGAACGTTTCCGACATCGCATCGAACTATCCCATTCGACTTGGTTATACGGGAAACTGGCACTTACTCGTCCCCGTGGCTTCCCGCGCCGCCATCGATGCTGCGCAACCTCATCTCACCGAATTAGCCGAGATGAATGCGAAGCAACAGTCAGCGACTACACATCTGTTTACATTCTCCGAAGAAGGAGATCCATACGATATTTACACCCGTGACTTTGGCCCTGCAGTGGGCATCCCGGAGGATCCGGTTACCGGCGCGGCAAATGGCGCGCTGGCTGGGTATCTCGTTCTGGAAGGAATACTGAATTCCGAACAAAGACATTCGTTACGCATCGCGCAGGGAGATTCCATGGGACGTCCGGGAATGGTCTTCGTGGATACCATTCCTGGAGATTCACCTGAAATCCGCGTGGGCGGTACGGCAGTGATCACAGGGACTGGCCAACTTCAGCTGGATTGACCACTTATCATGCTGAGAATAGAAACTGACATGAGGTCATCTCCAAAGAACCTCGGTTATTCCATCCGAGGTTCTATTCGTAAATTCACACAAACATCCACCCCCGCCGTTGTGGTCGTCAGGGATGGATATGCGAAAATGGATTGTACGTATCTGGGATCCCTTGAACACCATCCACGTTAACTACCAACCGAAGTGGTCGGTTGTGGCATCGGAGCCAGCATCAAACCACTCACCGCTGGCGTGGTGGCTCCACCGCCGCCACTCCCTTTGCCTCCGCTATCGGACCCGGATCCGCTGTTGTTCCCAGCATTGTTACCATTGATTATAATCCCGGGATTCCCCCACAAATCAGGTATACTGGTGAGTATCACATTTTCTCCTTCCACTTGTCCGTGAACGGTGTACGTCTCACCGTGAGACCCTGGACTTCCCTCTAAATACACGTAGTCACCGCTGACCAAGCGTCCATTGATGGTGGCCGTTGGTACCCCGATGACAATAATGGGCCCAGCACTACGGAGATCCAATTGGCTGGTGGTTCCCGGCGTATTGACAATCACTACGTGACCACCAACGTAAATTGGAGCCGTACCTGTAAGTGTCCCGCCAAGAACATATAGATCCCCCTTTACAAACAAGGGTTGACTGACTGTCATTGTGCCGAGATGTGGTATAAACAGGGAGCCATCCACCAGCATACTGCTGGACATGTTTAGATTAGTTTGGCCGAACAAGAATCCTGAGACCACTAAATTCCCTGGTACGTGAGTCTGATTGTTCACGGTGGCAGATTGGATGACCAAGTACGTATGATTGCTATTCAAGTCCCCTTGAGCCACATATTTCGAGTCACCGCCAAACCAAGGAGACAAGATGCCTGACCATAGGTCTATGCCAAACGCAGGTGGGTTATTTGCAAACGAAGATGACACATTTTTGAGAGTTGTAGACAGTTGCTTTATGTCCGTTTGCCACTGAGAATACGATTGGTAAGGAACCAACTGTGCCCCATGCTCGTACTGTGGCAGTTGAGAAACCGCAATGGACGGGGGCGGGGAAGAAGCGTTAATTTGGGTCGGGCTACTGTCATCTGATTTGTTCAGACACGATGTAAGCCAATCATCTCCGTTAAATCCACTAAAGGAGTAATAACCCTTGGCCGCCGATAGCGTGGAGCCGGTAAAGTCGGGAAGAAACGTCTGGTTGCTGGAGAGCCCCAAGAAGTACGACCATGGCGTAATACGAAAGTCCACAGCTCCTGCTTCTATCTGTCCTTGAGAAATCTTTGGATTTCCAAGCACGTACAGGTGGTCGTCTGCGTACACCGTCATACTGGGCCCGTTACCTGAATTGTCTCCGCCGTTGTCTCCACCCCCTCCAGGACTGGAACTCCCCGACGTAAATGATCCGGAAATTGTGAACGTGTCCGACAACGTTCGAGTGACCTGATTCACTGTGCTGCTCACCACGACGTCATACGTGGCCCAGATGGTGGTGGCAGACGAATCATTCGCCTGGACTTGTTGAAAATCGTCATCCGCCAGATTAAACTTCACCAGCGTGAACGGTCGGCTTGAGTCAGAATTGGGGAAGTCCGCCGACACAGCCTCAGGCAGCTGTTGTAAGTCGGCAATCGCCGTTGCCACATCCGTGATTGTTTCGCCGCCCATTTTTTCCCATTCTTCGCCCGTCTTCTGGTACAATGCCTGCATGCCGGAGCGCGCATTGTCCAGAGCAGTCGTGGCATCCATGAATTTCGCGCTGTTGGCCATGTCCTGCGCAGACGTGGCCACCAATGCGGTCATCATGGTACTCAAAATCAGCACGGCCGCGAGCACGGTGAGCAGCGTGGAGCCCTTGTCTTTCTCCTTCAATTTAATCCCCTCCCCCAAGGGTAAAGTCCTCCGTGGTTTGATATACCACCGGCGATTCGGTCCCATAGTAAGTAGCCTGCAGGTTCAGCTCAATGACGTTGTCGACATCATTCAACTCAAAATTTGTCCCGGCAAACGATGTATCGTTGAAGGTATAAACCGTGCTCGGCACGAGCGGCGGTCCGTCTCCGGTAGGGGATGATGTATCCGTGATTGCAATGCCTATGATTGGAACGTTCCCATTCGACGGCCCCGTGGTTCCAGTTGTTTTTAATTGGATTTTCACAGTATTTCCATTTGCATCCAGTCCCATCCAAGAAGCGCCATCCGGCGCATTTTCGTCCGGCCCGAATGTAACCAGATTCTGAAATATCTGCTGTATGGCATTGGACGTAAATATGACATTGCTGCGTAAGTTACTCTGGGATTCAATCGACTGCCATGATCTGAATTCATAAGAAATCACGAAAACCAGCAGAGTGGACACCACTGATCCAATCACGAGTGCAGCCAACAGTTCTATTAAGGTCAGTCCTTCCTCCGCTTGGGAAAGACTTGTCATTGATCGAACAATCGCTTCAAGGCAATTTGTTTGGTGATGGTTTTCCCGCCTTGAATCGTCGACCATGACACGTCCACCTCCACATAGACTGCACTGCTTGCCGCCCAACTCGGGGTTGGCTGTATTTGATGGGGTACGACCATATAGTGGACCCCGTGGAGTGTCTCCACCTCGGGCGTCTGTCCGTACTGTTGTTGATAGTCAGACAGGAACGCAGCCGCGCCTTCCGACTCCATGCGCGCCATCATGTTCTGTGCCAAAGTGGTCGCATCCTGCTGCTGCGCGTTCAGCTTTGAGGTAACGAACATGGCGTTCAAAAGCATTAGCATGCCTGTCAAAAACATACTGAGTATCACCACAGACGCCAGCACTTCAATCAAGGTCATACCATCTGGCCGAGTGGCATGAAGGCGTTTCATCTGAATCATCCTCAAGAGAGGTATGGAAAATTGAACTGTACCTCGAGCGTCTGTCCATTCTGTCCTGCATTCATGGTAAAGCTGCGCAAGACGGACAGTCGATCGCTCGTCTGAATCAAATTCACAAACTCAAGCAATTGGGCCGTACTTCCAGTCGCCTGGATGTCTGCATACAGCGGCTGTGTCCCAGCAGGGGCGGACACCTGCCCCGTGCCGCCGGAAGTTGGGTTGCTATTCCCCGTTGTTGATGAGGAAAACGTCACTGTCTGCAATTTGGCACCGGATTTGGCGACGGCATTCCCAATCTCGCGCATCAGACTGGATTCATTGGCGCCTTTCGGCGTGACTTGAGCTGTTGCAGGAGCAGTCGTCGTGTTCTTGGGTTTGGCTTGTGCTCTCGCCAGTTGTTCCTGCAAAAGCAACAGCTGACTCTGCACAGTGTCAAAATTCCGGCGATGGACTGAGTAGTTCCGGTATTCAACGAAAAACCACACAGCCGAAACGATGGTTAACAGAGCCAGCAAGACGAGGACCCATTGTGACTTTGCTCTGCTCATGCCGCACCGCTCCCCGTCATGGTGGCATTGATGCTAAATGTAAAATCTCCATTCGCACCCGAGGATACATTCTGGACCAAAACCTGACTGACATTCGGCACCCGTGCCAACGCATCTTCATAGTCGGCCAGGGCATCGACGCTCTTGCAACTTCCCGAAAGAGTCAGCGCTGTTCCTGACCACTGTACCGTGGTCAGTGACGCGCCGGAAGGCAGCACCTTGGAGACGGCCTGTACGAGCGGTTGCACCAAGGTCTGTTGCGCAGCAGGTTCTGTCGCAGGAGCCGGTGACTGCCCGCCCTCTGCACTGTGAACCGCGTTCAGCTTCTGCTGCACTGCTGCCACATCTGACTGGGCCTGTGACAGCAACTGTCGTTCACGCACATCACTGCTATGCTGCAGCCAGGCAGTGATACAAAATGTGAGAATAGCAATGGACAGCAACCCCACCCCAACTGCTCTCAGACCGAAAGAGTACCGTTCTTGCACCGTCTCCTTAGGCAGTAAATTTACTTCCATGAAGGCTGAATTCATCCTTCGTATCCTCTCCTCATGGACAGCCCGAGTGCCATGAAAGCCTCCGGTGAGACGTCGTTCATCTGTCCAACTACGCCCAACTCAATCAAGTTTACTTCCGTTGACAATTGTTGGTTAAGCTGTTCAATAATAAAGTGTTTCTTGGGATGCAGTGTATGCACATACACCACGCCCACCGGTCGTTCTACTTCACCCAGATTGAAGTTGAAAAAGTTCACGACGCGGTTCATCTCATAAACAATGTCCTCCGCCGCAGATTTCAGCAGCATCGGATCATCCACTTCTCTGCCAATGCCCATCTCCATAGTGCGCACGAAATACAGGTGTGATCCTACGAATATGGAGAGCGCCAACTCTTCGTCGTCCAATTGAACCAGAATCATCAACTCGGATGGATCACGCGGTTTAATATTTCCTACCCGAATCAACGCCAGCGGTTGAATGTCAACCGCCACTGGATTGAGCCCTACCGCTCTCACCAGTCCAATTCGTTCCGCAATCACCGCTTTCGGCGCAGCAATCAGGCACACCCCCATCTGATCTGCCTCCGCTTCCATCGCGCCAATCCCCGGCACCCGCTTCACATCAAACACCGGATCTTCGAACGGCAGGTGGATGGTGACGCCCAGTTCCACCTCAATGGCTTGCCGCAGCGCGGTCTCGGGTACCACCGGCATCTGCAGGTAGCGGACGATGACCTGGTCGTTCGGCACCGACAAAACCACCGGCTTACCCCGCAACCGATGGGCCGCCACCACCTGTCGCAGCTCTCTCTGCACGTGCGGATTAAGTGTGGGGGTCCCATCCTCAGAAACGGGCATAGGCAACGAAAACACATCTGCGACACGCACCTTTTCCGTTCCATGCTGCAAGACCACACCCGAAATCCCATGCTTTGCAACGTCGAGACCGACAACTCTTTTTCTTTTTGTTCCGAACATCAGTTCCTCACCCCTCACATTGTCCGGGTGAAAGGAGAGACCAAGCTACGGTCTCTCCGCAGGAAAAACATCTAGGATGCCTGATTTATGGATTCGTGGTGGGATTATCCACTGTAGGCGCAGATTCCAAGTTTGTCAATTCAACCCTGTGGGGCGACTTACTTGATGTGACAATGTCATAGTTGCTGCCATTGGAGCTAATTTTGAAAGGATTTCCCCAGGCATCGTTTGGAACGGATTGCAGGTAGGGACCGCCGTCTGTACTGCTTGTTAGTGTCCCTTCTATTTTTGTCGTTGATCCTGTAGGAAATTTTCCATCGTGATCTGCCGCATACCGATTCAGTGCTTCGGCAATGACCGACTCCGACTGTTTCGTAGTGTTGATCTTCGCATTATTGATGGAGTTCAGCACCACGGGCACTGCAATCGAGGCGATGACCGCCAGAATCACGATGACCGCCAACAATTCAATCAATGTCACGCCGGCGTCTTGTTCCGCGGCATCGCGGCGGGCTCGTACAAACCGATACAACTTCTCCTTCATGAAACTACCCTCTCCCCTTCAAGAATTTCATATATGTGAGTTTGCTGGTCTGAACCGAAGTTGGCCAGCAAATCATCACCGACTGGATGAGACATCAGCCCAAGCTGCCCACCTGGGAATACAGTGAGAACATCGGCGTCAGCACGGCGGTGATAATGGTTCCGACAATGACCGACAGAACCAACATTAACAGGGGTTCCAGCAGGGACTTCATGCGGTCCACCATGGCCTCGGTCTCCGTCTCGTAGAAATCTGCAATTTTCGTGAGCATGAAGTCGAGGTTCCCTGTCTCCTCGCCCACCTTGATCATTTGAATCACGAGCGGCGGAAATAGTTTGCTGCGCTCGTACGGATCGGACAGCGTTTGTCCGGTGGTCAGACTTTCCTCGCTATCCTGCAGCGCCCGTCGAATCACTTCGTTTTCCACCACTTCGGCAGACAAGCGCAAAGCCTGGATGATGGGCACGCCACTGCTGAGCAGACTGCTCAATGTCCGCCCCATCCGCGCCACGCTGGACTTCAGCACCAACTGTCCGAACACTGGCGTCTTCAACAGTACGTAATCACGCCAATATCGGCCTGTCCGATTGCGAACCGCCAGTTTGTAACCGCCGACGACGGCGATCAGCAAGGCCAGTACGACATACCACTGATGGACGAAAAAGTGAGATACCCCAAGGACAATCCGGGTCGGCAACGGCAACTGGACGTTGAAGCTGGCGAACACGCTGACGAAGGTGGGCACCACTTTCACCAGCAGGAACACCGTGACACAGACCGCCAGCACGCTGACGATGGTGGGATAGGTCAGGGCTGACTTCACCTTTTCACGGGTGTAGTGCTCCTTTTCAAAGAACACCGCCAGCCGCTCCAGAACTTCGTCCAGATTTCCGGACGCTTCCCCCGCCCGCACCATGTTCGTGAACACGGGCTGGAAAATGTGTTTATCCTTGTAACCAACGATGGCTTCCGACAACTGGTTGCCGTTGAGAATCTCCGAGCCAATTTCACGAAGCGCCTTACCCAGGGTCTTATTCTCCGACTGTTCGGCCAATACCTGCACCGCGTCCGCCAATGGAACCCCCGCCCGAATCAACGTCGCCATCTGTCGGGTAAACATCGCAAACTCCCCGGATTTCACCTTCTGACCAAAGTGAATCTCCATGGACCAGATGCTGTCGCCCGATGCTTCGCGCAGCGACCCGAGCAAACCGCGCTTGCGGTACTCGTTGACCTCGAGCGCTGTTAACCGCTGTTCCCGCAGGCGCAGCACGGCATCCCGCTTCGTTTCGGCAGAAATGCGCCCGCGCTGCCGCTTGCCCGATCCGTCCAGCGCCACGTAGGAGAATTCAGCCAAGCGTCAGCACCTCCACCCCGTCAGCGCGCCATTGCCGAAGGACGGATTCGGAAACCTTCTTCTGATGAATCAGCTCTTTGATGCTCATTTCCATGGTCTGCATGCCGAACTGCCGCCCCGTCTGCATCATCGATGGGATCTGGTGGCTCTTCTCCATGCGAATCAAGTTCGCCACCGCCGGCGTGTTGACCAGAATTTCGAACGACGCCACGCGACCTTTCCCCGCGAGCGATTTATGGAGCCGCTGCGACACCACGCCCTGCAGCACCGACGCCAACTGAATGCGCACCTGCGTCTGCTGCCCGGACGGAAATACGTCCACAATCCGATCAATGGTCTGCACCGCGTCGCTCGTGTGCAGGGTCGCAAACACCAGGTGCCCCGTCTCCGCCGCCGTGATGGCCGTGCTGATGGTCTCCAGGTCGCGCATCTCACCCACCAGAATCACGTCGGGATCTTGCCGCAGCGCGGCGCGCAGCGCCGGCGCAAATCCTTTCGTGTCGAGGCCGATTTCCCGCTGGTCCACCACCGACATGCGGTGTTTGTGCAGATACTCAATCGGGTCTTCGAGCGTGATGATGTGCTTGCGCTGCGTCTGGTTGATGAGGTCAATGAGCGCCGCCAGCGTCGTGGACTTACCGCTCCCGGTGGGACCGGTCACCAGCACCAACCCGTGTGGTTTCTCGGTGAACGCGCGGATGGCTTTGGGCAACCCGAGTTCGTCGCACGATGGGATGGCGTTCGGTACCGTCCGGGCAGCAATGCTGACGCACCCGCGCTGTCGGTACACGTTCACGCGGTAGCGACCGACGCCGTGGATGCTGTAGGAAAAATCAATTTCCCCAGCGTCCTGAAATGTCTCCCACTGCCGTTCCGTCAACATCGTGCGGGCCATACCCTCGAGGTCCGCCGGCGTCAGCACATCGCCATCTTTGATGAGTTCTCCATCAATCCGGTAGACCGGCGGCGAATTCACCGACACGTGCAGGTCCGATGCCCGCATTTCCTGGGCGCGAATGAGCAGTTCATTGATGTTCACCCAAATCACCTCAATCCCAGCCCGACACGCGAAGCACCTCGGACAGGGTGGTCAGCCCCGCCGCAATCTTCGCCATGCCGTCTTCCAAGAGACTGGTCATTCCCTGGCTCTGCACGTAGCTCCGATACTCGGCGTCCGTCCGCTTTTCCACCACCATGCCGCGCAGCTCATCGTCCAGTTTCACCACTTCGTGGATGGCGAGACGACCGCGGTAACCCGTGTTGTTGCAGTGACCGCAGCCGCTGCCTTTCACCATTTGCGTCATCGGTACACCGTGCGCCTCCAGCCAGGCCGCCTCCGAGGGTGTGGGTGTGTACACCGCTCGACACTGATCGCAAACCCGGCGCACCAGCCGCTGAGCCACAATGCCTGTCACCGCCGACGCCACAAGGAACGGTTCAATCCCCATGTCAATCAGCCGCGTCAGACTGCTGACCGCGTCATTGGTGTGCAGCGTACTCAACACCAAGTGCCCCGTCAGAGATCCACGCACCGCGATTTCCGCCGTTTCCGAATCGCGAATCTCCCCAACCATGACGATGTCCGGGTCCTGGCGCAGAATGGAGCGCAGACCGCGAGCAAACGTCAAGCCAATGACCGGGTTCACCTGTACCTGGTTGATGCCCGGCAATTGGTATTCCACCGGATCTTCAATCGTGATAATGTTGCGTTCCACACTGGACAAGTGCCCGAGCGCCGCGTACAGCGTGGTGGTCTTTCCGCTGCCGGTGGGCCCCGTGATGAGCACCATCCCGTGGGCGGAGCGGATCATCGATTGAAACACCCGCAGATTCTCCGGGGACATGCCGAGCTTGTCCAGTTCCAGCACCGCATTCTTGGCGTCAAGCAGACGCATCACGCACTTTTCCCCGTGCACGGTGGGAATGGTGGACACGCGAATGTCCACCTGGCGAAAGTCCACCTCCACCTGCATTCGCCCGTCCTGAGGCAGCCGCCGTTCCGCAATGTTCAGGTTCGCCATGATTTTGATCCGCGTGATGACAATGTTCTGCATGCTCTTCGGCAGCGTCAGCTCTGTTCGCAACAGGCCGTCCACGCGGTAACGGACGATGACCTCCTCCAAACCCGGATCAATATGAATGTCGCTGGCCCGCTGCTGCAATCCCTGGTGCACGATTTGGTTGACCAAACGAACCACCGGAGAGTCCTCGTCTGTCACATGCTCTCCCAGGGCTTCTTCCTTTGGCACCAACGTGCTCAATTCTTCAAGCGATCCCGGCAGGCCATAGTACCGTTCAATGTACACCTGCATCTCGTGCTTGGAGGCAATCACCGGCTCCACGTTGAAGCCCGTGCTCATGCGGATGTCGTCGATGGCGTAGTAATCGAGTGGGTCCACCATCGCAACGGTCAACTTGTTACGCTCTTTCTTGAGCGCCAAGACCTGGTAGCGTCTGGCCACCGACTCCGGAATCAGAGCGACGATGGTCGGGTCAATCTGAAATCGGAACAGGTTGACGTGCGGTACGCCCAATTGAAATTCAAGCACTTCAATGAACTGTTCCTCAGACAGATACCCTTCCTGAATGAGGATTTCGCCCAGACGTCCCTTGGTCTCCCGTTGAATCTCCAGGGCATGATCCAACTGTTCCTGCGTGATCATCCCCATGCTCAACAGGAGGTCTCCCAGCCGAATCCGCGTCGTCATGCCGTTCTCCCCTCACCCTGGCACCCCACCGCTGGCCGCGCCGTTCTCTCTTGTATGGTCTTTCATCTATATGAATACTGCTTCGCTCGCCAAATTCCTTCACGATTTGTCGATTCATAACAGATTATTTATCATTATTTTCGGTGCGTGTTGTTACATTCGATAGCGCGCATGGTTTCCCGTCGCCACCATAAAAAGGCCCTTGGAACCGTGGTTGTCATCACTCCGTCACCGTTCGACGCACGGTCTTCGGACGCGCGGAATCCAAGGGGAAAAGAAGATCATTTAGAATCTATATCCATTTTTATTCTGTTTGTGGACGGACTGCGATATGGGTGTATCTGGAACCCCCCTGACATCCGACGTCCACCCCTACACCTGCCACGGCCACGGCGCGGACGACCAGGTCCAGGTCTGGCCGACCGGACTGTTTCCGTACTCGAGCAGCGGGCCAAACGCCATTTCGAACTGCTGCATCAGGACCCGTTTGCGCCGCTGAAACTGTGTGAACTGGGACAGGGCCTGTTGATCGGCCGGATGTGTATCGAGATACAGCGTCAGTTCCACCAGGACGAAATCCACCGTTTGCAGCTCGTGCAAATATTTGTAGTACTCCTTCGGCAGCGTGGCCTGGCTCACGCGTCGTCCCCCCTCTTGTATCGGGGATTGTACGGACTGTACAGATCCGGCCACAACGTACCGTACTTCAAGGCTTCATGCGGGGAAAACTGGCGCAGACCCTCGGGCTGGAAGGTGATGTATTGGTTCGGAGGCACAATGTACGCTTTGGGCAGTGGTGGGCACGGATCGAACGGTCCGCGAAATGGTTGATACGGTCGCCACTGTGAATCCACCGGAACCCTCCTCTCAGGTGCGGACGGAATT
Organism: Alicyclobacillus contaminans DSM 17975; assembly: GCF_000429525.1. Classification (GTDB taxonomy): domain Bacteria; phylum Bacillota; class Bacilli; order Alicyclobacillales; family Alicyclobacillaceae; genus Alicyclobacillus_A; species Alicyclobacillus_A contaminans. The sequence continues at coordinate 20,097 of NZ_AUCA01000035.1, read as the reverse complement.
CCATCCCCCGAGACGGTTATATGCAGAGCGGACAGTCGCCATGCCCGCGCAACGTCGGGAAGCGTCAAAAACGGCGGTCGCCGGGCCGCCGTCACATTGTCAACCACGCGGGCGGAGCCAAGGCATCGCCGACGCCCGCCGGCGTTTGTATGAGATGTTTGAGCGGGGGCAATGCGCCCCGTCCCAATCGGCCGGCTCGTGAGCGGACGGCGGCGCGAATTCGGGATGACGAGGGGCTGCGACCATAACGCGGAGGAGAGTCGGATAGACACGGCGAAGAGAACAAAACATGCCATGGGGGCATGACGTAACACAGACAAAGGAGAGAATGTTCGTGCGCATCCGTCCATTGCTCATGAGTGCCTGCATCCTGCTGCTGACCGGATGCGGGCTCAGTCATCCCGCCATCACCGTATCCAATCTGACCGGTTATGAGAAAGCGCAGCCGGATGCATCGTATGATCCACAGACGCTCGCCAACGCAGATCAAGTGTTGAACAGCCTGAAGGTGGTCGACCGAAACGGACAGGCAGTGGACCTGCGGAACACGAACCAACCCATCCTGTTTGAAGCGTACTGGTGCCCGCATTGTCAGCGCACCCTGGTGCTGTTTCAACACAACCCGGTGCTGATGGGGGCAAAGCCCATCGTCATCAGCTGCGGGTTTCCGAAAAACACCACGTTGAAACAGGCCATCGCCGCGTCGGACAAGGAATTCCAACTGCTGGGCCTCTCCGGTTTCACCGTGTATTACGTGGTCAATCCCGTCCAGTTGCCGGGTTATCCCACCCTGCTGTTTCACAAAGGCCAGGCAGCCCATGTCCTGATTGGGGAACATACGTCCGCCGTTTGGGAACAGGCGGTCCGAAACGATTGAGGTGATGCGAGGATGCGCTTTCTGATGGAACACGTAAAGTGGTTCAACGCGGTGATTGCCACTGCCGCCACGGTGACGAGTCTGTTCTGGAGTCTCGTCCTCGGCTGGATTCCCTGCGACTTCTGCTGGTACGAACGTATCTGCATGTACCCGCTCGCACTCATCTACGTCGTCTCCTTGTTTCAGCGGCACTACACGCGTGCGGTCACGCTGACGCTCTCGGGCGTGGGCTTCCTCGTCGCGCTGTATCATTACCTGCTGCAAATCATCCCGTCCCTGTCCACCACCACTCAGTGCGACTCCATCGTGTCCTGCGCGGTTCCCGAGTTTCAGTGGCTCGGTTTCGTCACACCGCCGCTGCTCGCCGCGGCGGCATTCGCATGTCTGTTTTGGCTTGACGTCGCCGCCTGGCGGTGGCAGCGACGACGGCCCATACGCATTCGATTTGTATGAATCAATGCAGGATCCAGACTACCAACAGCCCCACCAAGACGCCGCCGGCCACTTCCGTCGGCTTGTGACCCACATGCTCGTCCAGTACGGGCCAGTCCACCAACCACCAAGGGGACTTGGCGACGGGAATGGGATGAATGCCGTCGGCCTCGAGCGAATGAACTGACGGGGTTGTCACGTGATGGTTGGTCTTCAGGTCGTTCAACAGCCGGTTGAGCACGGCCGCCTGACGACCGGTCTGCCAACGCACGCCGGCCGCGTCATACATTACAATGAACGCCACGAGAATGGCGACGCCGAGAATGGGGTCGTTGCCGCCATAGCGGAGCCACAGTTCCGCAACCAACGCCACCACGAGCGCGGAGTGCGAACTGGGCATGCCGCCGGATTTGCGCATCTTCTGCCAGTCCCAGCGCCGCAGCTGCAGCATGATGAACACGGGTTTCAGAACCTGTGCCGAGATCATAGCCAACAATGGACTGACCCAGATGGTGTGGGCGTGATCCAACATGTCGTTTCACCTTTCCGTGTTCCGGCCGAATTCGGTCAAAGTGCGGTTTCCTCTGGTATCGGAGGTCTTCCGCCTGGCCTCCACGCGATTTTTGCAAAGTTGGAATACAAGAGCGATACACATATTGTAATATAAGATCCGGACAAACTCTCACGGATTCAACTCACAGCAAAGGGGCACCTGACTTGCATCATCTCGCGCATCTGTTGTCCACCTATGGCTATTGGGGTCTGTACGGCGGCTTGGCGCTCGAGTATCTGTTCATCCCGGTGCCCGGCGAAACCACGCTCACGACCGCCGGGATTTTGTGGCAAAAACCGCAGTACCACCTGTCCCTGTTTTGGTTGTTGCTCTCCACCACCTTGGGAACGTTCACCGGCGCCATGTTCGGATACCTGGTCGGGCGCGCGCTCGGCCGGCCGTTTCTCGTCCGCTATGGCAAATACGTACGGCTGACTCCAGAACGCATCGACAAAGCCAGCCGCATGTTCACACGCTACACCATTCCGACCCTCGTGCTTTCCCGGTACATCGCCGGCATCCGCATCATCGTTCCGTATATCGCCGGCATCAACCGCGTCCGGTTGATTTTATTCGTTCCCGTGATGCTCCTCAGTTCCCTGCTGTGGACGAGCACGTTCATTCTGGCCGGTGTGGTCATTGAACGGGCCTGGCGTCACTTCATCCACAACTGGCGTCACAATCTCATCCCGACGCTGCTCATTGTCGCAGTGCTGGTGGCAGCTTACCTGTACATCCACCATTGGATGAAGCGTAGGCTCAACACCGACAGCCCGGATGAAGAAGTTCCTCCAGCCTCCGACTCCGAGGATGGCCCGGACCGCTAAAGAAGCCGGGCCAACGCGGCGTCCGGTTCACTGCTGCTGGCGGTGCAGTTCATACATCAGAATGGCCCCGGCAACGGCTGCGTTCAGGCTCTCGGCGTCGGCGGACATCGGAATTTTCACCTGTCCGTTCGCCAATGCGACCACTTCCGTAGACACCCCAAACGCCTCACTGCCAATCACCAGCAGCGTAGGACGACGCAGGTCGGCCTGATGGCACGACATTGGCGCGGAGGCCGCCGTGACCAGCACCTGCCCGTCCGGCCACGCCCGCTGCCACTGCTGCACGTACGTCACACTCGCCAGACTGCAGACCGAGAGTCGAAACAGTCCGCCCATGGTGGCGCGAACTCCCTTGGGAGAAAACGGATCTGCCGTACCGGAACCGCAGCACAGTTCCCCCAACGCGAACGCATCCGCCGAGCGAATGAGGGTGCCTACATTTCCCGGATCCTGCACCCCGTCCAACAGCACCGCGTGCTGCGGCAACCGCGCACGCGTGACGTCCGGAAGCTCGGCCACAGCCACCACCCCCTGGGGCGTTACGGTGTCCGCCACAACGCCAAACGCCCCCGGTGCCAACTCATACACGGGCACACGCCGCTGTTCGGACAACGCCAACACATCGTCGGGCAACTCGTCGCCGCCCACATTCCACAACAACGCATGGACGGCGACCTCAGACGCCAACAATTCGCGCACCAGCCGGAGCCCCTCGACCAGGAACTGCCCGGCTTCGGTCCGCCCCTTCTTGGTTTTCAATGCCCCCCACGCTTTCACGCGCGGGTTTTGCGGGGATTCGAGATACACAAACAGTCCTCCTCGACCGATCCACCCTGTCAGATGGAAAAAACCGGCCGTCAAACGGCCGGTCCTCTGCCTTGTCCGGTGCCCCGAAGCGGATGCTCCAGGCAGCCATTCTCAGGCTTGCAGTTTTGATTTTGCCACGTTGGCCAGTTCGGTGAACGCCTTGCTGTCCGCAACCGCCAGGTCGGCCAGCATCTTGCGATTCACATCAACCCCCGCCAACTTCAATCCGTACATGAAACGGCTGTAGGACAAACCGTTCAGGCGCGCCGCTGCGTTAATCCGCTGAATCCACAGGCGACGGAAGTCGCGCTTGCGGACGCGACGGTCGCGATAGGCGTACATCAGGGACTTCATCACCTGCTGCTTCGCCGTACGGAACAAGCGGTGCTTCGATCCACGATAGCCCCGGGCCAGCTTCAAGATTTTCTTATGACGTCGGCGCGTCACCACGCCGCCTTTCACTCGTGCCATTTCGTTCTTCCTCCCTATTCATCGGCAATCAGACTGGTTTACCGCGATGGATTTCGGCGCTGTCCTTACTTCAGATAAGCCACCATATCCTTGATGCGGCGAAAATCACTCGTGGAAACCCCAGTGGTTCCGCGCAGATGACGCTTGCGCTTCGCACTCTTGCCCTCCGCCTTGTGGTAGGCGAACGCGTGGGCACGTTTCAGTTGACCGGACGCGGTCCGCTTCACACGCTTGGACAGACCGCTGTGCGTCTTCATTTTCGGCATATGAATATCCTCCGTTTCATTGACCATTTTCTCCGGTGCATTCACAGGGTGCAGGGCAAGTGCACGACAGAATCCTCATGCATCACGCATTGCTTTGCTGCTTCGGAGCCAGAATCATAATCATGTGGCGTCCTTCCAGCCTCGGCGCACGTTCCATCGCGCCCAACTCCTTCGCGCCTTCCGCCAGACGCGTCAACAGCTGGTGCCCAATGTTTGCGTGCGTGATTTCCCGCCCGCGGAAACGCACGGTCACCTTGACCTTGTCGCCATCCTGCAAAAACTTGATGACGTTTTTCAACTTCACCTGGAAATCATGGTCTTCGATGTTGGGCGTCATCCGCACTTCCTTCAAGACCACGACCTTCTGATTCTTCCGAGCTTCTTTTTCCTTCTTGCTCTGCTCGTACTTGAACTTGCCGTAGTCCATGATGCGACATACAGGCGGCCGCGCCGTCGGTGCCACATTCACGAGATCAAGATTCTTTTCTTCAGCAATCCGTCGTGCATCGCGCACGTTCATGATTCCGAGCTGCGTGCCGTCGACGTCGATGACACGCACTTCGCGCGCACGAATTCCGTCGTTGACTTGAAAATCGTCTTTGCTAATACCCTGTCACCTCCAGAGTGAAATGGGACATCTTCCTGGCCATAAAAACGGCGCGGATGGGAATCCGCGCCTCTCTCACTCACACACGTGCATCCTGCCGCCGCATGGCTCGTGCGGCAGCCAATGCTGATTTGGAGAAAGGAACCCGTCGGCCCACGCCCACAAGGTGAGAAGCCATCGCTTCTACTTGTCTCGCATATGAAGATGCCATACGTGTACCAGTTTAAACCCTCTATGCCCTTTCGTCAAGGGCGCAGATCTCGGCCGGCCTCAGGATTCAACCAACAGCGCCTTGGTGTCCACCTCTTCGCGCAGGCGAGCGATAAATTCCTCCGTCGACATCGCGCCGAGATCGCCCTGGCCGTAACGGCGGACACTGAGCGTTCCATGCTCCGCTTCCTTCGCGCCCACGACTAGGGTGTATGGGATTTTTTCCACCTGCGACTGGCGAATCTTGTACCCAATCTTCTCCGGCCGCTGGTCCACCTCCGCGCGGAAACCGGCAGATTTGAGCGTTTCCGCCACCTGTTCCGCATACGGAACGAAGTCTTCCGCCACCGTGGCAATCCGCACCTGCTCCGGCGCCAGCCAGGTCGGGAACGCCCCTTTGTACTGCTCCAGCAGGAAGGCGACAAACCGCTCCATGGTGCCCACAATGCCGCGGTGAATCACCACGGGCCGATGCGGCTTGCCGTCCTCGCCGATGTACTCGAGGCCGAAACGATTCGGCAGGTGGAAGTCGAGCTGGACGGTGGACAGGGTCTCGTCTTTGCCGAGCGCGGTCTTCACCTGTACATCCAACTTCGGCCCGTAGAACGCCGCCTCGCCCGGTGCTTCGACGTATGGCAGACCCATCTCGTCCATCGCCTGCTTCAACATCGCCTGCGCCTTCTCCCACATCTCATCGTTCTGCACATACTTCACTTTGTCTTCCGGATCGCGGAAGGACAGCCGGTAGTAGTAGTCCTTGATGCCGAAATCCTTGTAAACTCGTTCAATCAGCTTCACCACGCGGGTGAACTCGTCCTGAATCTGATCCGGACGCAGGAAAATGTGCGCGTCGTTCAGCGTCATCAACCGCACGCGCTGCAAACCAGCCAACGCCCCCGACATTTCGTAGCGATGCATGGTACCCAGTTCAGCGATGCGCAGCGGCAAATCCCGATAACTGTGCATCTCGGAGCGGAACACCATCATGTGGTGTGGGCAATTCATCGGCCGAAGGACCAATTCCTCATTGTCCAACTGCATCGGCGGATACATGTCCTCGTGGTAGTGTTCCCAGTGTCCGGATATCTTGTACAATTCCAGGCTGGCCAGGTGCGGCGTGTAGACGTGGTGGTAGCCGAGGCGCTCCTCCAGGTCCACGATGTAGCGTTCAATCACCCGGCGAACCTTGGCGCCTCGCGGCAGCCACAGCGGCAGGCCTTGGCCGACCTCCTTCGACAGCATGAAGATGCCCAGCTCCTTGCCGAGCTTGCGATGGTCGCGCTGACGCGCTTCTTCCAAACGGGCCAGGTGAGCATCCAGCTCCGATTTCTTCGCGAACGCCGCCGCGTAAATGCGCGTGAGCTGTTCGCGCGACGCATCGCCCCGCCAGTACGCGCCGGCGATGGACATCAATTGGAACACCTTGATGCGACCGGTCGACGGCAGATGCGGTCCGCGGCAGAGATCCACGAACTCCCCTTGGCGGTAGATGGTCAACGTCTCGTCCGCCGGCAGATCCTCGATAATTTCCACCTTAAACCGATCCTCGCGCTCCCGGAACATGGCCAACGCCTCATCCCGCGTCAGCACTTCGCGCGTCACGGGGTAATCGGCCTGGATGATTTTGCGCATTTCTTCTTCAATCTTTGGCAAATCCTCTGGGGTGAACACATGATCCGCAAAATCGTAGTAAAATCCGTTCTCAATCACCGGGCCAATGGCGAACTTGGTGCCGGGAAAGAGCCGCGCCACCGCCTGCGCCATCACGTGCGCGCACGTGTGGCGCATGACGTCCACACCTTCGGGATCTTTGAGGGTCAGCAGTTCCAGTTCGACATCCTGCTCCACCGTGCGGGACAAATCCACCACCTGTCCATTGACCTTTGCCGCCACCGCTTCGCGGGCCAACCCGGAACTGATGGAGGCCGCAATCTCGGCATAGGTGGTGCCGGCTTCGTACGTCCGAACGGATCCATCTTTCAAGCGTACCTGCACACTCGCCATCTCTCTACACTCCTTATCTGTCTCACAGCTTGGAAAATAAAAACGTTCCCGTCCGCAAAGGGACGAGAACGTGATTCCCGTGGTTCCACCCAATTTCAGCGCGGGGTCAATGCCCACGCGCCCTCCTGTGCGTATAACGTTCGCCCCGGCCACCGTTTTGATGCAATCTCCCCGGTGACAGCTCGGAAAGTGGTGTCCGCCAGTTCCGCGTTGCAAGGTACTTTCAGCCGGTGGTACCCCGTCTCTGGTCAACCGGTGACTGGGGCGCGTCTTTCCTCAACGCTTTAACGAAGTGATTTTGAGTCAGTGTACCGAACCGAGCCCGCGTTTGTCAAGCCGCTTCGGCCCATGGCGCCGGCGCAAGTCCATCCGTGCCCGCTCACGCCCGGTACACCCGGCATTCGTACGGCCGGAGCTGCATGCGCCGAATGTCTCCCTCCTGCTCCGGATAATTGCCAATCAAAAACTCCGGTTCGCTCGTCGGTACTTCCTCGGGCCAGTCGAAGGAAACCTCCTCCGCTGTGAAGTTGCAGATGACCAGCCAGACTTCGTCATCCAGCGTGCGAGTGTAGGCGTACACCTGCGGATGGTCGGCGGCAACCAAATCGTAGCGCCCGTAGACGACGATGGGATGGGCTTTTCGCAGCGCAATCAGTGTTCGATAATAGTGAAGCACGGAATCCGGGTTCGCCAGCGCCTCCTTGACGTGAATCCGTCGATAATTGGGATTCACGCGAATCCAGGGCGTACCCGTCGTGAACCCGGCGTGCTTGGAGTCGTCCCACTGCATGGGCGTTCGGGCGTTGTCTCGCCCTTTCTTGTGAATGGCGGCCAGAATGGACGTCGGATCTTCACCGCCCTCCACCACGCGTTCCCGCCACAGGTTGAGAATTTCCACGTCGCGGTAATCGGAGATGTCCGAGAATGCCACGTTGGTCATGCCAATTTCCTCTCCCTGATAGATGTACGGGGTTCCCTGTTGCAGGTGGAGGAACGTGGCGAGCATCTTCGCCGAGACCACGCGGTACTTGCCGTCGTCTCCAAACCTTGACACGGCGCGCGGCTGGTCGTGGTTGTTCAGGTACAAACTGTTCCAGGCCTTGCCGTACAGATCTTTTTGCCAGCGCGTCATCACCTGCTTGAGGTCGGACAGCCGCCAGGGGCGCACATCCCACTTGCCGCCGGGGCCACTGTCGAGATCCATGTGTTCAAACTGAAACACCATATTCAACTCGCCCCGGTCCTCACCGGCGTAGAGAATGGCGTCCGCCGTCGTCACCTGGCCCGTTTCTCCCACCGTCATGATGTCGTATTTGGACAGGACGCGATGGTACATTTCCCGAAGGTAGTCGTGCACCTTTGGGCCATTGTAGAAAAATTGGCCGCCCCAGGCGTAGCGGGCCCCCGTCGGATTCGGCGCATCCGGCAGGCCCGGCACTTTCGAGATGGCGTTGATGACATCCATCCGGAATCCGTCAATGCCCTTGTCCAGCCACCACTGCATCATATCGTACACGGCGTTGCGCACCGCTTCGTTCTCCCAATTCAGGTCCGGTTGCTTGCGGGAAAACAGGTGCAGGTAGTACTCGTCCGTCTCTTCCGTCCATTCCCAGGCCGATCCGGAAAAGTGCGAAGCCCAGTTGTTGGGCTCCCGCCCATCCCGGCCGGGACGCCAGATGTACCAGTCGCGGTACGGATTGTCCCGACTGGATCTCGATGCTTGGAACCACGCGTGTTCGTCGGAGGTGTGGTTGACCACCAGGTCCATCACCAACTTCATGCCACGTTCGTGCAGGTCCGCAAGCAACACTTCGAAATCCTGCATCGTGCCGAATTCACGCATGATGCTGTAATAATCCCGGATGTCGTACCCGTTGTCATCGTTCGGAGAATCGTACACCGGGCACAGCCAGACGACGTCCACCCCGAGGGTTTGCAGATAATCCAACCGGCTCCGAATGCCGTTCAGGTCGCCAATCCCGTCGCCATTGCTGTCCATGAAGCTGCGCGGGTAAATCTGGTATACCACCGCTTCTTTCCACCAAGCTCGTTTTTGCATGGGACAACCTCCTTTACAGCCATCCGGCATCAACCTTTCACCGCCCCCTGAGTGAGACCGGAGACAATCCAGCGCCGGAAGATTACGACCAGAATGACGATGGGCAGCACCGAGATGATGGAACCCGCAAAAATGTCTCCGTACGGTACGCTGAACTGACTGCTGAACAGCGCAATTCCGACCGGTATGGTACGCATCTGGTCGGATGAGTTGAACACAAACGCCATGAAGAACTCCGTCCACGAAGCGACGAAGGTGAACACCGCCGCCGCAAACAACCCGGGCGTGGTCAACGGCAAGAAGATGCGATAAAAGGTTTGGAACGGACCGGCCCCGTCCATCTTGGCCGCCTCAAACAACGCCATCGGCACCTGCAGGAAGTAGTTCCGGAGAATCCAAATGGCAAACGGCAGGTTGATGGCGGTGTAGGAGATGATGAGGGCCTGGTACGAGTTGAGCCATCCGAGCCAGCGCATCATCATGTACAGCGTGGTGACCATGGCAATCGGCGGAAACGTGGAGATCATCAAAAGCCCCATCAACATGGGCGTCTTTCCGCGAATGGGCAGCCTGGCAATGGCAAAGCCCGCCATGCTGGACAGCGCCAACACGCAGGCGGTGGTGATCACCGCCACCACGACGCTGTTGCGAACGTACGTGAGAAAATGAAAACGCCCCAAGGCATTTTGATAGTGTTCCATGGTCCAATGCACCGGCCATACCGTCGGCGGATAGGCGCTGATTTCCGTATTCGGCTTGAACGACGTCACAATCATCCAGAAGAAGGGCAGGAGAATGGCGAGCAAGAACAAAATCAGCACCCCGTATCCAACCACGCGCTCTCCCTTCGTTTGCTTCATGCCGATTCCCCCCGGACCAGTGACTGAAACACGGATAAGAACAAGAGGCATGCCCCCAACACGAGGATGACCGTGCTGACGGCAATAGCGGACCCAACGCCGAAGTGCAGATTTTGGAACAGCGATTCCTCTCCCAAGATGGCCAACGATTGCGTCGCATTGCCCGGTCCCCCGTTGGTCAGGACGAAGGGCAGGTCAAATACGCCAAACGCCTGCAGGATGCGGAACAGCCCGGCCAGCGCCAAACTCCCGCGCAACAGCGGAAACGTCACATGCCAGAAGACTTGCCATCGGTTCGCTCCGTCGATATACGCGGCTTCAAAATACTCCGCCGGAATCATCTGCAGTCCGCCCAGCACGATAATCACCACGAACGGCGTGGTCTTCCAAATGTCCGCGGCCATCATCGACACCACCGCCAGCGTCGGCGTGCCAAGCCACGTGACCGGCGCGCCGATGAGGTGCAAGGCTTGCAGCAGCGCATTCAAGATACCGTACACCCCGTTGTAGATGTACGACCACATCTCTGCCGAGACCACGGTGATGAGGGACCACGGAATGAGCATCACGACCAGTGACAGGCCCTTCAGCGCCTGCACGTTCTGAATGGCCAAGGCAATCAGCGTTCCGAGCACCAACTCCACCGCCACGGTCACAATCGCGTAGTACACCGTGAACCAAACGCTGTGCCAAAACACGCCACTGTGCACCAGGATGTTATAGTTTGCCAGGCCGTCAAATTGCAACTGATAGCCGTTTTCTGTGAGATTGACCTGGTTCAAGCTCATCCACACGGAATACAGGATGGGAAACAGCGTCACCGCGCAAATCACCAGCAGCGACGGCAGCAGCAGCACGTACCCCGAGGTCCTGTCCCCCTGTTGGAGGGAACGGTGGGCCACCTGAGATTGCGTCACAACAGGCAGGTTCATCCTGACACCTCCAACGGGGTGGCCCCTGCGCGGCCACCCCATCCCATCATCACAATCCTCCGCCGGAACTCTGCACCTGCGCAATTTGCTGCTGCGCTTTCTTCAACGCGTCGGCAACACTCTCACTGCCCGCCAGGACAGCGTTGACATTGGTGTAGATGGCCTGCGAGATCTGCGGATAATTGGAACTCTGCACCGGCCGCGATACGTAGTGCGTCTTGCTTGCCAGCGCGTAAATCGGGTTTTTGGACTGAACAGACGGATCCGAAGCCACGCTGGCGTTTGTGGGAATCTCCAGCTGCGACAGGATCTTCTGTCCCTCGGTTCCCGTCATCCAGTCGATGAACGCCAGTGCCGCCGCCATGTTCTTGGTGTGTGGATTGACATACAGGTCCCAGCCGCCCACGTAGCTGTATCCACCGCCTCCACCAAACGTTGGCAGCACCGTCACCCCCACTTTGCCAACCACTTTTGAGGTGCTCGGATTCTGCGAGTCATTCCAGGCGTACGACCAGTTGCGGAGAAATGCCGCGCTGCCCTGTAGAAAGGCGTCCTCTGCCTGCGGTTCCTGGAACGTCACCTCCGACTTCGGAGACACCCCGGAATCCACCAGCCCCTTCATGAATGTGAGCGCCTTGTTTGCCTCCGGTGAATCGAGGGCCGCTTTGCCGCTCGAATCCAGCACCTTGCCGCCGGCATCGGTGAGAAACTCCATGAAATCGCAGGTCAACCCTTCATACGATGCGCCCTGCCATACGAACCCGTACTTGACCAACCCTTGTTTCTGGAGCTGCTCGCTTTCCTGTTGCACCTGTTCCCAACTGGTTGGGACGGGCAGGTGCGCCTTGTCCAAGAGATCCTTTCGGTAGTAGAGAAACGAGGAATCGACAAAGAACGGCGCCGCGTACACCTGGCCTTTATACGTCGCCCCGCTGACGAGACCGTTGGAGAATCGGTTCCAGAAACTGCTTGGCAGCACTTTGCTCAACGGCTCCGCCAGACCGGAGGCGGCAAACTGCGCAGGCCACACCACGTCGCCCATGTACACGTCCGGTGTTGCCGAGCCACCGCCGATTTGCGTGGTCAGACTGGCGCGATTGGTGTCCGTATCGGTGCTCTGGTTAACCAATTGCACCTTGATGTCCGGATGCGATTTTTCAAACTGCTGGACCAGAATCGGAATGATGTTCTGATTTCCATTCCCGACGGGTGACGCGGCAAAGACAATTTGCCCACTGGCGTGGCTGTAGTCCACCACAGAACTGCCATTCCCTCCACCCGAAGAATTTCCCTCTCCCTGACTGTTGCCGCTCGCACCCCCGCAGCCGGCGAGCAACCCCGTGCCGAGAACCACCGCAGTTCCCGTATGCCACCAAGTCTTGCTGGCCTTTTTCTTCACATACATTCCTCCCCGCATCGCATCATGCAAGCGTTTTCATGATTCGTAACGTTCGCTTATGTGGCGATGGACCGAACCGATTCACGCTCCACAATTTCATGCCCGAGATAACACACGCCGTTGTCCGGCTGAATCCCGCCGCTCGCCCGCACCAGCCATTCCACTGCACGGGCCCCAATCTCCGCGAACGGCTGCCGGACCGTGGTCAGCGTCGGCGTCACCATTTGCGCAATCGACAGGTCGTCAAAGCCAATCACGGACAGGTCCTGCGGCACCCGGTATCCCTGGTCATACAGGCATCGCATGGCGCCCAAGGCCATTTCATCGCTGGCCGCACAGATGGCAGTGAGGCGAAGCGACTCCATGTGCTCCAACATTCGCATCATGGCCTGGTAGCCGCCCGCAAACCGATAGTCCCCGTACTGTACCTGGCCCTCAAGAACGGGCAACTGGTAAAATCGATGGGCCTGCAGGAATCCTTCCAAACGAAGAGAACCCGTGATGTCGTCCTCGTGCTGTCCCGCAATCATACCAATCCGCCGATGCCCTCGCGCCACCAGATAGCTCACCGAATCAAAGACCGCTCGCACGTCGTCCACCTTGAATGCGGGCAACTTGACGCGCCCCTGCGATTGGGTCAACACCAGCGCCACGGGGATGCCGATGCGTTCCAGCACCGGATCGAAATCCTCCGTCACCAACTTGCTCGTAAATATAATGCCGTTCACCTGATGTTGGTGCAGAAACGTGAATCCCTCCAGCGCCTGGTGACGAGAGTGCTGGGAGTCAAACAACAGCACCTTCAAGCCGTGTGCCCGACTGGCCTCGTGGATGCCGCGATACAATTCGTTGAAGAAAAGGTCCGTGATGCCGGGCACCACCAGTCCAATGGTGTCAAACCGCTGTGTGCTCAACCCCCGCGCCAGCGCGTTGGGCTGGAAGTTCAACGCATCCATGGCTTCGCGCACGCGCTCTTTCGTTTCTTCCTCGACCATCTCCGGCTTGTTGAGAACTCGTGACACGGTCGCGGGTGAAACCCCGGCACGTTCGGCAACGTCTCGGATTGTCACGCGCAAACTACCTTCTCACCTCACTTCTAACGGAGATGTGAATGATACAGTTTCATAAACCGGTTTCATGGATGTGCAAAGAAAAATTATCATACTTTTCTGATCTCGTCAATTCCGACCTACGGTCGTTCTTTCGGCAGCGCCCGCCGCGGCGCGGCGGTGTCACGCGCCGCGTCCGCGCCCACCTGCAGCTGCCGGCAAGTGGAACAATTCCCGCACCGCGTGGCGCGGGCTATGAACACTTTTTCCACGGTTTCGGCAAAACTCGGCCAGGGCGCCGCAACCGTCAAGTCGTGAATGATGATGGCGCAGGGCGCGTGGGTGATGAGGATGCTCATGGCAAGGTCTTCGGCATTGACATCTTCGCCATCGGAAACTTGGGCGGCCGCGTCGGCCACGGCCGGATCGCGAACCAGTTTACCGGCGGCGTCGGTGATCCACACGCGGTCATCGGTGCAGTATACGTGCAGCACCTGCATGGTGGGCGGCTGTGCGTCCAGCATGTAGCGGAGCATGGCGACAAACTCCTCGTACTCCTTGTCCGCGAGAAATTGTTCCACCGCGTCCTTCAGCGCCAGATCCAGAGCCCGCAGAAAGCCCCTGGCGCGAAACCGCGCGAGTCCACCCATGTTGAGCGGAGTTTCGGCCGCCCCATTCGCCAGCTGCGATTGCACTGCGGCTGTCACCTGGTGTCTCCACTCTCCTGCCGTCAATCCGTCCCATCGCGCATCGCTGGTGCGTAGGCCATGCAGGGTCAGCAGCGCAATGTACTCCCGTTCATCTTCCGTCAAATAGTCGTACGCCTCCGCCATGTGTTGGCAAAGGTAGAGGCAGCACCAGTCGTTGAACACAAAATCGACCAACGTCTGCACCAGGAGAGGCTGCGTGTCCTTGTCCACGTCCAGAGAAACAACGAGGGGATGGCTGTCCACCGGGTGCACTGCCAATCCTGCCGCTTCCATTTTCGCCCGGAACGCGGACAACGCTTGTGGTGAATCGAATTGTAGCATGGGCACATCCATCAGTCCTTCCTGGGGCAAGACACCCCGTCCGTCATCATCGTCTACTACAGTATGGAGCGGACCGAAACGTGCTTATACTTGCCCACCGGTTCGTCACGCCAGAGAAGTGCCAGAAACAGGCGAAAAAACGGTTGTAGACGAATGTTTGCCATTCGTCCTCGTCCTGCCGATCCTTTTGAATTGCCACATCGTATGCCCCCGCCTCCTCCCGTTGTCGGGCGCACGCCCGATTCATAAAAAATCCGCTCGCGCGTGCTGCGCGAGCGGTCTCCGTGAACGCCGAGGTTTTGTAGTCCTCACAACAACAGCTGGACACCCATGTAGAGCCCAAATCCCATGATGACAACGGACAGTGCCCAGACCACCCATTTATGCAAGCCTTTCATGCGCCATTGCGGCGGCAGCACTTTGGCCTCCAACAGCAGCAGGAAACCAAGTACCAGGGGCAGCAGCAGCGCGTTCATCACCTCGGTATCCACATCCAGCCGAACCAGGTTTATCCCGCTGAACACCAGCAGCGCACCGCCAACATGCGCCGCGGTATAGATGATGTAGAACCACTTCGCCTCGCGGAATGAGTGATTCACACTGTGATTGAATCCAAACACTTCGCCGACCCCCCACGCGCCGGCGAGAGAGACGACCAATGCGGCCACAAACGACGCGCCAAGCATGGCCAATCCGAAGATCACTTTTCCACCGAACGATCCGAGATAGGGAACCAACCCGTCCGCAATCTGCTCCACCGTGTCCAGCGATTGATTCGGATGTTGGTGTCCGATGGTGGCCGCAATCACCACCACTGTGGCAATCATGATCATCTGCGTCACAATCGACCCAATGAACGTATCCCAGCGCAGGCCTTTCAACGCGGAGGCAGTCAGTCGGCGATCCACCACCGCTCCCTGTTGGTAGAAGATCATCCACGGCATGATGACGGCGCCCACGTTGGCTGCCAACAAATACACGTAACTGGCGTCGTGCCAAGGCACCGTGGCAAGTCCGCGCATGACCTCGCCAGGTTCCGGATGCGCCATCAAAGCAACCACAATCAGCAGCAACTCGAACAACCCGACAGCTATGCCAATGCGTTCCACGCGTCGATAGCTGCCGGTGAGCCCCAGCACCACCAGCAACACGGTCGCCACCGAAACACTGAACCAGGGCGGAATGCCAAACAGATTGCCAACCCCGGCAATCCCCGTGAATTCTGTGACCAAGGCGCCCACAGCGGACAGGAACAAAGTGGATACTGAGACAACCGCCCACTTCATCCCGAACCGCTCGCGGATCAACTCCCCGTGTCCTTTTCCGGTCACCGCCCCCAGCCGGACGGTGATTTCCTGTATCAAATAAAGAATTGGAATGAGCAGCAGCTGCGGCAACACCATCGCGTAGCCCCACTGGGCACCCGACTGTGCTGCGGTCACGAGACATCCGGCATCCGTATCCGCCAGCATCACGATCAGTCCGGGCCCAAACGTCGCCAGAGCAACCCCGAGAGATTTCCAGGAGACTCTGCCCCGTGCCCCCTGCGCCACTGGAGTGGATTCCATTTCCATCGTCGTCTTCACCTCTGTCCTATCAAACACACCTTCTAGAGTATAGGAGAGATGAATGTTGACTACAATAGTCCACTTTAACCACTCTTGCGAAGAGAAGGCGCCGATGGGAGACAGACGAGACCAAAAAAAGACCGCACCAACCCCTTGGCGCGGTCTCCATCCTGCGATATACCATGGTGCGGCTGACAGGAATCGAACCTGTGGCCCCCACCGTGTCAAGGTGGTGCTCTCCCTCTGAGCTACAGCCGCGTATCGAGAACAACAGATATCATATCATATCTGCCGTCCCGCGTCAATGTGTTTCCGGCTGAGTGACGGGCAGACCTTGTAGAATCGCCCACAACTCCGGATTGCGCTTCGCAATGTTGACCGCTTTGTTGGTCGGAATGTCCACAAAGGCATGCTCCGTGAACCCGGAAGCGCAGAGCGTCCCCGATTCGTTGTACACATCGTAATGGAATTGCATCCGCGTGCGCGTGCACACTTCCAAGCGCGCGTGGACGTAGGCTTTGTCCTCCGCTCTCAGGGTTTTCTTACAGCTCAGTCCAACCTGTATCACCACGAGGACCAGCCCCTGATCATGAAACGACTCCATGTACGACAGGCCATTTTCTTTGATGAAACGCATGCGCGCCACCGAAAACCAGTCGATGTAGTTGGGATGATAAATAATTCCCGCGGGATCGCATTCGCCCCAACGGACTTCGAATTCGGAGATGACAACGTCTTTCATCGATGCGGCCTCCATTCGCGAAACTCACCGGGCTTGTCCAAACCCGGAACCACGCCGCCGCGGTGATACCCGCGTACGGTGCGCCATATCCAGTATACCGATAGATTTTCGCTTGGGAAAAATGCGCATTGGTGTACGCCCCGCGAATCAACCGGTAAACGCCTTCTTGCCAAGGCGGGATCGTAAGAAATCAGCCGTTTCCATCAATCCGATGGAATGAGACGCTTTCACCAGAATCACCGTATTGGGTTGAATGGTTCGAAGCAGATGGCTGTGCAGGGCCGCCTTGCTTGTAAAGTGCCGAACCCGTCCGGGCGCCAGCCCCGCCTGGACGGCTGCGGTGCCAATCTGCTTGGCGAGCGCGCCGTATGTGTACACCTGGGATATTTTCTTCTTGGCCAGGTGACGTCCGACCTCCCGGTGACCACGTGCTGCGTAAGCGCCGAGGGCGGCCATCGCCCCCAGCACCGCGATTCTCGTTGCGGCAGGTGCGGCAGGCATTTGTGCCAACGTGTCAATGGCAGCTTTGGCCGCGTGCGGATTCGAACTGTAGCTGTCGTCGATGAGCGTGAGGCGGTTCGGAAACCGATACATCGTCATCCGGTGGCGCATGCGTCGGTAATTTCGGAGCCCCGGGCGCATTTCCTCCGCCGAGAATCCCAATGTCGTCCGCGATGGCAATGGCGCAAAGCGCGTTGTACACGTGGTGCATGCCGAGAATGGGGATCCGAAAATGTTCACGCTTTCCGTGTAGGTGCACATGGAAGGTCATTCCGCTGCCCGCGAAGGCGACGTTTGTTGCCTGATAATCCGCGGTATGCGTGATCCCAATGGTGAGGATTTTCCCGTGAAACCTCCCCTTGTCCACCAGGCGCGTATTCCGGTCATCACGGTTCAGCACGAGCGTCCCGGTGGGCTTCAGCCACCGAATCAGTTCCGATTTCGCGTGGACCAACCTGCAGACATTGCCGCCGCCAAACGCACCGATGTGCGCCGATCCAATGTTGGTGATGACCGCGTAGTTCGGCTCGATGATCTGACAGTGCTTTCGGATGTGGACCGGCCATGCCGTATTCCAGTACCACCGCCCGATGCGATGGGCGGATGCTCTTCGCGTACTTTCGCGTGTGGTTCACGAAGTTTCGATTATCTATAGACTTGAAGATCTTCCAGCGCGTGGACAGGATAGACGCAATCATTTCCTTCGTGGTCGATTTGCCCGCACTGCCAGTGATGGCGATAACCGGCCGCTGTAGTCGGAGTGTTCTCTCCACACTCACCCGCCCCCCGGTACGAAAACGAATGAACTCTTGGGCAAGTATATGTCGTCGCCGGCATCTGTGAATGGGCCATTCGCCCTGTTCAGTCCGTCCGTTGCCTGAATAGGATGGCAAGAAACCCCATCGATCTTGGACGGATGGGCGAAGTCACGGGGAGAGGATAAACATGGCGACCATCCAAATTGCGGCCGTTGGGGATATCCTCATGTGGAGGACACAAATTCAGTCCGCGAAGCGGGCGGACGGAAACGCCTACGCGTTCGACGGCATGTTCCGTCCGGTTGCACCTTACCTGAAGCGGGCGGATCTGACCATTGCGAACCTGGAAACGACATTGTCCGGTCGCGAGTCAGCCTACCAAAAAAGAATCCAAAAACCGGTTTGCCCGGACGAGCTGGCCTGAGCGCTCAAACGAGCCGGGATCGATGTGGTCACCACCGCGAACAATCACTGTATGGACCGGGGCATTCGAGGGCTTCGAAGAACGCTCAATATCCTCGATGCGGCGGAGCTGCACCACACGGGAACCTATCGTTCGAAGCGCGAGTCTCAAGAACTGTTGATCCGCAATGTCAAAGGCATCCGGATTGGCATTCTTTCCTACACCTACGGGACCAATGGAATCTCGGTGCCCGCGGATATGGCGTGGGCGGTCAACCGCATTCGGCGCGCCAAAATGTACGCCGACCTTCGCCGCCTGAAACGCCAAGCCGACCTGGCCATCGTCGCGCTGCATTTCGGGCAAGAATTTCACCGGTATCCCAACGATAAACAAAAAGCGTTGGTGAAAGACCTGTTTCATCGAGGCGCAGACATCGTGTTCGACGCCCATCCCCACGTTCTGCAACCCATGGCTCTGGAAACGGTGCGCGATGCGTCGGGACGCAAAGCGCGGCGCTTCGTCATCTATTCCCTCGGAAATTTCATTTCCGACCGGATGATGGCGGGACTGCACTCAAGCAGCGGTGCGATTGTCTATCTCACCGTCCGCAAGGATAATGAGGGCGTCACGCTGGAACGCGTGAGAACCGTCCCCACATGGGTGCACAAATATCGCCATCATGGACACACCAAGTTTCGCGTGTTGCCGGTCGGTCCCTACCTCAAGCATCCGGATGACAAGCTCACGGAGGCAGATCTGAGCACCCTGAAAAGGGTTTACGCCACAACCACGAAGCATGTGCGCTTGCCATCCGGCAGCCATTCATGAGTACCAGCACGCGATCCCGGCGTTGCATCGCCGCTACTGCACCGTATGGGTATGCGGGAAGCTGTTGTTGGCCCCGCACGCCGGACACACCAGTTTGACCTCGAGCGGCACTGTGTTGTCCTGTGCGCGTTCACCGGTCACTGTCACGCCACCGACAATCTCCGCGCCGTGTGCGATGATGTTGCCACCATATAGATGGGCGACCCACGTCATCGCGCGGCGGCATACGAAACACGTGTGCATGCCCCGTACCTCATCGTACATGGAGCGACCTCCTTTCCCGACACCGTCAGTCTGCCTCGTTCTGCCGCCACCGATGCGCCCTATACCAGTTCATCCCCTGATTTGAAATGAAAGCTTCGCCAACTTTTTAGTAAATATATACCATTTTAAAATAATATACATAACAAAAATTCATTTACACCCCCCCCATACCCGTACGAACCCCGTCGTATTGGTATAGCGTAACATGCTTGTAAGCGTAGGTTGCAAGTCTGTTTCACCACCTCACCGGGATGGAGCGGCCTGTCCTTCGTTCCCGGTGAGGTGGCTTCTCCATATTGAACGGCCCATATACTGGCCCCAGAGTCAACCCAGACAGAAGGGATGGGTTAAGATGAAGTAGAGGTGTTTATGATGCCGGGACGTAAGTGGACAGTGGACGAGAAGATGAACATCGTGCTCGAGGGCATGATGCCCGGTGCGAATATCAGCGAGGTATGTCGGCGGCATGGCGTGGCCCAGAGTCTGTATTACAGGTGGCGTGAAGCGTTCCTGACTGGTGGACGGGCTGGGCTTCAGTCCGGACCCTCTACGAGGGAGCAGGAGCTGGAGAAAGAGTTGCAGGAGGCTCGGGCTAAGATCGGTGAACTCACGATGCAGGTGGATGTGTTGCGAAAAAAATCGAATTGGG
>NZ_AUCA01000034.1 GCF_000429525.1 Alicyclobacillus contaminans DSM 17975 | reverse complement strand
CCACCATAGCGGGGTTGAAGAGCCTCAAAGCCTTTCTCGTTAAATGCGTGAATCACATGGCGGACATGTTCCTCCGACAAGTGATAGAGTCGTGCGATTTCGGGGACCTTCATTCGTTGAGCAGAAGCCAGGACAACCAGTGCTCTACGCACGGAGACCGGATTGGACCCCTTACGGGCAATACGAACCAATCTGTTACCCTCGGCAGGGCTCAATTCACGGACATACAGGCACATGAATATCACCACCGTTGGTGATATTCTCCATTCCACTGGTTGATCCTCCACTTTCCTCAAACTACGTTGCCTGAAGGGGCAGTAGAGCCAAATTCGGTCATGATGTCTGGTATAGCTACGTTGACAATTGTCATATCCATTAAGTCCATGGATAATCCTAAAACAACAGCAATCAAGCTCAACCATTTTCGCCAGGTTTCTGTCATCCCAGCCTCGCCTCCAGTAACCCAAAAGACCAAAAAAATTAGATTGAAAAATTGTTGTTTAGGAATCGGATTCCCTCAAATCAGTATTTCGTCGAGTAATTGCAATAACAGATTTTTATCACTGGATGGTAGAAAGGCAATCTCCTCCCAAAATCTACCGATGAGAGTCGCTGCTTCCGCACCGATTGCAGCTTGCTGCTTTTCAATGACAGTGCCGAGAACCAATGCAACAAAAACACTCAAACGTGTCTCGGCATTCTCGACACCATCAATCAGATGTCGAATCAATACGGATGCAGACTTATCCAAACCACGCAGGTGAACAATCAGAAGTCCAATCACGTAGGCGCAAAATGAAATTTTTGTCTGAGCACTGACCAATTGATTTACAAGCTCCGAAACAGTTTTTTTTGGAGAGTGCTGTTCTGCTAAGTCGATGAGTTCCAAGATATTACTTCGAACCTTCAACCATTCGTGCGAACCTGTTTTCGTGGTACGTTCTTGTTGAAACAATTCATAGGCCTTTGGTGTGGGCAAGAATACAATTTGGGATCTGCCAGCTTCGCCACGCGAGAGGGAATAATTACGCGAAAGCAAGCCGAGCTTTTCCAGTTCTCTAAGCATGTCATATGCCGTCCATTTACTCACGCCAATCATTTTGGCCAGAGACTCATAGTGCACTGGAAGCTGGGAACGCTGATACATATCGATCAATTGTTGAAGGAACTGTTTACGACGGTCGGTGAGTTTCATTGTAGCCCCCTACCAGTCACCCAAAAGACCAAATAATATTGTGGTTTATCTTATCCGTAAATCGAAGCTCATGTCAAGTCAAGAAGTGATGGTACCTCCGAGTGCGTTGCTCAAGTGCTACATGACATCGAGAAATGAGAAATAGAACCGAGGTTCGTCAAGAACACCGACTACCCAAAAAACCAAAAAAGTGATATATTCCACCCAAATAAGAATCCATACGTGAAACGAGGAGTGGAAGAATGTCGACTGTCGGTCTCGCTTTAGGGGGTGGAGCCGTACGTGGCTTGGCCCATGTGGGAGTGCTGAAGGTCTTTAGGGAGTGGAATGTGCCCATTGATTTTATTTCTGGAACGAGCATAGGTGGTGCCATTGGCAGTTTGGTCGCTGCCGGGATTGACATCAATGAAATCGAGGACTTTGTCCTTTCTTATCCGTGGTATGGGTTGTTGGACATGGGAATGGGAAAACGTGGCGTCATGTCAGGAAGGAAGTTATACAATGTACTCGCTGACTTTCTCAATCAATATGGCTTGAGAGATGCAACCATCGAGGAGCTTGACATACCATTTCGCACAGTGGCCACCGATTTGAAAAGTGGTAAACCTTATATTTGGGAGCGAGGAAGTCTCTTGCTGGCCCTTCGTTCAACCGTATCCATTCCGGGGATTTTTGCTCCTGTCCATTATAAGGATATGGTATTGGTTGATGGAGCACTGACCAACAATCTGCCGGCGGACATACCAAAAATGGCGGGTATGGATCTCGTCATAGTGGTTGATGTGGAGAGGCAGCATGAAGAACGTGAACCGAGGAATACAGTAGAGGTTTTATATCGTTCGTATTCCATTATGGCCACAATGATGAGTCGCAAGAACCTTCACTACGCTGATTTGGTGTTGCAGCCTAAAGTAGGTCATGTGTTCGCGTTGGATTTTTCTAAGATGAGGGAATGTATTCAAGCGGGTGAACACGCGGCACGTAAGAGCTTGCCTCGTTTGAGGGAGCTAGGTTTAATACGCCATGACGTATTGCATGCGAATTCTTCCGATTTCTGATTAAAAAGTGTGAGCGATTTTTGGGTTTTTAGGGGGGCGTGTGGCAACATACAGATGAACCGTTGACCCAATCCCCTTCAAAGAAACTCCTCCTCTGTGAACACACAAAGCAGAATTGGTCATTTACAAAACTCTACACAAATTGGCTATACGTCGATGGAGCACCCGCCGCATGGGGATCCACATCTACAGCAGTGCGAGAGGACATGGACTGGCCGTCCCAGCATACTGGACAATCTGGATGTGTAACGGCACTTCAAGAGGGGCCCCACGGCTCCCCTCCTGAAGTCCCGCTTGTGCCCCTGCACGGCAAGCAGACTACGCCAGACGGCCGAGAAATGAGCGGATCCGCTCCACCGCCGTTTCGATGTTGGCCATGGAGGTCGCATAGGACAAGCGGATGTTGTTGGGCGCGCCGAATGCCTCACCCGGTACGGCGGCCACGAGGTCGTGCTCCAGCAGGAGTTCACAGAAGGTCGCTGCCGAGTCCACGACTTTCCCGCCCAATTTTTTGCCAAATACGCCGCTGATGTTGGGGAACACGTAGAAGGCACCCTCCGGCATCAGGCATTGAATGCCGGGCATACTCTGCAGTTCCCGTACCAGAACGTCGCGCCGGCGGTGGAACTCTTCCACCATCGAGGGATCGAAGGATTGCAGTGCGACCACGCCGGCCGCCTGGGAAATGGTGGACGGGCTGCCGGTGCCGTGGCTCTGCAGGCTGGCGATCGCCTTCGCCACATCGAGCGGTGCGGCAATATAGCCGAGGCGCCATCCGGTCATGGCGAATGCCTTGGAAAACCCGTTGACCACGATGGTGCGCGGCTGCAATTCCGGCACCAGGGCGGAAATGCTGAAATGGCGCGTGTTGTATACCAACCGTTCGTAGATTTCGTCGGTCACCACGTACACATCGTGACGTGCCAGCACCGCGCCGAGCGCACGCAGTTCCGACTCAGAATACACGGCGCCCGTCGGGTTGTTCGGCGAGTTCAACAACACCGCCTTCGTCTTCGGCGTGATGGCGGCTTCCAACTGTTCCGGCGTCAGCTTGTAACCGGACGCCTCATCGCACGACACAATCACAGGCACTGCGCCGGCGAGGCGAATCTGTTCCGGATACGACACCCAGTACGGCGCAGGAAGGATGACTTCATCTCCGTCGTCGCAGATGCTCAGGAAGATGTTGAACAGAGAATGCTTCGCGCCCGAAGAGACCACAATTTGCTCCGGACTGAACTGCAACCCGTTTTCGACCATCAGCTTGCTGGCAATGGCTCGCCGCAATTCCAAAGTGCCGGCGGCGGCCGTGTACCGGGTGTTTCCCTCCGTGATGGCCTGGATTCCCGCAAAGGAGGCGGGCAACGGCGTATTGAAATCCGGTTCGCCCACGCTCATGTTGACGACCGGTTTGCCTTCTTTCAACAGCGCTTTCGTCTTGGCATCCACGCTCATGGTGGCAGACGGTGCGATGTTCCGTACTCGGCTGGAGATGCGGTGGTTCATCTCTGACACTCCTCTCGGGGGTAACCCTCTCTGGGCAGACCGCCGGGGCCGTCACAGCTCGGATTGAACGACCATCTCGACTGCGGACAGCCGACCACCCTGGCTGCGTACGTTCGGCGTCAATCAGCGCCATTTTAGCACAAATATTCGGCGATCCGTGCGCTTTGTGCGAAGGATTATACAGGTTCGCGCATGAAGACGGGTACCTGTGGTCACAGGTACCCGCTCAGGTCGGCAGGCCTTGTTCACCGTTGGCCCAAACCCGGGGGCCACCACCCACGGAGCCAGCGTCGATACCAGGGCGTGTCCGCCCCTTGGCTGTGCGCGGCAGGGTGCAGGGAACAGGACTCCGTGGGCTCCGTGCCCCGCACAAAGTAATCCGTTTCCGTCACGCTGCACTGATCCGTTGCGAGCTGTGCCGTGAGCGGATCGATGGTGCGCTTCACCAGCCCGGCGGGGGGATGGAACCA
Source organism: Alicyclobacillus contaminans DSM 17975 (assembly GCF_000429525.1). Lineage (GTDB taxonomy): Bacteria > Bacillota > Bacilli > Alicyclobacillales > Alicyclobacillaceae > Alicyclobacillus_A > Alicyclobacillus_A contaminans. The sequence goes on along the minus strand of NZ_AUCA01000034.1, from coordinate 30,590 downwards.
ATCGGAAGGCAGCCGCTGCTGCGCCGTGCCCATGAACTTGGCCCAAATGGGCGCCGCCAGGTGGGACTCGGGCAGCGTCAGTGCGCGATTGTCGTCGTATCCAACCCACACCGCACAGACCACGCGCGGGGTGTAGCCGACCATCCACACATCCGCGTTGGTGGTGCCGGTTTTTGCCGCCGCCGGACCATGCAGGTATCCGCGCACGGCGTAGCCGGTGCCGTGCGGTTGAAAGACGCTCTGCAACAGGTCGGTCATCTGAAAGGCCACCTGCGGGGTGAGCACCCGGTCGGCGTGGGTCCGCGTGCCCCAGGTCCCTCCGGTCCGCTCATTGCGCACCGAGGACACTGTGAACGGGTGCACGCGGTAGCCACCGTTGGCCAACGTGGCGTAAACGGTGGCCATCTGCAGTGGGCTTGCCGGGAAGACGCCCAACGCGAGGGACGGGTAGGGTTTCATGGGGCTGTCCAGTCCCATCCGTTCGGCTAACTTCATCACCGTGTCCGGTCCTACGTCGAGGTTCGCCGTGACCGCGTACACGTTGTCCGAACGCGCGATGGCCTCACGCATCGTGAGGGGGCGGTGCGCGTAGATGTCTCCGTAGTCATGCACGGTGTACAGCTTATCCTGATCGTACAGGAACGTGGTCTGCGCGCTGTTCACCTGGCGCGCTGGGGTCCAGCCGTGCTGGAGCGCGGCGGTGTAGAGAATGCCCTTGAACGTGGAGCCGGGCTGACGTTCTGCCAGCGCCCGGTTGTACGGCGAAGTCGTGTAATCGCGTCCCCCGGCCATGGCCAGGACTGCGCCTGTCTGCGGATCCAGTGCCACGAGCGCCGCCTGCAGTTGGGAGCCCTTTGGCAGCGTGGTGGCGATGGCGCGTTCGGCCGCCTGTTGCAGGAGCGGATCGAGCGTGGTCTGAATGCGCAAGTCGCCGCGATACAGGTCCTCCTGCGTGAGATGGAAGCGGCGCTTTGCTTCGGCCACCGCAGTCGACGTGAAGTAGGGCGCGTGCTCCACCGGTGAGCGCATGGTCTGGAACGTCAGTTTTTCCGCGTAGGCCGCATTGGCCTCGGATGGCGTCAAATCGCCGGTGGCCACCATGCGCTGGAGCACCAACTGCTGGCGGCGTTTGGCGGCCGCTGGATTGACCAGCGGGGAGTACAGGCTCGGGCCTTTGGGGAGGCCCGCCAGCAGCGCGCACTCCGCGACGTCGAGGTCCTCCACCGGTTTATTGAAGTACAGGCGAGCGGCGGCGTCCACACCGTACGCGCCGTGACCGTAGTACACATTGTTCAGGTATGCTTCGAGAATGGCATCCTTGCTCGCGTGCAGCTCCAACTGAATGGCGTACAGCGCTTCCTTCACCTTGCGGGTGATGGTGCGATCCTGGCTGAGGTAGAGGTTTTTCGCCAACTGTTGGGTGATGGTCGATCCGCCCTCCACCACGTGCCCGTGCCGCATATCAACCCACAGGGCGCGGGCGATGGAGAGGGGATTGAACGCCAGGTGGTGGTAGAAATTCGCGTCCTCCACGGCAATCGTCGCGTTTCGCAGCGCGGGCGGAATGTCCGCGAGCGAGACGTACAGCGTTCGGTCTCCTTTCAGCGTCCATTCCGCCAGACGCTGTCCGTTGGCGCTGTCGACATGGGTGGGATTGACCATGCTTCCTTCCGGCAGCGGCGTGAGGCGCAGGCTCACAAGCAGCGCGGACATGCTGCCGAAGCCGCAGACGAGGGGTAGTGCCAAGTACTTGCTCCACCAGGGGAGGCTCTGCCACCACCCATTGGAGCGGCGGGATGAGGGATTCTGCTGGTTGGCAACGGTCGTTGGCTGGTTGGGCACACCAAACCCTCCTCCAAATTCCAGGGCCTAGTATGCCCGTGCCGACCCCATTCATGCAGCGAAATTGGAAAGGTAAATCCGCCGCTTCGTTGCCCGGGAAATATGTCGAGCAGTGGCGGCAGACGACGGTTTACGGCGTGAACAGGTTTGGTATAATACATCAGGCATTGATAAGGAGGGACTTGCCGTGAGATCCGAACTGTGGTTCACCGAACGACAGAATGACAACTTGGAGATAGGCCTTCGAATCAACAAGATATTACATAGTGAACAAACAGAATATCAATCCATGGATGTGGTTGAGACCGAGCAGTACGGCACGCTGCTGGTGCTCGACGGCTGCATCATGACCACGGACAAGGACGAGTTTGTGTATCACGAAATGCTGGCCCACGTCGGGCTGCACACTCATCCCAATCCGAAGAGCGTCCTGATTGTGGGCGGCGGTGATGGTGGCGTCATTCGGGAAGCCATCAAGCATCCTTCGGTCGAACGCGCCGTGCTGGCCGAAATCGACGGCCGCGTGGTGGAGGTGTCGAAACAGTACTTCCCGAACATCGCATCCGGATTGTCCGATCCGCGGGTGGATGTGCAGATTACGGACGGCATCCAGTACGTCAAGGATCATCCCGGCGAGTTCGACGTGATTTACATCGACTCCACGGATCCCATCGGCCCGGCTGTGGGGCTGTTCGCCAAGGAATTCTATCAGGCGGTGTCGAACGCGCTGCGTGAAGACGGGCTGTTCGTCGCGCAGACGGAATCTCCTTTTGTAAATCAGGACCTGATTCAGAAGGTGCACGCGGATGTTCGCGATCTGTTCCCCATCTGCGAGCTGTACCTGGCGTACGTGCCCACCTACCCCACGGGAATGTGGAGTTTCACGATGGGCAGCAAGAAATATCACCCGCTCAGAGACCAACAGCCGATTCGTGTGCAGGACACGAAGTATTACACTGAACAGGTCCATCAGGCGGCGTTCGCGCTGCCGAAATTCGTGCAGGAGCTGGTCCGCGGATGACCCAGGCATTTCAACCGTTCAACCCCGCGTATTCGGGCAATGTGTTCATCGGCGCGACCGACGATTTTGCGTCGGCGAAAGCCGTGATTTACGGCATGCCGATGGACTGGACGGTATCGTTCCGATCCGGCACGCGCCTGGGCCCCGCCCGGATTCGCGAGGTCTCGCTGGGATTGGAAGAGTACAGTCCTTACCTGGACAAGGATCTCGCCGACCTCCAATACTACGACGCCGGGGACATTCCGCTCGCGTTCGGCAATCCGAAAAAGAGCGTGGAGCAGATCTATGAATTTGTGAAGACGCTGTACGCTGCGGATAAGTTTCCGTTGGGTCTCGGCGGTGAACACCTGGTGTCCTGGGGCAGTTTGCGCGCCGCGTGGGAAAAATATCCGGACCTCCGCGTGGTGCATATCGACGCGCACACCGATCTGCGCGACGACTACGAGGGAGAATCGTATTCCCACGCCACCGTGATAAAAAAGGTGTGTGACGCCATCGGCCCGGATCGAGTCTACCAGTTCGGCATTCGCTCCGGCACGCGCCAGGAGTTCCAATGGGCTCGGGCGCACACGCACTTTTTCCCGTTTGAAGTGGCGCAGCCTTTGGAGCGGGTGCTTCCGGAACTGGAGGGACATCCGGTCTACGTGACGTGGGACATCGACGTGATGGATCCAGCCTTCGCACCGGGCACCGGCACGGCGGAACACGGCGGGATCACCCCGCAGGAGGCGTTTCGCGCGATTCAACTGCTGTCGAGGCTGAATGTGGTGGGTTTTGACCTCGTCGAAGTCGCGCCACAGATAGATCCCAGCGAATTGGCTCAGATTTTGGCCGCCAAGCTGGTGCGAGAGGCACTGCTGGCGTTTGTGAAGTGACCGGCCATGTACTGGCTGGCGAAGGAGGACTTTGCACGGACGGTCCCGCTGACCTGGCATCGAACGGCGCAGGATGAGTCGGGTCATCCCGCAGAGGAGGAACGCGTCGTGGTCAAGGAGGCCACGTGGCGCCAGAAAGGTCGTCTCCACGCCTTGACGTTCGCGCTTCCCAACGACGCGGAAACGGGCGTATCGGGAACCCTGGTGCTGCGGGTGGAGCCTGAGGCGGTGATGTTGACGCGCTTCGGAGATGTCACCTGGAATCACACGTTTGCGGCGGGACTGACGTTTTCTTCAACGCTGCGCATGGGGGAACTGTGGCTCGATGTGGTGTCCGACACGGAGACGGTGGACGTGGAGATTCACCCGCACGGTGGGACCGTTCGCGTGGCGTATCGAATGACCATCGGCGATGTGGCGCAACAGGTCGCCTTGTCCCTCCAATTTGGCGACAACGCGGTGAATGGATAGGCTGGATGATATCCGCAGGTGCCCGGCGACGAGCCGGGCGCCTGCTGTTTGAAACGGCGGGTTCAATCGGAGCCCGGCGGAGGATTTGCATTCGGCGGCTTTTGGAGAAAATCGGAGTGGTACACCACGGACCGGCTGAACGCCATGTATGCCAGCAAGACGAGGATGGCCGGGCTGGCCAGCCATTTCACTCCGGGGATGAATGCCCCCAGATACAGCAAAAGCCACCACAGACTGATGCCAAATGCGCGATAGAGACGGATGAGGACGAGAATGGAGACCACAACAAGCGGTATGACAAGCAGCACGGCCAGGAACGCCAGGGCACCGGAGTTTCCGGCGAAGGCAAGCACGCCCGCGGCAGGCGCGGCGAAGTACCAGACAATATGCCAGCGGTTGAGCTGCACCGTCGCGAACAGGGGCCACAAATTGGCGAAAGGCACCCACGCCAGCCAAGCGTGCCGCACGTTTGCCTTGTGAAATAATCGGTAGTGCAGGTAGCCGACGAAGATGTAGCATGCTATCACAATGAGCAGTAGAACAAATGCGAAACCAATCACAACCCCCTTGAACGCAGCGAATGCCTCACTGGGCATGTGGCCCAAATCCATTCCATCCCCCCACTTTCACCGCCTGAGGCAGCGCATGGCGCCCACAGGCTGTCGATACTTCCACGGAAAGCCCATCGAATGGGCCTTACCGAGCATGTCATCGTTCTTATCCTATGGCGTCCAAGGCGCGAATGTGCCTGTCGGCGCGACGATGGCACACATCACAGCAACGGGACTTGGGCGGCGCCGGTGTGCGTGTCTGCTTCCACAATGATTCGGAAACTGGCTACAACATTCAATGGTTGTCGTCTGCTGAAAGCAGGCATAAAATTTCGTTTGTAAGGGGTTTCATAGACTGTAGTTCTTGCAGTTCTCTTTCCGCAACGCTGTGGCAGGAGGCGAGCCTTGTATGCACTCCGAGTCGTGGATAGCCCAGATCCGTTCGTTGAGACCACGCGCGCAGCAGATATTTCAGGAATTGATGCAACGTTCGGAGCCGGTGACCACCGAGGAACTTGCCCGCCGGTATCAACGGAGCGACCGAAGTATCCGATATGACTTGGAAGCGTTGGCCACGGCGTGCGAAGCGATGCCGGTGAGGCTGGTTCACCGGCGGAGCGGCGTTTGGCTCGAGGACACACCGGAAGCCAAATTGACGCTGAGGCACCAGTGGTCAGCGGTGCAGGGGACAGTGCAAATGGCTGCGGCCGACAGGCGGCTTCACCGTCTGTTGGCAGTGCTGCTGACCACGCCCGAACCCATCGTCGTCAAACAGGTGCAGGACTGGTTGGAAGCGAGCCTCCGAACGATCTACGCAGACATGGACAGAGCCGACCTCTGGCTGGCTTCGCACGGCCTTCGCCTGATTCGCAAACCACATTACGGCGCCAAGGTGGAGGGAGACGAACTGATTCGGCGGCAGGCAGCGTTCCGGCTGCTGCTCGCCGCTTGCGGATGGACCGCGTCGAACGATGCGGGCAATGAGGGCCAGCGGTTGCTTGACATCGTGCGACAGCATGTCGATCCGTTCGTCAAGCGTCGGTTGCTGGAGGAATCGGACCTCCTTGCGATGGCGCGGGCGTTGCGTTGGAATCCGGCGTCCGAAATGCGTTTCGGATCGTGGTGGGCGAAGGTGGCCCTGTACGGGGCGGTCACGTGCCAACGCATTCGCCTCGGATACCCGGTCGATCTGTTCAAGCCAAATGTCAACGCATTGCGGGAAACCACGGAATTTTCATTTGCCGTGCAGGTGGCGGAGCGTTTGGAACAGATGCTTTCCCTGACCTGGTCCGAGGAAGAGGTCATCGCCCTGGCGCTGCACATGCTCGGGGCCTATCCCAATCTCCACCTGGAAGGTTCAGCGCAGAACACGGCCAACCTGGACGACTTCTCGCGGAACTGGGTCTCTCGCATGCTTGCGGCGGTTGACGATGCCCTCGGCATGAGGCTCGGTGCGGACGAAGAGCTGTTTCGCGGTTTGGCCTTCCATGTGAAACCGATGATCCATCGCTGGTTGCTCGGGATTTCCATTGAAAACGATCTGTTGGACGAGATCCGGGAGGATCACGCCCTCGCCTATTATGCCGCTGTGGTCGCAGCGCAATTCTTGGAAAGAGTGTTTGGGCAGCCGCTCGCCGCAGCGGAAGTCGGGTACATGGCCCTTCACTTCGGCGCCGCCTTGGAGCGCAGATGGGCGCGGCCCAAAGGTGCGGTGGGAACCGTACGCGCCCTGGTGGTCTGCGCGGGGGGGATTGGCACCGGCAAGATTCTGCAGTCCCGCATCGGAGCCAGCGTCACCAACCTTCAGGTGGTGGATGTGCTCGACCAGAGCCGGGTGCATCAAGCGCCAACTCGTTCGGTGGACGTGATTGTTTCCACCGTCGAGCTGCACGATGCCCCCGTCCCCCACATCGTGGTCAATCCGCTGCTGCCGACGGAGGACGAACGCCGGCTGCAGCGTTGGGTTACTGAGGTCACGGGGGGGCCGGAGGGTGTCGGCGGGGCGGCCGCAGCGTTGGCAGAACCGATGTTTCAACTGATTCAACAAACGTGTCAGGTGGGGGACGAACGTGCCGTTCGAGAGGAGATCCAACGCATGCTTCGGCGTGTGGCCCCGTATCTCACGGTTCCTTCGCCCCCTGTGGAGAGTGTCAGAAAGAAGGTCCTGAGAATGTTGGATGTGCTCACCGAGGAATGTGTTCAAGTGCGGGCGCGTGCGGAGCGTCCCGACGATGTGGTGGACTTGGCCGGGCGCCTTCTGGTCGACGCCGGTGCGGTCGAACCGGGATATGTCAGCGCGATGAAATCTTCGCTTGCCATCAACGGGCCGTACATGGTGATTGTGCCCGGGATTGCAATATTGCACGCCCGGCCGGAGGATGGCGTCCATCGCGTCTGCATGAGCCTGGTCACGCTCGAACAGGGCGTGTCTTTTGGCCACCCGGACAACGATCCGGTCGATATCGCCATCGCCTTTGGCGCCATCGATCACGAGGCGCACCTGCAGGCACTGTCTGACCTGATGCGGCTGCTGGCGGATGCCGAGGCGTTGACCGCCATCCGCCAGGCGCAATCGACCGGCCGAGTGTTGGACATCATCCGCCGGGTCACAGCGTGATCGTCACACAAGAAGGAGGAGGTATCGAAGATGAAAATTCTCGCGGTGTGCGGCATGGGTTTTGGGAGCAGCATGGTGCTGCGAATGACCATCGAATCGGTGCTCAAGGAACTTGGGGTGAAGGCTGCGGTTGCGACGGCCGACATCGGCTCCGCCAAGGCGGAGACGGCGGACATCATCGTCACGTCTACGGAATTTGCCCCGTTGTTGAAAGACAAAGGGGTGCCGATTTTGGAGATCAAGAACTATGTGGACAAACAGGAAATGAAGCAAAAACTGGCGCCTTTGCTGCCGGTCTGACAAGGGGGGAACACCGATGGCGGTCATTCATTTCATCGTTCATGAAATCTTGGATCAGGCACCGTTGCTGGTTGGACTCATTGCGCTCATCGGGTTGATTGCGCTGCGGAAATCGTTCAGTGAAATTGTTACAGGCACATTGAAGGTTATCGTGGGCTTCCTCATTCTGTCGGGGGGCGCCAACATCATTGTCGGCGCGCTGGCACCCCTCGGCAACCTGGTGCAATCCGGCTTTCATCTGCACGGCGTCATCCCGACGAACGAGGCGATTGTCGGTGTGGCTCAGAAAGCGTTCGGTGCGCAAACCGCCGTCATCATGGGGCTCGGCTTTGTGGTGAACCTGCTTCTGGCCCGCTTCACTCGGGCAAAGTTCATCTTCTTGACAGGTCACCACCTGTTCTTCATGGCGACGGTGCTCGCGGTAGTGCTCGGCAGCGCGGGAATTACCGGAACCCATCAGACGATTCTCGGCGCCATTTTGGCGGGGACGGTTTCGACCGCGATGCCCGCCCTGGTGCATCCGTTCACCAAGAAGGTCACCGGCGGGGCCGAATTTGCCCTCGGACACTTCAACACGCTCGGCTATATCACCGCTGCTGCCCTCGGCAAACTGGTGGGGAAAAACAGTCGGACGACAGAGGAAATCAAGGTGTCACCGAAATTCGGTTTTCTCCGGGATTCGTTGGTCATGACCACCCTGACGATGGTTGTTCTTTACCTCATTCTGGCGATTGTCGCCGGGCCCAAGGCCATCGCGAGCTATACGCAGGGCAGCAACTACATCATGTACGCCCTGACGCAGGCGCTGACGTTTGGGGCGGGCATCGCCGTGGTGTTGATGGGCGTCCGCATGATTCTGGCGGAAATCATTCCTGCGTTTCAAGGCATCGCTCAGAAAATCGTGCCGAACGCCGTACCCGCTCTCGATTGTCCAACCGTGTTTCCCTTCGCGCCCACCGCGGTGTTGGTTGGGTTCATCGCCAGTTTGATTGGTGGCATCATCGGTATGTTCCTGATGGGGCCGTTGGGTTTGGCCCTCATCATTCCTGGTATGGTTCCTCATTTCTTTGACGGCGGTACTGCGGGCGTCTACGGTAACGCCACCGGGGGTCGACGCGGTGCGATGATTGGCGCGTTCGTCAACGGCCTGCTCATCACCGTGCTGCCGGCGTTATTGCTGGCATTCATGGGCTCGTTGGGTCTGGCCAATACGACGTTTGGCGACAGTGATTTCTGTTGGGTCGGCATTGTCGGAGGATTGTTCGCGAAAACAGGCATTGCGGGCGCGTATGTCTGCACCATTGTCTTCTGTGCCATCCTCGTTGCCTTGGCGAGCTATGTGACGAAGCGCAGTGCGGCGATGGTCGATACGGATTCCTCGCTGCGAGCCTGACGGAGCAGACAGGGGCTGTAAGCCAAGGCCACAAGAGGGCGCGGACGGGAGGAACCAACTTGCATATCTCAGTTTCCGAGGTGCCGTTTCCATTCGGACCGTTTGTCAAGTACGAGCACAATCCCATTCTGAGTCCCCAAGGAGATTCCTGGGAGTCGAAAGACCTGTTCAATCCTGCGGCGGTGGTGAAGGACGGGAAGGTGTATCTGCTGTATCGCGCCGAGGACGGCACGGGGGCGGGCCAATGGAACGGCACCAGCCGTCTTGGCCTGGCCATCAGTGAAGACGGCCTCCACTTTGAACGCCATCCGCACCCTGTGCTCATCCCTACGGAGAGCTATGAACAGCCGGGAGGGTGCGAGGATCCGCGGATCACGCAAATCGACGACACATACTATCTGACCTACACCGCGTTTGACGGATACTCCGCAACGCTCTGCCTGGCCACGTCGAAAGATCTTTTTGTATGGGAGAAGCACGGTGTGCTGTTTCCCGATTGGCGAGGAGGATCGGAGCGGGTATGGTCCAAGTCGGGGGCCATCCTGGCAGAGCCCATCGACGGGCGGTACATCATGTATTTCGGCGATACAAACATCTGGATGGCGTACTCGGATGACCTGATTCACTGGACGCCCGTGAAGGAGCCGGTCTTCACGCCCTCGCCGGATCCGAACGCATTTGACAGTGCCTTGATTGAGCCCGGTCCACAACCGCTGGTGACTCCGGAAGGCATCCTGCTGATGTACAACGCGGCACAAAGGATTACGGATCCGTCTAATCCGGCCTGCGGTCGACTTCGGTATGCGGCGGGGCAGGTGCTGCTGTCGAAAGAAGACCCTCACCAGGTTCTCAAGCGGATGACGGTCCCGTTTTTCACGCCAGGGACCCGTGACGAAATCGTGGGGCAGGTCGATAATGTGGTGTTCGTGGAGGGACTTGTCGATTTCAAGGGTGCGCACTACCTGTACTACGGGATGGCGGACTCGAAAATTGGCGTCGCTGTGTGTCGAAGGTGAGTCCCGCAATCTTCGATCCGGTCACTTCATAAAAAACCCCCTGCCCCGTCCGGGGCGGGGGGTTAACGAATCCTCCGCGCAAAATCGACAAACTGAAATTTGTCCGGACGGTGCCTGGACTCCGTGTATTGAAACAGAGCCGTGTCCTCCAGATACACGTGGTTTTTCACCACCACCACGTATGAAAATTCTCCGAGGTCCAGCAGTCGGACATCGTCCGGCGTTGCGGTCTCCACGACAATTTCCTTCTTGGCGAACGCAATGGCGAGATGCAGATCATTTTCCAGGTATTCGTAAATCGAGTTTTCGCAGATTTCCTGCGTCAGATACGGTACGTATCTGCGCGCGATGTAGTCGATGTCGAGGATGATGCTCTCCCCGTCAATCTCCCGGGAGCGCACCACCTTCCAGACCTCGTCATTGTCCCGCAGGTTCAGTTCGTCCCGAATACGCTCGTCCGGCTGCATCAGCAGGAGTTGGTGAACCACCGTGCGCACGCGGCCCGGCATGCGGGCGCTGATTTCTTTGAAGCTGACGAGGCCGGTGACCGGGAAGTTGTACCGGTCGTGATCGAGCACAATCGATCCCTTTCCCTGCACCCGCTGGATATAGCCATGGTGAGACAGCAGATCCAGCGCGGCCCGGATGGTGCCGCGGGAAACCTCGTATTGGGCCATCAACTCGTGCTCTGAGGGAAGCAGGCTGTTGGGCTTGTACGCCCCCGCCTCGATGGCGGTCGCCAATTCTTCATAGATTCGCTGTGCTTTGCTTTTCATAGGTCCCCCGAATGAGAAAGGCGACGGATTCGTAAGGACGCAGCTGGAGCTGGTGCGGCGTGTTCGGCGTATCCTTGTAGTTCGAAATGAGAATCTCGGACGGCCCGTCCGCACACATCGACTCCGGAAGCGTGAACGTGGTGTCGATGGCGTAGAAATTGTTCACCACGAGGACCGTGTCGCTTCCGAGGGTGCGCAGATAGGCGAACACATGCGGGTGGTCCAGCAGGATGCCGCGGTAATCGCCGTACGCAATCACGTCGTATGTCTTTCGAAGTTGAATCAGTCGCTGATAATGATAGAAAACCGAATCCTGGTCGGCAAGTGCCCGCTGGACGTTGATGTCACGGTAATTGGGTGCGACGGCAATCCACGGTTCCCCTGTGGTGAAGCCCGCGTGCTTGGAATCGTCCCATTGCATGGGCGTCCGTCCATTGTCGCGGGACTTTTGTTTCAGCGCTGCCATCACTTCGGATTCCTCTTTGCCTTCTGCGAGCAGCCGGCGATAAGCGTTGATGGATTCCACGTCTCGATACTGTTCAATCCGATCGAATCCGGGATTGGTCATGCCGATTTCTTCCCCTTGATAGATGTAGGGGGTTCCGCGCAGCAGGTGAAGGGAGGTCGCGAGCATTTTCGCCGACTCCCGGTGATACCTTTCCGGATCGCCAAACCGGGAGACAATCCGCGGTTGGTCATGATTGCACCAGAACAGCGCGTTCCACCCGCCGCCTTCCTGCATACCGGTCTGCCATTGATCCAGCAGCGACTTCAATCGCAGGAAGTCGAACGGCGCCGCCACCCATTTCTCGCCATTGGGGTAGTCCACCTTCAGGTGGTGAAAGCTGAACGTCATGTCCAATTCCCGTTCGTCCGGGTTTGTGTACTTCACGCATTGCTGCAGCGAGGTGGACGACATCTCCCCGACCGTGACAAAACCCGGCTTTCGCGAAAACACGCGTTGATTCATTTCTTTCAAGAATTCGTGGATGCGCGGGCCATCCGTGTAATATTTCCGGCCATCGTCGGTGGGGGTGGCCAGGGTGTCGTCGGGAAACCGCTGATCTTTGGAGATGAGGTTGATGACGTCCAGGCGGAATCCGTCCACGCCTTTGTCCAGCCAGAATTGCATCATGCGGTACACGTCTTCCCGCAGGGCTTTGTTTTCCCAATTCAGATCCGCCTGCGTGACGTCGAACAGATGCAGGTAATACTGCCCCGTGCCCTCGTCGTACGCCCAGGCGCTGCCTCCGAATTTGGACTGCCAGTTGTTGGGCTGGTCGCGCCAGATGTAATACGCGCGATAGGGGCTTGCTTTCGATTGACGGGCGGATTGGAACCAGGGGTGGTCCGTGGACGTGTGGTTGACCACCATATCCATCACAATTTTCAAGTCTCGCGCGTGCGCTTCGCGGAGCAGCGTATCAAATGTCTCCATCGTTCCGTAGGCTGCGTGGATTCGTCGATAGTCGCTGATGTCGTATCCGTTGTCGCGCTGCGGGGACTCGTAAATCGGCGTGATCCACAGGATGTCCACGCCCAGTTCGCGCAGGTAATCGAGCTTTTGAATAATCCCCTGCAGATCGCCCACACCATCTCCATCGGTGTCCAGAAAACTCTTTGGATAAATTTGATACACCACAGCTTTTTTCCACCAAGGTTCTGTCATTGCCATCACCGTCGCCTGTAAAGATTTCGAAGCTCAATTGAATGAGAAAAGCGCGGGGCTGTCCCGCCATCCCACGTTTGGGGACGGCAGGCAGCCCGTCCGCGCTTCCGGAAGCATTCCGTTAGGCTTGAACTTTCCGCACCCTCGCCAGGACCGTGGTCAACACGAAGGGGACCACGATGGCAATCGCCATACCGATGAAGAAGGCGCCCCACTTCTGCGTGACAATCGAGAGGAAGCCGGGCAAACCGCCGACGCCCACGGAGAAGGCCCGCACGTGTTCCATCGTGATGAAGGCACCGCCGAGGGCCGCCCCAATCATCGACGAGACGAACGGGAATCGGAAACGCAGGTTCACACCAAACATCGCTGGTTCCGTGATGCCGAGGTACGCGGAAATGGATGACGTCAAGGCCATGCCGCGCAGTTTTTCCTCTTTCGCGACAAACATCATCGCCAGCGCGGACGAACCCTGCGCGATGTTGGACAACGCCAAGATTGGCCAGAGGAACGTGGTACCGGTTTGCGCAATGAGCTGCAGGTCCACGGCCAGGAACGTCTGATGCATGCCGGTGACCACCAGCACGGCGTACAATCCACCGTAAATCAGACCGCCCAGCAATGCGTAATGGTTGAACACGTAAACGAACGCGGACGTGATGGCGCGGCCAATCGCAAACGTGACAGGGCCAATCACGATGAAGGACAGGAATCCGGTGACCAACAGCGCAATCGGAGCCACCAGAATCAACTTGAACGTGTCCGGAATGCGCTGTTCAAGCCAACGCTCCAACTTCGCCAGGATGTACGAGGCGACCAGGATGGGCAGCACCTGTCCCTGGTAGCCAACCTTTTGCACATGCAGCCCAAACAGATTCCAGTGCGGGATGGTCCCTTTCTCGAGGGCGTTCGCATAGGAGTAAGCGTTCAACAATTCCGGATGAATCAGCATCAGTCCTAGAACAATACCGAGCAATTCGCTGCCGCCGAACTTCCTCACCGCGGACCAACCGATGAGCCCCGGCAGGAACGTGAACGATGTGTTCGCAATCAGGTTGATGATATCGGCAAAGTCTTTCCACGCGGGATGCACATCGATGAACGCCTGCTTCGGATAGAAGATGCCGGGCCCGCTCAGGATGTTGTTCACGCCCATCAACAGACCCGCGGTGACAATGGCGGGCAGCAGCGGGATGAAGATGTCGGACAATGTCTTGACCAGCCGTTGCACCGGATTCAGTTTTTGTTCCGCCGCCGCTTTCACTTCTTCTTTCGTGGCCTGCTGCAGACCGGCCAGTTCGACAAACGTGTCGGTGACCCTGTCCACCAGGCCCGGGCCGATGACGATTTGAAACTGTCCGTTGGCCGAAAAGGATCCCTTCACCAGATCATTGCTCTCCAAAGCGGCCTTGTCCACCTGCTGCTCGTCTTTGAGCACCAGGCGCAGCCGCGTGACACAGTGCGTGGCGGACACCACGTTTTCTCTTCCGCCAACCGACTCCAAGATCTTTGCCACGGATTGTTTGTTGATGTCCATATGATTTCTCCCCATCCTGCAAGAGTTGCTGTCGGGCGGCGCCATGGCATTCACCGGTGATTGGCGCCGACCACCGATGAGGACGCCATCCTAAGGAACAAACGCTTTCATGCTTGTATATACAAGTTTCGACATAAATCATAACTTGTATAGACAAATTAATCAACCGCTTACACAGAGGCATTTCTGGGAGACTGCACCCATGTCTCAGCCTCCCTGCAAATCCTGCCAGATGCGATCCGCGATTCGTTGATATCCCGCCTGATTCGGGTGAAAGTGATCCACGTAGAGGTACGACGAGCCATGCAGCGCGAACAGGTCAAACGTCTGAACCACCACTGTGTGAGGGAACTTGGACGCGATGGACGCTTCTCGCGTGTCCCAATCTTGCACGATGGTATCGGTTTGCACTCGCACGCTGGCGATGTCCTGATACGGATTGTATAACCCGACGAGCAGGATGGGGGCGGTCGGGTTGATGGTTTGAATTTGGGTCAGAATTCGCGTCAAGTTGGTTTCAAATTGCCGCTGTGCCACGGCGATTTGTGCCGTGTGAAGGGTTGGCAGTCCGGCGGCGTCGTTGAGGTCGTTTCCGCCAATGGAGACGAGGATGATGTCGGCGGCGGGCAGCAGGCGTCGGACAGCCGGCTGTTGCAACTCCGTCAACAATCCACTCGAGGTCAGGCCGTCTATGCCCAAATTGGATTGAATGACCGAATCGCCCTGCCGACGGAATTGCTGACTGACGTCCCCCACAAACCCCATTCCGGAAGCGTCCCCGTATCCGTGCGCCAGGGAGTCCCCCAGCGCCACCAGGTGCACGGTTTTCTTCTGGGCGGATGGATTCGCTGCGGGAGATGTGCTCAGCGGCGCGGCTTGCGGTGTTCCGCCGCCGGTCCGTCCGCCCAGTCCGGCGTACAACCCGTAGAAAAAACAGCCTGCGAGGAGTGCGGTGGCTGCCGCGCTGAACCCGAGAATCCACCGGTGGGTCCGCCGAGTTGCGCGTTTGGGGAGAGACCGTTCCGATACCGCGGGTGAACGGTGTTTCGCACGCATGACATTTCCTCCCTTCGACAAGTAAGTGTACTATACAGAGGGATACTTTTCAGAATGTTGCCTCCGGTCTGCACCTGCAGTGCATCCACGGCACCGGAGCCATGGCGTTACAGGGGAAAGGTGAATGATGGTGGGGGAACCTGTGCTGAGCGTTACCGGACTGCAAAAGCGCGTCCGCGGCCGACTGATTGTCAAAGATGTGTCGTTCGAAGTGGGCGAGGGAGAGATTTTTGGGTTTCTCGGCCCCAATGGAGCAGGGAAAACGACCACCATCCGCATGCTGGTGGGGCTGATTCGGCCCACCGCCGGTATCATCCGGATCTCCGGCCACAACCTCCAATCCAATCCGCAAGAGGCCCTGCGGCAGGTGGGCTGCATCGTTGAAAATCCCGACCTGTATCCTTATCTGACGGGGTATGAGAATCTGTACCAACTGGCCTGGATGCAGGGGCCGCACGCGGTGGCTCGGATTGCGGAAGTGGCGGAACGCGTCCGGCTCTCCGACCGGCTGCATGACAAAGTGCGCACCTACTCGCTCGGCATGCGTCAGCGCCTGGGTATTGCTCAGGCTTTGCTCGGCAATCCGCGCCTGCTCATTCTGGATGAGCCGACCAATGGGCTCGATCCGGCGGGGATCCACGAACTGCGCGCGTTTCTTCGCACCCTTGCCGCCCAGGGGCTCAGCATCTTCATCAGCAGCCATCTGCTCGCTGAAATGGAATTGCTCTGTGATCGCGTGGCCATCATTCGGGATGGGCGGGTCATCCGAACGGGAGACATCCGGACGTTGGTGGCGGAAGCCTCCACAGACGTGATCTGGCGGGTGGAGCCCCTGGATGTGGCTTGGCCGATACTGTGTCGGCACGCCACGGATGGACGGCTCACCCGGGTGGAGGGCGGTGTCCGCTGCACGATGTCCGACGAGCAGGTTTCCGCGGCGACCCTGGAACTCGCGGAGAGGGGCTGCAAACTGTTTGAGGTGGCGCGCCAAAGGGCCAGCTTGGAGGATGTGTTTCTGCAGACAACCGGAGGTGGGCTGGCGTGATTTTTGCGCATTTGATTGCCAACGAAGTGATGAAAATGCTGCGCAAACGCCGCTTCCAGGTGGTTTTATTGATATTGTTCGCACTCATGGCGGTGTTTTCATATGCGGAAAAGCAGGCGGCGAACACGTTGGCCCGGCAATTGGGCACCGCCGACTGGCATGTCCGACTGCAGCATCAAATCACCGAAGCCACCAACCGCCTGCGCAGTCCCTTGTTGAGCGCAGCCGAAAAGGCCGGGCTTCAGGCCACCATCCAGGAGGGCCAGTACGAACTGGCGCACGACATCAACCCATACGCTCCAGGTGCTCCGAGTTTCATGAAGACGTTCATGGATGAAGGCATCACGCTCTTGGTCCCCCTGTTTGTGATTGTCATTGCCTCGGACATGGTTTCGTCCGAACTCAGCGGCGGCACCATCAAAATGCTGCTCACGCGCGGCGTATCGCGGGCAAAGGTGCTCGCGAGCAAGCTCGTGGCGCTCGTTTTGCTGGTGGCGCTGTTGCTTTCCGCCATCGCGGTGTCGTCCTATCTGATTTCGGGGCTGTTCTTTGGGTATCAGGGTTGGGGACTTCCCGTTTTGATGGGCTTTCACACCACGGCGTCCGGAACGGTGGACGTGGGGCACGTGTACACAGTGCCTCAATGGAAGTACCTCTGCATGACGTTCGGATTGGGATTCTTCGTCTGCCTCTGTATCGCCTGTCTGTCCTTCATGGTCTCCACCCTGGTGCAATCCACCGCGTCGAGCATGGGCATCATGATGGCGGCGCTGATTGCCGGCACGCTGCTCACCACGCTCGCCACCAGTTGGACGGCCGCAAAGTACCTGCCCGTAGTGAATCTGCAGTTGAGCGGTTATTTGAACGGCAGTCCACCGCCGCTGGCCGGAATGACATTCTCCTTTTCGTTGTGCGTGCTGCTGATTTGGGCAGCATTGGCAATTGTCGTTAGTTTCCTGGTGTTCACACGGAGGGACATCATGGGGTGATGTTTGCCCGCATCTTGCGGCCCGTTCTGCATGCGGGCTGCTTCAGCCCAAGAATCAATGGTTTCTCAAGATATGTGAATCCGAGCAAACACATCACGGTGAGTGTGTACTTGATCTGGCTACAGTCTGGGGGGACAGGCGATGTTGGCGAACATTGGGAAATCTGTGGTCTTGGATTTCATAGTGTCCATTTGCTCGTCGACACTTGCCGCAATTGTTGCGCTTCTATTCAGTAAGTTGCTTGACCTAGAACAAGTGTTTGACTTGATCATCTTTATCGCTTGCTGAGGTGGGTTTGAAACCAGCAATGAGGAGTATGAAATGGACTCTCAATGCTGGTCTTTCATCAATGCCACCTTGTCCTTGTGTGTGCATACAACCCATTCAAAATCGTCCGTGAGCTTGTGTTTGGTGGTTGGAGCAGGGCTGAGGCTCATGACAGTACTTTGGTCATAAACACGCTGTTTGGATCTTCGACATAGTCCGCGAAGGGAGGACAGAATTCAAATCCAAAGCTTTGATACAGTCTCCGGGCTGGCTCGAAGGCGGCCATTGAGCCGGTCTCCAAGCTCAGTCGTTGATAACCGCGCCGCCTGGCTTCCTGGATGATGTGCTCAAGCATACGCTTGGCAACGCCCTTACGCAAATGCGCGGTCGCGGTTCGCATGGATTTGACCTCGCCGTGCCACGGGCTCAGCTCCTTCAGCGCACCGCAACCCAGCAGTTCCTCCCCTTCCCAGGCGGTCCAGAACGTAATGTCCGGCTTTTGAAGGGATGACAAATTCAACGCATGGACACTCTCCGGCGGGGAGTGCTGCGCCATCTCCTGAAGGTGCTGCTGCACCAACTGAACCACCTGCGCTCCGCTTGCGTCGTCTTGTCGAATCTCCATATACCCATCGCCTCTCCTTTCGACCAAAATCGGGATCTTCGCATGTTCCGCCGGCAAGGGCTGCCACACGACAGGGATAGGATACCAGTCTTCGACGTTCGCGGACAGCATGTTTTTGCGGTGGATTGGCAACCTTAAGCCGAGGCAAAGGCCCCAAACTCAAGAGATGCGGTGGAGGTGTGCGGTATGATCCCGAAGGAACCCGATGCATCCAAACTTTCGGTCCCCAAGTTCCCCAATCAGGACCACGACGACGCTTCGGAACTGTCCGATGGATTGGCGGTGACCCGCGAGCAGGTGAGCGATGTGTACATGGCGGGCACGAGTGACGGGATCTTGTTTGCCGAGGGCGGCGTCCCCCGCAAAGCTGCAGGGGGCCGTGAGGCGGTTCCGGGCGAATCCGAGGCATGAACAGCGCGGCACGGGAAGAGCTGTCCCATCGAGAGGACAGCTCTTTTTGGTGTTTAGGAAGCAGGAAGCGCGCTAGCTTTGTGCCGAATATTCAGCAAACAATTCTGTATTTCGCGTATATTTTTTGTAGGAAGAATGTCTAACGAGGTACGCATCAAGGAGGGGGGCGGGTGCAGCAAGCATGGGACGGACAGGAACAATGGTTGATTGCCATATTGGACACCATTGATGAGGGGATTCACGCGGTGGACGCGAAGGGGCACACCATCTTCTACAATCGGGCGGCGGCCCGATTGGATGGCCTGTCGCCCGCCGACGTGATTGGGAAGCATGTGCTGGACGCGTTTCCGTCATTGGCCGTGGACACCAGCACGCTGCTGCAGGTGTTGAAAACGGGCAAGGCCATTCACAACCAGGCTCAGGTATATACCAATTACCTCGGTGTGAAAGT
Organism: Alicyclobacillus contaminans DSM 17975; assembly: GCF_000429525.1. Taxonomy (GTDB): domain Bacteria; phylum Bacillota; class Bacilli; order Alicyclobacillales; family Alicyclobacillaceae; genus Alicyclobacillus_A; species Alicyclobacillus_A contaminans. The sequence continues at coordinate 11,678 of NZ_AUCA01000034.1, read as the reverse complement.
GCACACGGTGAACACCACGCTGCCCATCTTGTCTGCTGGCAACGTGGTGGGGGCGCTGGAAGTGGCGAAAGATTTGACGCAGGTTCGGCGGCTGGCGGAGCAGGTGCTGGCCCTGCAGGCGCAGGTGGCGGATGACCGGCGCCGAACCGCAGGATTCGGAATGACCTCCCGGCGCGTCAAGCCGGCTGCCGAACATTCGACCGCGTTGTATCGGTTTGCGCACATTCTCACTGAAGATCCGCGCATGCAGCAATTGCTTCAGCGGGCGCAACGAGCGGCGGAGACGATGTCTCCCATCCTGGTTTTTGGGGAGACGGGGACGGGCAAGGAATTGTTGGTTCAGGCCATTCACAACGAAGGCCCTCGGCGACAGGCCCCGTTTTTGGCGCTGAATTGTGCTGCACTGCCGGGATCGCTGCTGGAGGGGATTCTGTTCGGGACGGTGCGCGGCAGTTTCACGGGAGCGGAGGATAGACCGGGCCTGTTTGAACTGGCGGACGAAGGGACACTGTTCTTGGATGAAATCCAGTCCATGCCGTTGGAACTGCAGGCGAAACTGCTGCGGGTCTTGCAGGAAGGCGAGTTGATGCGGGTGGGGGACACTCGCGTGCGGCGGGTCAAGGTCCGCGTGGTGGCGGCCATGAACGTGCTGCCGGAAACGGCCGTGGAGCGTGGGATGCTGCGGGCCGACCTGTACTACCGAGTCAACGTGGTGCGCCTGGATATTCCGCCGCTGCGCGAGCGACGAGGCGATGTCCGGATGCTCGTACGGCATTTTCTCGACAAGTGGAACCAGCAGTTGGGCACCGCTGTCGAAGGGCTTACACCCGCCGCTTGGCAATTGCTCGAGGCGTATCCTTGGCCGGGAAATGTACGGGAATTGGAGAACGCCATTGAGGCGGCGCTGAACCTGGTTCCTTCGGGTTGGCTTGATGCGGATGCACTGCCGGGTCCCATACGCGACTTTGCACTTCGTCGCCACCTCCAGCCGGTCACGTTGGCGGCGGAAGCCGATACCGCAGCGCGAGCGCCTGTGCCAGAAGCCATGTCCGAAGCGGAATGGGTACTGGCGCTTGAACGGGCCGGTATGAGTCGATTTTGGCAAGGGCTCTGGTCCACGCCGCCTGTGGACGTGTCGTGGCGAGGCATGCAGGCCGTGTTTGAGCGAATGGTGTTACAACGTGCCCTGGCGGGGGCATCGGGCAACGTCAAAGCCGCGGCGGAACGGTTGGGCATACCGCGGCAAACCCTCCAGTATCGACTGAAGCAACTCGGGGTGTAACCGAGTTGCTTTTTTGACGCGTTCATGTTGGGCTGCGCAGCATTCCAGGGGCAGATGTTGACGAAATAGACTGAACAAAGTAGCATATGTTACGTAATGGAACTAAAATAAACGGTGGCTTGGACGATTCCATGACGGCCGTCAGGGGGGAAGACCGGTGCCGAACATCACGCAATCCACATTGAAGTTGACGCGCGACGAGGCGGTCCATCTGTTGCATCAAATGTGGCTGGTTCGATTCTTTGACGAAAAGGTAGACGAGTTCTTCGCGCGCGGCCTGATCCACGGCACCACGCACCTGTGCGTGGGGCAAGAGGCGACTGCGGTGGGGGCGTGTGCCGTTTTGCGGCCGATGGACAAAATCACCAGCACACACCGCGGCCACGGGCATTGCATCGCCAAAGGCGCGGATCCGAAGCGCATGATGGCGGAGCTGTTTGGCCGGGAGACGGGATACTGCAAGGGCAAGGGCGGCTCCATGCACATTGCGGATCTGGAGAAGGGGAATCTCGGGGCCAACGGCATTGTGGGCGGCGGAATTCCGCTGGCAACCGGCGCCGCGCTGACATCGAAAATGAAACAGTTGGGCTATGTGGTGCTGTGCTTCTTCGGGGACGGCGCGGCGAACGAAGGAAGTTTTCATGAGGGATTGAACCTCGCGTCCATTTGGAAACTTCCCGTGGTGTTCTTTTGTGAAAACAACCAGTACGGAATGTCCGGATCCGTCAAGGAGATGTTCAACATCGAGAATATTGCGGATCGGGCGAAGGCGTACGGGATTCCCGGCGCAGTTATCGATGGGAATGACATTGTACAGGTGATGGATACCGTAGAAACCGCCGTGCAGCGGGCGCGCGACGGACACGGCCCCACCTTGATTGAGGCGAAGACGTATCGCTGGAAGGGCCACTCCAAGAGCGACGCGCGCAAGTACAGGACGCGGGAAGAAGAGCAGGCGTGGCGGGCCCGGGATCCGATTGCTCGCTTTCGCGCACTGTTGCTTGAGGAAGGTTTGCTGGACGTGGGCACCATGGACGAGATTGAGCGCGAAGCCGCCCGGGAAATCGAGGATGCGGTGGCGTATGCCGAAAGCAGTCCCATGCCGGCTTTGGAATCCATTCTCGACGATGTCTACGCATAGGTGAGGACGGTGTGGCAGTCATGAGGGAGATCACATATCAAGAGGCGATTCGCGAAGCGATGAGCCAAATGATGCGGGAAAGCGACGACGTGTTTGTCATGGGGGAAGACATCGGGGTATACGGCGGGGCGTTCGGTGTCACGCGCGGCATGATTGAAGAGTTTGGGAGCGAGCGGATTCGCAACACCCCGATTTCCGAATCGGCCATCGCCGGTTGCGCGGTGGGCGCGGCGTTGACGGGAATGCGTCCGATTCTGGAACTGCAGTTTTCCGATTTCATCACCATCGCGACCGATCAAATTGTGAACCAGGCCGCCAAGCTGCGCTACATGTTCGGCGGGAAGGCGAAGGTGCCGATGGTCGTGCGAACCCCCGGCGGATCTGGTACGGGGGCGGCCGCGCAGCACTCGCAAAGTTTGGAAGCGTGGATGGCTCACATCCCTGGCTTGAAAGTGGTGCAGCCGTCAACGGCATACGATGCGAAAGGGCTGCTCAAGGCGGCGGTGGACGATGACAATCCAGTGATTTTCTACGAACACAAGCTGCTCTATCGAACGAAGTGCCACGTTCCAGAATCGTTGTACAGCATTCCACTGGGACAGGCCGACGTGAAGCGGGAAGGCAAGGACGTGACGGTGGTGGCGACCTCCATCATGGTCCACAAGGCGCTGGAAGCCGCGCGGCTGTTGGAACAGGACGGGATTGACGTGGAAGTGGTGGATCCGCGCACTCTGGTTCCGCTGGATGAGGAGACACTGGTTCAATCGGTCAAGAAGACCGGGCGTCTGGTGGTGGTGTACGAGGCGGTGAAACGAGGCGGATTCGGTGCGGAGATTGTCAGTGTGATTGCCGAGAGCGAGGCCTTCGACTACCTCGATGCGCCCATCGTTCGCCTCGGAGGACTGCCTGTGCCCATCCCCTACAATCCAGAGCTGGAAAAGCACGCGGTTCCTCAGGTCCCCGATATTGTTGAGGCCGTGAAGAGAACGCTCGCGTATTCGTGAGGGGTGAGAAGATGGCCAAAGAGGTATTGATGCCGAAGCTCGGCATGACGCAAGAAACTGGCACCATTCTGCAGTGGTTCAAACAAGAGGGAGATCCGGTCGAAAAAGGGGAACCGCTGCTGGAAGTGATGACAGACAAAATCAACATCGAAGTGGAATCGTATGAATCGGGTGTCCTGTTGAAAAAGTACTATGAGATAGATGATGTTGTTCCGGTGAACCAAGTGATTGCCTATATCGGCAGTCCCGGCGAGCCAATCCCGGACCACCCCGTTCCGCTGGCGCAACAGCCGGGGAACAACGCATCGGACAGCGCGACTTCGGAAGTTGGCGGCACTGCGGACGGAGTCTCGGCAGTCCCGGGCAAGGTCAGGGCAACGCCGGCTGCAAGAGCCGCGGCGCGAAAATACGGGGTGAATCTGCATGCGCTTGCCAGCGGGCTCAAGGACCGACGAATCTATCGTCGAGATGTGGACGCGTTTGTACGCAACCAGGGCCAAGTGACATCGGCGCCCGTTGCGGAAACGAGTCCTTCCGTGAAACCTCCAGCCAAGCCAGCGAACCCGCCACTCAGGTCCGATGCCTTGCGGTCTTCGTCAGATCTGTCCGACGCGCAGGTGGTCCACATTCAGGGGATTCGCAGAGTGATTGGAGACCGGATGTCGCAAAGCGCCTTCACCGCACCGCACGTGACACTGGTGACGGAGGTGGACATGGGGGAAGTCGTTCATCTGCGGGAGACGCTGTTGCCGGTCATTCAGGCGGAAACCGGGGAGCGTCTGTCGTACACCGAGATCATTGTGAAAGGGGTGGCCCATGCCCTGCGCAAACACCCTTCGGTCAACGCGTGGATGCGGGAGGATCACATGGTTTTGCACCAGCGCGTGCACGTCGGGGTGGCTGTCGACACCGAGGCCGGCCTGATGGTTCCCGTTGTTCGGGACGCGGATGAAAAAGGACTGGCGGATCTGACCAGGCTGTTGAAAGACTTGGCGCGCCGGGCTCGTGCGCAGCGTCTGTCTCCCGATGAAATATCGGGGAGCACATTTACCGTCAGCAACTTGGGGATGTATGCGGTGGACGCGTTCACGCCCATCATCAATGCGCCGGAAACCGCCATCCTGGGGGTGGGTCGAATGATGGAGCGTCCGGTCGGCCGGAATGGACAAATCGTGCTGCGACCGATGATGGCGCTGAGCTTATCCTTTGACCACAGGGCGTTGGACGGCGCGCCGGCGGCGGCGTTCCTGACGGAGCTCAAGACCGTTCTGGAGCAGCCGTCGCGCCTCTTGGTGTAGCGCGAACCACGTCGGCGCGTGGAACAGGGCGCGTTTCGCTCCAACGCTAGAATAAAAATTCAGACGAGTGCTGGAGAGTTTTGCGCAGAATTGACTACAATGAAGAAAGGATAAGTCTTCTCACCTGACCCCGTGGCAACTCAGGAGGTGGGCTGCGTGAAGCGTTTGGGAGACTTGACGTTCGGGATTGTCTACTCCGGCAAGGAGAAAGTGGGGAGAAAGGTGCGGAAATGGACGGGAATCGTCCGAGATCCGGTCATGCGCCAACGGTGGGAGACCCGAATTCTCGAGCAGGGACAGATGTATCGGCAGGAAGTGATGGAGCGGGTCCGCACCAAGCTCCTCGGCTCTCGTGCCCAGTCGAACACGGCCCTGGCAACCAAACCCATCCGCAGAGCCCGCGTGCGCCAAGGGCAGAAGGTGGAATTCTACGCGTTGAACAAAGCGTGCCGAATGGAAGGCGTTGTTTCCGCGGCGGATTTCGATCCGACGGGGGAGTTTTTCCTCGTGAACACGTACGACCAGTTTGGCGCGTCCCAGACGTACATCTGTCGGGATTGCGGGGATTCCATCATTGGCGACGTGGAGTTTTAGAACAGCGAACGATTGCACGGAGACTGTGAGGACTCGGCGCAGGGAAAACCCTGCGCCGTTTTTGTGCTGCGGGTGTTGTTCCAAAACCCATCGTAAGACGGAGGATGGGTCCCGTTTTGGGTGGTTGTTGCTTTGAGCATTCTCTGTGCCTTCAGGGCAGCCCTTCTCCCGCCTTCGTTTCAATAATTATATTTAGTCTAAATATTTAATTATATCACAAATCTACTGCGGATGCCCACGGATGTTTTTGAAATGTGACAGAGCCGCTTATCGCTTCCGCCACACAGACCGCGCCAGTGACACCAGCGCCACGACCAACGCCACGATGGAGAGTGCCAGTGCAGTCCGGCTGTTGCCCCCAGACGTGGTGGACGGAGACGTGTTCGTTGCCGTCGAAGCACCCGTCGCATTCGTCGTCGGCGCAGCACTGTTACTGTCCGATCCCGACGTGCTCGACAAAATCTGGGTGATGGAATGCGGCGTCTGGGACGAAGGCGCACCCGTCCACTCCACAATCGAGCCATCCTTGTAATATTGGAAAGCGTCCCAAGCGGCCGCCTCCGGAGTCTTCGGGTTCGCCGCGATGAATGAAAATTCGGCGAACTGTCCGGGCGCGATGCCGCCTGCGATAGCAGTCCAGGTCACGCTGATCACCTGACCCTGGCTGTCCTTTTGCTCTGCAACGGTCCATCCGGGCACGGCTTCGTACTGCTCGAAAGTGATGCCTTTGGGCATCTTGAGCACGACTTTGACGGTGGGAATCTCCTTTTCCGTCGGTACCCGCACCGTGTACTTCTCCCAGGCCCCCACCGTCGACTGCTTCGGCCAGACGGTGACGTGCGCGCTCGCCATCGGCGCAAAGCCAATCATCACCGCCGCCGCGGTGCCAAACATGGCCAGTGTATGCTTCCCCTTCATGATTTCGTCCCTCTTTCCCATTCACTGTGTAATGCGATGCCGCGCGCCAAGCGCGGCATGTCACCACAACTCGCGAATTTACGCATATCCACTTGATATCCGCAAATTCGGCGCATGTTCTGTGACAAAATGGAGCTATTTTCTTGAAAGAACTGTGACGCCGTACCCCCATGGGATGCAGCGTCGGCTTCGCTAGATTCCCAATGTTATGACAGGGAGCCAACCACAATGCGCCAGTCTGCCGTCTCTTCCGTCAAGTCATTGCACAAGATGTCCATGTGCACTCGCCACGTACCTGCCATCGTCAACTCCAGCCCAGAGGCCGCGTACACTCCTGCCTGTACCGGGCGCAACCGGACCGTGTCATTGCCCATCTGCATCGACGTCATCAGGAACGTGAGTGTAACCTGCTGCACCTGGCTGAAAGCGCGCCCGTTGGCATCGGTGAGCCGAACCTGGTACTCGTTTTGCCCGACCCGGTTGGGCGTAATGAGCAGGGTGGCATGAAGTCTGTCCGATCCTGTGCCCAGCGTCTTCTGCACCTTCACAGGCCCCGGATTGGCGCGGGCAGTGGGCAGATTGGTCAGTCGCGACGTGTCCACAATGACGGCCACAGCCAGCAACGCTTCCGCCAAGAGCAGCCAACGGCGCCCGCCTCGCTCGGCAAAACGCCAGTTTCGCCAGAGAGCCAAGCGCTGTACCAGCGCCAACAGCAATATGGCGGCTACAAACCCCAGTTTCAGCAGCAGGGTCTGCCCGTACGTTGTATGGAAGAGCGAGGACCAGGTGGGAATGTTCTGGAGCGCACTCCATAATCCCGTGAGGGCCAGGATCACCACGGCCCCCACCGCAGCCAGACCAAACCGGAGCAACAGTGTCCTGGCCTGCGCCCGCGCATCCGGCAGCCGCCCCGGCAGCAGCCACAGCGCCACCACCAGCGTCGCCAGGCCGCCCACCCAGAGGCTTGCCGCCCCAATGTGTACCATGTCCAGCAGCACCGACACCCCTGGTGCGGAGGTGCCCGTCGCATGCCCGTCCACACTGCGCGTCCAAGCCAGGACGGCGCCAGCGCCAAAGATTGCAAAGACCGTGCCCCCCGCCTGCCGCGGGTGGTCGTACAAGCGTTTTAGCAACAGCAATTGCACCAGTGCCACCACGCATTGAGTCACCCAGGGAAGTCCGAACTGCGAATAGAACAATACCCTGTCCCACAGCGGCGGGGAGAAAGCCTGCGCCCACGGGACCCCCGCGTCAATGGTCGTCTGCAACGGCAGCGCCAGCAAACTGCCAACCAGCACTAACCCGCCACCGAGCCAAGCCACCGCCGCCGTCAGCGGTTTCAACCAGGTGGCGCGCAGCGACGGTGCCAACACGAAGCGCCAAAACAAGAGCCCGCCCTGAACCAACATCAGACCAAGCAGAAACAGAGAGCGGATGAGCAGCATGTCCACCCCCGGGGTGTAGCCACTGTTTTGTGTCACCGCGCCTGCCGCTGACGTCCCCGTTCCGACACGGAACGGGATGATGCCAGAGACCGGATGCCCGTCTGCAGAAATCACGCGCCATTGCACTTGGTACACCCCATCGGGCAAGCCCGACTTCAAGGTGCACTCCAAGATGCGCGGGTTGTCCGCCTGCAGATGCGCGTCTCCATTATCCACGCGGAGCCCGCTGTCATTGGTGACGGTCAATCCGCCAAACACCGTTTGGACCGGCTCGTCAAACGTGATTTCCACCAGGTGCGGCGACTGTTGCAAGACTTGGTTGTCCGTGGGCGTGGATTGTACGATGAAGGCGTGGGCAAAGGCCACCGGTTGCTCCAGCAAGAGACCGGTAAAGACCACGAATAGCCCGAAAACAATTCCAGTCAACCACCCCATCCTGCGCGATACAACCTGCACGATGCCGTCTCACCTCCGTCCCCAATACTCCTCCGAGTCAGAGGACATTTGTGGCCTCTGAGAGAAGCATAGCACAGGCATATTGGCGAGCAGGTGGTTAGGACCGACGCCTTCTCAACATGAGTTTGACAAGGATGACGCTTTTGCCGTGGTTTGTCTCGTATACGGTGCCAAACGTCCACGCCGTGGGCCTTGACAACATGGGTACCATCACCGCAGTGAAAACTTCGGATACGACTCAACCACAATCCGTTCTTTGTTGCCCAACTTGTGATATACTGTCGGTAATTGCATCGGTGATGGAGCTCACCACCAACTGCCTGAAAAGGATAATGGCTCCTACGGTTGACTGTCATCAGTTTGTCCGTAGGAGCCTTTCTTTTTGAAAGGAGGAAGAGCATAAGGTGGCGCCGTCGAAACGTGTATTCTCGTCGCTGGCCATGATGTTGCCCATTGGCATACTTACAGGTATGGAGAGTGCCACGCGACTGGGACCAAGTATTCAGGTGTACCTGTGGTCGGCGGTTTTATTGCTGAGCAGCCTCTGGGTTTGTCGCAGGGTGAACAGCGTGAAATGGGGCACCATCGCAGGCATACCGTTGTCCAACATATACATCCTTAGCTACGAAATAGCGCAAATTTTCTTTCGTGAATCCTCCGTCACATGGACTGGCTGGCTGGTTGTTCTACTGCTGTACAACCTCTGCGGTGGCTTTGCCGCTTGGTTGTGTTGCCGCACTTTTCGGCGCTCTCTTTGAAACGATGCTTAACCAAGGAGGTACCTGCAATGGCGAAGATACTTGCGTTGAAAGCTCGAGAAATCTTGGATTCCCGCGGCCTCCCCACATTGGAAGTGGAATTGCAGTTAACCGATGGGGCTTGTGGGCGCGCATCCGTCCCATCCGGAAAATCCACTGGCAGCAAAGAAGCAGTGGAATGGAGGGACGGAGATAAAACTCGATTCCGTGGCAGAGGGGTATTGGGTGCGGTCCAGCATGTACAGGGCACCATCGCCCGTGCTGTACAGGGGTGCGATTTCGACAGTCAAGAAGCGTTCGACCGCTATTTGACGAATTTGGATGGGACGATGGACAAACACCGTCTTGGGGCGAATGCCATTCTTGGGTGTTCCATGGCCTTCGCCCGCGCTGCTGCGGTTTCTAAGAAGTGCTCGTTGGTTCAGTCTATCGCCAGTATCTACGAGACTGAGAAACTCGTGTTTCCCGTTCCCATGATGAATGTCATCAACGGTGGAAAGCACGCAGATTCAGGCGTATCCACACAAGAATTTATGTTGATTCCCCACGGTGCTGACACCATCTCTGATGCCATTCGCATGGGTGCAGAGACGTACCAAGCATTGCGCCTGCTCTTGGAGTCGAAAGGATTTCGAGTGGCCATTGGCGACGAAGGGGGCTTTGCTCCACAACTAAAAACGACGGAGGGGGCACTCGAACTGCTGGTGGCTGCCATTGAACAAGCCGGTTACATTCCAGGCGCACAGATTTCGCTGGGCTTGGACTTTGCCGCAAATGATTTTTATCAGGATGGCCATTACCTGTTCGAGGGGCACACTTGGACGTCGGATGAAATGACCGCCTACTGTCTGCAATTGGCCCAACAGTTTCCCATTGTCTCCATTGAGGACGGACTTTCGGAATACGACTGGCAGGGATGGGAGACACATACCAAGGCATTGAATGAAAACGGCATTCAGTGTGTCGGTGATGACATTTTCGTGACCCATGCCAACATCTTTCAGCGCGGCATCGACCAGGGAATTGCCAACGCGATTCTCATCAAGTTAAATCAGGTCGGCACCGTTACGGAAACCTTGGAAACCATGCGTTTGGCCCGCGCACATCAATACAAGACGGTGGTTTCTCACCGATCCGGCGAGACGGACGACGCGTTCATTGCGGATTTCGCCTTGGCAACGGCCGCTGGCCAAATGAAGGCCGGTGCCCCCGCCCGCGGTGAACGCGTGGCGAAGTACAACCAATTGCTGCGTCTGCAGGAAACGTTCCCGGATGCTCCATTGGCCGCAGGCGTGTACCAAAAAGCGTCAAAGAAACAATGAAGGAGGAGGCCCTATGGAAAAGAGCGCACTCCTTGTGATTCGTCTCTATGAAAGCGACAGGACAAAGTGGTCCGCACGCACGGCATACCAGGATATCGTGCGCTACCTCTGGCAAAGTGGAGCGCCCGGCATCACCGTTTTTCGCGCGGAAGAAGGGCTGGATGTACACGGACACTTTCAGAACCTCTATTTTGAGTACGCGTCCAATAACCTACCCATTACGATGGAGGTCTTTGGATTGCAGGCAGAAATACAGCAGATGTGCGCCCAGCTCTCCACCCATTTACCCAAATCCTCCCGTCTGCTTGTGATTCCAGATGTCCATGATTTGAAACAGGCGAATGGAAAGGGGACCCGAATATGCCTTCAGGACACATTCTCAAGGTGTACATGAAAGAGGACGACAAATACCATCATACGCCCCTCTACGAGGCCATGTTGCAGGCACTGAAAAACCACCATGTCATCTGGGTGGACGTGCAGCGCGCTGTGGAGGGATTCGGTCAAGAACATGTCATCCACAAAGCCCATTTGTTCTCCTTCTCTGAGCATCCGCCGGTTGTGCTGGAAGCCATTCTGGAGGCCAATACCGTGGAATCCACCCTGGCGGCCACTCGTCCTTTGCTACAAGCGGCGTCCGGTCCGGCCATTTTGCTGAGCGGGACCGTCCTGAAGTAGCATCGTGCGAACATGCACAGACATGCTCATCATTTTTGAGAATTGCCCCATAGATACAACGCGACTGTAACAGGTATACAAGTGCATCGGCAATGGCGCTCGCCGTGAAACGTGGATAGCTCAGACTTGATGGCTCCTACCGTTTCGTTCAGCGCGGTAGGAGCCATTTTTGAGTGGAGGTGACTCATGACAACAACGCTCGTCTCGCTGGCCCTCATTCACGTTATTGTGGCCATCGATAACGCACTCCTAGCAGGCATGATGCTGTCGCATACGGCCGGAGCCCATCGCGCTTCCGTCTTGACTGTGGTCGGCATCTTGCTCGCCCTGACACAGATTCTGCTCCCAGCGGGCATTGGGCGCTTGCTTCACAACCATATGTTTCAAGGAATGGCGGTTACCGTACTGAGTTGGATGGCCATCCAGACGCTCGCCAACACCTCCTGGATGCACCTAGGAGCGTGTCCGAGTAATCTTTGAGTCAGTTTCCAGAAGGAAATTTCCGGATCAATGGCGAAACCTAACGGCAACAGCGTTGAGGAGGCTTCGCCATGCCACGAAAGAAGTACCGTGGTCACAACCACGATCAACTGCTCCTGCTGCCGCCGGACTTGAACGAGTGGTTGCCGGAAAACCATTTGGCACGGTTTATCAGCGATGTTGTAGACCGGCTGGATACCTCTGCCATTACGGAACCGTACGAACGGGAATTGCGGGGTTACCCGCCGTATCATCCTGTGATGTTGCTGAAGGTCCTCATTTATGCCTACTGTTCGGGGATT
>NZ_AUCA01000033.1 GCF_000429525.1 Alicyclobacillus contaminans DSM 17975 | reverse complement strand
CGCGCGGGGCAAGGGCGAGCGCCATTGCCTACAGCCTGGTGGAGACAGCCAAGGAGAACGGGCTGGACCCGTATCTGTACCTGGAATACCTGTTCGAGCGGTTGCCCAACATCCGAACGGACGACCGGGCGGCGATGGATGAGTTACTCCCGTGGTCGGACCGCCTGCCGGAACGGATCCGCAGGCGCGGGAAAAAAGCATAGCATGAGAAATCGCCCCGCTGGGTTCCCTGGCGGGGCTGATTGTTGCTGTGCATGACTCTCGCACGAAGTCTGGAGAAGCGCAAGGTGTGAGGGGTTTGACGCTTACCTCGGTCAAATCTGTCTGTCAGGTCAAACGAGAAATACTGCGATTGAGCTAGAATACGGGAGAAAACGAAAGATCATAGAGAGAGGTATAATAAATGGGAATCCTTCGAAAGGAGTGGCAACATGAAATATCGCAAACTTGGCGACAGCGGGCTTCGCGTCAGTGAAATTGCACTGGGGAGTTGGTTGACGTATGGCACCGCGACGGAGCGGGATACGGCCATCGCGTGCATTGACCGGGCGTACGAGCTCGGCATCAACTTCTTTGACACCGCCAACGCGTACAATCAGGGCGCAGCCGAAACCGTGGTCGGAGAAGCGCTGCGCAAGTATCCCCGTTCGAGCTACGTGCTGGCCACCAAGGTGTACTTCCCGATGGGAGACGGGCCGAATGACCGGGGGTTGTCCCGCAAACACATCGTGGAGCAGTGTGAGGCAAGCCTGCGCCGCCTGGGTGTCGAGTACATAGATTTGTACCAATGCCACCGTTTCGATGACACGGTTCCGTTGGAAGAGACGTTGCGGGCGCTGGATGACCTGGTGGCGCAGGGCAAAATTCTCTACGCCGGGGTGAGCGAATGGTCTGCGGCACAAATCGCTCGTGCGAAGGGGATTGAGGAGAAGCGAAATCTCCATCCCATCATCTCCAACCAGCCCATCTACAACATGCTGGTGCGCTACATCGAGAAAGACGTCATTCCCACCTGCGAACAGTTCGGGGTGGGACAGGTGGTATTCTCACCACTGGCGCAGGGAATTTTGACGGGCAAGTACAAGCCGGGCGCGTCCATTCCGCAGGACAGTCGAGCTGCGAACGACCAGACGAACTACTGGATCCGGAGCTACCTGCGGGACGACGTGCTCACCTGTGTGCAGAAGCTCGAAGGCATTGCGAAGGAACTGGGATTCACCCTGTCGCAACTGGCGATTGCGTGGGTGCTGCGTCAACCGAATGTGAGTTCCGCCATCATCGGAGCGAGCCGCGTGCAACAGGTGGAGGAGAACGTCAAAGCTTTGGATGTGGTTCTGACGGACGAGGTGCTGGAGCGCGTGGAAGCGGTATTGAAGGAAATTGACGGCTTCGTGCCCATCTGGTGATCTCATCCACCCACAAACTTGCCAAAGAGCGCGGGAATCCGCGCTCTTTTCGATTGACGGACGAATGAGGACAAATGAAAGAGGAAATGGGAGCATGACGCCGCTGGATGCCGGAGCTGCCGTGCAACGACGCTCCAGGACATTGACATATCATCTGATACAGTCTGTATAATCTGAATTGATCGAAAATGTTTGCGGCACACGTATCTCCACCGAATGTTCGGGTTGCTCGGGGTTGACACCATGTCAGACTGCGGCCGCGACCGTTCCTTCGGTGCCACCGCTCGCTGCATACCTGAGGAGGATGCGCATGGAGCACGCGACATTCGCAACAGTCACCCGGTCTCTTCGCGAAGATATCCTACCGTATCGCCTGTATCAGAAAGCGAAGCGTTTTGGGATCTGGGATCCCAAAGATATCGATCTCAGCCGGGACGTGGCGGATTGGCAGGAACTGACCGATCCGCAGCGCGAAGGGACGCTTCGGTTGCTCGCTCAGTTTCAGGCCGGTGAGGAAGCTGTCACGCTGGACCTGCTACCGCTCGTGATGGTGATTGCCCGGGAGGAAAATGCCCGGGCTGATGACGGGCATTGGCTACCTGAAGCGGGATGAATCTCGCCACATTGGCTACGGCACGTTCCTGCTGCAGCGTTTAATCTGTGAACATCCGGGGCTGTACGAACGAATTGTTCAACGCATGCAGGAATTGGCGCCCCTGGCCGTCCGGCTGAACGAGGAAGGAACGCAGACGGACGTCGGTAATCCGTACGCCATTCCATTGGACGCCGTGATGCAGTTTTCAATGAAACAATTGCAGAAGCGAATGGACGTGCTGAAGCGGGCGTTGGGCAAGTCGGTGGATGAAATTTATCGACTGCCCGAGGCGGTTGTGGGCGTGGACTGACGGGACCTGGAATCCTGGAGCGAAGGAGTGGGCATCACGTGGAAACGGTTACAAAAACATTGGAGTTTTCCCTGTTTGTGAACGGCAGGTGGCAACCGGCGAAATCGGGCGAGACGTTTGATGTGGTGAATCCGGCCACTGGCGAGGTTGTGGCCAAAGTGGCCAAGGCGGACGTGAACGACGTGGACGCCGCAGTCCGGGCTGCGCGAACCGCCTTCGAATCCGGAGTGTGGTCGAGGTTGGCGCCAGAGTACCGGGCTTTGATTCTCCTGAACTTCGCAAAAAAGATCCTGGAAAACGCGGACGAATTGGTGTACCTGGAGGTCATCAGTTCCGGCGGAACGGTGCGGCGCGTGGCCAATTCCGACATTCTGCAGATCTGTGACCTCCTGCAGAACGCGGCGAAATTTCTCAAGGAGTACCCGTATGTGGAAACGCTGCCGAGCCTGCCGTTTCCGGGCCCCAGCACCAATCAGGTGTGGCGGGAGCCCATCGGCGTCTGCGCCGCCATCTGCGCGTGGAACTTCCCGATGCTTCTGGCCATGTGGAAAGTCGTTCCCGCCCTGGCCATGGGCAACGCCATCGTGGTCAAACCGGCGTCCAACACGCCGCTCTCGACGTTGAAGTTGGCGCAATTGGCCGCCGAAGCCGGCGTGCCAGCGGGCGTGTTCAACGTCGTGGCTGGGCCCGGCGCATCGGTGGGGGAGGCGCTGGTGACGCACCCGGAGGTGGACAAAGTGGCCTTCACCGGATCGACCGAGGTTGGACGCCGCATCATGCAGCTCGCTGCCGGCAGTGTCAAACGGGTCACGTTGGAATTGGGCGGTAAATCACCGGCCATTGTGCTCCCAGACGCGGACCTCCATGTGGCCATTCCGGGGATTCTGTTCGGCGTGTTCCTGCATGCGGGGCAAATTTGCGAATCGGGCACGCGCGTGTTGGTCCACGACGACATCTACGACGAAGTGGTTCAGCGGTTGGCGGAATTGGCGCAGCGCATTCCCATTGGCAATCCGTTGTCCGAGACCACCGGCATGGGCCCCGTCATTTCCATGAAACAGTTTGAAACCATTCTCGAATACATCGAATCGGGGAAGGCGGAAGGGGCTCGACTGGTCTGCGGCGGTCAGCCGGTGCGCGTGGCCGGGTGCGAAGGCGGTTGCTTCATCGAACCCACCATCTTCGCCGACGTCACCAACGACATGAAAATAGCCCGTGAGGAGATTTTCGGACCGGTGCTGTCCGTCATCCGCTACAGAGATGTGAAAGAAGCTGTGTCCATCGCCAACGACACCATCTACGGATTGGCCGCCGGCATCTGGACCCGGGACGCCAACGAGGCATTCCGAATCGCTCGGTATTTGAAGGCAGGCACCATTTGGATTAACGATTGGCACATGCTTCGGTCGGACGCGCCGTTCGGCGGCTACAAGCAGAGTGGATTTGGACGGGAAATGGGCAAGCACGCCCTGGACGAGTACACCCAAGTCAAGCACGTGCATCAGTCGCTGGTTCACCACGTGGAGGAGCGTCCCTGGTATCAGATGTTGTTTTGACGACTCAATACGGGCAATGCAGCACCGCGACAACATTCAATCATCATTTTGCGGAGAGGTGGAAGGTTATGGGGGTCTCATTCTTTCAGTTCAACGTCCGTACCACGGTGTACAGCGGCAGTGGGTGCCGAACGCAACTGCCTGATATTCTGCAGGGGCTCGGCGGCAGACGGGCCGTCCTGATTACGGACAAAGGCATCACCAAAGCGGGGATCACAAAGCGAATCACGTCGCTGTTTGAGTACATGCCCACCCAGCCCCGGATCGTCGGCATCTTTGATCAAGTGGAGCAGGATGCGCGCGCGGACATCATCAACAAAGCAGCCGCGTTCTATCAATCCAACAGCGCGGACAGCATCATCGCTGTCGGCGGGGGCAGTGTGCTCGACACGGCCAAGGGCGTCAAATGGATGCTGCATCGCGGACTGCCCGACATCCGACAGGGTCTGCTGCCGAACACGCTGGAAAGCTGGCCAGAAGCGCAGTACATTCCGATTCCCCACGTGGCCATTCCCACCACGGCGGGCACTGGGGCGGAAGTGTCGCCCATCGCCGTCATCTTCAACGAACTGCTCCATGTCAAGACCAACCTGATTCACCCGTTCATCAACGCGGATATTGCTCTGCTCGATCCGGACCTGACCGTTGGCCTGCCGCCCCGCATCACCGCGTTCACGGGGATGGACGCGTTGACTCACGCCTTGGAGGCATACTTCTCGCCGAAGGCCAATCCGATGACCGACGCCTACGCACTGCAGTCGGCCAGGATGATTGTGCAGAACCTGGGCACGGCGGTTGACATGGGAACCAACCTGGTGGCTCGCGCGAACATGCTGATGGCCAGTTGCATGGCGATATCCGCGTTCAGCCTCGCGCTGCATGCCATACCGGTGCACAACATGGCCCACGCGTTCGGGGCCAAATTCCACATCCCCCACGGCCTTGCCAATGCCGTGCTGCTGCCGAATGTGATGGCCGCGCTGCCCGCATTTTACCTGCCGAGGATTCACGGGTTTGCGGAAGCGATTGGACTGAAAGACGCACCGACCAATCCGGAGGACTGTCTGGCCGAAGTCATCCAATGCCTGCGCACCTTGCGAGCGGAGGTCGGACTGCCGGATACGTTTGCCGAGTTCAACCTGAATCCGGCAGACCTGCCCGCCATGGTACAGTGGGTTCAGTCCGACCCGGCCGGTATCGTCTTCCGCATTCCCCCGGAGGTGATTCGGCGGGTGACGCAGGAAGTGGCGGGGATTGCCAGTCCGGTATCTCCATAGGAGACGCCTTCGTCGCCCGGATGGCTGCGGGAGACAGGCTGCGTGTCACCATGACTTCGGTGAACCATGCCGCACCTGTCGCAGAGTCTGGAATGGATTCGAGGGCTGATCAATCCGCCTCGGCTGGCGTTGTCGCCTCGGTGAGGCGAGTTTCCATCTGGACTCGCTGCGTTTCACGCGTTTCGTCATCCCAGTGCAGCATGTGCGCCATGGCATGGATCACCGGGTCTTTCCACTGGCGGACCCACGCGATGTCAAACCATGTGCTGCCGGTCCGGCGGGTGAAGAAATCTTCGGCCGTCACCGCCATTTCATATTCCACCGAATAGGCGAGCGGCGCAAACACGTTCGGGGGCAGTTGAACAGCGGCCGCTTCGTTCGACCGGTTGCGCAAGATGTCGAAGACCACGTCCACGTTGCTTCCGTAACGCTGGACCCACGTGCGGGCTTCATCATCGCTCAATCCCAACCGTACGCCCTCTGCCACCGCCCGCGGGAAATACTCGGCGAATCCCGCACTGCCGCCGGTATGGCCACCGGAAATGGGCACGCGGTCGGTGGTACACGGCGGGAACGTCCGTCCGGTGACGGCGCTGATCTCCTGTGCCACTTGGTTCACCACTTTTTCTGCCATTTTGCGGTATCCGGTCAATTTGCCGCCGGCGATGGTGAGCAGTCCGCTCGGCGAGTGGAAAATTTCGTCCTTTCGAGAGATTTCCGATGGCCCCTTGCCTTCTTCGTGAATGAGCGGGCGGACGCCGGCCCAGCTCGACTCCACATCCTGAGGCGACAATTGAACGCTCGGAAACATGAAGTTCACAGCCTGCACCAGGTAGTTCAGGTCGTCCGTCGTCATCCTTGGATGGACCAAATCTCCGTCGTAGTTCGTGTCGGTGGTGCCCACGTACACCTTCCTGCCTCGCGGGATGGCAAACACCATCCGTCCGTCCGGGACGTCGAAATAGACGGCGTTGTGCAGCGCAAACCGTTGGCGGTCCACCACGATGTGGACCCCCTTCGTCAGGTGCAGCGTCTTTCCCGTCTTCGACCGGTCCATTTCGCGCAGTTGGTCCACCCAGGGACCGGTGGCGTTGACCACCTTACGGGCGTGCAACCGATACGACCGACCGTGAACTTGATCCCGCACCTCCACGCCAATGAGTTTGCCCTCCTCGTTGTACAGCAGTTGAGTCGCTTTCGCATAGTTCACGGCCCGGGCCCCCCTTGCGACCGCTTCCTTGAGGATTTCCAGCGTCAGGCGCGCGTCGTCCGTCCGGTACTCCACATAGTATCCCGCGCCGCGCAGGCCGTCCTCGCGAAGCAACGGTTCCTTGGCACGCGCCTGCGCCACGTCCAACATTTGTCGGCGCTCCTCACGCTTCACACCGGCGAGAAAGTCGTACACGCGAAGTCCGAAGGAACTCGCCAACAGGCCGTAGGTGCCGCCGCGGATAATGGGCAGGAGCATCCATTCCGGCGTGGTCACGTGCGGGCCGTTCTCGTAGACGATGGCCCGTTCCTTCCCCACTTCGGCAACCAGGGCGACCTCCAGCTGCTTGAGATAGCGCAGTCCGCCATGCACGAGTTTGGTGGAGCGGCTGGAGGTCCCTGCCGCGAAATCTTGCATTTCCACGAGTGCCGCCGACATGCCGCGAACCGTCGCGTCCAGCAGAATGCCGGCTCCGGTGACGCCGCCGCCGATGATGAGCAGGTCGAGATCGGCCATCTCCAGACTGGTCAAAACGTCGGATCGGCGGGGGCTGGAAAATGGCAGTGCCATGGTTGTCACGTCCCTTCCTGTATCGCCTGTATTGTCGTACATCCTCCATGCAGGTATCCGAATTCAGCAAAAAGACCACATGCCGTATGTGGATTCACATACGGCTTGCGGTCTCTCCGGGACTCTATCCTGCCGATTAACTTTTGACGATCGCGAAATACCGCGGATACTCCTGCAAGGAGGTGAGCGTTAACATGCTATGGCACCTTCAGTATACTACAAAACCGCGACGCGTGACACCGGGTCAGCACGTGTGTTTGAGATGTCGCTATCCGCGCATCACTTGAAGCTGCGCGTCGCCGCCACGGCCTTCTTCCAACCGGCGTACAGCGCTTTTCGATTCGCCGTATCCATTTTGACATCGAACACGCAATCGGTCCTCCAGTTGTTCGAAATGGCATCCCGGCTGTCCCAGTAACCCACGGCCAGACCGGCCAGATATGCCGCGCCGAGCGCCGTCGTTTCCAGCACCTTCGGCCGTTCCACCGGTACCCCGAGGACGTCTGCCTGAAATTGCATCAGGAATTGGTTGGCCGTTGCGCCGCCGTCCACTCGCAGTTTTTTCAGTTCGATGCCGGAGTCCGCCTGCATCGCGTCGAGGACGTCCCGCGTCTGATACGCCAGCGATTCCAAGGTGGCCCGCACAAAGTGCTCTTTCTGCGTCCCGCGTGTCAACCCAAACACGGCCCCCCGCGCATCGCTGTCCCAGTAGGGCGTTCCCAGCCCCACGAAGGCTGGAACCACGTACACGCCGTCGGTGGACGAAACTTTTGCGGCGTATTCCTCACTCTCGGCCGCGTTGCTCAACATTCGCAGACCGTCCCGCAGCCATTGAATGGCCGATCCAGCCACGAAGATGGAACCCTCGAGCGCGTACTCGACGTTGCCGTCAATGCCCCAAGCAATCGTGGTCAACAGTCCGTGCTGGGAGGAAACCGCCTTGCTGCCGGTGTTCATCAGCATGAAACAGCCCGTTCCATATGTGTTCTTGGCCATCCCCGGCTCAAAGCACGCTTGGCCGAACAGCGCCGCCTGCTGATCTCCCGCGATGCCCGCAATGGGAACCGCCTTGCCGAGGAAGGAGGCGGGATCGGTGTGCGCGTACACCTCCGACGACGAACGCACTTCCGGCAACATGTTGGACGGAACGCCGAGAATATCGAGGAGTTCCTCGTCCCACTTCAAATCGTAGATGTTGTACATCAGAGTCCGAGACGCGTTGGTGTAGTCGGTGACATGTGTCCGCCCGCCCGAGAGTTTCCACACGAGCCAGGTGTCGATGGTGCCGAACAGCAGTTCTCCGCGCTCTGCGCGCTGCCGCGCACCCTCGACGTGGTCCAGGATCCACTTCACTTTGGTTCCGGAAAAATAGGCGTCTATCAGCAGGCCGGTTTTGCTGCGAAAGGTGTCGTTCAGTCCTTGGGACTTCAACTCGTCACAGATGGATGCGGTCTGTCGCGACTGCCAGACAATCGCGTTGTAAATGGGCTGTCCGGACGCTTTATCCCAGACCACGGCCGTTTCCCGTTGATTGGTGATGCCAATGGCCGCGATGTCGTCCGGTGCCACCTGATGCGTCGCCAGAACCTCGGAGATCACACTCTGAACCGATCCCCAGATCTCCATCGCATCGTGTTCCACCCAGCCCGGTTTCGGAAAGATCTGCCGGAATTCTTTCTGCGCGACGCCTTCAATGTGACCATCCTTGTCGAACAGGATGGCGCGTGAGCTGGTGGTGCCTTGGTCAATGGCCAACACGTATTTTGCCATCGGGTGTCCCTCCCCATTTCGCTGTTCCGGTTCCGTGCTTGCCGAGGCGGAGCTGTGTGTCCGCTTTTCACCCCGCATGCGGCGTGAAAACGACAAAAAACCCCAAGCCACCTGCGCATATCTGGCAGGCATCTTGCGGTTCTCCCCGTCTCAGTGATAGATGAACTTGTGTGGTGCTCAAGGCGAAGAAAGCGGATTCAGCAAGCCTTTGCAAGCAGTATAGGCCGGGGTGAACCGATTGTCAACCCATCTTGCGGTGACGTTCCAAACCGCGCAGGGAAAGACGCCGTTAGGCTTTTTTCAGATAATGGTTCCAGACGTCGCGGGAGGACGTGGTCACCGCCGTGGCTCCGCTCCGCAGAATGGTTTCCACATCGTTCGCATTGCGGATGAATCCGCCGGCCAGCACCGGTCGTCTCGATGTTTGGCTGACTTCGCGAATCACCTCTGGCATCATGCCCGGCAGGACCTCGATGTAGTCCGGATCGGAGGAGTTCATGACGCGATAACTGGTATCCAGCGAGTGGGAATCCAGCAGAAAAATGCGTTGAATGCTGATGAGACCGTGTTTTTTGGCCGTCAACACGACGTTCGAATGGGTGGAGATGAGGCCGGCCGGCTTGATGACTTGGCAGAGAAACTGCGCCGCCGCTTCGTCGTGGCGCAGGCCCTGCACTAGGTCGGCGTGGAGCAGCAGCTTTTTGCCAAAATCCCGAGCCATTCGGCGTAGATAGACCAATTGAGAGATGTACACGTCGAGCAGAACCACATATTCGGCATTGGTTTTCATCAACCACTCGAAATCTTTGATAGAGCGTGCGGCTGGAATCACGCGCTGTTGTTGAATCATCATGGCCTGCGACCTCCTCACTGAGATAAAATGGGAACCCTTGCGGACAATTAATCCCCATTATGGCGTGGCAAGGTCCGAGCGACAAGTGGCAGTGCCTTAGTACCCGCGTTCTCCTTCGCAATACTCTTGATTTTTTTGCAAACCACCTGTAGTTTTAAAGTATGGCTCACGTTTGACGGAAAGACGTACAAGTTCATCGTGGCATGGTGGAGATATGGAGAAACCACAGTGATTTCCGGCCCGGCGCCGGTGGTCGTTGTGGTTTTTTGCGCTTTGTGATTTGAAACCGCTTACGAGAAGCGGCCTGCGTGCTGCGAGGGATTCCAGAATGAGCGAGAACACGGAGGGGTTGTCCATGAAAAAGCTGATGAACAACGTGAATGCGTATGTCGACGAACTGTTGGATGGCTTGGTGGCGGCGCATCCACATTTGGAGCGGGTGCCGGGCACGCAGGTCGTGGTGCGAAAACAATTGGCGGACAAGGTGGCGCTGGTGAGCGGAGGCGGCAGCGGTCATGAACCTGCGCACGCGGGGTTTGTGGGCACGGGGATGTTGGATGCGGCGGTGGCGGGGGAGGTGTTCACATCGCCCACGCCGGACCAGGTGTTGTCGGCCATCCGGGCGGTCCATCGGGGAAAAGGCGTGCTGCTGGTCATCAAGAACTACACTGGGGATGTGTTGAATTTTGAAATGGCCGCCGAGTTGGCGGAGGCGGAGGGTATTCCCGTGGCCAAGGTGATTGTCAACGACGACGTGGCCGTGGATGGCAGCACGTACACGGTGGGCCGGAGGGGCATCGCCGGGACCGTGTTCGTGCACAAAGTGGCCGGTGCGGCAGCGGAAGCGGGCGCCAGTTTGGACGAAGTTCAGCGCATCGCGCAGAAGGTGATTGACAACACCCACTCCATGGGCATGGCGCTGGCACCGTGTACGGTGCCGGCCAGTGGGCGGCCGAGTTTTGAACTGGGCGAGGACGAGATGGAGATTGGGATGGGTATTCATGGCGAACCCGGGACGCACCGGGCTCCCTTGGCGCCTGTGTCAGACGTGGTGAACACGCTTTTGGAGCGCATTTTCGCGCACACCCCGGCGAAGCCCGGGGACGAGGTGGCCGTTTTGGTGAATGGGCTCGGGGCCACTCCATTGAGTGAACTCTACATTGCCAATCGGGCGATTTCGGAACAGCTCGCCGCGCGCGGGGTCCGGGTATATCGGACGCTGGTGGGCGAATACATGACTTCTCTCGAAATGGCGGGATTTTCGATTTCCCTGCTGCGCCTCGATGACGAGTTGATTCCATGGCTGGACGCGCCCACGGACGCGCCGGCCTGGTGAGGAGGGACGGATATGCAACCATTGACAGCCGAGGCATTCGTGCGCGTGATGGACGCGTACGCGCAGGTGTTGGCGGAGTTTCGCGATGTGTTGAATGAGCTGGACAATCGGATTGGCGACGGAGACCACGGGACCAACATGGCTCGAGGGTTTTCGGCGGTCGCCGAGAAACTGAAGGCGTCCCAGCCGACCACGCCCGCTGCGGGCTGTCAGACCGTGGCCATGACGTTGCTCGGGACCGTCGGGGGCGCTTCCGGCCCGCTCTATAGCACGGCTTTCCTGAAACTGTCGGCCGCTTGGAACGGACGGGCAGACGTGGACGAAGAGGCCCTTCGCGGCGGGGTGGCTGCCGCGCTCGAAGGGATCATGGCGCGCGGGCGGGCCGCTGTGGGCGACAAGACGATGGTCGACGTGTGGACAGCGGTTCAACGCGAACTGCAGACCGAGCAACCGCTGGACGCGCAGCGCGCGGTGGAGGCGGCGGCAGCGGCAGCGTTGGCGACCAAGCCGCTGACCGCCAGAAAAGGGCGGGCGGCTTACCTCGGCGACCGCAGTCAGGGTACGGTCGATCCGGGTAGTCTGTCGAGCGCGCTGTGGTTTGCGGAACTGTTTGCAGCGATGTCGGAAGGTGTGGTGAAACCACAGTGGGATCTGTCAGCTTTGTGATTGTGTCGCACAGCGCGAAACTGGGGGAAGGGGTCTGTGAGCTGTTGCGTCAGCTGGCCGGACCGAACTTGCACATCGCCAGTGCCTCGGGGCTCGAAGACCGGCTGGGCACCGATGCCATCAAGATTGCACATGCGATTCAAGCGTGTCCTCCGGGCAGCGACGTGGTGGTGCTGTTCGACCTGGGCAGCGCCCGCCTGAGCAGCGAGATGGCGCTGGAACTGGTGCCGAGCGCCTGGCGGGAACGCGTCTTCATGGCCGATGCGCCCCTGGTGGAAGGCGCGGTGGCTGCCGCCGTGGAAGCGAGTATCGGCGGCAGCGTGGAAGCGGTCTTGGCGCGCGCTGCCGACGCGCGGCAATTGCGGAAATTGGATGATTGATTCCGCGTTTCTGTCGCGGCAACAGAGGCGAATCCGAGCGTGTATGGGGCTGCCCCCCTCGGCTGTCCACCACCGGCTGGGGGGCATTCTTATTCAAACAGTTTCAAGTATTCCCCGTACCCTTCGCGCTCCAGATCTTCTTTGGGAATGAAGCGAAGGGCGGCGGAATTGATGCAATAACGCAGTCCGCCGAGTTCCCGCGGGCCGTCGTCAAACACGTGGCCGAGGTGTGAATCGGCGCCTTGGCTGCGCACTTCCGTGCGGATCATGCCGTGGCTGTAATCCGGCCGTTCCACCACAGCGTCTGGTTGAACGGGCTTGGCAAAGCTCGGCCATCCGCACATCGATGCGAATTTGTCACGGGACGAAAACAGCGGTTCACCGGACACCACATCCACGTACAGTCCCTCTTCAAAATGGTTCCAGTACTCGTTGTGAAACGGAGGTTCGGTGGCGCTCCGCTGCGTCACCTCGTACTGCAGCGGGGTGAGTTTCTGTTTCAGCTGCTCCAGGCGTTCTTCGCCTTGGTTCGCCATTCACGGATCACTCCTTTCGGTCGACGGCCGATACGTCCGCGTTCTGTGCGGACGTTCCGCGCGGTGTGAGTTGAAAAGCTTGTGCCAGCAGCTCAAACGAACGGACTCTGTCGGCGAACTCCGCGGTGGTGGTGGCCACCATCACTTCGTCGACCCCGTAGTCGGCGGCCAGGGCCTCCAATTGCTGGCGGACCGACGCCGGGCTTCCCACCACCATGCGCTTGCGATTCTCCTGGACCAGTGCCCGTTCATAGGGACTGTACGGATACGACTGCGCCATCTCAATGGTCGGCGTCCCTTCGCGGCGTTGACCGTTGGCCAGCATCACGAGCGACAGGTCGAGGCTGGACGCAATTCGATCCGCGTCCGCATCGGTCTCCGCACAGATAACGAACACGGCGACGGCGGCCATGGGGCGCTCCAGCCACGGGGACGGCCGAAACCTTCGCCGGTACGACGCCACCGCCTCGATGCCGTCGCTACGGCTGCCGTTGATGAATTGAGCAAACATGAATGCAGCCCCCGCGTCGCCCGCGGCTGCGGCGCTGAAGTCACTGGAACCAAGCATCCACAGTTCCGGAACGGTGTCCACCACCGGCGCTGCGGTCAGGCCGGCGAATCGGTGGGTGGCGGGCAGGGAATCGGTCAGATACCCTTTCAGGTCCTCCACCTGCTGCAGGTAGTTCAACTCGCGGGTCCGCCCCTCCTGCAGCGCCATGGTCGAACGCGGCATGCCGCCCGGTGCGCGGCCAATTCCGAGATCGATTCGGCCAGGGTGCAGGAGTTCCAGCATTCGAAACGTCTCCGCGACCTTGTAGGCGCTGTAGTGAGGCAACATCACCCCGCCGGAGCCGACGCGAATGGATTGGGTCTTAGTCGCCAAGTGCGCAATCAGAATTTCCGGAACCGATCCCGCGAGGGCGGATGCGTCATGATGTTCAGACACCCAGAAGCGATGGTAGCCGAGACGGTCGGCGAGCTCCGCAATCCGCACCGTTTGCTGCACGGCTTCGCGGGCGTTGCTGCCCATCGC
The DNA here is from genome assembly GCF_000429525.1 of Alicyclobacillus contaminans DSM 17975. Classification (GTDB taxonomy): domain Bacteria; phylum Bacillota; class Bacilli; order Alicyclobacillales; family Alicyclobacillaceae; genus Alicyclobacillus_A; species Alicyclobacillus_A contaminans. Next base: position 22,866 of record NZ_AUCA01000033.1, on the reverse strand, counting down.
AATGGGCGATTGGTCCAGAATGCTGAGTTTCACGGCATTCACCTGATTTCTCGTGGGCTGCGGACGAGGGGCCGACGTGGCTCCCCTCCATCCGAAGGCACCCGGTCTCCCTCCTATTGTACCCTCGCGCGCCAAAGGATGTCACATCGACACGCTTCCGCGCTTCGTGTATGATGAATCCTTGTCCGCACTCGGCGCAATCCGGCCGAGTCGCCGCAGCATGAACAACATGAGGTGAGCTGAAGATGTCAACGGTTGAGCCCAGGCTGTCGCTGGTGGAGACGGAGGACGAGCAGGCGCGACGTCTGAAGTTGGAGGAAAAGGTGCTGCGTTACTTTCAGAACAAGGAAATTGCGAAAGAGCGCAACGAGGAAAACAAACTGTTGTTCGAAGAGTTGGAGGCGCTGTTTGCGGAGAGCGGGGAAGAGGAAATCATCATTCCTCTGCCAAACGGCGAGAACGCGGTGCTATCCCCCACTTTTCGGGAGCGAGAAGTCCTGGACAAAGAAGCTCTGGCGGACGAAATGCAGGTGCCGAAAGACGAGTTGAAGACGCCGTTTGACTTCTCCATGTTCACGGCACAGGGCAAGTTGACGCCGGACATGATCACGAAGCACACCACGATTGAACGCGAGGTAAAGATGAAGATCACCAAGCGAAAAGCCACCCGCCGCCGCCGGAAGTCGCGGAGCCGGTCCAGTGACGCCGACGTATGACCAGCGGCGCGGTGACCGCAGCGTCACCGTAGGTTTCCTCGAAAGAAAAACGGCGGAGCCCGTTGGGCATCCGCCGTTGCCGCGATACAACCCTTTATTTGCCAGATTTCTCCGCTGCCGCGCGATGTTCCGACGCCACATCGACGAACGCTTGCAGGAAACGCAGGGCATACTGTACCGTCGGGTCCTTCAACAGTCGCAGCAGTCCAAACATGCCGATGTACCCCGTATTACGTTCGGCCCGGCTCTTCGCCTCCTGCACCATGCTGGAGACATCGGAAGCCTTGCTCTTCAACGGCTTGACCTTGTCCAGCAGCAAGTCCTCCAGTCCGCCCATCAGTTCGGGATCGGTGACCGCATCCCGCACGGCTTCCACGCCTTTTGCAGCGAGCACCAGGACCGGAGCGAGTTTCGGAAGATGTTCAAGAACATCGATGAGGGCCTTTTGGACGTCGGCTCGCATGAGCAGTTCGGTCACATCAACAGTCGGCTTTTCCAACGTCGTGGTTTCAGCCATTGCACACACGCCCTTCTAAAGTAAGTATCCTAAAATAGGATACCACAACCCGTGTCGAAATACGCAACGCTTGGCCGCAGGATTCGACAGTTTTGCGGACATGGAGAATGGACAGGGTGGATTTCGCTCACACTGGTATGGTATACTGACTTCCGTGATATGAATTTAGTCTAAATACCAAATGGAAAAAGGAGTGTTTCCGTATGCCGTTGGTAGGACAACCAGCACCAGACTTTGACATGCTGTCCACAAAGAATATGAAGACATTGGATGAACGGGTCAAACTCTCCGACTATCGTGGTAAATGGTTGGTCATGTTCTTTTACCCCGCCGACTTTACCTTCGTCTGCCCGACGGAGATCATTGCGATGAACGACCGTCTCCAGGAATTCAAGGACTTGGATGCGGAAGTGCTCGGTGTCAGCTGCGACAGCGTCCATAGCCACAAGGCTTGGATTCAGACGCCGAAAGAAAAGAACGGGCTCGGCGGTCTCGATTATCCGCTCGCGGCGGACTTCACGAAGGAAGTCGCCCGCAAGTATGATGTCCTGGTGGAGAGCGAAGGACAGGCGCTGCGCGGTCTGTTCATCATTGATCCAGAGGGCATCCTGCGCTACCAGGTCGTGCACGACATGAACATCGGCCGCAGTGTGGACGAGACCCTGCGCGTCTTGGAAGCCCTGCAAGCCGGCGGTCTGTGCCCGGCGAACTGGAAGCCTGGCGACAAGTTGCTGGAAGTCTGATTCCATCCTCTTCGAGATGCGACGACAGGCGGCGTACCCATCATGGGTGCGCCGCTTGTCTGTGTACGCCGAGCATGGGCGAAATCTTGAGGGTGGCAGTCCGCATGCGGATCCGCATGTAGGTGGTGTGAGAGGCCAGGGGCTATGCGCCCCCTCCTGCTCGATTCCGGACGAGGCCAGTCGTCGCCCACCCCGGACAGTTGGGAGCCTACCCGCCGACTGACATTCAGTGATCGGCTTCCTCCAATTTGTGCCCGTAGTGCTTCTTCACATTTTCCACCGCGTCGCCGTCTATCAGGTACACGGCGTTCGGCGTGGTCAGGGTGATGACGCGACCTGCGACATCGAAGGCCGTGTCGCCGAGGTGGATTTCATAGGATTCTCCGGCCGCTGTGGTGATGATGAGCTCACCCCACTGCCGCAATTGCTCCTGAACAGCCTCCATTTTCATCGATGGTCACCTCCGTCGTTTCATGATCTCCACTCTGCTCGGAAGTATGCCAGGGATGATTCAGCTGGCGGATAATTAGTCTATACTAATTTATTGTTTTTATTGATATAAACTATTGCGTTTGCATAGGCTACTTGATACACTGATTCCGGAATCATGACTAAATTAGTCAAGTATCCGGACAATCCGTTCGTCGTGAGGAGACAAAGGGGGAATCGGTCGATGCGCCAGATGAAATGGATGGCGTTGGCTATTTCGGTGAGTTGTCTGTCGCTGGCAGGCTGTTCGTCGAACACAGGGTCGTCCACCAACAATACGACTCATGCATCCAATCCGACTGCCATGGCGGATCTGAAGAATCATGTACAGGCCATGCAGCAAACCGCATCACAGCTGACGTCGGTGGTGAACGCGAAAGACACCGCGAACGCGTCGGAACTGGCGGCCAAATTGTACAACCAGGAGTGGCCGTCGTTCGAGAACAGCGTGAAATCCAATTATCCGCTCGATTACGCGAACGTAGAAAAGTACCTGAGTCCGCTCTTTTCCGCCGCAAAAGCCAATCCTGTGGCTTGGTCGCAAGTCGATACATTGAACCAAGGGCTGCAACAGGCGCTGGATCAATTGCTCTCTGACGTGGAGCATAAAACACCGGCAACCACTTCGGCCAACAGCACGGCGCTGGCCGCCGCAGCGCAGCAGTACCACGACTACGTGCTGCAGCAGAGCGAATTGCTCGTGACACACACCCAGGCGTTCGTGCAGGCTGTGGAAGCGGGAGATATGGCGAAAGCCGAATCTCTGTACGGACCGGCGCGGGTGTACTACGAGCGCATTGAACCCATCGCGGAAGATTTTGGTGATCTCGACCCGAAAATTGACGCCCGCGCCAACGATGTTCCAGCCAACCAGTGGGGGGGCTTTCACGAATTGGAGCAGGCGATTTGGGTGAAGCACTCCCTGGCCGGGCAAGCAACGGTCGCCAAGCAGTTGTTGGCGAATGTCCAGACGCTCCAGCGCAAGATCGAATCGTTGACGGTGCAGCCCGGGGACGTGATCGCCGGCGCGGTGGATCTGCTGAACGAAGCAGCCACGAGCAAGATCACCGGCGAGGAAGAGCGGTATTCGCACATTGACTTGCTTGACCTGGTCGCAAATGTGGACGGGTCTGAAAAGGCGTTCGACGCCATCCAGCCGATTGTGCAGGCGACGGACCCCAGTTTGGCAGAGACGGTGGCGCAGCGGTTCAAGACGGTGGAAAACACCATGAACAAATACAAGTCCGGGAATGGGTACGTGCTCTATAACAAACTGACGGCCCAAGACACGCGGACCATCAGTGAAGAGTTGAACAGCGCCGCTGAAGCGCTGTCCAAGACAGCCAAAATTCTGTCATAACCACAGGGGAGAGGACGGCCGTGACAACGGAAAAGGACACCCGGGTATCTCCCGAAGCTCCGTCTAAGAAGGGGTTCTTTGAGAAACCGCTGAGCCGCAGAGAAATGCTCAAACTCACGGCGACGGCGGGCATTGGGGCGGCCCTCGGCATCGGGGGCATGAAAGCCATCGTTTACGGAGCGGAAAAGCTGACAGGGGATAGTTCGAAGCGCCATACCTTGATCCCGTTCCATGGAATGTATCAGGCGGGTATCATCACGCCACAGCAGGACCACGTGGTTTTCGCCACCTATGACCTGACCACGAGCAGTCTGTTGGACTTGCGGGATCTGCTCAAGACCTGGACGCAGTACGCTCAGGCGATGTGCAGCGGTAATCCGGTCGGGCAGATGTCCAGCAATGCCTATTTGCCACCTGTAGACACGGGCGAGGCGGAGGGGTTGGAGCCCTCCCGTCTGACCCTGACGTTTGGCTTTGGGCCGACGTTGTTTCACAACGACAGCGGTGATCGCTTTGGCTTGGCGGCCCGAAAACCGACAGTGTTGCAGCAGATTCCACCGATGCAGCGGGATCAACTTGACCCCAACTGGTGTGGCGGAGATCTGTGCGTGCAGGCGTGTGCGGACAACCCGCAGGTGGCGTTTCACGCCATTCGTAACTTGACACGGGCAGCGGCGGGAGTGGCGGCGTTACGCTGGATGCAGGACGGATTTCTGAAGGCACCCACGGACGCTTCGGGACAGCCCCAGACGCCGCGGAACTTGTTCGGGTTCAAAGATGGAACGGCCAATCGGGACATCCTGACCGACACCGCCATGAAACAGTATTTGTGGGCGTCGGCGGCGGATGGCCCAGCCTGGATGGCCAACGGCACCTACCTCGCGGTGCGGCGGATTCAAATGTTGATACAAAACTGGGATCGTTCTTCGCTCAAAGACCAGGAGTCCACGTTCGGTCGGCATAAGGTGTCCGGCGCTCCTTTTGGTGCCAGCAACGAATTTGACAAGATAAACCCGGCAGCGTTGCCGGCGGATTCGCACGTGCGCTTGGCGCACGGAGACGGAACCAACAAAATGCTGCGCCGCAGCTACTCCTATCTGAGTGGCGTGGACCCAAAGACGGGGCTGGCCGACGTGGGGCTGTTGTTTTTGGCGTTTCAACGCAATCCGCAGAAACAATTTGTGCCGGTGCTGCAGCGATTGCAGGAATCCGACGCGTTGAATGAATACATCGTGCACGTGGGCAGTGCGGTGTTTGCTTGCCCGCCGGGCGTTCAGCCAGGCGGATACGTGGGGCAAACGTTGCTGGAGTCTATGTGACGAAGTGAGGGCGGAGGGAAGAATCATGATACGTGCGTCCCGAGGATGGCTGGCCGCCACTCTGGCTGTGTTGATGATGGTGTGCGCACCGGCGACGCTGGCGGCAGATGCCGGTGTGAGCGAGGTGCAGCAGGCGGACGGATACGTGGTCTCGGCCCTGCAACAGGCCAAACAGGGCGATTTGTCCGCAGCCAAAGTCTCCTATGACCAGTTCAACACCCGCTGGTTCCTGATAGAAACCCACGTTCAGTCGGACTCCTCTGCCGCCTATGCGGACATTGAAGAGAAGATGGGCAATGTTCAGTACGCGTTCATGCAGAAAAATCAGGTGGCCGTGGTACAGGCGCTGCAGCAGTTGCACACGGCGGACCAGCGCTTTGTCCAAGGGGGTTACACCAAAGGACAAACAGGCTACCAGAGTCACTTGACCCTGGCTGACTTTATTGGGAAACTTCAAACCACCAAGCAGTCCGTGCAACGCGGGGACCGGTCCGCCGCGTTAGCGGAGATGACGGACGTGCGTCAGTCCTGGCTGAGCGTGGAAGGGACTGTGGTGGCGCAATCCGCGACCGTTTACAATGACGCGGAGCGAGATATGGTGGTCGTGAATGCCATGATCTCCTCCGGCGACGAAAACGATGCGGTGGCGAAGCTCAACGACATGATTCAGTACCTCACGCCGCTGGCCGACAAAACGAGCTACACCCTGTGGGACGCCGCGATGATTCCGGTGCGCGAGGGGCTGGAGGCGCTGTTGGTAGTGGGCGCGCTGTTGGCCGTTGTTCGGAAGTCCGGTGAGGGCCGAGGCAGCGCGTGGATTTGGACCGGCGTTCTCGCCGGCATCGCTTGCAGCGCCCTGTTGGCGGTGATGGTCAAGTGGATATTCTCGTCCGGCGCGTTTGGCCAGAATAACTTTGTCATCTCTGGTTGGACCGGGATTCTGGCCGCTGCGATGCTGCTGTACATGAGTTATTGGCTGCATCGGAAATCCAATGTGGCGGAATGGAATGCGTTCCTTCGCAAGCGCAGTCAGGCGGCGTTGGACACAGGCCGTCTGATCTCGTTGGGCGCGCTGTCGTTCTTGGCTGTATTCCGGGAGGGCACGGAGACGGTGTTGTTCATTCTCGGAATGGTCAACGCCATCAGCTGGCGGTCGCTGCTGCTCGGTTTGATCATGGGAGTCGCCATCCTCGCCGTCATCGCGTTCCTCATGTTGTTCGTTGGCATGAAACTTCCAATTCGATCCTTTTTCCTTGTGTCGAGTTTGGTGGTATTCTATCTATGTTTCAAATTCACCGGGCTCGGCATTCACAGCCTGCAATTGGCGGGCACGTTGCCGTCTACGACGGTGGCGAACTGGCCGAGCATCGCGGCGCTTGGGTTTTATCCATCCTGGCAGAGTGCCATACCGCAATTGCTTCTGCTCGCTGCGGCTGTCGGTCTCCTCGTCTGGAGAACGGTGCGGCGGAAGCGGCTGCCGGTCAACACCGCCGGTTGAAGTGAACACCAAGTGACCATTCTGGAAATGTCCGGGGATGAAACGCCCACGGACCCGAGAGTTCAGCGCGATAGGATTCATGAACAATGGGTGGGTTGCACCACTGCATGTTGATGGAATAGATGGCTGAGCGTCTGCTCTGTAGCGCTGACGTGAATCGTGAAATGGATAAGATGAGATGAAGGAGAGGTAATGAAGCATGGCAAGACGAACAGGACCCAAGCATAAATTGTGCCGGACGGTGGGGGTGGCGCTTTGCGGATCACCCAAGTGTCCGGTGCACAAGCGCCCATATCCTCCCGGACAGCACGGCCCGGGTAAGCGCGTGAAGCGCAGCGAATACGGCATGCAGCTGTTGGAGAAGCAGAAGCTTCGCTATGTGTACGGCGTGCAGGAAAAGCAGTTCCGCCGCTATTACGAGGAAGCGGCGCGTCGACCGGGCATCACCGGTGACAACCTGCTGCAACTGCTGGAAACGCGGTTGGACAACCTGGTGTATCGCCTGGGCTTCGCTCCGACGCTCGACGCGGCGCGGCAGATTGTGAACCATGGTCACGTGCGCGTGAACGGCAAGCGGGTGGATATCGCGTCGTACCGCGTGCGTCCGGGAGACGAAATCAGTTTGTCCGAACGCGGCTACCAGATTCCGATTGTACAGGCGAGCCTCGAGAACAAGGTTTCGGTGGAACCCTACCTGTCGTTCGACGCGGCGACCAAGACCGGTAAGCTGGAACGGATACCGGCACGGGAAGAGATCCCAGTACCGGTCAATGAAACGCTCGTCGTGGAATTTTACTCGCGCTGAATCGACGGGCTGAATGGACGCACAGTGAGGCTGTCCCCATGTGCCACAGGCACTGGGGGCAGCTTTTTTGTTGATGGTCCACACGGCGCGGACGGGCAGACACTGCGCTGGTTGGGTGGCGACGTCGGGCGCATGGATGGGCAGAGGCGGAGCGGCGGACAATATACCCAGATTGCTGTCGGTGACCGGGGAGTCGGCGAATGGAGATCACGATGCGGCAGTCTGGAGGTGATGGCATGCGCGTCCGTCAAACGCTTCGCGACCTGGTGTTGCACGTGGGTGTCGGGATTGTCGTTGTATGGTTCGCTACCGAGGTTCCTGCGACGGCAGATTCGGATGGGGGACCCAGTGGGCGCTGATGTGGTTCGAGTTGGCGCATTGCCTGCCGATGGACGCCGTGGTGGACGAGCAGGATTACCGCGCTCTGGGACTGCTGTCGACAACGCCCCACCTGGAATAACACCGCGGTCATCATCTGTTACGACGATGATTGGATGATGGGCGTGGCGCTGGACAGGCACCCACTGGTCCATCCAACGACGGTCAGGTGCTCAGTCCGGCGCCAGAGGAATCGGGCGCTTAGGAGAAGACAATCGTCTTGTTGTCGTGGACGAGGATGCGGTCCTCCAAGTGCCATTTGACGGCGCGAGCCAGCACCACCCGTTCGATGTGGCGGCCAATGCGCTTCAGGTCCGCCGCGTCAAACCGGTGATCCACGCGCTGCACATCCTGCTCAATGATGGGACCTTCATCGAGATCTTCAGTGACGTAGTGCGCCGTGGCGCCAATCAGCTTGACCCCGCGCTGATAGGCCTGTTGGTACGGATTGCGGCCGATGAACGCCGGCAAAAACGAATGATGAATATTGATGATTTGATTGGGGCGATGATGCACAAACCGCGGCGACAGAATTTGCATGTAGCGTGCCAGCACAATCACATCGGCATATGCGTCGACGATTTCCAGTTGCTTCTGTTCCACCAGCGCTTTCGTCTCCGGGGTGACCGGCGTGTGGAAGAACGGCACGTTGTATGCGGTGGCCAGGGCCTCCGCGTCCCGGTGATTGCTGACAATGGCCGTGATGTCGGTGTGCAATTCGCCCGTCTGCCACAGCCACATCAACTCCTGCAGACAGTGCAACTCCTTGGACACGAAAATTACCATGCGCTTCTTGACCGCAGCCTGCGTGAATTCCGCCTGCATATCGAAGCGCTGGCGAATCTCCGCGAACCGATGCTGCAGTTCACTGAAGCGGCTGTCCAGATTCGGCAGGTCAAATTCCACCCGCATAAAGAACAGGCCAGCTTCCGGATGGGTCGTGTATTGATCCGACTGAACGATGTTGGCGCCCTGACGAAACAGGAAATCCGACACCGCCGCGACAATCCCTGGACCGTCCGGACAAACAATGCGCAGGCGCCCCCGTTCCCCGGCCTGGCGCGGTTGCTGAAGTGCGTCCGCCTGAAGCGGATGGACCGATGGTTGCGTCATTCTGCGTGCCTCCTGTTTGTCTGTGTAAAACCCGGAATTTTTCTCATCGTAACGACTTCTCCTCCTTTTGTCCAGACATTTCGGCGACTTCGGCGCGCCAATCCACATCCGGAAAATGAACCGTGACATAATTCCCGTGCAGACAGTCCATAATGATGGTGAACAAGCCGGGCTGGTCCCGTAAACGTTAGGAGGAACATTATGAACTGGCTTGGAACGATTGTGCGCTTCGTAGTATCAGCACTGGTCTTAATGTTCGTGGGATTCCTCGTCCCTGGGGTCTCCATCGCGTCGTTCTGGTCCGCCATTGTGGCCGCCATCGTGATTGCCGTCCTCGGTTGGATTGCAGAAGCAGTGATGGGGCGCAGGGCCAACCGATATGGCCGCGGCGTGGTGGGCTTCATTGCGACAGCCGTCGTGCTGTGGATTGCCGGACTGATTGTTCCCGGCATGCGAGTGACTGTGCTCGGCGCCTTGATTGCCTCGTTGGTCGTCGGCATCATCGACCTGTTCATCCCTGTGGAGCTTGGGTTGGACCGCCGGAAAGCGTAACGCGCACCCCAGACCAGCGAACGGAATCCAATCGGGCACTTCTGCCGTTGGCAAGAAGGCCCGATTGGGTTTTTACGTGTTGACTGCGTAACATTGTTATGTTACATTATGTCGTGGAGGTGCGAATGCGTGGAACAGGATCTGCTCTCCAAAAAGGAACTGTTGGAGTTGACCGGCATTTCGTACGGCCAGTTGTACCGTTGGAAGCGTAAGCACCTGATTCCGGAGGACTGGTTCATTCATCGTTCGACGTTCACAGGACAGGAAACGTTTTTCCCGAAAGATAAGATTTTGGCGCGGATCGAACAGATCAAAAACATGAAGGATGGGATGTCGCTCGACGAGCTGGCGTCGATGCTGGCGCTGGGGCCAGTCGACATCTCCATGTCGCGGGAGGAACTGATCAAACGTAACATTGTTTCAGATGTGGCGGTTGAACTGTACCGGCAAATGCATCCGGACACCGAAACATATTCCTTTCTTCCGCTTCTTTGCTTGTACACGACGAGTGCGGCGCTGTCCACTGGAGACGTGAGCCTGGAAGAAGCGAGGCTGCTCGTGAACACGTTGGAGCAACATCTGCCCAGCCTGGAAGGCCAGTCGGTGGATGTGGTTCTGCTTCGCAAACTGGGGCTGGCACTCTGTCTGTTGGTGGACGGCGGGGCCGAACTGCGGTTGGAGCCGGGGGCCAAGCTGGTGCTGAGACTTCACATGCCGGCGCAAATCGAGCAACTCAGACTCAAACTGCTGTAGGAGGGCGCTTATGATTTCAGAGAAGCCAAACCTGCATTTATCGGGCGTGGGTTCCGCGTCGGGCGGACAGTACGAGGACGTGTCGATTGAAGGCGTGGGAAAAGTTCACGGCGATGTGGAATGCACGGAGTTTCGACTGGAGGGCGTCGGGACTGTCAATGGCAGTCTGCGGGCAAACCTCGTGGAACTGGAAGGGAAGGCGACGGTGAAAGGAGACATCGCGGCGGAGACGGTGCGGATGGAGGGCTACATCAAAGTGACCGGCGACTGTGATGCGGAGTCGTTCACCGCGACCGGCATTCTCCGCGCCGACGGCCTGCTCAACGCCGACAGGATTTCCATTGCTCTGCACGGACACTCTCATGTTCAACAGATGGGAGGTTCGGAGATCCTGGTCAAGCGAATTCGCAAGGGCCGCTGGTTCCGCTCCGGCCGACATCTGGAGGTCGACATTGTGGAAGGGGACAATGTTCACCTGGAGGCGACGAGAGCCCGGATTGTTCGCGGGAACTCGGTGGTGATTGGCAGCGGTTGTGAGGTTGAGATGGTTGAGTATCGGCAGTCGCTCGACATCGCGAGCGACGCGTCGGTGGCAGAGCAGCGCAAACTGTGAGGGAGGTGACGGCGGTGGCGAATCACAGCGCGAGAAATGTGCGGATCACCGGCACGTCGGAGAGCAGCGGCGGACGCTTCCAGCGACTGACCGTCCTTGGCGATTGCACCTTCCACGGTGCCGTCGAATGCAAGTCCCTGCGTGGGATGGGGGAGGTCGAGGTGAACGGGAATCTGACGGTCGGCGGACTCCGGATGATGGGGAACATGGAGGTTCACGGCAACCTGGAAGTGACAACCGCCAATGTGTTGGGTGAAATGCAAGTGAGCGGAGACTGCACCGGTGACGTGTTGACCTTGCGCGGCGCGTTCAACGTGGACGGGTTGCTGAGCGCCGATGATCTTCGCGTCAAGCTGTATGGACCGAGCCGCGTGCGCGACATGGGCGGCGCTTCGCTCGTCGTCCGTAAACGGTATGGCAAAGCGGCGGAATTGGTTGCCGAGGTCATTGAGGGAGACGAGGTCAACCTGCAGTTCACCACCGCCGAGGTGGTTCGCGGCCGCCGCGTGGTGCTTGGCCGAGGCTGTCGCGTCAAGCGCGTGGAATATCAGGATGTGTTCGAGCAAAATTCGGACGCGGTGGTGGAGGAAGCCGTTCAGCTGCACTGAATCACGACGCAAGGGGAAGGGGAAGGTTGAAGTTGGCTGAAAAACGACAGCGATTGGGGCTCATCATCGCGGGGTTGCTTCTGGGATTATTCATCTCCGCCATGGACAACACGATTGTTTCCACCGCCATGGGGACCATTGTCGCCCAATTGGGCGGTCTCGATAAATTCGTGTGGGTCACATCGGCCTACATGGTGACGGAAATGGCGGGCATGCCGATTTTCGGCAAGCTGTCCGACATGTACGGTCGCAAACGGTTTTTCATGTTTGGTCTGGTCGTGTTCCTGCTGGGATCCATTCTGTGCGGAACCGCGCACAGCATTGTGCAGTTGGCCATCTACCGCGCCATCCAGGGCATCGGCGGCGGCGCACTGGCACCGATTGCGTTCACCATCATCTTTGACGTGGTGCCTCCGGACAAAGCGGGCAAATTTTCCGGGATGTTTGGCGCGGTGTTCGGCATGTCCAGCATCATCGGCCCGCTGCTCGGCAGTTATATCACCGACAACATGAGTTGGCGCTGGGTGTTCTACATCAACGTGCCGCTCGGGATTGTCACGTTTCTCCTGATCTTGCTGTCCTACCACGAATCGCCGCGCCACACGCGCCAGCGGATTGACTGGCTGGGCGCGCTGACGCTGGTGCCGGCCGTCGTGTGCCTGATGTTTGGGCTTGAGTTTGGTGGCAACAAATACGCCTGGGATGCGCCGCAGATTCTGGTGCTGTTCGGCGCGGCCGCCGTGCTGTTCGCCGCGTTTTTTGTGGTCGAGGCGCGGGCGCAGGAACCCATCATCTCGTACAGCATGTTCCGCCACCGTCTGTTCGCCGGAAGCACGCTCGTGGGCTTGTTCTCTAGCGCGGCGTTTGTGGTCGCGGTGGTTTACATTCCGATTTTTGTGCAGGGCGTGCTCGGCGGCTCAGCCACCAACTCGGGCTTAATTCTGCTCCCGATGATGCTCGGCAGCTCCGTATCGGCGCCGATTGGCGGACAGTTGGCGAGCCGATTCCGGTATCGGACCATCATGTTCTGGTCGTCGCTCGTCTTCATCGCCGCCATCTACCTTCTGAGCACGGTCACGCCGAACACCAGTCGCACCACCTTGACGCTGTACATGGTGCTGGTGGGGCTCGGCATCGGTCCGTCGTTTTCCGTGCTGGGCATGGCCGGCATGCATCACTTTCACGCGGGCCAGCGCGGCGCCGCGAGTTCGACCATGTCCTTTGTCCGAGAGCTCGGGATGACCGTCGGCATCACTGTCTTCGGGATGATTCAGCGCAACCTGTTCACACACGATTTGAAGCAAGCGTTCCAGGACATGGGGAATGTGGTCGCGCGCTTTCAGGGGGCCGATCCGCACGCCATGCTGTCGCCCGCGACGCGGACGCAAATTCCCGGACCGATACTGACGAAACTGTCCGAGGCGCTCAGTTCGTCGGTGGCGCACACCTTCCTGTGGACGCTGGTGTTAGCCGTCCTGTCGTTCGGCTTTGTCTTCTGGCTCGGGCGGGAGAAATGGCAGGGCTTCGCGCAGATGCCGAAGGAAGCGCCGGTTGTCCACGAATGATGACCATCCGCGCAGACGGGGCGTGATGCCCGGTTCTGTCGCGAGAACCCGCTGACCGGGGCAGCAATCACCGCAAGGTGGTCGCTGCCCCGGCTTTTTGTCTGCAGGATGTGTCAATTCTATGGTGAGACGCATGACGCAGCCGGCCTTGGCGCATTCTATGGCGTGGAAAAAGGTGGGGCAGTTGGCTGCGGCGCCGGGGACGTTGCAACCTGCGGATGACGGCGCAGCGGATGGAGGGAGATGTGCATTGAAGGCAAAGAATCAGGGATTGCCCAAAGTGTATTGGATCACCATCATCACCATTCTCGTGCTCGTGATTCTGGGTGCTGTGCTGTGGTGGTACGACGTGTACACACTGCATTCGTAGCGAATCCCTGTCACCCTTGCGCGTGAGCACGCCGTGCTGGGTGCCGCGAAGTGGAGGCTGTGTCATGAAGTCAAAGCGTAATCTGCGCAATTGGAGCATTGCCGTGGGCGTGCTGATTTTGGTCGCACTGTTCGTGCTATTAATGGAGTTCCGGCAGTACAGCCTGTACTCCGCACACTGACTGGGCGAAACGCAGGGGCACCCGCGTGGTGCGGATCTGCGATTCGCGGCAGAGAAAACGAGGTGGGCTTGGATGCAAAAGACATTCGACAGGCGGCGACCGCGCGCCTTTCCGCCGGCCCAATGGCGGCGTGGGCTCTGGCTCGCCCTGCCGCTTCTGCTCGGCGGATGCAGCCCACAGGTGATGGTGTTTCATCCCGTGGGACCGGTGGGGCGGACGGAGGAGCGGCTGATCATCATCTCCATCGTCCTTACAGCCATTGTGGTGGTGCCGGTCATTCTGCTGTTGTGGCATATCGTCCACCGCTACCGAGACGTCCCAGGCAACGACGCGCCGTATCGGCCGGAGTTTTCGGAGAGTCGAACCCTGGAAGTCGTGTGGTGGAGCATTCCGATTGTCATCATTGCCATTCTGGCTGTTTTCACCACCAGAGACACGTTCGCGCTGACGCGGCCGCCCGAGAAGTCCACGACGCCGCTGACGGTGGAGGTAACGTCGCTGGACTGGAAGTGGCTTTTCCAATATCCCGGATCGAACATCGCGACGGTCAACTATTGCTACATTCCGACCAATCGCCCGATTCGGTTCATCCTCACGTCGAACGCGCCCATGAACTCGTTCTGGGTGCCGCAGCTCGGCGGACAGGAGTACACCATGCCCGGCATGGCGATGCAGCTGTGGCTGCAGGCGGACAAGCCCGGTTTGTACTACGGGCGCGGGGCGCAGTTTTCCGGCAAAGGGTTCGCGCACATGACGTTCGATGTGCACGCGACCTCCCAGGCAGACTTTGACGCATGGGTGAAGAATGTGAAGACGACTTCGCCGCCGCTCACGGAGGACGGCTACAACCAGCTGGCGCATCCGGGACTGAGCGGGAAACTGTCGTATTCCTCCTATCCGCCGAACATCTTCCACGACATCATCATGAAGGAAGGCGGAATGTACATGAAACACGACAGGGCCGTGTTGGAGAGCGCCAAATAGCCCTGCAGACCATGGCCCACGAAATCTGCGGCGGAAAAGAGGGAAGTCCATGCATTTGCCAGGTTACGTAAACAACGTGGCCACTCCGTTCTTCGTGACGGGCGATCCGATGATTTACGCGTCGGACGTGCTGATTGTGTTGACATTGGTGGCCATCGTGTTTGTCCTGACCTACTTCAAGAAGTGGGGATGGCTGTGGCGGGAGTGGATCACGACCGTCGACCACAAGAAGATTGGGATTATGTATCTGATTGCCGCGCTGCTCATGCTGTTCCGGGGCGGCGTGGACGCGATGCTGATGCGCACGCAGCTGGCTCTGCCGAACATGCGCTTCTTGGAGGCGGAGCACTACGACCAAATTTTCACCACCCATGGCACCATCATGATTCTGTTCATGGCCATGCCGTTCATCTTCGCGATGTTCAACATTGCCGTGCCGCTACAAATTGGTGCGCGCGATGTGGCCTTTCCGTACTTGAACGCCATCAGCTTCTGGCTGTTCTTCTTCGGTGCCCTGCTGCTCAACCTGTCGTTCGTCATCGGCGGATCGCCGGATGGGGGGTGGACGAGCTATCCGCCATTGACCGAGTGGCCGACCGATCCGGGACCGGGAGAAAATTTCTACTTGCTCGCTCTGCAGATCTCGGGGATTGGCAGTATGGCCACCGGCATCAATTTCTTGGTGACCATTCTGAAGATGCGAGCCCCCGGCATGACGCTCATGCGGATGCCCATGTTCTGCTGGTCCGTTGTCGGAGCGTCCATTCTCATCATCTTCTCGTTTCCGGCGCTCACGGTGGCGCTGGCGCTGCTGATGATTGACCGGCTGTTCGGCGCCCATTTCTTCACCATGCTGCAGGGTGGCAATCCGATGATGTACGTCAACTTGTTCTGGGTGTGGGGGCACCCCGAGGTGTACATCGTCGTTCTGCCGGCGTTCGGGATATTTTCGGAAGTGGTGGCCACGTTCTCACGGAAACGGCTGTTCGGTTACGCCTCCATGGTGGCGTCCATCATGGCGATTGCAGTCATCAGCTACCTGGTTTGGCTGCACCATTTCTTCACCATGGGGGCGGGCCCGGGGGTGAACTCGTTCTTTGCCATCTCCACCATGTCGGTTGGCATTCCGACGGGTGTGAAGGTGTTCAACTGGCTGTTCACCATGTATCAGGGGCGCATCCGACTCAAATTGCCCATGCTGTGGGCCATCGGATTCATCCCCAACTTTGCCATCGGCGGTGCGACCGGCGTCATGTTGGCCGTGGCGCCGGGCGATTATCAGTACCACAACAGCTACTTCCTGATTGCGCACTTCCACCAGGTGTTGATTGGCGGCGTGGTGTACGGCATGCTCGCCGGGATGTACTACTGGTGGCCGAAAATGTTCGGGATTATCCTGAACGAGCGCATTGGGCGGTGGGCGTTCTGGGTCTTCAACATCGGGTTCTACGTCTGCTTCTTGCCCCAGTACGAACTCGGCTTCATGGGCATGACGCGGCGGATCTACGTGTATCCGGCGGGCATGGGCTGGACCGCGTTGAACCTGATATCGACCATTGGCGCGTATCTGATGGGCATCGCATTCGTGTTGATTGTGTGGCAGGTTCTCTACAGCATTCGCTTTCCGGAACGAGATGTCACCGGCGATCCGTGGGATGGCCGCACCCTCGAATGGTCACTGCCCTCCCCTGCGCCGCATTACAACTTTGCCCGCATTCCGACGGTGACCGCGCGGGACGCCTGGTGGGCGGAAAAAGAAGCGCGCCGGCGCGGCGAAGACGTGCAGAAAGAACTGCGACCACTCGAGCCGATTCACATGCCGAACAACTCCGGCCGTCCGTTCATCCTTTCGGTCTGCTTTTTCATCGGCGGATTCGGACTGGTGTTCGAGTGGTACTGGCTCGCAATCCTTGGGGGGCTGGGCGTGATGCTGTGTCTCCTGCTGCGGTCGCTGGAAACCAACACAGATCACTACATCCCGGTGGAAGAAATTCGCCGCACCGAAGCTGCACTGGGGAGGTTGTAAACGTTGTCATTGGCACACGAAGAAGTGTTGTCAACGCCCAGTTCCGACGTACCGGTTGAGTATTCGACCGAGGATGGGGCGCTCAAGATCTTTGGATTTTGGATATTTCTCGCGACGGACCTGATTTTGTTCGCCTGTCTGTTCACCATGTATCAAATTCTGCACATCAACACGGCCGGTGGACCGACGGAACAGGAACTGTACGATGTGCCGGGATTCACAGCGGAAACGCTGATCCTGTTGGTCAGCAGTTTCACCTGTGGGCTGGCCACACTGGAAATGCGAAGGGGCCGTCGGAGCGCCTCGATGGGGTGGTTGGTCGTCACGGTATTGCTCGGTCTGTCGTTCATTTTTCTGGAAGTGCGGGAATTTGTGGATTACGTCAACCGCGGGGCGACGATGCAGCGAAGTGCGTTCCTCTCGTCGTTCTTCACGCTGGTGGGGACCCACGGCTGCCACGTGTCGCTCGGCATTCTCTGGATGCTGTCCATTTTGTATCAACTCGGTCGTCGGGGCATCTCGGCCATGACCGCCCGCAAGATTTTCATCGTCGGGCTGTACTGGCACTTTCTCGACGTTGTCTGGGTGTTCATTTTCACCGTTGTGTATCTGCAGGGGGTGATGTGATGTCGTCCGAACATCACGAGGAACTTCGCGGGTTTCACGGGATTCACCGAGGTTTTCCGTGGAGCCACGTGGTGGGATTGGTGGTTTCCCTGGTGCTCACGTTCGCGGCCCTGTGGCTGGTTCAGGCGCACGCCATGCCCCACGGGCTGTTGTTGGCCGTCATCCTCGTTCTGGCGGTGCTGCAAATCGTGGTTCAGTTGTTTTTCTTCATGCACTTTCTGGAGAGCTACGGCCCCAGGTACCACGTTACCTCGCTGGCCCTCGCCTTTGTGTTCACGGTTTGTATCATCGCCGGATCGCTCTGGATCATGACCTTTGGCGGCGAGCAAACGTATTGAGGCGACAGGAGGATGGCATAAAGGCCGACCGGCGAACCATGGGGCACCTGCCGAACTCCACAATTCTTCCACAGGCTGTCCATAGAGGCTCCACATCCTGTGTGGTACACTGAGAATGTGTTATTATGGTACAAGCGTCGCGGATCACGGGTGTTCAGTGAGACAGCGCTGGGCGCCTGGTTCCCACAGCATTTTGACAGGTTGAGAGGGGTACGGTGTTGGAGAATTCGGAACAGACGAAGTCCGGGACTTCGAATGCACAGGAAACCGCCGTCGCGAAGCGGCCGGCGCAGGTATGGTCGTGGCTTCTCGGCGCTCTGGGGGGCGCCATCGTGGTGGGCGCGGTGTGGGCGTCCGTCGCGCACGTTCAGTCCCAGCCGGTGGTGATTGCCAAGGTCGGCAACCACGCGATTGATCAAAAGACGTTCGACAGCAAGTTGGAGAGCAATTCCGGTCAACAGATGCTGCAGCAGATGATCACGCAGCAGTTGATCACCGACGGGGCTGCCAAGTACGGCATCACCGCGACTGCGGCTGACATCAAACAGGCCACGCAGCAGTTTGAGAGTCAGTACGGGATTACAGATCCCTCGCAATTAACCGCGATGTTGGCCCAGTATAACATGTCGATGTCCGATTTTAACGACATCATGAAGACGCAGGTCCTGGAGGAGAAATTGGCCACCAAGGACGTGAAGTACACTGACAAGGACATTCAGAATTACTACAATGCCCACAAGTCGGATTACACAAAATCGGGCCAGAAAAATCCACAGCCTTTGAGTGCTGTGAAAAACCAGGTGATACAGGACTACAAGCAGTCGAAGGCGGTGCCGTCGGATCAGTTGCTGGCGAACCTCGCGAAGCAGGATCCCATCACCATTCTCGATCCCCAGTACGCGAGTGTGAAGACGGCGATTGAAAATCCGTCTCAAACGCAGCAGTAACGCCGTCACGCCCGCAGCGGGCGCAGGATTCAGAGCACGAGTGACGAAGGACCGTCGCCCACGGGGTGACGGTCTTTTCAGTGGGGAGCAGAAGGTACAGTGCGCGAATCTGCCGGTGGACGCTCTGCTGTGGACGACAGCCGGTGACCTGTGCCTGCGGGTCATCGGCTGCTGCTGCCGCTGCGGTTCATCGGGATAACTGCCGCCGCGGTGCTGACATTCACCCAGTACACCCGCAGTTGGCGAAGCAGCAGCCCGTACGTCGGTACATATTCGAGGTACATATCCAGCGGGACTTCGTCCGCAATCAAGTGGGAAAACACCGCCAGCCACAATGTCGCCGCGTCGTCAGCCACCACGGCGAAGGGGAGCAGCGGCAGCAGGTACCACGGGTGCAGTACGGGAGACGACAACAGGAACGCGAGTCCGAGCAGGCACACCTTGCGCTCGACCGTTACATGGCGAAGCCGTGTGAACCACAGCGCGGATGCCATGCCCAAGGCGGCGAGTGCCACGAGCAACGTGGCATGGTTCGATATGACGCTTCCGAAAGCTTTCGCCAACGTATATTCCAGGCTTCCGTTGTATTCCATTTGCGGCATCTTCGTGAAAAAGGCGAACACTCTCCAGCCAGCGCCGGCAAACAGGCCGTACGACACAGCGATGGTCAGCAAGCAGACGGCCACCACCTGTACGGCCTCGCGCCGATTTTCCCGGTGAAGAAACGCGGCCAAGAGCACAATGGGATACGTTTTGATGCACGTCGCCATGGCGATGGCCACCGCCATGCGCTTCGGTTGATTCTGCAACCGATACAACCAGGCCAGCAGCATCCAGGGAATGGCAAAGGCGTCCACGTGTGCAGAGCCAAATGCTTCCACGATCAATGGGGGAAGCAGTAGAAACAGGTTGAACCGCTGTCTGTCCCATTCGGTCAGTCCGGAGCCGCCCTGTGCTGCTCGGCGTTTCGCCAGCACCCGATGGAACAGCCAAACGCTCACCGCGCCGTTCAGAAGCATCCACAGCTTGTACTGAACCACGGTCCCTCCGGTGAACAGGGCGATGGCGCCGAAATATATCTGCGCCAGCGGGGGATACGCTTCCGGCCAGTTCTTCCACCCCATCCATCCCCAGTACGGCCATTGCTGAAGTGAATGCAGGTGCGGGTCCTGCGGCACGTACGCGTACGGATTCACGCCGTGAGCCAACAGTCGTCCGTCCCACAGATAGCGAAGCACGTCGAGCGAATATGAGAGGGGTTGCATCACCAGCCAAATGGAGAGGGCCCCGGAAACCACCATCATTATCGCAAGCTGCACGCCATTTCGCCGGAATGCGCGGAACCGCGCCAGAACGAATGCAGTGCTGCAGGCCACCAGCCAAGGCAGTGCCTCCCATACCCATGCCGCCGTGACATGCGATAAAATCCGACCGCCGCCGTACAGCGTGTCGGCCGAGGTGGCCGCCATGATCACGGAAAAGGCGTACACGGCGAGGAGGAAGAGATACGCAATGGGTCTCAAACGCAAACGATGGGCGCCACGCATGCTGATTAACCTGCCTTTGCTGGAAAAAATCACGCACTCATTCTATCACGACGGCGGAACCGGTCGAGGGGCTTCACCGTGCAGCATGTGGGACGACGCCGGATGGAGAACGCTTTCCGTCACGCCCCGCAGGTGCTGAGCCGCGCATGCGCATTGGTCTTTCAACGCCGTTGTGCGACAATCAGGAGGAACCTTGGGACGGAGGAGGAACAACGATGGTGCTGGATAGACCTCAGCGGTACGCGGGGAAAGTTGTGTTGGTGACCGGGAGTTCGCGGGGGATTGGACGCGAGTTGGTGCTTCGCTTTGCGGCGGAGGGCGCCGATGTGGTGGTGCACTACTTCCGCAATGGCGACGCGGCGCGGGAGGTGGCCGCACAGGTGGAGTCGCTGGGTCGCCGGGCGCTGTTGGTGAAGGCCAACGTGGCCGACGAGGAGAAGTTGAATCGGTTGTTTGACACCATCGCGCAGGAGTACGGCCGTTTGGATGTGTACGTACATAACGCGGCGTCCGGGAGAAACCGCCGGGCGCTCGAGGTGGATGCCAAAGGGTGGGATTGGACCGTCAACGTGAATGCTCGGGCGTTTCTTCTGGGTGCCCAGCGGGCCGAACGGATCATGCCGGCGGACGGAGGGGCCATGCTGGCCCTCTCGTCGTTTGGCAGTGAACGCGTGTTCCCGTACTACACGTCTGTGGGCGCCAGCAAGGCGGCGCTGGAAGCCTTGGTGCGCTACCTGGCTGTCGAACTGGCTCCGCGGCGGATTAACGTCAACGGGCTGTCCGCAGGCGCCGTGCTGACGAAGGCGCTCGAGCACTTCCCGGACATGGACCGGACCCTGGCGGAGCTCCAGGCGAAGCAGCCTTACCACCGCATGGTGACGCCCGAGGATGTGGCCAACGCGGCGCTGTTTCTGTGCTCCCCCGAGGCCGAGATGATTCGCGGCCAGGTGATTAAGGTGGATGGCGGCGTCTCTCTCGTGATTCCTTAATCACAGTTCCGGTCTGCGCCAAATGAGCACGCCGTTCTGCCCGCCGAATCCGAACGAATTGCTCAACGCGGTTCGAATTGCCTGTGGGCGGCCGCGATGGGGAACCAGGTCGGGTGGAGCGGCGGGATCGGCCGGATGGCAATGCAGCGTCGGCGGCAGCCAACCCGTTGCTAGCGCCTGGACGCAGGCGATGCTTTCAATGGCTCCAGCGGCACCGAGCATGTGACCAACGGCGCCTTTGATGGAGCTCACGGGAATGTTTTGCAGATGCTGGCCGAATACCGTGGCGAGCGCGGCGGATTCCGCGGCGTCTCCCGCCGGGGTGGCGGTGGCGTGGGCATTGATGTAGTCGATGTCCGCGGGCTCAAGGCCGGCGCGGCGAAGCGCCCGGCGCATGGCCAGGGCCGCGCCTTCGCCGCTCGGATGCGGGGACGTTTCGTGGTATGCGTCGTTGGACGCCCCATACCCAATCAGTTCTGCATAGATGCGCGCGCCGCGAGCTTTGGCGTGTTCCAGGGTCTCCAGGACGAGAATGGCCGCGCCTTCCCCCATCACCATCCCCTGCCTGTCCGCCGCGAACGGGCGAGACCAGGCGCTCCAGTCCTCAGGGCCACTCTGGGCAAGCGCGCCAGCGCTCCGCAGCCCAGCCAGGATGCCCGGTGTGAACAGGCATTCGGCGCCGCCGGCGAGGACCACCTGGACCTCGCCCGTCTGCAGCCAGTGCATGGCTTCGCCAATCGCATTGGCGGACGAGGCGCACGCGGTGGCGTACGTCATCACCGGACCGCGGAGTTGATAGCGCATGGCCAGGGCTGCGGCAGCCGCGTTGGGGATGGATTTGGAAATCATTCGCGCGCCGACGCGGCTGGAGGTGCCGGTGGCAATGCGCACCATGCCCTCTTCCAAGGATTGCACGCCGCCGAACGCAGAGCCGAGCGAGACGCCGAGTTCGTCTCGCGGCAGATTTGGGCAGAGCGGATTGCCCTCGACCGCGTCCAACCCTGCGTCGGCCACCGCTTCCATGGCGGCGACCAACGCCATTTGCGTGAATCGATCCGTATCTTTCACGAGTTTTCTTGGCAGAACGCTGCTGGCGTCAAACGTCTTGGCTTCCGCCATCACGGGGGTGTATTCGCGCCATTTTGGGTTCGTGGTTTCTCCGACCGCAGATTGGCCGGCCAACAGTGCGTCCCAAAAGCGGGACGTTCCCGTTCCAAACGGTGTCACAGCACCCAATCCGGTGACGACGACGCGGTGGAGTCGACTCATGGTTCGTTCGCCTCTATTCCATATGTACTGAACGGGCTGTTCCACTTCGGAACCGTGCCTGTCCTGCAGTGTGTTGTCCAGATCATAGCACACGCGGGGGATATTGCGCTGAGCATGAGTGATGCCAGCGTCGGTGCCCGCTGTTCACGTGGGCGGCTGAGGCAACGAAGTGACGGCTGGATTGCCGCGATGGGGCGTTCTGAGCGTGTAAAGTTTCAGTAGGGGCTTTTCCTCGAGAGGAAGGGGGAAGGAAAAAATAGAAGAGACCTCACTACAACACCCAAAACAACCGCGTTGCAGCGCGGTAAAAGGAGTGAGGTCTCTGTGTTCCCGATTCGACACGCCTTGAATGTTTTCCTGCAGCTGATGGCTGACCTTCAATCGGCAATATCTAACTCCAGGAGCTTTGCAGAGTTGGAGGAGGGCGTGGAAAAGGCCGTCAAAGTGAGCGCACGCAGTCTGCTGTCACAGGCCTTGGAGGCCGTGGATGAACAGCTCATGCACTCTCGGGACAAAAAACGCCTGGAGTTGGTCAACCGGAAACAGCGTACGATTGTGA
>NZ_AUCA01000032.1 GCF_000429525.1 Alicyclobacillus contaminans DSM 17975 | reverse complement strand
TCACGGTGGCCTTCTCCACCGGTCATCTCGCCGGTACCAGCGCAGCCGAATACGCCCTGGCTGAAGCATCCGTAACCAGGGCGTGAATGCGGCCGCTCCTCAAGGGGACTTTTGTATCAACTGGACGCATCCGCGTGGGCGGCGACGGGCGCCTCCTCTGCTTTGCTGGCATCAAGCGATCCATTGAACTCCAGGTATTCTTTGGACGACGGTATCAGAAGCTTTTTGCGACCTCCCGCGCACGCGCGATGCCACTTTCCTTGATTTCCTGTGCGCGGTCCGGGAATTGGGCGTGCCCTTCAATAAACAGTCCTTCAAGCGACGAGATCCCAAAGAATCGCATGATGGTTTCCAAATAGCGATGCCCCATTTCGATTTGTGCCGCGGGTCCCTCGGAATACACTCCGCCTCGAGCCTGGATATGGAGTGCTTTTTTGTTCGTGAGCAGTCCAACGGGCCCTTGTTCGGTATAGCGAAAGGTCTTTCCAACAACACAAAGCGCATCAATATATGCCTTCATAACGGGTGGGAAGGAAAAATTCCACATGGGCGTGACAAACACATATTTGTCCGCAGCCACAAATTGGTCAACGAGCTGTTCCAAGCGACTGACCTTTCGCTGCTCCTCGGGAGATAGTTGATCCACTGAACTTCCCGATCTCAGTTTCTCCCAGCCGCTGAAAACATCAGAATCAATGTGTGGAATGTATTCTTTATAAAGGTCAATATGAATGATTTCATCCCTTGGATTGGCTTCGCGGTAAGCCTCCATGAAAGCCTTGCCGGCAGCCATGCTCATGGACTTTGCCTCATCCAGCGGATGTGCTGTGACAAACAAAAGCGTAGACATGCGTATCCTCCTTTTTACTGTTACTGAACAAATACAGTATTAGTATTGCACATAGAACTGTTTCTAATCAAACTCAGTATCAATATAACGTGCAAAAGAAAGTCTTTGTGAAAGCAGATCCGGTGTTGAAACCACGTGAACATACGCTTGCGATGTAGTAAAGTGAGGTTGAGAACAGACGGTTCTTACCGGAGAAAGGGAGCAAACGTCGATGAGCCACAGTGGTCACAGTATCATTACGACGCCTCGTTTTCGAACCGCCATTCATGCGTTGGCTGGGTTGGCTATCAATCAGTGCGTCCAATCCAGTTCCAGCCTTGCTGGACATGTGAATACTCATGCAGCATTTCTCAGAAGAGTTCTTCTTCCATTTGTTCATGCAGGCATCGTTGAGGCCCGAGAGGGACGAGACGGTGGTTATATCCTCAAGAAATCGCCCGAGGATTTGACGCTTGCAGATATCTTTATGGTAGTTCATCATGAGACCTCGTCCCCTTGCGATGCGCCAGATTGTGGAGCGAGAGGAGCCAAATTGGACAAAATTCTCGACGAGGTCACCGATTCAGCGGAACGGCAAATGATTGCAGCGCTCGGTCAACACACCTTGGCAGACGTACTGCAACGTCTTCGAGAATAGCGCAGGATTCTGGCGCCTCACGATGGCGATGCACCATCTGTGTCCCGTGGTTCCACGGTGGAAGCTTTCAGTGACCAGGGTGAAACCATCGACTTTCCCTTTCCAGAGATCCTCCCATCGAACATCCGTGGCCATCGAGTGATCACTGTCTTTGCCCGTCACGGAGTGAATCAATCCACCCCGACGGTCGACCGCAGGGATTCCCTGCTCCGCCCCGACCTTTGAGCCACGCGAAGAAGCAATACCAAGTAGGTCAGCGCTGCGGCAAAGACGCCTGCGGACATCAGATACAGCGTCCCATGCCCCAAATCGGTCAAAACGTATCCCCCTGTGAACGATCCCAACGCGTTGCCGATGTTGTTGCCGAAGATGCGCACTCCAAACATCTGCGCGTACTCCGTCGGCGAGGTCATCTCGAGAAAGGTGGCGTCCACAATCGGGCCGGGAATACTGTTGAATGCCGTACGGCCGAGGTAGCACAGCGAAAAAGTCCAGGGATTCCCAGACCAACCAAGGCCCAATGTGGCCAGCAGACTGATGGCATAACTCAATACGATACTTCGCACGGGACGAAGGAGATTGAGCAATGGCGCGACCAACAGCCCGCCGAGCGCCGCTGTGAACGTGGACATGGCCGAAAGCGCTGCCACCACGCTGTCGCTCAGATGAAATTGTCCTTTTAAAAGCAGCGTGGCAAACGGATTGAACAATCCAAAACCAATGCCATACAACAGATTGTAGAGGCTCATGGCCACAAGCCGCCGCGACGGCCATTTGAACATTCGGTGCGCACGCACGTCTTCCAGGCGCACAAAGTAGCGAATGACGGGTGCAACCAAAGAGAAGACGGCGCCCGTCAACAGGGTGTCTTGGTAGCCAAGGTAGAGAGACATCGGGCCGGCGGCCAATGCTCCGGCCCCGATGACAAAGGTGTACATTGCGAAGAATCGGCTCATCACCCGCGCCCGATTCTGGCCTTCCGCCAGTTGGCTGACCACGATGTTTTCGGTGGATCCGAGCAGAGCGCCGCCGAGACCATTGATGGCGGTCGTGCCAAACCACGCCGCTTCAGTGTGGACCAAACCGGTCAGCGAATAGCCGAGGCCGAGCAACAGGGTGGCGAACTTCACCACGCGTGTGGCGCCAATCCTATCTGCCATGGGGCCGAGGAGCAATCCGACAATCCCCGAAACCGCTGTGTTGGTCCCCAGCAAAAGGCCGATGGAGGCGTCGGACAGTCCGGCCGACTTGTATAAAAACGGCAACGCGTACCACGCGATGCCCAATCCAAAACTGAGGAAAACTTCACTCAATATGTACAGGAACACATTGCGCCGCATGCCTTTCGGTCTCCTCTCCACAATGCGTGCCCGCGCGATGCCCCTGCGAGCGTGCAGTTTCCATTATAGCAGAGGGACTTTCGGCTGGCTTGGCACGCAACAATCGTCACGGCTGCCTCCCCGGTGTCCCAGAGCGGGACGCGGGAAGGCAGCCGTGCGGTTCAGAGAACTTCGTTTTGGTGATGCAAGAGCGCGTGACGCCAAGTCACGCGCGTGTCGTCAACCTTCCCACCTCTGCGGTGGTCTGTCACTGCAAGTGACTGACGGACGATCCGTACTCCCCGCCCAGGCGGCGAGTGTATTTTCCTACTTGCGGCGTACCGTAGCGGTGATTCATCAGCTTCTCCAGCGATTCCCCGCGCGCCATGCTGCGACTGGCGGCAGCATCGAGCACAGGGCCGGAGGCTTCGTCACCACGTCCAATCGACTTGCGCCTCGACGTCATTGCCATCCCCTCCAGCAAGTCCCCTGAACCGATGTCTAGCCTGCCCGTAAGCCCGCATGTTTAGCCGTTCACTGTGGCGTTCATTGCGAAGCTTGTCCCTCGTGTCCTGACGTGCGCGTTGTGAAATCGGGCACCAGCCAGTACACCAGCAGCCCAGCCAACGTGGCCAGCGCGATGCCATTGTTCGGGTAACCGACACCGATGATGAAAATGATGGCCACCACAATCAGGTTCTTCATGTTGGCGAGATTGACCTTTTCTTCAATGACATGCCGGATGCCCATGGCGGCAATCATTCCGAACAGAAGAATGCTGATGCCGCCCATCACCGCTGTGGGGATGGTCTGGATCAACGCCCCCACTTTCCCGAACAAGCCGAGCAGGATGGCGATGACGGCCGCCCCCTGAATGATTCGGCTCGAAAACTGGCGGGAGATGGCCAAGACGCCGAGGTTTTCCGCGTACGTGGTCTGCGCGGGCCCGCCCAGCAGCGCGGATACAGCGGTCGCCACACCATTTCCCAGCAGAATGCTGGCGAAACCGGGATTCTTCGTCACATCGCGGTCAATGATCTCGGTCAACACGAACATGTGCCCCAAATCTTCAATGATGGTCACCAGCGCAATGGGTGCCATTGCAAACACAACCTGCCATGTGAAGTGTGGAGCGGTCCAGTGCGGCAACGCAAGCACCTGCGCCTTGCTCAGCGTGGAGAAGTCCACAAATCCGCGGATGGCTGCGTACAGATAACCCACCACGATGCCAATCAACAGCGGAATGACACGCATCTGGCGAGAACCGGCCAACGACGCGGCCACCGCCACCACCAAACTGACAATGGCCACGTCCCAATGCGTGGAGGCCATCTGGGACACGGCCGTCGTGGCCAACGACAGCCCGATGATGGAAACCACCGGCCCCACAACCACCGGAGGAATGATGCGGCGAATGTGTTGGAATCCAAATGCTGTCACCAACAGCGAAACCACCGCGTAGACCACGGCAACTGCAATCAGCCCAGCAACCGCCTCCGCCGGCTGATGCCGCGTGCCGACATAGAGAGACAACGGCGCGATGAAGGCAAACGAACTGCCCAGGTACGTGGGCACCTTGCCGCGGGTGATGAGATGAAAAATGAGCGTGCCGAGGCCGCTGGCCATCAGCGTGCTGCTCGGATCGAGTCCAGTGATGAACGGCACCAGAACCGTGGAGCCGAACATCGCGAACACGTGCTGAATGGACAACGGTAACGCCCGTAAAAATCTGTTCAACTGCTGTGCCCCCTTCAAAAGCATGACCGACCAACGTCCGTCAGTCCAGATCGGTTTCCGGGTGCCCGAACGCCAAGCCGCAAGATGTCCCTGATGAATGAATAAAGCCATCCTGTGTGGTTTATCCGTTTGCCGCGCGGAGCGCCCAACTGAGAATACCACAGTGCTTAAACCCTGAAAAGCGGTAATGGAACGCGTTGTCGGCAGTCACCTGAACAGGGCTTCATCGCCGCTCCATGCGTGTCGACGCAGCCAGATCAGCCATCCACCTGCGGCGCACAGCACGAGGGTTGGCCACAGATTGGCCCAACCGCTGAACGCCATCAGCACGCCGGTCATGACAAATGCCAAAAGGGCAACCCAGCGCCGCAGCCGATGGCTGGTGAACACGCCATCCCAGGGATCCGGATCGGCCAGCACCACAGCAAACACGACCGCATACCCAATCAGAGCGGTCTGCGAACTGGCAGCGACGGCTGCGGTAAAAACGGGCAGCTGGGAGATGGCAATGAGCAGAGCCGCCAGCAGCCAGGGGATTGCCGGGTGGTATTCGCGGCGCGTGTTCCTGAGCCAGCCCGGCAGCGGAAGCAAGCCATCGCGCGCGGTCGCCTGAATGAGTGACGTGGTGGCAATGAGCCAGGACAGGATGGAACCCGCGACCACCACCAATGCTCCCCAGCCAATCCAGGAGCCCATCCACGGATGCCAACGTTCACCGACCAGAACCAGCGGATTCATGTGACCTGCCAACTGGGGCACCGGCAGGGAAACCAGCGCGGCGAGCGCCACCAGAATGTACAGGGCGCCCACCAGCAAGGACCCGGCAATCATTCCCATCGCCAGAGCCCGCCGGCTCCGATAACTGCCGGCCGGAACGGCCACCGCCTCCCATCCTGAGTACGTCCAAAAGGCGTAGAACGTCGCGGTGAAAACGGATGCAATGCCGTGCCGCGCAGCGTGCAGCGACGTGGAAGTGGATGCCCCGTGCCACGGATGCGTGAACCCAATGACGATGCAGGCGACCAGCAGAATGACCGTGGCTGTGGTCAACACCCGTTGCACGATGGCGCCCATGTGAATCCCGGTGGACGCGACCAGCGCCAACGCCAGCAGAATGAGGGCGCCAAGCCATTTCGCTTCGCCAATCCCGAGCTCACCGAGCATGCCGATGAGCGCGGAGAACAACGCTGCCGTCGCACCGCCTGCGGAAATCAGAAACAGCCACGCGGTCCACATCCCAAGCCACGTCCGCGCCTTGCGGCGGATATACACGTAGGGCCCGCCGGATTGACTGAGCACACCTACCAAATCGCTGAACGCCAGAGCCATCGGGAAACTGAACAAAACCACCAACACCCAGGCCGCGGCCGCCCATCGGCCTGCGGTTTGGACGGTCAATGCCAAGATGGAAAAGATGCCCGCCCCGACCATGCTGCCCACGGTCAGAGCGATGGCGTCCACGACGCCCAGCGATCGTGTTGAATTTTTTCTCAAACAGCATCCTCCTTGTTGAACGGATAAAGCGAATACATACGTGCAGACTATCATTCTGTCCCACGCCTCACCCTGTCACCAATCCGCGAAGGGAGCGAGCAGGCATGCCGAAACCGGATGATCGCAGCGACAATGTGGAACGAATTTCCGAGAACATCCAGAACACCATGGCAAACTTGCGGGAAGCACGCGACTTTCTCAAGGCGCACAGCGATGAGATGAACCCGCAGGACCGCGCGGCGCTGGAAGCAAAGAATGAGCGGCGCGAACGGGCCATCGACGGCTTCCGAGAGGAAATTCAGGATGAGGCTGCGGACTATCATCGGCACCTGGAATAACCGGAATCCAGGCGACAAAAGGGCTGCTGAGGCAGCCCTTTTGTCATATGCGCCGGGGCTTTGGCGAAACACCGCAGGCCGCGGTATACTGACCAAAAGCCCCTCCGTGGGGCGAGAAAGGCATGGTGAACGTGTGAAACCGGAGATTGTGCTCGCGTCGGGATCGCCCCGGCGCAAGGAACTGCTCGGTTCCCTCGGCCTGTCTTTTCGCGTGGAGACGAGCCACGCGGACGAAACGGTTCAAAATCCCCAAAGCCCTGCCGATTTCGTGGAAACGCTCGCCCAGCGCAAGGCCAAGGCCATCGCCGAGCGATACGCCGAATCCAGCGTACCCACGGTGGTCATCGGTGCCGACACGGTGGTCGTCCTCGATGGGCAGATTTTGGGCAAGCCCCAATCCACCGACCACGCCATCCGCATGCTGCAGCAGCTGCAGGGACGAACCCATGCGGTTTACACCGGGCTGTGCGTGGTACGGCAGCCGGACGGTCGTACGCTGTGCGGCCATCGGCGCACAGCAGTCACCATGCGGAGCCTGTCCGACGCGGACATCCGACGCTATGTGGCCACCAAAGAACCGATGGACAAGGCGGGCGCCTACGCCATTCAGGGATTCGGCGCCACGCTCGTGCGAGAGATCCACGGCGATTATTTCACAGTGGTGGGCCTGCCGTTGGCGCTGCTCTCCGAGTATCTGAATGCATTTGATGTGCCGGTGTTCTAGCGAGCTGGCGTTGGATGCCGCAGCGATGCGGCATGCGCAGTCAGCTGGGCTGCATACCCGTCAACGCTGGGTTTGCAGCGCCTGCTCCCGGCAGGTATCGGAGCAAAATCCTTCGTGTTTCGCTTCGCACTCGGAGCAGCAGATGTGCTGCCAGTGGCACGGCGGATACGCGCAGTTGATGTACCTGTCCTCCGGTTTCCCGCAGTGATGGCAGCGCCCGACAACGACATCCTCATGTCGGTTCACCGGAACGCGAATCCGTTCGTCAAAGACGTAGCATTTGCCGACGAACCCTTTCCCCTGCATCTCGGGATCTTGTCCGTAGCGAATGATGCCGCCGTGCAACTGCCCCACTTCACGAAATCCCTCCCGCAGAAGGAATCCCGACAGCTTTTCGCAGCGAATGCCCCCCGTGCAGTAGGTGAGCACGGTCTTGTCCTTCTGATCCGCCAGGTTTTCGCGAATCCACCTGGGCAGTTCGCGGAATGTGCGAACGTTGGGACGAATGGCGCCCTCGAAGTGACCGATGTCGTACTCGTAGTCGTTCCGCGCATCCAGCACAATGACGTCGTCCCGCTGCATCCACTCGTAAAACTCTTTGGGTTCCAAGTACTTCCCCGTCAGTTCGTTCGGGTTGATGTCCTCTTCCAACCCGAGATGGACGATTTCTCGCCGAGGCCGGACGGACAACCGTTTGAACACATGTCCTTCCGTCGGTTCGATCTTGAACTCAATGTCCCGAAAGAGCGGATTGGCGCGCAGGTGCATCATGTACTGCTCGGTCTGCGTAATGGTTCCGGAGACCGTGCCATTGATGCCTTCGTGCGCCACCAAAATCCGCCCTCGCAACCCAACAGCCTTGCAAAACTCGAGGTGATCAGCCGCAAATGCCTGCGGATTTTCAATGTGCACATATTTGTAGTACAGCAATACCTGATATGATGCCTGTTCTGTCATGACACAACCACCCATCCATCCCTGTGATTCCTTCGGCCGACGGGCGGCGGCGCATCCAGGCGCCTCACACCGTCAACCATCGTGCGACGTCCGCTTCTCCCACGCGGTGTCCGACCAAGAATGGGCCAAACTCCCCAAACCGGGCACTCGCTTCGTCAAACCGCATCTCATACACCAATTTCTTAAACTGCAGTGCATCGTCGCTGTACAGCGTGACGCCCCATTCCCAGTCGTCGAGCCCCACAGAACCTGTGATGATTTGAACCACCTTGCCCGCGTAGTTTCGGCCAATCATGCCGTGGCTCTTCATCATCTCCCTGCGCGTTTCCAACGGGAGCATGTACCAGTTGTCATCGCCCTGGCGGCGCTTGTTCATCGGATAGAAACACACGTACTGCATGGACGGCAGCGTCGGTTTGAGGCGCCCCTGCAGGTACGGATCGGAGTCCACATCCACGCCCGGCTTCGCCAGATAGGAGCTCAATTCCACCACGGAAATGTACGAGTATGGCGCTTTCGTGAAATCGGCGAAGCGGGATTTCTGAAACCGATGCTTCACCTCGTTCAGTTCCTGCAGCGTCGGACGCATGTGAATGAACAGCAGATCCGCTTTGTGACCAGCGACCGCGTACGCGCCGAACGATCCGCGCTTCTCCACCGCGTCCGCCTGCCAGTCCGCCATCAGGCTCAGCAGATCATCCATCGCCTGCCGACGATCCGCGGCCGACGCGTTTTTCCAGGCCACCCAATCCATCGTCCGAAAGTCATGATACGCATACCATCCATCCAGAGTTTGCACCGCTTCACTCATTCTACCGAACGCTCCTTTCGGTCTCCGGCTGATTCATCGCCGGAAGCGCCGCGGCAGCCGTGTGCATCACAAAACGGAGGCGGCGCCATTCCTGGTCAACATTATTAAAGTACAGCAAGTTGCGGTATCGGACAAATGTCAGTCATTTATTCCCACCGCAAGGCTTTCGGCAGCTCCAACACGTTGTCCAAAATATACTCACAGCCCAATTGTTCAAACGTGGCACGCGCCCGCTCGCCGGTGAGGCCGGTCAGTGTCGCGGCGAAATGACAGCCCATGGCGCGAGCCGCCTGCCAATCCGCCACTGAATCCCCCACAATCAGGATGCTATCTCCCACCGCTTTCGGCAGCGGCAGCGGCTGTACGAGCGCCGCTTCGTCGGTGGTGCCGAGCCAACTGCGCACGTACGAGAACGGATTCGGTTTGGACAGCGGCCTCCGGTCCGGGAACCGTTGTTCCGCAGCGCGCACGCGCGATGCCGTGGTGATATGATCCGGTGTGAAATAGGCCGACCATCCGAAGGTGGAAAACGGCACGTCGGTCTCAATCTGCGGACGTCCGGTCGCCACCCCAAGGCGCGCGCCCCGCGCCTGACACTCCGCGAACAGCTTCGCCAACTCCGCGGGCGGCACCAGCGGAATTTCCTGCTGGACAAAACCCGTTTTCCCCGTCGCCGCACCTTCGTTGTACGCATCGCCCAGATACCACGCCTGAAACACGCTGACCCCGTGGTCGTACACGTGATGCAGCCGATCCGTGAGCGCGTCCGCCGGCACGTCCAACAGTTGGCCCATTTCGGCCGCCATCGCGGCAAACATCCCTGCCCGATGTTTACAGTCGCCATAGACTGTGCAGAAGTCTGCGAACCACGCCGGGTCGATGGTCAATCCCGCAGCCCGCAGCTGTGCACCCACGCGCGCCAACCATGCGGCATCCCACGTGGGTTCCGCCAACAGCGCCCGGATCATCGACCATACGCCGTCTTGCTGGCGAGCCTGCCGCAGGCAGTGCAGCCACTGGGCCATGAACTGCAGGTACACCATGTCCCAGTTGGCGTTCACGCCGGCCGACTTCATGGTGTCGAGCACTCTGTCTTCGGCAAACACCACCCTGCGAATGGTGCGAATGTCAGTTTCCGGAGGCACTGGCTGATACGCGGGCAAACCGCGCACCACCAGACCCAATCCGGACGATCCGGACAACAATTCGTGTACCGTCAGGGCGGAGGCGTCAAAATACCGTTCTTCACTCAGCATTACACCGTCAATGTCGAAAAGAATGACAGAATACACAGCCCGTGTCCTCCTCCCTGAATGATAGAATGATAGCGTACAACTGCGGAGAATTCACGATTCCCCTCTCCGGTGTTGTCAAAATGTTATAAAGAAACCGTTTACAAGCGGCGATGATCCAACGAGGAGGAGCCCTCATGCGGGAACGAACCTATCGCTTCGGCACGCAAGATGGAACTGAGCTGTACGTGTACGAGTGGTTGCCGGACACAGCTCCCACCGGGATTTTACACGTGGTGCATGGCATGTGCGAGACCGCCGAACGATATCGCCGGTTTGCGAACGCCGCCTGTGACGCTGGCTGGCTCGTGTTGGCTCACGACCAGCGCGGTCATGGACGAACCGCACCCACGCCGCAGGACTTGGGCCACCTTGGCCCCGACGGATTTCAGCGCATGCTGGATGACATTCGCCAACTTCAACTCGCCATTGGCCAGACGCATCCTCACCTGCCGCGCATCATCCTCGGCCACAGCATGGGTTCTTTTTTGGTTCGCTGGTACGCGAGCCAGTTCGGCCGGGATTTGGCCGGCGTGGTTCTGTCCGGAACTGGACAGCCCGCGCGCCTCGCCCTCCGGGCGGGGGCGCTGTTCGCATACTGGAAGATGCGAACAGATGGTGCCGCCGCTCGCAGTCCACTGTTGACAAAATTGCTGTTTGGTTCTTACAACCGCGCGTTTCGTCCGACGCGCACCCCCTTCGACTGGTTGTCCGGCGATTCGGACGAGGTGAATCAATATCTGGAACACCCCTTCTGTGGACAGCCGTTCAGCAACGAAGCCTACTATCAATTCTATCAGGGGCTGTTAAAAGCCACCCACCGGCGGACACTCCAGTCCATCCCAAAGCACCTGCCGCTGTTGATTTTCGCTGGCGACCGAGATCCGGTGGGCGGCTATGGCCGGGGCATCCGAAGGTTCACCCGTCAGTTGGACAGCGCCGGATTGGAACAGGTGTCTGTGAAACTGTATCCCGGTGGGCGGCACGAGATGCTCAACGAGACGAATCGGGACCTGGTCACGAAGGACATCCTCAACTGGTTGGCCATCCAACGCGCGGCGTGGCCAACGCCGAACCGCCCGAAGAAACACGTATAACCCGGCCGCCGCTGCGCACACTGGAGATGTTCGCAAAAGGAGGCGTGGCGAATGGCCAAAGAGTCCACGAGCATGCAGGCACAGAGTCCTCTTTCCGAGGCGCAGGCTTCCGTTCTGAAAGCGACGCAAGCCGTGCAGCAGGCCCAGTCCCATCCCAGCGAAACCACCGTGGAACAGGCGTGGAACGCTGTGGAGAAGGCCGGCCGCGCGGTGTCTGCCGCCAACGAATCGGTGAACCAGAAAGCGCTGAACGAAGCACAGGACCAGCTGTCGGATATTCAGGAAGATCTGTCTGACATCCCATCCCCTCCGAACGACTGACACCATGGTAAGCATCCCATCACAGGTCGTCATCTGGACAAAACGTGGGCTGTTTCCAGCGCCCCCAGGGCGTGAAGACAGCCCAATTCCTGCTACGATCCACGTCCAAGTTCGTTCATTTTTCAACCTGTTGATGTAAACTCAAGGCGTTATGGAGTCTATCAATGGAGAGCAGATTCAACGTAAAGATTATGAAGTGTTCGTGCGGGACAAAGGCTGATTGCCACATTGAATGGTCAAGCGGCTCCTTCGGATGGCCAAATTCTGCACCCCAAGCTATATCAAACGGCACGATCCGTCGGTAAGCTGAGGCAACACTTTATTGAACAGTTCAGCGCAGAGCACAATGCCACGACCACTGCGAATTCTAATGTGTCAGCGTCTTCGGCCCAGGCAAAACAAGCATGACACAGGCAACCGTTTTGGCAAGTAAGTAGAAACATCGGTAGAAGGTGGGTCAACACACGCTCCACGTCTCATCTCCCGCCCCTTGTGATCCATCGGTTCGACTTTTTGTCCCCTCACGATGTGACCATCCCCAAAACCTGCAACTCCCTCTGGTCTTTTTCATCCCGCCGGTGTACAGTAGGGACAGTTACTGTATATACAATGGTTTTTACAGGAGGTTTGTCTCGTGTATCTGACACCTTCCGTTCGCCGTCTGATAGAACTGGCATTAGAAGAAGACATCGGCCGCGGAGATCTCACCTCTTTCGCGGTTCTTTATTCTGCGTCTCAGGCGGTTGCTGAGGTCGTGGTGAAACAGGACGCAGTGGTGGCCGGACTTCCTGTGGTGGACGCTGTGTTTCAAGCGGTCGATCCGAACATCCGCTTCACTCCCAAAGTCTTCGATGGCGAGCGGGTGCTGGGAAGGACCTGCGTAGGACACGTCCAGGGACCGGCACAGACACTGTTGGCCGCTGAGCGAACCGCCCTCAACTTTCTCGCGCGCTTATCCGGCATTGCAACCCTTACCGCGCATGCGGTGGCCCAGTTGGCCGGTACATCCACGAAGCTGCTCGATACGCGCAAAACCACACCCGGATGGCGATGGCTTGAAAAGTACGCGGTCCGCGTGGGTGGAGCGATGAACCATCGGTTCGGTCTCGACGACATGGTTTTGATTAAGGACAACCACATCGCCGTCGCCGGCGGTATCCGAGAAGCGGTGGCGCGCGCTCGCCAGTCCGTTCCGCTCTCCACCCGCGTCGAGGTCGAAGTGGACACCTTGGAACAACTGGAGGAAGCGTTGACCTGCGACGTGGACCTCATCCTGTTGGACAACATGGACTGCGCGACACTCGCCGAGGCGGTACGAATCACCAACGGCCGGGTCCCCCTGGAGGCGTCCGGAAATCTCACGCCGCAACGTCTGCGGGACGTGGCGCTCACAGGTGTGAACTATGTGTCCATGGGCGCGCTCACGCATAGCGCTGTGAGTGTCGACGTGGGGCTCGACATCGCGGTGAACCCGCGCGTGTGATGCGCGGATTGCAGCATGGGACGCAGTGTTGAATACGGCAAGGTCCGTCGCCGCGAACCGTGGGAGGTAGAAACAGGATGGAAAGCAGAATTGTGGACGTGCTCATCATCGGCGCTGGCTTGGCCGGTTGTGCCGCCGCACTTGAGCTCGCGCCGCACTGTGAAGTGGCGCTCATCTCCAAGGCCCCGTCCCAAGCCAGCAACTCGTACCATGCGCAGGGTGGCATTGCGGCGGCAATAGATCCGGCAGACACCCCGTACCTTCACGCGGTCGATACTTTGGCTGCGGGCCACGGACTCTGTTACCCGAGCACGGTGCTCCGACTGACG
This sequence comes from Alicyclobacillus contaminans DSM 17975, assembly GCF_000429525.1. GTDB lineage: Bacteria > Bacillota > Bacilli > Alicyclobacillales > Alicyclobacillaceae > Alicyclobacillus_A > Alicyclobacillus_A contaminans. The sequence continues at coordinate 26,608 of NZ_AUCA01000032.1, read as the reverse complement.
CGGGCAGCGCCGGAACGAATGCGTTGGCTGCAGTCCTTGGGTGTTCCGTTCGACGTCCATGCAGAGACCGGCCGGCCCCGCCTCGGCCTGGAAGGCGCGCATTCGCACCGGCGAATTCTGCACGCCGGCGGCGACGCGAGCGGCCGCGTGGTGATGGAGACGGTGCTGGCGCGCCTTCAGGAACAGCAGGTGATTCGCTGCGCTCGGCATCTGACCCACAGTCTGCTGGTGGGAACCGACGGTCGTGTCCATGGCGCCGTGGTAACCGATCTTGCCACCGGCCGTGAACAGTGGTGGTTTGCCCGTCGGGCCACGGTTTTAGCGACCGGCGGAGCGGGTCAGCTGTATCGGTACACCACCAACCCCATCGGCGCGACCGGCGACGGCATTGCCCTGGCGTACGCCGCCGGCGCGGGGATTCGCAATTTGGAGTTCATCCAATTTCACCCGACGGCGTTGGCCGCGGGCAGCAATCCGCGCTTTCTCATCTCGGAAGCCGTGCGTGGTGCCGGCGCCGTGTTGGTGAACGACTGCGGGCACCGCATCATGGCGGGCCATCCGCAGGCCGATCTCGCGCCGAGGGACGTGGTCGCACGCGCCATTTATGAGGAAATGCAGCAGGGGCGACGCGTCTTTCTGGACGCTCGCAGCATCCCGTCCTTTGCCGAGCATTTCCCGACCATCGACGCATTCTGCAGGAACCTCGGGCTCCTCCCTTCGCGCGACCTCCTGCCGGTGTCACCCGCCGCCCACTTTGTCATGGGCGGTGTGGACGCAGATCTCGACGGAAGCACCTCCGTTGCTGGTCTGTACGCCATTGGCGAAGTCGCCCACACCGGTGTGCACGGCGCCAACCGGCTGGCCAGCAACTCTTTGCTGGAATGCCTGGTCATGGCGCATGAACTGGCCGAACGGTTGAAGCGAGCGGAACCCACCTCGGTACGTGAGGTGTCTGTACGACCGGCCGGTTGGTTCGAACCGTGCCCCGACGAGGTGCTGGAAAGCGTGCGGGACGTCATGTGGGAAGACGTGGGCATCATTCGCACCGCGGACGGGCTGCGCCGAGCTCAATCCGCTCTCCATCATTTGCATGCCGCCTGCCCCACGGCGGCCCCGGTCCACGTTGGTCGGTTGGTGGTGGCCTGTGCACGGCTCCGGGAAGAAAGCCGCGGCGCCCATTACCGCTCGGATGCACCGCACGCCAACCCGTCCTGGGCTGGCGTGGACACCTGTCTTACACCGGAATCGGAAGCGTTGGTCCATGGGTGAGCCAACATACTGTCATAAATCGAACCCATATGGATGAAGGAGGCATTTCGCATGGCTACGGCTGCCGCGATTCAAATCGGGATTCCCGACGCGTATCTGCAACTCTCGCCCGCCGAATGGACAGAGCGCATCACCGCTGCCAAAGCCGCACTTGGGGAGCGGTTGCTGATTCTCGGGCATCACTATCAAAAGGATGAAGTGATTCAATTCGCGGATCTGACCGGCGACTCGTTCAAGTTGGCGCGCCTGGCTGCGGAAAACCGGACGGCGGAGTACATCGTCTTCTGCGGCGTTCACTTCATGGCGGAAACGGCGGATATCCTGACGGGTGATCATCAGCGCGTCATCCTCCCGGATTTAAACGCCGGCTGCTCCATGGCCGACATGGCCAATCCGGACGAAGTGGAGGAATGCTGGCAACTGGTTCAGGAAACGTTCGGCGACACCACCATTCCCATCACCTACGTCAATTCGGCCGCGGTCCTGAAAGCGTTCTGCGGCCAGCGAGGGGGCGCGGTGTGCACGTCATCCAACGCGCGAAAGATCCTTGACTGGGCGTTCCACAACGGGGATCGCGTCCTGTTCTTCCCGGACGAACACCTGGGACGCAATACCGCGCTGGCCATGGGGTTGGCAGACCGCGAATTGGTCGTCTACAACCAACGCACCGCGAGTTTCGAATGGCTGCCCGGCCAATCGCCAGAAGACGTGCGCGTCATCCTGTGGAAAGGGTTCTGCTCCGTGCATCAGCGGTTCCAGCCCGCACAGGTGCAGGCGCTGCGCGATCAATACCCGGGCATTCGGGTGATTGTCCACCCCGAGTGCAACCACGACGTTGTGGCGGCGGCGGATCAGTTCGGATCGACCGAATACATCATTTCTCAGATTGAAGCCGCACCTGCGGGCACCGTCTGGGCCATCGGCACAGAAGTCAATCTCGTGCACCGGCTCGCCAAACAACACCCGGAGCAGACCATACTGAGCTTGAATCCGATTGTCTGTCCATGCACGACCATGTCGCGCATCTCCCCGTATCACCTGACGTGGGCGCTGGAATCGCTGCGCCGGGGGGAAGTCGTGAACCAAATCTCCGTACCGAACGCCATCGCGGTCTGGGCGAAACGCGCCCTCGACACCATGCTGACCATCGCGTGAGGGGAGGAATCTGCGTGGAACCGCTGTATCTCGACCATTGTGCGACAACGCCAATACATCCGGAAGTGCTGTCGGAAATGACGCGAGTGTACCAGGAGGCGTTCGCCAATCCGTCCAGCCTGCACCAAGCGGGCCGAATGGCGAAACAAACGCTGGAGCGAGCGCGGGAGCGCATCGCCACAAGGCTCGACGCACGGCCGGAGGATGTCCTGTTCACCGCCGGCGGCACGGAAGCGAATACGCTCGCGCTGTTCGGCGCCTTGGAACGATTTCTACGCGGGCCCGGTGAACCGTCGGCGCCGGTGCACCTCATCAGCAGCGAACTGGAACATCCCTCCGTCCAGCGCGGCATAGAGGCGCTGGCGGAACGCGGTGTGGAGGTCACCTGGCTGCCCGTGCCAGCGAACGGTGTCCTCCAGCCCGAAGATGTGGAACGGGCCCTGCGTCCGCACACCCGCCTGGTGTCCGTGATGCTCGCCAACAACGAAATCGGGACCATCCAGCCGATTGCGGACATCGCCGCTCTCTGCCGAGCCCGTGGCGTGCTGCTGCATACGGACGCAGTGCAGGCGGTGGGCAAAATCCCCGTATCCTTCCGGGACCTCGGCGTAGACCTGTTGACGGCGTCCGCGCACAAGTTCTACGGCCCCCGCGGGGTTGGCATCGTCGTGGCCCGGCGTCAGGCACGGCTGCGCCCCATCCTCCATGGCGGTGGACAGGAACGCGGTTTGCGATCCGGCACCGAGAACGTGGCCGCCATTCACGGCGCCGCCGTGGCCTTGGACAAGGCCTTGGATGCGCTGCCGGCAGAGGCCATCCGCCTCCAGCGATTGCGCGACGCCATGGCCAAGGCGGTAATGGACCGGATGCCGGAGGTGCTTTGGACTGCAGCCGACGCGCCGAAGCTGCCACATGTGCTCCATCTGTGCATTCCCGGCGTGCTCGGCGAAGCGGTGCTCCTGGAACTGGACCAGTTGGGGGTTTGTGTGTCGGCCGGATCGGCCTGTTCCGCAGGATCTGCGGAGCCATCTCCGGTGCTTCGCGCCATGGGGGTGGATGAACGGTATGTTCACGGAGGGCTGCGCATCAGCCTGGGGCGCGGAAATACGGAAGCCGATGTCGCGCGGTTTGCCGAGGCCCTCGACACAGCGGTGCACCGGCTGGTGCGAATGTGAATCCCATGCTCCGGCCCTTCTGCCACGGGATGGGCTGGAGCCATCCGAGGGCACTTTCCAAAACTGAGGGACCGTCTCTGGCGCTGACCGAGGCGTGCTCCGCCGACGGGGCGCCGACGGGTGAAGCGAAGCATCTGATGGTGCAGGTGCCGACACGGCGATAGGAAAGGACGCCTTACTTCTTGTACCCCTCTCTTTTTCTGTCAATGCCACGAATGCCACGTAAATAATACATCACCGACATCACTGTCCCTTACGCGCAAGCGACCACGCGGCCGAACTGTCGAAATGCGGCGGCATAGACCAAGCCGACGGTGAGCACGTTCAACACCACATTGGCGACAACGCCGGACAGCCAACTCACACCGAACCATCTGTAGATCAAGTGAAAGAAACAACGGATAGCCCATGGGAAAATAGGCAGTTGGACGCCCGTCATACTGATAGCCATCACCGTGCAACAGACTGATGGCTTCATTTTTATACCAAAGGAAATCGGACGCGGGGACGGGATGAACATAGCGAATCCAGATCAACCGGACAACCAGCGCCACCGCCATGACACGCCACACCCGATGGTTTTCCATTCATTACCGAACCCCGGCGTTCTCCGCACGCGCGTTCTTCCCAAAAGCTCGCTCCTTCCATTCAGACTTCGTGCTACCCGTTTCGGCAAAATGCACGCCCCATTATACACCTTTTCCACGAAAGAACGGCTCAGCGCGCCGCCCCTGGCCGTTCCTTCGATGATGCGTCGCCGAATCATCGTGCTATCGTATGTTTCTCGGGACCTGCCACACCGTGGCGCCAGCGGCTGACGCCATCGGCGGCCCGCAGACGATATCCAATGCCTGAACCACGTCTGCGGAGAGGTGCTCCCCGTCCAACACAGGGTAGTACAGCAGTCTATCCGCCCCCAGCCCCGGCAGCCCCTGCCGCAGGATCTGCACGGCCTGGATTGTGGTGAGGGGTTCGCGGGCGAGCCGAGACAGCTGATGCAGCGCCGCCTGACGATGCGCCGTGTTCGCCGTGTACCCATACGGATTCACCATGGGAAACACAAAGCCGGATTCCGCGTCCGCCTGCATCACGACCGACGCATCCTTCGTCAGAACGTAGGTTGGCAGGCCGAGCACCGCCTGGCGAACTCCGGTATTCGACGACAGCGCCGCCGCCGCGGCCGGGGTGGCGGTGGTTGGATACGGGACGTCCGGAAACCAGGTGACCATCACGGCAACCAGCGCCACTGTGGTCCAAACTTTGCGCCATCCCTCTTCCCCCTGCCGCAGGTACCACTCCGCACCGACCACCAGCAGAGCGACCACCAACAGGTCTCCGTACAGCATGAGCCGCGAGGGAATGGCGCTGTCGATGAACGGAATGTGCTGGAACAGACTCCAGGGGAGCCAAATATCGGTCCGATGTCCCGCCACGTGCAGATGCGGTCCGAGGGACAGCACCATCGTCACCACGGCCGTGAGCCACGCGCTGCGGGCGAACGGCCATCGCCACCAGACGCGAAGCCCGGCCAGCAGGAGAACGATGCATGCCAAGCCGAGATATCCGTCATTCTCCCAGAAGTTCCCGGTATAGCGAAGAGACACCGCCACCGACTGGGGCGTATGCAATGCGTAGACCGAAGTCGGCAGCAGAAAGTTCCACAGATCATTCACGTACACATCCTGCGGGAGGAGATGCCCCACGGGCCTGTCCACTCCAAAGAACAGGGCATACAACCCTGGCAGCGCCAGTCCCATCAGCACAGCGCCGGCGATGAGCACCGACGGCCAACGCCACCAGCACAGAAGGGCGGATCGGGCGGAACCTCCTGTGACCATGTGGATGAAGACGAACAGCAGCGTCAGCAGCAGATACGTGACGAACACTTCCAGCGACGTGTAGAACAGCAGGCTGGCCAGGACACCCAGCAGAAACCCGTACCGCCACGGATGCGCAATGCCTCGCACCACGCCCGCCACCAGCATCCAGGTGAGCGCGAGCGGAATGGCGGTGAACCAGAGATGGATATGGAACAGTGATTGCGCCGTCTCATACGGCAGCATCGTGGTGAGGACGCCGCCCACCACCGTCAGCCACGGACGAACGGACAACAGCGCCAGCGTACGCTGCCCAATCCATCCCGCGAGGACAAAGTTCACTATCCACAACGCATTGTAGAGAAACGTGGCGTTCACCACGGACGTCAGCCAACCGAATCCCGCCGACAACGCGAGAATCGATGTGTTCCACATCAGATTCTGTCCCTGCGGCGCGTTTAGACCACGCGTCTCAAACGGGTTCAAGCCGTGCAGGACGGCATGCCAGAACCACCGAAGATACCACATGAACTGCTGTGGATCCCCAGGCCCCCCGAGAAAACGATGAAATGGATCAAGAAGGGCGCGGCTCGCGATGATCACCGCCAATAACAGGTAGAGGCCGCAGCCCAGCCATAGCAATCCAGGTCGGGCACATCCCGACGAACGACGAGTCCCCATGGTGCACGCTCCATTGACTTCATAATCTGCAAAGCGCCGCAGCGCTTCCATCACCGACAGCACAGTCAACCTAATCATGCGTTATCCCGTCATTTCGAATCAACTGCATGGCGGGGACAGGCTGCGAAATCCGTCAATTCTGTGACGAATTCGCGCATGCCATATCATTCCGGAGACGGACCGACACAGAACCTCTTGACACGCCGTGAGAGGCAGACTAGTCTTATAATCAACCATAAACCTTCAGAACATTTACGTTTTGCACGACTGGCGGAAACGAAGAGGGAGCACCCTCGGGGAGTGCAAAACGCTGGAACGCCGACCGCCTGGGCCCCGTTTTCTGGAGCGCCCAGGTTTTGTGTATCCACCAGCGTTTATGCAAAAGGAGGAATCATCTGTGAAAGTCCTGGTCACGGACGAAATTGCCGAAGAAGGTCTGGCCGTACTGCGCAGTTTGGAATCCATCGACATCACTGTCCGGACCGGGCTCTCGGAATCTGAGCTGTTGGACGAGATTCAATCCGCCGACGCTTTGCTGGTCCGCTCGCAGACGCAGGTGACCGAGGCGGTGATTGCTGCGGGCAGTCAACTCAAAGTGATTGGACGCGCAGGCGTCGGGGTCGACAATATTGATGTCGGTGCCGCCACGCGGCGCGGCGTGGTCGTGGTCAACGCTCCGGATGGAAACACGATTTCAGCGGCGGAACACACCGTGGCCATGCTCCTGGCTCTGTCCCGCCACATCCCGCAGGCGTACGCATCCGTCCGCCAGGGCAAGTGGACCCGCGGCAAGTTTGTCGGTGTGGAGCTGCGAGGCAAGACACTCGCCGTCGTCGGCATGGGCCGCATCGGCACCGAGGTCGCCAAACGCGCCCTCGCCTTCCAAATGAATGTGATTGGTTACGATCCGTACCTCACCGAGGAGCGCGCCCGCACCCTCGGAATTCGCCGCGTGTCGTTGGATGAAGCCATCACCGAAGGCGACTTCATCACCGTGCACACACCGCTCGTCAAAGAAACGCACCATCTGCTCAACGCTGCGGCGTTCGAGAAGATGAAGCCTGGCGTCCGCATTGTCAACTGCGCCCGCGGCGGCATCATTGATGAACTAGCCCTCGTGGAGGCACTGCAGACCGGCAAGGTGGCCGGCGCGGCGCTGGACGTGTTTGAGACCGAACCCCTGCCGGCGGAGCATCCGCTGCGCCAGTTCGACAACGTCATCCTCACCCCCCATCTCGGCGCGTCCACGGTGGAAGCGCAATCGCTGGTGGCAGTGGCGGTGGCGGAGGAGATTGTCAACATCCTGACCGACAAACCGTTCCGCAACGCCGTCAACCTGCCCTCCCTCACAGAAGAACAAAAACAGTATCTCCAACCGTACCTCGTCCTCGGTGAACAGCTGGGACGCCTGGTCGGACAGCTGTTGCCGCAGTCGGCCGCCCAGGTGGAAATCGCATATTCGGGGGAAATTGCGAATCAGGATATCTCCCTGCTCACCCGCACGATTCTCAAAGGCTTGCTGGCGTCCGCCTACGCCGACGAGGTGAACTTCATCAACGCCATGGTGATTGCCAAAGAAAAAGGTATCACGGTGCGCGAGGTTCGGCAGGCGAGCAAGGTGTTCACCAACATGATTTCCGTGACCGCAGCCACGCCCGTGGAGCAGCATACGGTGGCGGGCACCCTGTACAACGGCTTTGGCCCGAAAATCGTGGAGGTGGACGGATACCGGATTGACGTCGCACCCACCGGCAACCTGCTGTACACCATGCACCGCGACCGGCCCGGCATGATTGGAAAAATCGGTACCCTCCTCGGCGACGCCGACATCAACATCGCGGGGATGCAGGTGGGACGCCACCAACAGGGCGGCGAAGCGGTGATGCTGTTGAGTGTGGACAAACCGATTCCGGAAAACATCGTGACCCTGGTCCGAAACATGCCGGACGTGCTTCAGGTCAGGTCCATCGAATTATGAGTCGGAGGTGAGTATGGTGACCGTACAACAGACGGATCAGAAGCAAAAACACTATTTCGGAGCGGGCCCGAGCCCTCTGCCACAACCGGTGCTGGAAGCGTTGGGGCGCGACGCAGTGGAACTGACCACAGTGGGACTGTCGGTGCTCGAAATCAGCCACCGGAGCAAGGCGTATGAACAGATACAGGAAACGGCCAAGCAGCGCCTGCGCCGCCTGCTGAACATTCCGGATACCCACGAGGTGTTGTTCCTGCAAGGGGGCGCAAGCCTGCAGTTCGCCATGGTGCCGATGAATTTTCTCCCGGAGGGCCGTACCGCCGGGTACATTCTCACCGGACAGTGGTCGGAGAAAGCCTACGACGAAGCCGTCCGTGTGGGCGCGGCCCGCGTGGCTGCCACCGGCAAGCCGCACGAATGGCGGCAGCTTCCGGTGCTGCCGGAGAACGTGGTATCTGCCGACGACGCGTATATTCACATCACCAGCAACGAAACCATCGTCGGATCGCAGTGGAAAACGTTTCCTCACTTGTCGGCGCCGCTCGTGGCGGACATGTCGAGCGACATTCTGTCTCGCCCCATTCCCGTGGACCAGTTCCACCTGATTTATGCCGGCGCCCAGAAGAACCTGGGGCCGGCCGGCGTCACGGTGGTCATTGTGCGAAAGGACTGGGTGGAAGAAGCCAGTCCGAACGTGCCAAAGATTCTTCAGTACGGCGTGCACCTGAAGAACGATTCGAAGTACAACACGCCGCCGGTGTTCGCGGTGCACGCGGTGGAACGGGTGCTGGCGTGGGTGGAAACGGAAGGCGGAGTGCCGGCCATGGCGAAACGGGCGGAAGAGAAAGCCAAGCTGCTGTACGACGCCATTGACGAAAGCGACGGATTTTACGAAGGCGTCGTCCGAAAGGAAGACCGCTCTCTGATGAACGTCACGTTCCGGTTGGCCAACCGGGACCTTGAACCGACGTTTCTGGCAGCGGCCAACGATGCTGGCTTGAAGGGACTATCCGGGCACCGTTCCGTCGGCGGTTTTCGCGCTTCCCTCTACAACGCCGTAACCGTGGAATCCTGTGCGGCACTGGCCGAGTTGATGCGCGCCTTCCGCAAACGGCACAGCTGATTTGAGGAATTCAGGCCGGGCGTACCCATGGTGTAACCATTGCACGCCCGGCTTTCTCGTGGATGGGAATGGGTCAGATGATCCTGTCGAGAAAGCGACGGATAACACCATCGTTCCCGTTATGCCCGTTCATGCCCCTTTCACACCGTGGATCAACGCGCATTTGAGGCAAAACGACACCGGCAGGCCAGCGTCATCCAGCGTTACGCTGAATGTCTCCTTGCATGCGGGCGACGCTGACTGAAGATGCTCAACCAACCGCTGGCGCATCGGCAACGGCGTCCGCGCCCGCTGCACCCAGTTGTCAAACGCCAACCGGATATCCCATCGAGACACTTCGCGGTAAGACAACCCCACCTCAAGGAACCAATCTCTGTACTCCGACAGGCGATGTTCCCGAACGTGCGACGGATCCCTCATCCGATCCAGCGTATTCACGAATGCATCCAATTCGTCGTCTTCGGGCGCATAGTGGTCAACCAAAAGAAATGTCCCGCCCGGTTTGAGAACCCGCGAAATTTCGGCCAGAGCCTTGGACACTGCTGGAAAGTGGTGAGCGGCAAATCGGCACGTGACCAGGTCGAACGAGGCGTCTTTGAAGTGTAAATCCTCCGCGTCACCTACGACGAAGCGCACGTTCTCGATTTGTTTTTGCCTTGCAAACTGGTTTGCAACATCGACCATCTGCTCCGTCAGATCACAACCCACACACTCCCTGACATGCGGCGCGAAGGCGAGCGCGGTGTGCCCCGCGCCTGCGCCGACGTCGAGCAGCGTTTCCGTGCCGTGCAAAGCGACCGACTCAACCATACGTCTCAAGTCCTCGCCCTCAGCGAACACGGGCTCATCTCGATAATCCCCCGCATTTTGACTGAACTGCCGTCGTACAGAATCCTTCCTCGCACTCTCCATGCCCTCTCCTCCAGTCGCGAAAATCTCCCGTTGTTTTGAGAATATACAGAAGAGATTCATTCGTCCAAGATATGAAATGTATACTTACAATAGATTTCTCCTATGGATGTGATGCAGTTGGATATTCGCTGGATGAAGTACGCATTGGAAGTTCATCGACAACAAAGTTTTACCCGGGCGGCAGCCGCGTTGCGCGTGGCGCAACCGTCTCTCAGCCAGCAAATCGCAAAACTGGAACAGGAACTGGGTCTGACGTTGTTTTACCGGCAGCGGCGGTCCGTGGCGGCCACTCCTGAGGGCAGACACTTCCTGGAGAAAGCGGAACACATCGTCAGCCTGCAGGAGGATCTCGTACGAGAAATGCAGGAACGAAGCCAGGGCATGGGCGGCCAGCTGTCCATTGGAACTCCGGCCATCACGGGGGAACATGTGCTGCCACCTCTGCTGCGGGCCTTTCAGCGTCGCTACCCCGAGGTGCAGGTACGCTTCGTGGAAGAGTCCCCCACGGCTCTCGTGGAATTGACGGCGAAAGGTATGACGGATTTATCCATTCTGCCACTGCCCGTGGAAGATCCCAGACTGACCACAGAGCCTCTGTTGACTGAACCGATTCTGCTCGCGTTGCCACCTGAGCAGACATCGTGGATGGGAATCTTGGAGAACTGCCTCAACGAAGACGGAAACATTCGTAAACCCGTACCATTGACCGACTGTTCCCGAATGCCCTTTATTCTCCTCAAATCAGGGTACGGATTTCGTCGCACCGTATTGGAATTGTGTGCAAAGGCCGGTTTTCAGCCGCACATAGCGTTTGAAACCAGCAGCATTGAGATGGCACAGTCACTGGTCGCCCACGGACTCGGGGTGACGCTGATTCCTCACATGGTGCGAAGGCCCAGCGAACCCCGACCGCTGTATTGTGATCTGGCGGACCGTCCAACGCGAACGCTGGCGTTCATCTTTCGAAAGAAGAGGTATTTGAGCCTGTCCGCACGCGCCTTTGTGGATGTGTGCCGAGAAGCTGGACCGAATGCGTTGGGAGGCACTTTCGAATGGCATAAAGAAAGCGCGCCGAAGTAATCGTGGCTGGGGAGGAAGGGATCGAACCTTCGCATGACGGAGTCAAAGTCCGTTGCCTTACCGCTTGGCTACTCCCCATCAGCGGCGCGCAGGTAGTACATTACCACGCGGAATGGGACGCTGTCAAGTCTCAGTGAATCAGCGTGGTGGACATGCTCACCACACCATCGAGCGCTTCAAGAGAACTGTAGAGCTCCATCAGCGGCACCGACACATGGACGATGCAAGTCAACTTCAGTTCCTTGGTCCCGTCCGCCACCTTGTTGGTGCGAATTCGTTCCACCTTCGCCTCCAACACCTGAACCGCAGTGAGAATGTCCGACAACGTCACGTGTCGTTCGACCACCAGGTGAATCTCCACTTCCTTTTCGTTCAGCACCCGTGGTCCCACCCGCCTGAGGACAAAGGGGACGAGGTCCACGCTGACGATAATCAGCAGCAGCCCCGTCACCGCATCCACGTAGTACCCGGCGCCGACGGCGATGCCGAGCCCAGAGGAAGCCCAGACCATGGCGGCGGTGGTCAGACCGGAGATGACTTCGTTGTTCTTGCGGAGGATGACACCTGCGCCGAGAAACCCGATACCGCTGACAATCTGCGCGGCCAGCCGCATGGGATCCGCGCGGAACACGCCATTCGTCATCGCGTTGGTCGCCATGGCCGCATCGATGGACACAATGGTCAACAGGCAACTGGTCACGGAAATCACGAGGCACGTTTTCAGCCCGAGCGGCTTGCGTTTCAATTCCCGCTCGAGTCCCACGAGAATTCCGAGCAATGCGGCGACCACGATTTTCAGCACATCGTGATGAAACATGCGGCTTTCCCCCCGGTGCACAGAATCCGTCCCCGCTGTGCTCGTTTGTTATCAGAATACCGGAAGGACATCGGCGCAAAAAGTCCCTCGTCTCAACCGTGAAGCCAACGGGCGACCAACATGCCAGCGACGAACATGAGGATCACCAGCGCCGCAAAACTGGCAATGCGAAGCAAACCGGTCCCTCCCCCTCTGGGCCGCCCGCGCAGGGCGGCCAAACCTTCTCGCACCGGGCTTCACGGCAGCGTCCGAACTTTTTCGGCCATCGGCGTCCGCGGCTTCGGCGCGGGCACTTCCGCCGGATAGCCTACGCCAAGGACAATCACGTCCCAGTCGTCCGAAACCCCGAGCGCTTCATGCACAGATGCTTTCCAACCAATGGACGTCCATCGGACACCCACGCCGTGCGACCACGCAATCAATGAGAAATTCTGGATGAAGCAGGCGGTGGCAATCAGGTTTTCGTCCCGCTCCATCGCCAGCTCCGGCGCCTTCGACAGTACGGCCATCACCACCGGCGCTTCTCCAAAATTGGCGGGGTGGTTCAACCGGGCGCGCGTTTCCGGGCCTACAAAGATGACCTCCCACGGCTGCGTCATCCGATGATTCGGTGCGTGCGCGGCCGCATCCAGCCAGCACAGCAGCTCGCTCTCATCCACCGGTCGATCCGCGAACTGTTTGATGTGCCTGCGCTCTACGACCAACTGTTCAATCTCAGCCATCCATTGCACTCCTTTCCCCAATATTGTAGCGTATCCTTCCATCAGGAGCAGGGATTCCAGACGTCGTCGACGAATTGCACTACCCAATGTCCGCCGGATCGGCAGTTCACGGCGTTATGCCGGCCAATTCTGGTTGATTGGTCCCCCATGCCCGCACGGTACGAGGAGGAATGACCATGCATGTTGCCTATCTTGGCCCCCACGGCACCTTCAGCGAAGAAGCCGCCATGCGCTATTTTGCGCGTGAGGAGGTGACGTGGACCGTTTGCCAGACCATCCCCGATGTGCTGGAAGCTGTGCAGCGCGGCGATGTGACATACGGCATGGTGCCCATCGAAAATTCCATCGATGGCTCCGTCACAGTGGCGTTGGACGGAATCTTTGCAGCGCCCGAGCTGTTTGTGTGCGGTGAATTTGTCCTTCCGGTCCAACAGATGCTGCTGGGGCTCCCGGAAACGAATCTCGCCGACGTTCGGGAGATATGGTCCATTCCCCCCGCCTTGGCCCAATGCCGCCAATTCCTCCATCGCCACGGCTTTCCGACCCGACACTTTTCAAGCACCGCTGCGGCCGCGAAAGAAATTGTCGCCAGCGGCCGCACGGATGTGGCCGCCATCGCCTCCGCGTTCGCGGCCAAAACGTTTGGCCTGTCCATTCTCCATGAACAGATTCAGGACGCGGACAACAACCACACCCGTTTCGTCATCGTCCGCAAAGGCCAGGTTATTCCCGCCAACGCGGATAAAACCATGCTGCTGGTGCTTCCGTGCGCCGAATACGCCGGTATCTTGGCCACCATCCTGAACGTGTTCGCGGCGTTCCACTTGAACCTGTCCTGGATTTCCTCTCGCCCGACCAAGACGCGGCTCGGCACCTATCAATTCGCATTCGACGTGGAGGCGGGTCTCGAAGACCCGAAGATGCAGAAAGCCATTTCCATTCTGCGCACGTTCGACCACCAGGTGCGAATTGTTGGCACCTTCCCGGCGTGGAAGTGGGCGCATGCCTCCAACGGCGACGTGTGATCTAACATACGCGGCCAAGATCGAGTAGGAGGGGGCGCCTAGCCCCCGACCTCTCACACCACCGTACATGCGGGTCCGCATACGGCGGTTCATAAAGCACTACGAAGTTGAAATTACCTCTCCTGCAAACTTTTCAACCCAAGCCGTTCAAAATACGCCTCGTCCATGGCGTTGTTCAGGTTCTTCGCCATTTCCCAAGGTCCCCAACGTGAGTTTGCCATCATGAATGCGATCCAGTCCGGTTGGTTGAAGGCTCGCAGTTCCCGCATTCGGGTTCGTACCTTTTTCCACTGCTTCCAGATGCACATCCGAAGGCGTCGTCGAATCCACGCATCAAACCGCTCGCAATGCCCTTTCATCTCTGCGATTCGAAAGTACGCCACCCTTGCACAGGCTTACTAAACTACACCCTAAAACATCACTTCCCTTCAATGTTCTTAAAACTCGATGATGGACTTGACATCACATAGCTGGTCTTCAGATCCCACCTCGCGATGGGCACCCTTGCTATTGGCTAACGGTAGGTGTGTCGCCACCCCCCCGTTCGGGACTTTCACCCTATAGAGAACCGCCCAGGCCGGGCGTACTACTACAAAAACAGGTGCGCCAGAATGACGCACCTGTTCTTTCGATGTGATGAGCCCGCGACCGAAGCCTCATCATCCCTGCATCAAAGTGCGGACGGTCATACGTCTCGCCAGCCATCCCATTCAGCGCCAGCCGCCACCCACGGTGACTTCGACGTAGGAGTTTCCGACACTGTAACTGCCATACCCGGTCCAACCGACCGTCTCGCGCCAACCTCCGCCGTGCCCCATGCCGCCTCTGCGGCGTCCGATTTGGCTGTACGGCGAGTTCGCCGATCCCGTGCTCAGCGTCGTGGTGGTGAACGACGCACCGTCACTGCCCAATGCGGATGGCGCAATCAGGACGTCGCCACTGCTGTCGACCAGCGCCACCGGTTCCACCTGATTGCCCGTCGCCGAGATGGGCTGACCATCGACCAGCGCGGAGGTGAACTGAACCGTACCGGAGTTGGCCAACGGATACAGCCGATTTTGTTCAGTCGAGGGATCTTCGCTGATCCACTCCGCTGAAGTACCGATGTTGGCCGCATAGCTGGCGCTCAATTGAACGGGAATGGTTTTCGAGAGCGTTTGTCCGGAAGGTGTGGTGGCCGTAAAGGTCACGTCCCACGTACTACCGGACGCTTTGCTGATTTTGGCGTTGATCTTGGAACCCACAGGAACGGTCATGATGTTCTGTGCCGCGGCGGGGAGCTTTTCCCAGAACACGTCCGCTTCAACCGTCCCGTTCACGTACTGCTCAATGGTGCCCATCTGCAAGAGATCCTGGGAAGAAACGCCTCCAAGTCCAATCCATTGCGCAGCGATGCCATTTTGACTGCCGCTGATGTTCGGGACCGTCCAGCTACCGGACACACTGGTATAGCGCTGTCCGCCGGTGGGCTCGGTGATGTAACCTGCCCAGTTCCCGGACGCCTGCGTGCCCTGCGGCAGCGAGGTGGTCGAGCTCGTACCGTCACTCGGCTGCTCCGCCGCAGTCGGATCCGGCTGGACCGTCGCCCCTGCGCCAGCGCCGGATGCTCCCGTCCATCCGTACCATCCTTGCGCGTTGCTGCTGGTTGTCCCAACACCGTACGCGGATCCGAGATCATGTCGATGATTGAATGTCAATGTGTAGTCTTGCTGTCCAGATGTATGTTCGCTGCCCACAGCGGGCGTCGCTTCACCGCTTTGCCCGTGCCAAACCACGTATCCTCCAACACCCGCGCACAGCACCAACGCTAACGTTGGAATGGTGCGTCGCTTCTTGGCCATGCCGAACGCCTCCTCACCGCTCTGCCGGTGTGCATCTTCTCCCGGCCATGTTCGACTCTATTTTCGCAAACAGATTTGAAGCGAGCATGAATAGAATGTGGAAAAATTGTGGAGTTAGCGCACCAGGATGGTCACACCAACCACCATACACAGTACGTACACATAGGTCAACCAGGTGATGCGTTCGAGGCCTCGGAAGAATATGGATGAGACCACCACCACCACCACTGGCTGCAGGCCGACCAAAACGGCCACGGTGGAAACGGGGACAGTGCGCGAGGCGGAAAAAAACAGGAGCACGGCGGTGGACGATACAACCCCGGCCGCCAACAGATACAGGTTGAAACGGCGTAGATAAAATCGTGCATAGGCAACCAGGCGCCCGCGAAACATGAGGTAGATGACGTAGAACGCCAGCGCAAACAACACCTCAAACGCCGAAGCCAGCAGCGGCGGCAGCGTATCCGCCTGGCTGACAGCGAGTTTGCGCATGATGTGTCCGCCTCCCTGCAGCCCGGCGGACAACAGCGCCAATGCAATGCCGCGCGCGGTCACGCTCTCCAGCAAGCGTTCATCACGCGTCCAGACTTTCTCCAATACCAGCAGCACGATGCTGCCGCCGAGCAAAATAAATCCCAACCAATCGTCCAAATCCGGAGACTCTCCGAGGAATACCACTGCCAAGATCACCGTCACCGCGGGTGCCAGCGATTTGATCACGACGCTGCGGGTGGCTCCCAATTGGCTAATCGCGGCAAACAGGCACAAACGCCCGAGAAACGTCGCCAGCAGCGCGCCGGCCGCACAGTACAGAACGGGGCGATAGCCAACCCGCAGCAGATCCAACGGTGCTCCCGACAATGCCCGCTGCATGGCAAACGCCCCGCCCAAGGTCATCACGCTCACCACCAGCACTGGCAGCAGCCCATCGTCCACCGTTTGCCCGTCGGCCTGGGCCTTGTTGAGAAATATATAGGTCAGGGCATAGCAGAGTGCGCACAGCAGCGCGGTCAATTCGCCCGGCATGACCATTCCCCCCTCTGGACACAGCGTTCATCACACTGTATGACCGGTTGTCCAGCGGTAGACATGCATGCCATGCAATGGCCCCAACTCCGGTGCGAACGTGATGCAGCCCGCCCCGGATTCAGGGCGGGCTGCGGGATATGCGATGTCTCGGTCAATCCACGGGATAGATCCAGTACTGCTCTGTCCCCATCCACTGTTCCCAACGCTTTCGCGCTTCCGGGCTGGCCTCGGCCTCCTTCTCCCAACGCGCCATCATCGCCTCCGACTGGGAGCGATGGGCACGGATGGCCGCAAGCTTGATGTCCAGCACCGGTGTCACGTCAAAGACCACATCCGGTGGGCCAAACAGCTTGCGCGGGTTGTCCACAATGGGCGATGCATAGATTTTGGGCCGCGCTTCCCGAGGCAGGCGTTTCACTGCAAGCACGGTGGCCGCGGACATCGCATTGTGATCCGGATGCACGCCGTACTCCGGATAGTAGGTGAGAATCACGGACGGATTGACTTCTTGGATCACCGCGAAGATCTTGTCCGCCAGTTCCTCCGGGTCTTCGAACTCCACTGTTTTATCGCGCAGCCCCAATAGCCGCAGATCTTGAATGCCCAGAATGGAGCACGCGTTTCGCAGTTCCTGCTCCCGAATGATGGGCAGAGTCTCCCGGGTTGCAAAAAACGGCTTGCCCATGTTGCGGCCCATCTGCCCCAGCGTGCCGCAGATCAGGGTGACAGGCACGCCGGCTTGGGTGTACAGCGCAATGGTTCCGGCTTTGCCAAAGGTCTCATCGTCAGGATGGGGATACACCGCCAACACATGACGTTCTTCCATCCCGTACGCCTCCCCTCACATCGGAAATGGTGTTTCACTCAACTGCAGCGCGATGGCCAGACGCCCCTCCGAATCATGCCCCGCGAGGAGCAGCCGACCGGCGTCGTCAATTTCGTAATCCGTGAGCCCTTCTCCGTAGATCCATCCGTTGTCCATCTTCAAGCCCACACGATAAGGACCATCCCCGGTGATGACACCCCGGTGAAAGGAAACGAGACCGTTCCGTATGTAGGCACACACCGCCATCATGCCTTGGCGGGCTGCGTACGCGCCGTTCGTCGTTTCCAGGTGCAAATACACATTCTTGCCGACAAAGCGCTCAATCGCGCGTTGTACGTCTTCCTTTTGAATCGGGCCCATACGCTCTCCCTCCTCCGCAGTTTGCACACGGCAACTCTGCCTTCTTAGTATCGGCCATCGCGACGGAGGACGCAAGCAGACCACGCCAGAAAGACCGCCACCGAGGCGACCTCTGGTCATGGCCTGTGAAGAGGTCAGAGGAGCGCGAAGGCGCGTTCCACCAGGCCGTCGGCCGCTGCACCCAGTTGGGAGAAGCGCTCATCGTCCGTCTGACCCTTGGCGTACCGATAGAAAATCTGCTGACAGATGACGGCCGCTTTGAAGTAGCCGAACACCATGTAGTACCTCATCTGTGACACGTCCCGTCCGGATTTGCAAGCGTACGTTTGAATCAGCGCGTCTCGGTTCGGAAACCCCGGCCGCGTGGTCAGCGGGGAGATCAGCTGCCGAAAGAGCGGCGGATCGTCCGGTTCACACCAATAACTCAGCAGTATCGCAAAGTCCGACAGCGGGTCACCGACCGTGGACATCTCCCAGTCCAGCACAGCGACAGGCCGCCCTGGATCCGTTGGTGCGAACAGCATGTTGTTCAGCTTGAGATCGTTGTGAATCAGCGTGGGCGTGGGAGATTTCGGAAGATGATTCACCATCCACTGCCCCACCTTGAGCGCCAACGGATTGTCGTGCGTTTGGGCCCGCTGATAACGTTGGACGAGCCCGGTGACCTGCCGCTCCAGGTAGCCTTCCGGACGAACCATGTCGACCACCGCCGTGGCCGAGTAATCCACCGCGTGCAGTGCGACCAGTGTGTCAATGAGTGCTTCCGCCAACGCCCGCGCGGCCTCGGGTGTCTCCGGATAGGCATCCGGCCACGACCGATCCACCACGATACCGGAACGGCGTTCCATCACAAAGAACGGAGCGCCGAGCACTTCAGGCTGATCGCAGTACACATAGGGCTTCGGCGCCAATGGAAACACCGGGTGCACCGCCTGCAGCCAGCGATGCTCACGCGCCATATCATGTGCCTTCGGCGGTACGGGCCCGTGCGGTGGGCGCCGCAGCACCGCCTCCCAGTCGCCGCATTGAAGCAGGTAGGTGAGATTCGAATGCCCGGCGGAAAACTGCGCAATCTGCACCGCACCCCCCGGATAATCCGGCACGTGGTCGCGCAGGTAGCTGGCCAGCCTTTCCGCCGGCAGTTCCTCGCCTGGCCGCACCGGTCGTGTCTCATTCACGCCCATTCTGATCGCCCGCCTCCTTCCCCGTTTGTTACACCCACGGTCTGCTCAATGCTCGCGCAATTCCAACCGCGCAATGGAGCGGCGGTGCACCTCATCCGGCCCGTCGGCCAACCGCAGCGTGCGATGGGACGCCCACATCGCGGCCAGTGGAAAATCGCCGCTGACTCCGGCCGCACCGTGAACCTGGATGGCCCGATCAATCACGCGCAGCGCCATGCTCGGCGCCACCACCTTGATCATGGCAATCTCTTTGCGCGCCGCCTTGTTGCCGACGATGTCCATCATGTACGCCGCCTTCAGCACCAACAGTCGAGCCTGCTCAATTTCAATCCGGGAATCGGCAATCCACGTTTGAATGACCCCCTGGTCTGCCAACGGTTGGCCGAACGCAATCCGCTCCTTGGCCCGTTTGACCATGTAGTCGAGCGCGCGCTCCGCAGCCCCGATGGCTCGCATACAATGGTGAATTCTCCCGGGTCCGAGCCGCCCCTGAGCGATGGCGAAGCCCTTGCCCTCTCCCCAGAGAATGTTCTTCGCCGGTACGCGCACATGGTCAAAGACCACTTCGGCGTGACCGTGCGGGGCGTCGTCGTAGCCAAACACCGTGAGGATCCGCTCCACCTTCACACCCGGCGTGTCCAACGGCACCAAAATCATGGACTGGCGCTCATGGACGGGCGCATCCGGATTGCTCAATCCCATGACAATCGCGATTTTGCAGTCCGGATGGGCTGCCCCCGAGGACCACCACTTGCGGCCATTGATCACGTACTCGTCGCCATCGCGCACAATGCTGGCGCGAATGTTGGTGGCGTCAGAGGAAGCCACATCCGGCTCCGTCATGCAAAACGCCGATCTGATCTCGCCGTTCAACAACGGTTTCAACCACATCTCCTGTTGCTCCGGCGTGCCGTACTGTACCAGCACCTCCATGTTCCCCGTATCCGGCGCGTTACAGTTGAACACCAAGGGCGCAATCTCTGACCGGCCCATGATTTCGCAGAGCGGCGCGTATTCGAGATGGCTCAGGCCCGGTCCCCAACGCTCATCGGGAAGAAACAGGTTCCACAGGCCCGCCGCCTTAGCCTTGGCCTGCATCTCCTTCATGATGGGCGGTTCGGCAAAACGCGTCGGCCCAGCGTTCAGCTGCTCGCGATAGACCGGCTCGTTCGGGTACACGACCTCTTCCATAAACCGTGTGAGTTTTTCCTGAAGCGCTTTCACTCTATCCGAAAATTCGAAGTCCATACGCCGCAGAGCCCCTTTCCATCGTCACCGCGCGGTGGTACCGCCGTCGACGGCGAGCACCTGTCCGGTGGTGTAATCGGATGCTGCGGACGCGAAATACAGCGCGGCCCCCTGCAGATCTCGCTCTCCCCCGATGCGGCGCAGCGGCGTATTATTGACAATCTCGCGCTCCGCATGTTCCAGTACGCCTTTCGTCATCTTCGTCGGGAAGAAGCCGGGAGCGATGGCATTGACATAAATGTTGTGCTTGGCCCACTTAATGGCCAAATCCCGGGTGAGGCTGATGACGCCGCCCTTGCTCGCGCTGTAGCCGACCGCGTCCAGCACGCGCTCGTCAGATCCGCGCAGCCCGGCCACCGAGGCGATGTTGATGATTTTCCCCCCGCCGTTTTGCATCATGAACCGGCCCACCTCCTGCGACATCAGGAACGTCCCGGTCAGATTGGTCTGCAACACCTTCATCCACGCCTCGTAGGGCATATCCACCGCCGGGTGTCCCCAAGATGCGCCGCCGTTGTTGACCAGGATATCCACCCTTCCGAAGTGCTCCAGGGTTTTGGCCACCGCTGCTTTGACCGACTCGGGCCGCGTCAGATCCAGGGGCAGCGCCAGCGCCCGGACTCCGGTGGCTTCGAGTTCCTTCTTCACCTGTTCACAGTTCTCCACGCGCCGCGAGCAGAGCACCAGGTCGGCGCCCGCTTCCGCGTAAGCCTGGGCAATTTGCTTGCCGAGTCCTCGACCACCGCCGGTGATCAGCGCGACTTTACCATCCAGCCGAAACAGTTCAAACACATTCATTCGTTTCACCTCTGCCTTTGGTGGTCACCGGACGTACCACCGAATGGACATGACAAAGACTACCGACCGATTGGTTGAAACAAAATTTCAATCTGTTAAGAATTTAGTCAACACTTATGGAATTCACTTCGAACGCTCGCTTTCCTGCTCTCCCCACCTCAATTTATGCGGCGAAGCAGACAAATATGGGGCGTGCAGGGCATGGACAGCGTCCGGGGATTCCTTTATGTTTGTCAGAGGAATGATTTCAAGACCAATTTACGAGGTGACTTGTTTGAAACTGTGGCATGACATGGCGCGACGCCTCACTCAGGATATCCCTGTGTGGCAGGTCGTGTTCATGGCTTTTCTGGGGTTTGATATCGCCATCACCAGCATCGCCCCCGCGTCGGTGGAAGCAAACGATATATCCGCCGGGGCACTGCTGGTTGTCGTATTCATCGCTTCCATTTTCCTGTTGACGCGGACGTTTATGACGCGGATCGCCAGTGGTCATCAGCAGCTCAAACCGGTGTCGGCGAACCCCGCGCCGGTTTCCCCGGGCTTGCTGAAGATGTATAGAATCGCGCTGCCCGTGATGCGCTACGGCGTGTTTGTCATCATCTGGCTGGCGTTGACGGGCGGGTTTTCCAGTCTCGTGGACTACCTGTTGCCCTCCTTTTCATCGGATCAGGACATCGGCATTCCCTCGCAGGACCTGAACGTGTGGGCGGCCGCCGGCATCGCCTTCCTCGGTTGTCTGGAGGAGTACTGGCGGTGGTCCATGATTGTGGTGCTGCTGATGGGGGTCAAATGGGCAGCCGCCGCCAAATGGGCGACTTCAGCGAGGTTTCGGACGCTATCTCTGGTCGGCGCGGTGGCCGCCAGTTCACTCGTCTTTGGATTGGCGCATTACCAGGAGTTCTCTTCATACAAGGCCTGGTCGTTCATCGTTCTGGGAATCATGGGGGCACTGCTCGCGTTGGCGGCCATTCTCACCCGTCGCTTCCTGGTGGCCGTGTTGATACACTACACGTACGACTTTCTGGCCATCAGCAACCTGTATTCGGTGGTTGGACCGTATCTCGTCATCACGGCTCTGGTTCTGCTCGCGGTGGCGGTTCCGGGTTTTCTCGTGCTGCTGGCCAAAGTTCGGCCTGCGCTGCCTTCCGCGCAAGTCGAGCCCACAGAATGATAGACAGCGCGAGCCAAACCACAGGAAGCAGGCGCAGGGACGTATAGAACAGCGACAGGTTTCCCCCATCGTCCCTGCAACCATTCCAGTATGGGAACAAACGGATGATACCAGAATTCAAGAAGTTCGGCGCTGCCGAACACGCCTGTGCACGATGCCACGTCCAATATCAGCCCCGGCGAGAGGAAGCAGACCATGGCCACGGCCCAGTCGCGGATGGGCTGGCGCTCCTTACCCCTCCGAACCGCAGCCCACGCCCAGCCAAACATCCACACACTCACCATTCCCCGCTGCAGCCAAGGATGATTGAAAGCGGCCAGCGACCCCGCGCTCAAAAGCAGATACGTACCATAGCATCGGAGCGCGGTGTGCAGCACTCCGTGCACATTCTTTGTCACGAGGCGCTCCCCCAGTGCGCCACGCAACGCAAGTGCGCACTGTGCGCAATGTCATCCGGCAACACCCAGGGTTTTTCCGCACAAAGGTCGGCGCCCGCGGCATGATACACCCGCCAGACCAATTTGCTGCAGTATTCACTGCGGCTGTCCGCCAGGCCGGCGAACGGATCGTACGGTTTCCCCACCTCCCGCCGCGCCAATTCCACCAGGCGCGCCCCCTGAATACGGGGGGGCGGACAGCGAAAGGCCGCGACTTCCGAATACCGCTGGTACCAGGTCAACGGTTGATAGATGGTGCCGTGTTCCACATCGAACGCATCCACCACACGATCGTCGCCGACGTACAGCACGGCGTGCGTCCAATACCCGTACGCTCCATTCGGATTGTGGCAGAGCAGAATATCGCCCGGCTGAAGCTGCTGAGGATGGATGTACCAATGGGGATGCCCCGGGAAATCACCGGTCAGGTGGCCCCGGGACAACTCTTTGGCCCACGATTCAACTTCCGTTGCAACCCCCGGCTGAATGAGGGCGCTCCGAGATGCGAGCATTCCCATCGCGATTCCACAGAACGCTGTCACCCACCAACGCCGACACCGCCTCATCGCCTGTGCTCCCCCCGCTCATCCGGTTTTATGCACAGTCTGTGCGACAGGCCGTTCGTCCATGCGGGCAAGCCACGGCGACGGCATTGGCCGGACGAGAGGCGCTTCGCGGCGTGCGCGGCGATGGCGAGAATGGGCGCCGAAAACCACAATGACCAGATTACAAACCGTGCTCCTGCCGAATTTTTTGCAGCAGCGCCGCGCACCCCCGCTCGACCAGGTCATAGACCAGGTCGAAGTTGCCGGAGTAGTACGGATCGGGCACATTCTGCATAGGACTGTCCGGCACGATGTCCAACAGTCGGAACACCCGCTCGCCGACGCGGGCGCCCAGGCGTTCCAGACCGTCCAGGTTTTCTTCATCCATGGCAACGATGTAGTCAAAATTCCGGATGTCCACCGGCGTCACCTGTCTCGCACACAGGCCGCTTGCGTCCACGCCGTGCGCCGCGAGAACGGCGAGCGTGCCCCGGTGTGGGCGCTCTCCCGCGTGCCAGCCGCCAATCCCTGCGGAGTCCACCGCGATGGCATCCGCGAGCCCAGCGTCCTGAACCTGTTTCCGAAACACCGCCTCCGCCATCGGAGAACGGCAGATATTGCCCAAGCAGACAAAGAGGACTCGGATCAATGGTGACACCCCCTCTCTTCCAGCGTGTCATCGGCGAATTGCGCTTTCATCTGCCGGTCAGCAAAACAGCGGCTGCATCTCTGCAGCCGCCGCATCCCATCCACACCGAGGAAATTTACGCGAACGGAACGTCCGGATTGACATCCGCCGCGTAATCCACCCCAGCCAGGCCGAATCCGAACAGCTTCATGAACTCGGAACGGTACCCTTCGATGTCGGTCAGCGCCAACAGGTTCTCGGTCGTCACCTGCGTCCACAGCGACCGAACCTCCGCCTGAACATCTTCCTTCATTTCCCAGTCATCAAGACGAATCCGCCCCGCCTCATCCACCGGAATCTCGTTCTGGCCGTACAATCGCTGCGCGAACAGTCGATACATTTGTTCGGCGCATCCTTCATGCAGGCCTTTGTCCTTCATGACGCGGAACAAGAGAGACATGTACAGCGGCACCACGGGGATGGCCGAACTGGATTGCGTGACCACCGCCTTGTTCACCGAGACGAACGCCCGACCGCCGCGCGTCTTCAGGTAGTCGGTCAACGCGTGTGCCGTCGCTTCCAGGTCGTCTTTGGCCCTGCCGATGGTTCCGTCCCGGTACACGGCCTTGGTGAGTTCGGGGCCAATGTACGAGTACGCGACGGTCATCACCCCGTCCGCAAGCACACCCGCCTCGTTCAGCGCGTGCATCCACATGTCCCAGTCCTCTCCGCCCATGACGGCGACCGTTTGCCGAATTTCCTCATCCGTCGCCGGTTCCAGAGAAACCTCGGAAACCTGGCCCGTGTGGAAATTGACGGTCTTGTCGGTGAACGGTTTCCCGATGGGTTTGAGCACCGAACTGAACGTTTCTCCGGTGCGCGGATGCGTGCGCCGCGGTGAGGCCAGACTGTAAATCACCAGGTCAACCTGCCCCAGGTCGCTGCGGATGATGTCGATGACTTCCTGCTTGATTGCATCGGAAAATGCGTCACCATTGATGGTCTTGGCGTACAATCCCGCCGCCTTCGCCGCCTCGTGGAACGCGGCCGTGTTGTACCATCCCGCCGTCGCCGTCCGATTGTCCGACGCCGGCTTTTCAAAACACACACCGAGGGTTGCCGCACCACTGCCGAAGGCAGCAGCAATTCGCGACGCCAGGCCGTAGCCGGTGGACGAACCAATGACCAGAACCTTCTTTGGTCCTTCCACACGAGGCTGCGACTTCACGTAATCAATCTGCTCTTGAACGTGCTTTGCACAGCCGACCGGATGCGCGGTGGTGCAGATGAATCCTCGAACTTTGGGTTGAATGACCATGGACTTTCTCCTTCCACATCCGCGGATGCCAAGGAGGTTGTCCCAACACAGGACAATCCAGCATCTCTCCTCACCAGTCTACTATATCCTGCAAGCAAGTTCACGCGCGGAAGTCAGCCGAAGAGACCTGGAGGGTCCAGCGGCTGCACCCGACACCGATGCGTCGGTACCCCCAACAAATAGCCCTGCCCATAAGGAACCCCACAGCGACGAACCGCCGCCAACTCTTCCGGCGTCTCAATGCCTTCCGCGATGACCACGGCGCCGAAACCCGAGGACACCTGGCAAATGGCCCGTACAATATCCTGCTTGGTCTGGTCTTCATGCAATCGCCGAATCAGATTCATATCAATTTTGACGACATCCGGTTTGACTTCCATCAGCGTCACCAATCCGGAGTAGCCGGCCCCCGTGTCGTCCAACGCAATTTGATACCCCTGCTTCCGATAATGGTTGACCACTCGACGCAGCAGCGCGTAGTCGTCAATCGCCTGGTGTTCCGTAATTTCAAACACGATGCGGTCAGCCCGAAGCTGCCTTGTCTCAATCAGCGTCCGCGTCTCCCCTTCACGAAAGGTCGGATCCGTCAGCGTCCTGGGATGTATGTTGAGAAACAGCTTCTCCTGCGGCTGAAGATCGGCACCGGCAATCGTGCGCTCTCTGCACAAGCGCTCCAAATCACGAAGATGTCCCAACCGTTCTGCCAACGCAAACAAGGCCAGCGGCGACTCGAGCGCCGTGTCCTTCGGTCCCCGGATGAGCCCCTCCCAACCGACCAGCCCATCGTTCACCAGGTTGACAATCGGTTGGTACTGCGGTGTTACGAGTCCCTCTTCTAGAATGTGCACAAACGATTCCTGTAACTGCGTGTCGCCGCAATCCGCCGCCGACATCAGCGGGGTGGGTGTCGTTTCCATCGGGGCGGAACTGTATGGTGTCGTCATTGAAACGTCCCCTTTCGTGGCGCTTGCCACGTACTGTATCCGCAGTGTACAACGGCTCCATAAAACCTACTTAAACAACTGGTAAACATATCGTAAAAAATGGGACCGAAAGGCAATGCACCTTTCGGCCCACTCCAATATTTCGAAGTGTTCTAGGAGCGTGTCCGAGTAATCGACCAAAGGACATGCTCTACACCGTTGGTATCTTTGAATCTAAGTGGTGAATTCTAGGCATCCCGCGTGCGGTTGTACTTACTCCGTGCTGTCTCGCCCCCGATGCAAGGACTCACATGGTCGCCAACCTCGACCATCCATTCCGGAATATCTTCAATAGGTTGTGACACATGGCCACCAATGACCACTCTCCTTGTACTTTGGCAAGCCCACGCAGGGACAAGCGAATGAATCCCATGCATGCCTTGATGTGGCCGTACACAGGCTCGATAATCACCTTGCGCTTGGCGTATATCGCTCGTCCACGCTTGGTCATCAGCTTGCGTGCCATCCGTTGCTTCGGTGTATACG
>NZ_AUCA01000031.1 GCF_000429525.1 Alicyclobacillus contaminans DSM 17975 | reverse complement strand
TCGTTCAAGTCCGGCGGCAGCAGGAGCAGTTGATCGTGGTTGTGACCACGGTACTTCTTTCGTGGCATGGCGAAGCCTCCTCAACGCTGTTGCCGTTAGGTTTCGCTATTGATCCGGAAATTTCCTTCTGGAAACTGACTCAAAGATTACTCGGACACGCTCCTAGGTAGTCGACAGGCAAAATACGAGCGCTGGCGATACATTGAATTGTCTTGTTAATACGAAACGGGGTTGGAAATGTCAACATTTGAATCAAGCGACGCTCGCCTATCGGCGGCATGGGGCAATCTTAGTTTTAACATATGTAAACGTATCGTGTCCTTGATTTCTGTCGTGGAGTACTTTGTTCAGAATTTCGATGAATCCGTGTACTTGCCTGACTACCAGTGGGAGGGACTGAGCAACGCTGACAAGACTGCCCAGAAGTTCTATGCCGTTGGTGCGACCTACCTGCAAATGAGTCAAGACTACGCCGGAACGTCTCGGGTCGCGGGAATGAATGGGGCAGAACGATACCGATGCTTAAAGCCGCTGTATGATTTTTCTAAACGATATTTTGATGACAGTTTAGCCATATCTCGTACGTTTGCATCACAAATTGAGAAGGCGTACGAACGTATGGCATATCCCCAATGATAGCTATCGAGACCACGTTGACTGGGGAAATCTGAAAAATATGCCCCGTGCATGTCCTGCGTAACGTCCTCAGCCAAGTACCCAAGTCATCCCGGACAATGGTCTTGTCGATTGTTCTCACCATCTTCGGCCGCCTTTTGTCTCCGGTCCGTATGTGTCGAGCCGATTTCATGATGTGCTAAAATGAAATAGACATATAACTCATAGGATATCTCATCGATAAAGCTGCTTTTGGTTCATAAAGGGGGCACTCGATGGAAACTTTTTTGCTCTTGTTGTCTGTTATCCTGCTAGCCGGTGTTTGGTCCGCACGAGTAGGCAACCGGGTTGGATTTCCTGTTCTCATTGGATTCGTGGCCATTGGTGTGCTGCTGGGGCCCGGTGGACTTCGAATTAGTCCTGATGTACCGCTTTCGACGGCGAATTTCATCGGTTATATTGCACTGATCTTGATTCTATTTGAAGGTGGGTTACACACCTCAGTCACAAGAATTCGAAATGTGTGGATGCCCGCTTTGTCCTTAGCAACAGTCGGTGTATTGGTCAGTTCTGCGTTGATGGCTTTTCTCACGTACTATCTTCTACACCTTCCGTTTTTTCCCTCAGCTTTGTTGGGTGTTGCCTTCAGTTCCACAGACGCTGCCTCCGTCTTTTCTATCCTTGGTGGTCAGTCGCTACGTAGACGACTAGTCGATGTACTGGAAGTCGAATCCGGGACAAACGACCCAATGGCGTTTTTCCTGACCATTGTTCTCATTCAATGGTCAACGCATGGCTTCGGTTCGTTTTGGCACGCGACGTGGTATGTCATCGCGACGTTTGCTTTGCAAATGTTCGTCGGATTGGCTGTCGGGGTTGGCATAGGGTACCTTGGTTCCTTTACCAATCAACGGATTAAGCTGGACACGGGTGGCTTGTACCCCACACTCACGCTGGCTTTCGCAGTTCTCTCCTATGCGATTGCGGATTTGCTTCATGGCAGTGGATTTCTTTCGGTTTATGTAGCGTCAGTGGTCATGGGCAACCGAAAGCTGGAACATCGATATAGTATCATGCGTTTTCACGAAGGGCTCTCGTGGACCATGCACATCATCATGTTTGTGGTGCTTGGTCTGCAATTGGCGCCTCATCGGTTGCTAACCATCGCTCTTCCCGGCTTGGGTTTAGCAATAGGGGCCCTCTTCCTTGCAAGACCTGCAGCAGTCTGGGTATCCACACTTGGTATGGGGTTCAGCTGGAAAGAGAAAGTCTTTTTATCCTGGGCGGGCTTTCGTGGGGCGGTACCCATTGTGCTGGTTCTTACCGCAATTCTTGCACCAGGATACACGCCAAGTACCATGATGGATGCAGTATTTTTTGTTGTCATTGCGTCCACGCTCGTGCAAGGGTGGACGGTCAAGCCGCTGGCTCAGAGACTCGATTTGATTGATCCCTCCCCTTCGGAAGGATTGTTGGAACTGGTCGCCATTGCACGAGAAAACGCAATTATGCAACCCGTCGAGATTCGGAATGATTCTCGGTTTGTGAATCGTAAGATGGTGGATATTGAGTTTCCGCCCAACACATTGTGTTACGCCATTATCCGAGATAACCAGGTCATCGTGCCCAGGGGTGCAACGCGTTTACAGGCATATGACCATCTGTTGGTTCTATCTGACCGTCGGCATATCGGTGAGCTTCAGAAACTGTTTGAGGGAGAATTGATGGGGCAACCTGAATTCCTTCCGTAACCGACAATGGGCAACACAGGGAAAGATAGTTAGGCTTGCGACAAGTGTATTACATGTTATAATACACTTAATCCACGTGATGCTCATGATGTATGTGATCAAGGGGAAACACCTTGGGCGAATGGGACAATGCCCGCTGCGTTTTTTGAATTACGTCAAAGATTCACCGGAACTCATGTGTAATGAAGGAGGTCTCACATGCAACACTACACATCGTTCATCATTATTGTTGTCCTGGTCCTCTTTGGGATGTATCGACGCATCCGTAGGACAGTTGGATTTCAGTACTTGGTTCGTGGGCGATTAACCACCCGAGTGGTGATATTCTCCATTCTGGCGCTTGTGATCTTAGCCGCTGGTGCCGCTGATCCAATGTCTTATGTGTCAGATGCAATTGGCCTGGTGATTGGAGGCATCATCGCCTACATTTCAGCCCGTACCACCAAGTTTGAAATGAGAGATGGTCGTTGGGGGTACCTTCAACACCTGTGGATTGGCATTGGCCTCATCGTCCTGTTCATTGGCCGGTTGGCTTTTCGTTTTATTGAGATATCTCAGGAGGTTGGAAATATCCACCAACAACAAGCGGGTCAGAACCAAATGGCCGCCCAAAGCTTTTCCGATCCGTGGACGTCCGGTATCTTCATGCTGCTGGTGGCTTACTATATTGGATATTTCGTCTTCTTGCTCCGCAAGGCGCGGCAACTGGAAAGTCAGTCCCTGTCGGTAGGCATGAATGGGGATGCGCATTAGTCTGCTGGGATTTTTAGCCGGAGCGGTTGAGTGTAATCTGGCACTCACCGCTTAGGCCCAGCATTGAAGTGAGGGACATGTCTGTTGGCGGGCATGTCACTGAACTGAGGGAGGAAAACGAAACATCTTTAGAAAGCGTCGTGTCTAACCACTGATTTCATTCCTCAAGCTTGTCATCGTGTTTTCTTATTTACTATTTAGCTATTTAGCTATATAATCAGTTATAAAATTGAGGATGCTCTTACAGTGAGGTAAGGAAGGTCTGTGAGGACGATGAATTGCGATGAATGAGAGTGTGTTTAAGGCGATGTCCGACTCCACACGCAGGAAGATCATCGAATTATTGAAGGATGGACCAAAAACGGCCGGGGAGATTGCAAGCCACTTTTCACATGCTCAACCAACCGTTAGTCGTCATTTAAGTGTACTCAAAAACGCAAATTTGGTTGTCGATCAGCGGGAAGGTACCTTTATTGTTTACCGACTGAACACGACCATCTTGCAAGAGTGGCTTGCTTGGCTTCTTGAACACTTTGGAGGTGGCGACCTTGATGAAAAAGAATAATGCAATGCCTTGGTGGGGCTGGTTTACGTGGTTATTCGTCGTTGCACTTGGACTGATAGCTTACACGCATCTTCCTGCACAGGTTGTTGGTAAAGGGGATCGAATGACACCTCGTCTACTCGTGGTCTTATACGAACCAGCTATCATGCTCGGCATCATTCTCTTATGGCATGTGCTTTGGAGGATTGACCCGAAGAAAAGAAACTACGAGTCCTTCTGGTCCACTTATCGATATATCGGTGGCGTCATCGTTGTGTTGACCGGGGGGGTATACCTTGTGACACTGGGGCATGTTTTAAACATTGCGTCGATGCGATTCGTCCCGACAGCAATAGGTATCGTGTTCATGCTGATAGCAAATGTGTCACCTCGTATTCAACAAAATTGGTGGATCGGATTCCGTACCCCATGGACTTTATCGAGCCCCGAGAGTTGGAATCGTACTCATCGGCTAGCGGGACAATTAGGCATTCCAATGGGAATTTTTATCATAATTCTTGCCTGGGTTTTACCAACAAACTCAATGATGAAGCTTGCGATTCTCGTACCGATACTGTTATGGGTGTTCGTTGCGGTAGTGGCTTCGTATTTCTATGCTAAACAAAACGACGACTGATCTTGAATGGGGCTGGCTCACCCTTGCCTTGCTCAGATCTGTGTAACGCACGTGTCGCTGAAGGGGGCGTTCGTTCAATAACGACACAAGTTCACTCTTGCTCCATTATGCAAACCGCGGCATATTGGAACGCTGCGTTTACCATCTCCCACCAAACGTCACGAGAAATCCGCGTCAAAAGTGCGTGGCTGCGTAACAACAGGTGGCTTTGCATCGTCTAACAACTGTGAGGTTCACAGCGCGTCGTTGGTCGTCATTGCGCGGACAGGGACATCACAGGGACCCTGCCGGTATGGTCAACACAAGAATATTGCGGGGCGGATGAAGATGCGGAGAAACAGAGCGCTGATGACTGGGATTGTCGTGATACTGAGTGCAATGTCTGTGGGGTGTGGATGGTTTGCTGGTGCGAAGTCATATTCGGCTGACTTGTCCGACGTTCCGCTGGGGAACAACGCGACCGACACGCCGGACGCCGCGACGACGCAGACCGGACAGGACGCAGGCCCACAAGCCAAAGAGATTTCGGATGCGACACAGTACCCTTCCTTTGGTCTGGGTACCACCGGTCCTGCGGTGCTGGCGCTGAATGAACGCCTGGCAGAACTGGGGTTTTTGCCCTTGGAAATATCGGGTGGCGATCCCGACGTTACGGAGAGCAACCTGAGTCATCCGCCGGACGCACAGTTTACCTGGCGGTATGGCAACATTCCGTCTGAGTTGAAAAGCTTGTGGCAGCCCCAGACGTATACGGAAATGACGCGCGGTGCCGTCATGGCTTTGCAGCATCAATACGGGCTGCCGGTGGACGGCGCGGTGGGTCCCCAGGTTTGGCAGGCAATTCTGGAGAAGGATGCGAAGGCAAATACGGAACCGTACACATACGTCCTCGTCACCGAGAGTCCGGGACCGGAGCAGCTCAAGGTCTGGCAGGCCGGGCGGTGGGTGTTCTCGTCCCTGTGCAACACAGGGGTGGCGCTGGCGCCTACAACGAACGGTACATTCGCCATCTACCTTCGCTACCTGTCGCAGACCATGACGGGGACCAATCCAGATGGCAGCAAATACTCGGATCCGGGCGTCCCCTATGTGAACTATTTCTATGGTGGAGAGGCAATTCATGGATTCCCACGGTCTGAATACGGCTATCCGCAGAGCGTGGGATGTGTGGAATTGCCCAACACGGCAGCGAAAACCGTTTGGTTGTTGGTTGATTATGGAACGCTGGTCACCGTCAGTGGGAAATACGAATCGGCTTCGAATTCGGGAACGGGTTCGTCGAGCCATTCTACGCCGCCGCAGAGTGCTGGCGGCCGCCCCAAGACCGGCAGCACCGGGAGCAATATTGGTACCGGCAAAAGCACGGGCACCGGGAACAGCACGGGCACCGGGAACAGCACGGGCACCGGGAACAGCACGGGCACCGGGAACAGCACGGGCACCGGGAACAGCACGGGTACCGGGAACAGCACGGGTACCGGGAACAGCACGGGTACCGGGAACAGCACGGGTACTGGGAACAGTACAGGTAACGGCAACTGAAAGATCTAAAGTCATCAACGGGGGGGTGAGAACTCCCCGTTTTTCGTTCACGGCCAAGGATCCGGCAAACCGTGTACGGGGTGCCGTTGCGGCGCACATTCCACCACGATATGACCGATGTTGTGATGGCATAGGTATAGTTGTGGTGATGTCAATGGACTGGATCACGCCTGTGATTTCCGGGGCATCCGGCGTGATTGGCGCGTCGGTCGGCGTGTTTGGAAACATCCTGCATACACGCATCCAACAGCATCTTCGCGAAATGGAGCAGAAGGAGCGGCGGATGGAGCAGCGGTACTTGGCCTACAACGAAGTGCTCGACCTGAACGGCAGAGAGCGTATCCTGTATCCAGGAAAGGGACGTGGATGGGATGCTGAGCTGTACGTTCAGCGGATTCGACCGGTCCTCTTCAGAAATTTTCACCTTCTTGGAGACAAGGTGAGGGGGCAGGTGCGGACGCTGGATCACCGTCTGCAGCGTCGACAATGGAAGGAGTTGACGGAGGAAGACGTACCGGACGAACTGGAATACATGTACTATGTGGAATTGATTGCACTCATTGAAGCGGAGTATAAGCGCACGTGAGCGGGGAGAGCGCGGCATGGCAGGCGGTCACGGATTCGCCTGCCACACCGTTTCACCGTCCGCATATCGCTCCTGCTTCCAAATGGGGACTTCCTTCTTCAAGCGCTCAATCAACAGGCGGGCTGCGGCGAACGCATCGTCTCGGTGCGGAGCTGCCGCTGCACAGATCACCGCGATGTCCTTAGGCTCCAGCAGACCCACGCGATGCCACTGCAGCGTGCGAACACCGGGATGCTGGGTGCGCACTTGTGCCGCTATGGTCCGCATTTGTTGCAGGGCCATGTCCACATAGGCTTCGTACGTGAGCGATACCGTCCGGCGTCCTTTGGTCCACTCCCGCACGGTTCCCACAAACAGTACGGTGCCTCCGCAGTGCACGTCTTCCAAATGCGTGAAGGCCGACTGAACGTCGAGGGGATGATCGACAATACGGCAGCTGTCCAGCTCCGCATCCCCATCATCACTGCCGCCGCCAACGGGCGGGATGAGAGCAAATTCTTCAGGGGCTTTGTTCAAAACGACGTCGTCTGCTGCATATTCGCGGTTGACAGCCGCCAGACAGCGCGCAATCTCCGTCGCGGCGCGCGGATACATCTCGCACACCCTCCGCTTGACCTCGGCGACGGTGCACCCGGTCAGGACGTCCACGGAAATTTCCCGCACGCCGATGAGATCGACCAATCCAGCGAACAACTTTACGTTGATGCGCAACGGGCTTCGCTCCTCGTCCATGCTTTGCATTCATGATAGACATCCCAACCGCGGGCTGCAACCAATGGTCGAGTGCTTGAGTTGATGTGTCTCAGAGGCTACGCTAGGGAGGACGGAGTGCCAGAGTGCCTCGTGAATTCTGAGACAAGCGGGTGGTGTGGTGCAACAGTATCTGGATTTGATACGGCACGTACTGGAGCAAGGAACGCGCAAGACCGACAGAACCGGCACCGGAACACTTTCGGTGTTCGGGTATCAGATGCGGTTCAACCTCGCGGAAGGCTTTCCGCTCGTGACGACGAAGCGCGTCCCGTTCCGGTTGGTTGTCAGCGAACTGCTGTGGTTTATCGCCGGGGAGACGAACATCCGGCCGTTGGTCGAGCAAAACAACCACATCTGGGACGACTGGCCGTACGCGCGGTACAAGCAAAGCGGCGCCTACCAGGGCGAGACGATGGAAGAATTCGCGGAGAAAATCCGAGCCGACGAGGATTTTGCCGCAGCCTGGGGAGATCTCGGACCGATCTACGGAAAGCAGTGGCGAAGCTGGCGGACGGCCGACGGGAGGACGGTCGACCAGTTGGCTCGTGTCGTCGAGCAAATCCGCACCAACCCCGATTCACGCCGCCTGTTGGTGGTTGCCTACAACCCGGGAGAGGTGGAGGAAATGGCCCTTCCGCCCTGTCATTCGCTGTTTCAATTCAACGTCGCGGACGGCAAACTGTCCTGTCAACTGTACCAGCGATCCGGCGATATTTTTCTCGGTGTTCCCTTCAACATCGCCAGCTATGCGCTGTTGACGCACATGATAGCCCAGGTGACGGGACTTACACCCGGAGAATTCATACATACACTCGGAGATGCCCACATCTACCTGAACCATCTGGAACAGTGTCGCCTGCAGTTGACCCGCCAGCCGTATCCGCTGCCGACGCTGCGTCTGAATCCGGCAGTGCGCAGTTTGTTCGCATTCTCGCCGCAAGATATTGAGCTGGTAGGGTACCAGTCCCATCCGGCCATCAAGGGCGAGGTATCCGTATGATTTCCTTCATCGTCGCGATGGCGGAAAACCGGGTGATTGGGGCCAATGGCGGGATTCCCTGGCGCATTCCGGGGGAGTTGGCGTATTTCAAGCGGGTGACCATGGGGCACGCGGTCGTGATGGGGAGGGCCACCTACGACTCGATTGGCAAACCGTTGCCTGGCCGTCAGAATTACATTCTGACCCGCGACGAATCGTTGGTGGTGCCGGGGGCGCATGTGATTCACTCGGTGGAGCCGGCGTTGCATCTCGCACGGACCGAAGAGGTGTTTGTGATTGGCGGTGAGCGCGTCTTTCGCGCGTTTCTTCCGTACGTATCGCGCGTGTACCAGACCGTTGTTCACCGCGAATTCGCGGGCGACACCTACTTCCCGGAACTGCCGGGGGCGTGGCGAAAGGTCTCCTCAACGCCCGGGCCAGACACGGTCATTCCGCATACGTTCGAAGTGCTGGAACGCATGGCCGACCATTGAAATATGACAGTTTTCGAAACAGCACCGAGGTGTTTAACTCGGCGCTGTTTTGTTATAAAACAGACGCGCTCAATCTCGTTGCCATCACGGAAATTGTGCTCATATTCTCTGTAATAATGCATATTTTGCAGAGCTCATCTGTTATACAACTTGGCGTTGGTGTGGGTGGATGACCTTCAGAAACGCTTCGGAAACAAGGTTTACGAATTGTGTCGAAAAATATTTTCGAAGATCTGTTGCATAACACATTTACAATCATATATATGTTGTATTACAGTTGAACCAGAACCACAAAGGAGGAATCTCCCGTGAGTCAGATTCCCTCAATCCCTGTGAACGGAGAACCCATCTCGGCGAAACGATGCTGCTGTTGCGGGCGTGAGTTTGAGGAACGGGTTCCGTCGTACGCTGTGGTGTGTGAGCAATGCATTCGGTCACACGACGAAGGTTACAAATGTTCTTGATTTTCTATTGGTGAGGGAGAGGTGACGGACCAATGTCCACAGCGATTCAACGGCTTCCAGCAGGCGTGGAGCTCACAGCGCCGGTGCGACCGGAATTTGCGGAGATTCTGACCGTAGAGGCGCTGCAATTTGCCGCTGATCTCGAGCGGCGGTTCGGCGCGAGGCGGAAGCAGCTTTTGGCGTTGCGGGAGGAAAGGCAGGCGCAGATTGATTCGGGGAGACTTCCTGATTTCCTGCCGGAGACGGAATCAATTCGAAACAGTAACTGGACGATTGCGCCGGTGCCTGCGGATCTCCGCGACCGGCGCGTGGAAATCACCGGTCCGGCGGGAGATCGGAAAATGGTCATCAACGCGCTGAACTCTGGTGCCAAGGTGTTCATGGCCGACTTTGAGGATGCGAACTCACCCACATGGGCCAACACCTTGCAGGGTCAGGTGAATCTGCGCGACGCGATTCGCGGCACGATTGAGTACGTCAATCCAGAAGGCAAGCGCTATCAACTGAATGATGAAACGGCCACGCTCGTGGTGCGGCCCAGAGGTTGGCACATGGAAGAGAAGCACGTGCGGATTG
Organism: Alicyclobacillus contaminans DSM 17975; assembly: GCF_000429525.1. GTDB lineage: Bacteria > Bacillota > Bacilli > Alicyclobacillales > Alicyclobacillaceae > Alicyclobacillus_A > Alicyclobacillus_A contaminans. The sequence goes on along the minus strand of NZ_AUCA01000031.1, from coordinate 32,318 downwards.
ATGGACACCCGATGTCCGCCGGACTGTTCGATTTCGCGCTGTACTTGTACCACAATGCGGCGGCGTTGTTGGAACGCGGTACCGGACCGTATTTCTATCTACCGAAAATGGAGAGCCACTTGGAGGCGCGGTTGTGGAACGAGGTCTTTACGTACAGTGAGGAGCGGCTCGCCCTCGCGTACGGAACCATCAAGGCGACCGTGCTCATTGAAACCATCCTCGCCGCGTTTGAAATGGATGAGATTCTCTACGAACTGCGCGACCACGCGGCGGGCTTGAACTGCGGACGTTGGGATTACATTTTCAGTTTCATCAAGCGCCTGCGCAACTACAGGCAGTTCCTGCTGCCCGACAGAGCCCTGGTGACGATGACGTCGCCGTGCATGCGCGCCTACTCGCTCCTGGCCATCCAGACGTGCCACCGGCGCAATGCACATGCCATTGGTGGAATGGCTGCACAGATTCCCGTGAAAAACAATCCCATCGCTAACGAGGAAGCGCTCAACAAAGTCCGCCTGGACAAAATTCGTGAGGTGTCGGACGGCCACGATGGCACTTGGGTCGCGCATCCGGCGTTGGTGCCGGTGGCCATGGCGGCATTCGACGAGCATATGCCGACTCCCAACCAGATTCACCGTCGGCGGGAAGATGTGCAGGTCACCGCCGAGGACCTGCTGCGGGTGCCCGATGGCGGCATTAGTGAACATGGTCTGCGCAATAACATCAGCGTCGCGGTGCAGTACATCGAAGCGTGGCTTCGCGGCATGGGCGCAGTGCCGATTTACAACCTGATGGAGGACGCGGCCACGGCCGAGATCTCACGGACACAGGTGTGGCAGTGGATTCGGCACCCGCAGGGCATTCTCAACGACGGTCGCAAGGTGACGTTTGATTTGGTGAAGGAACTGCTCGCGGAAGAATTGGCGAAGATCCGTGAAGAGGTGGGGGGCGAACGTTTCACAGGCGGCAAGTACCGGCAGGCCAGCGAACTGTTTCTAAGCCTGTCCGCCAACGACACATTCGTCGAGTTTCTAACATTGCCGGGTTATGACTACCTCGACTGAGGAATCGGGCACAGGGGTCATCGCACATCATTCAATCTGGGGAGGAATCAGAGATGGGTCATTTTCAAACAGCGGAGGAACTGCGGAAGCATTGGGAGACGGACAGCCGATGGAAAGGAATTCAGCGGCCATACAGCGCGGAAGATGTGATTCGATTGAGAGGATCGGTCCAAATTGAATACACGCTGGCGCGTCTCGGCGCGGAGCGGCTATGGCAGCTGCTGCACACGGAAGATTTTGTACGCGCGCTCGGGGCGCTCACCGGCAATCAAGCGGTGCAACAGGTCAAGGCGGGCTTGAAAGCCATTTATCTGAGCGGATGGCAGGTGGCGGCGGATGCGAATCTGTCCGGCCAGATGTACCCGGATCAGAGTTTGTATCCGTCCAACAGCGTGCCGAGTGTGGTGAAGCGCATTAACCAAGCGCTGCTGCGCGCTGATCAGATTCAGACGGTGGAAGGAAGCGGGGACATCCACTGGTTGGCGCCGATTGTGGCGGATGCCGAAGCGGGATTCGGCGGGCCGCTGAACGTCTTTGAACTGATGAAGCAGATGATTGAAGCTGGTGCGGCAGGCGTGCACTTCGAAGATCAGCTGTCTTCGGAGAAAAAGTGCGGCCACATGGGGGGCAAGGTGCTCATCCCAACCTCCCACGCCGTGCGCAATCTGACGGCGGCCAGACTGGCGGCCGACGTGATGGGCGTGCCCACTGTGATCATTGCGCGCACAGACGCCAACGGCGCGTATCTGATCACCAGCGATGTGGACGAACGGGATGGACGGTTCTTGACCGGGGAGCGCACGGTGGAGGGCTTTTACCGGATGCGGGGCGGCATTGAGGCCGCGATTGCCCGCGGGCTGGCCTACGCACCGTATGCGGATTTGATTTGGTGTGAAACATCGGAACCGAATCTGGAGGAGGCGCGCCGGTTCGCCGAAGGTATTCACGCCGAATTTCCGGGCAAGCTGCTGGCTTACAACTGTTCGCCGTCGTTCAATTGGCGGAAAAAGCTTGATCCGAAGACGATTGCAGAGTTCCAGGAAACCATCGCGAAGATGGGATACAAGTTCCAATTCGTCACCTTGGCGGGCTTCCACGCGTTGAACCACAGTATGTTCGATCTCGCGTACGAGTACAATCGCCGCGGTATGGCCGCCTATTCCGAACTGCAGCAGGCGGAGTTCGCGAGCGAGGCGCGTGGCTACACCGCGACCCGCCACCAGCGCGAGGTGGGCACGGGGTATTTCGATGAGGTCGCGCAGGTCGTGGCAGGGGGGATGTCCTCGACCACCGCACTCACCGGTTCTACGGAAGAAGAACAATTTGTGGAAGCTTGAATCCATATCCGTTCGCCTTCGCGGCGCGCCGTCGGCGTGCCGCCTTTTTTCGGGGTGTGCGCTCCGTTGCTGAATTGACACGGAACCTTTACAATAGTTGAAAGTACTGCAGGCTGCGGAAGGAGGGAGTTCATGGCGAATCTGACGAAACAGCGCCGTGCCGTGCTGGAAGTCGTGAAGGAATCGCATGACCATCCAACCGCCGCGGACATCATGGACAGACTGCGTGAGAAGGACTACAAGTTTGCCTATGCGACCGTCTACAACTCGTTGAAATACCTGGTCGAACAGGGCCTGATACAGGAATTGCACATCACGAATGGCGTATCTCGATACGATGGGCGAATGGAGGAACACCATCACGCGGTGTGCGATAAATGCGGGAAGATGGTGGAGGTGCTGACCGAATTGCCGGAGGATTTTCTGCAGCGCGTGGTTGCGGAGACCGGCTTTGAAATCCATCACCACCACCTGATCTTCCACGGGTTGTGCGCGGACTGCAAATCCTCCGCGGGACGCACGCCGTCGTAATCGGCACAGGTGTCGTGGCACGAGGCTGGTTGGAAGTGGCATTCGTTTGACATCCCGGATTGTGGCATCTCGGATCAAGAAGAGTCTGGCGCATGCAATGTGCGTCAGACTCTTCTTGTGTATTGGGCTTGAGTGGCAGGTGGAATTGATGACGGCGTGCGGTGGCGCGAAAAAAAGTGGTTGAATCCTGTGATGGTATCGTTTATATTTAGAACAAGTTTAAATATAAAGGCGGCGTTTCGCTGCACGCATCAGGAGGGATACCATGGAACACCCAATCTTGACGACCAACCAGGGCGCACCCGTGGCCGACAATCAGAACTCTCGCACGGCGGGACAACACGGTCCCACGCTGCTGGAGGATTACCATTTGTTGGAGAAGCTGGCCCATTTCAATCGGGAGCGGATTCCGGAACGCGTGGTGCATGCGCGCGGCGCCGGGGCGCATGGCGTGTTTCGCGTGGAGCACAGTATGGCGCAGTACACAAAAGCGGCGTTCCTGCAGAAGGAGGGTCAGGAGACGCCCGTGTTCGTGCGCTTCTCGACGGTGATTCACTCGGCCGGATCGCCTGAAACCGCCCGCGATCCTCGAGGATTCGCCGTGAAGTTTTACACCACCGAAGGAAACTACGACCTCGTCGGCAATCATCTGCCGGTATTCTTCATTCGCGATGCCATCAAATTTCCGGACATGGTTCACAGTCTGAAGCCGGCACCGGACACCAATGTGCAGGATCCGGACAGATACTGGGACTTCATGACGCTGTCGCCGGAATCCACGCACATGCTGACCTGGCTGTTCTCCGATTACGGGACGCCGGCGAATTACCGGCAGATGGAAGGGTACGGCGTGCACGCGTTCAAATGGGTGAACTCGCGGGGAGAGGTCACGTATGTCAAGTACCACTGGAAACCCCAGCAGGGTGTGCGGAACTTGACTGCGGAGGAAGCCCGCGAAATTCAGGGGCGCGATTTCAACCACGCCACGCGCGACCTGTTCGAGGCGATTCAGAATGGAAATTACCCCAGTTGGGACTTGTATGTCCAACTGATGCCGCCGGAGGATCTGGATCGCTTTGACTGGCATCCGTTGGACGCCACCAAGGTGTGGCCGGAATCCTTGTATCCCCTGCATCGGGTGGGGACCATGACGCTGAACCGGAATCCTGCAAACTTCTTCGCCGAAGTGGAACAGTCGGCGTTTTCCCCAAGCGCGCTCGTACCGGGGATTGAGCCGTCGGAAGACAAATTGCTGCAGGGAAGGCTGTTCTCGTACCCGGATACACAGCGGTATCGGCTCGGCGCCAATTATCTGCAGATTCCCATCAATTGTCCTTACGCACCTGTACGGAACCATCAGCGGGACGGGGCGATGCAGGTGAAACAGGACACGTCGCCGGTCAACTACGAGCCCAATCGCTATTTGGAAAGTCCGAAAGAAGCGCCACGCTTTGCGGAGTCGGAGACGGCGCTGCATGGGTACACCACGCGCAGGAAACTGGCGAAGCCCTGTGATTTCGAACAGGCCGGCGAACGCTACCGCAGTTTCAGCGAAGCGGAACGCGCCAATCTGATCCGCAACCTGGCGGCGGATCTGAGCCGGGTCCACGAACATACGCGCCTGCTCGCCATCTGCAATTTCAGTCGCGCGGATGCAGAATACGGTCGACGGCTCGCGGAAGCGCTGGGCGTGGATCTCTCCCAGTTATCCACCGTGGTACACGGCTGAACCGTGTTCGAGCGGGGCCCGAATGGCTCCGCTCCGAGTCGGTGAGCGGGGAAAGGCATCATGGTCTGCTTGACACGGTATTGATTGTTTGTCGAAAGCGGTTATTATAGATATGTGGTTTGGTCTGGGACCAGCCATGCTAAATCTGTATACAGGGATTCTTCGTTAGGTGAGGCTTCTGCATAGATCATACGCCACTGCCCGGAAACGTCGAGAGACGCCAACTGGGTCAACAGGCATTGCCGGCTTAAGGTTTTGCCTAATGTGGCTGAGCGTTCCGCGCTCTAGCTATGTATGTGCTAAAACTTTGACGAGTGGGGAAGGCCAAGGGCTGGGTTATGTGTGCCTTCACTTTGGTGAAGGCTTTTTTGTATGACCCCGCTCGCGCGTCGCTGCATAACAGTTCGACGGAAAGGGGATGTACGGTATGATCAAGACGTATTTTTACGATGACGACCAAAAGCAAATGTTTCACGACGTGGACTTGACCCAACGGGAACAGCTTCTGGCGAATCCGCGAAGTTTGCTGTGGATAGACCTGTTTAACTGGTCCGCCCAGGAGGTCAAGTACGTTGGGGAAACGTTCGGCTTTCATCCCCTTGCCATTGAGGACTGCATGCACGACTCGCCGCGGGCCAAGGTGGATACGTACGATGGGTATTACTTCTTTGAACTGCACGCATTGAAGTATGATGAAGAGAGCGAACGGGAAATCACGAGCGAAGAGCTGAACGTGTTTCTCGGGCCCAACTATATCGTGACTGTGCACCGCCATCCGATTCAGTCCGTCGGGCGGATCGCCAGCCGGTCAATTCGGGAGCCCCAGTACATGAACAAAGGGGCCGACTTCCTGTTGTATTCCATCGTGGACGGTATTGTGGACACGTACTTTCCCATCATGGATCGTCTGGCGGTTCGCATTGACGAACTGGAGGACGAGATGTACGAGCATCCGGCGATGGAGATCACGGAGGAATTCATGGCGCTCAATCGCACCATTGTCACCATTCGGCGGGTGGTGCAGCCCAAGCGGCGGATCTTTGCATCGGTTGGATCACCGTACTCCTTCGCGGTGCAGGAAGAGAACATCCCGTACTACATGGATTTGAACGATCACCTGGAGCGCATCAACGACTCGCTGGAGGTGTTCCGCGACCTCATCTCTGGTGCGCTGGACACGTACTCGTCGTTGGGAACTGCGAAGACCAACGAGACGATGCGGGTATTGACGGTGATCACCACGCTGACCGCAACCCTGACGCTCATCACGGGGATTTTTGGGATGAATGTTCCCATTCCGCTGCAGCGGCAGTGGACATCCACGGTGTTGGTGATGCTGGTGATGGTGGTCCTGAGTTGGTTCATGATTCGGTTCTTTCGCAAGAAAAAGTGGTTGTAACGAGCGCGTCGACGCCTGTGCGAATCCCTCGTGACAGAGCGCGGTGCAGGGAGGAGGACCACGTATGCTGCAACAGTTTTACCCGCAGGTCCAACACAACTTTCGCTATGAGTTGAATAAAGATATGCAGTTGGCAGCGGCCCATTACATTCCCCATCCGGATGCGGGGATCTGCCAACGGGTGCACGGACACACGTATTTCATCAATCTCACCATCGCAGGCGACCAATTGGATGAAATGGGGTTTCTTATCAATTTTCAGCGACTGAAAGAATTGGTGCATGGGCGCTGGGATCACCGGCTGCTCAACGAAGATACGGCCATGTTCAATGCGGGTGGGACACCGCCCTCCACGGAGGTGGTCGCGGAGACCATCTGGCGCATCGTGGAAGAAGAGCTGCGGAAGAAGCCGAATCGCCCTCATTGCGTGCAGGTGGTGGTGCGTGAGACGCCGACCAGCTATGTGGTGTTCCGGCCGAAGAAAGGTATCGATTACGCATGAGCATCATTCCGGTGATGGAGATATTCGGACCCACCATCCAAGGGGAAGGGATGGCCATCGGCCGTAAGACGATGTTCGTTCGAACCGCGGGCTGCGACTACCAATGCAGTTGGTGCGACTCCAAGTTCACCTGGGACGGTTCGGCCAAAGCGGTCGCCATGACGTCGGAGGAGATTTGGGCCGAACTGCAGCGGCAGGCGGCGGGGAACTTCGACTATGTCACAATTTCGGGCGGCAACCCCGCGCTGATTCGGGATGCCATGGCCGAATTTCTCCAGCTGCTGCGGGCGCACGCCATTCGCACGGGGTTGGAGACACAGGGCAGTGTGTGGCGGGATTGGTTCCGCTGGATTGATGACCTCACGCTCAGTCCGAAGCCGCCCAGCTCGGGCATGCGCACCGACTGGCGCGTACTGGATGACATCGTGGAGCGGGTGCGGGCCGACGCCCTGAACGCCTCCTTCAAAGTGGTGGTGTTTGACGACGCGGATTACGACTACGCGGTGGATGTGCACCGGCGCTGGCCGGACATTCCCTTCTTTCTCTCGGTTGGCAATGAGGACACCGCGGCCGAGGGGGACGTGTCGGCCAGACTGTTGGAACAGTTGCGTTGGTTGACCGAGCGCGTCACGTCGCATCCCGAGATGAACGACGTCCGCGTCCTGCCGCAATTGCACGTATTGCTGTGGGGAAATCGGCGCGGCGTGTGATCCGCACGGCCCACGCCGCCACCGGTTCGCAACGATGCCTCAATCGATGGTATTGCGTTCGTTGAGGTACGCCTGCAGGCCCCGGTTTCGCAAGACGCACGCCGGACACGTGCCGCATCCATCCCCAATGATGCCCTCGTAGCACGTGAGAGTTCGCTCGCGCACCAGGTCGAAGCAGCCCAGTTCATCCGCGAGCGCCCACGTTTGCTTCTTGTCCAGCCACATCAACGGTGTATGAATCACAAATTCCTCGTCCATGGCGAGGTTCAGCGTGACGTTGAGCGACTTGATGAACACGTCCCGGCAATCGGGATACCCGCTGAAGTCCGTCTGGCACACGCCGGTCACAAGGTGCTTTGCCCCGACCTGACGGGCGAGAATGCCAGCAAACGCGAGAAACACCAGGTTTCGCCCGGGGACGAACGTGGACGGCAATTCGCCGTCGCGCCCGGCTTCCACGGCGATGTCCTGCCGCGTCAGGGCGCTCGGGGCCAGTTGGTTCAACAGAGCCATGTCGAGAATGTGGTGGCGCACGCCGAACTCGGCCGCAATCGACTTGGCGCACGAAATTTCCGCTTCGTGGCGCTGATTGTAGTTAAATGTGACCGCCTCCACGCTCTGGAATTCGCGCAGTGCCCACGCGAGGCAGGTGGTGCTGTCCTGGCCGCCGCTGAATACCACGACAGCCTTTTCGTTCTTCGCCATCTCTTTGTCCCTCCGTCCTGCAGCTTCGGTAATCATGGTAGCGCAAAAGGCGGGCGAAAAGAAATTCGCCCGAACAAAACGCGGCTGCCGCCGTCGTCAGTCCTGGGCCCAAAGGGTCATTGCTGCAACGATTCGGCCGATCCGACCAGCACCAGAATGCTTTTCCTCCCGCGCGATACACATGCGGTCTCCCGTAGAGATTTTCGCTCCATCATGCTTCTGAACCGCGGCCCTATTGAACCGAGGGGACCCCTGGTCTATACTTTGTTCGTCCTTGGTGGTTTCTTGCACGGCATATATGTTTGTCATAATTTCATCTCGTTGGACGGCGGTCTCGCCTGTGGGCAAGTGAAATGGGAATCCGGTGCGAATCCGGAGCAGCCCCCGCAACTGTGAGTGATGACGAAATCCCGATTGGCCACTGCCTGTCGGTGTGGGGCCACGTCGGCTGGCGAGCACAGCTCGCCAAAGGTGCCCTATGGCACCGTTTCCGATGTGCCCGGCGCGAGGTGGGAAGGCGGGCGAGTAGGAGAAGTCACGAGTCAGGAGACCAGCCCATCGTCCGTACTGTTTCAACCGCTTCGGTGGGAAGTGTGAGGCAGCGTTTTCTGGATTCTCCAGCGTATGCTTGCACAGCCCCGTTCGCGGGGCTGTTTGTTTTGATTGGGATGAGACAGGAGGGGGGCATATGCGGCGAACCATCTGGCGGATGGCCACGTTGGCGGTGGCAGCCGCGGCGGTGGGGACAGGCGTTTTGTACGCACACGAGCGGCATCCGGCGGGTTCATCTGGGTCGGCGTGGCTGGGCACGCTGCCGCGGACGGCGAATGAATCCTCGTCGACGCTGCCGGAAGGGCCTGTCGTCCTGAACAACGCGACCACCAACGCAGTGGGGCATGTCGCTGGCAAGAAGGCGAGCGGCGGTGCCGCTCCGTCGACTGCATCGACCGAGCGCGGAGGAAGCAAGGATGTGTCGTCCGCATCGGCCCATTCCACGGCGAGCCCCAGCGGCGCAGCCACAACCGCGCCCAAACCGGCGGCCAGCGGCAGCGGCGCTTCCGGAGGAACCACCACCCATGCTGCCAAAGGTGCGGCGTCCGGTGCGAGTGCCGGGCAGACCGGGGGAGGCGGTGGCAAGACCGGATTGACTGCGCCCGCGCCGAATCTGGGATCGTTCACCATCATTGTGAGTGAGAATCACGGTCAACACTTGATTTCGGAGATACATCCGCGCATTGTGGCGGGAGAGTCGCTGATGCAGTACATGCACCAAAATTACCAGATTGAGACCGCGTACAACGACGATTTCATGGTGTCCATCAACGGTATCCATTCGCAGTGGACGGGAGTTCCGGCCAACGAGCGGAAGCCGGTGGACTGGTTTCTGTACGTGAATCATCAGCAGGCGCCTGTGGGCGCTGCGGATATTTATCCACACGCGGGAGATGTGGACGTTTGGGACTATCACAGTTGGGATCCCAGCACGGGCAGCGGATGATGCGCGGCAAGGCGCGGAAGACGCTCCATCCGTTTGCCCTTTTGGTGGGATTTGTGGCACTGTTTGGCGCGGTCTGCGCCCTGCGGACGCTGGGCGGCATCGCCGTGGACGGTCTGTGCGCGGTCGGCCTCGTCTGGCGAATGGTGCGCAGCCGCCGCTCACTGGGCTTTCTGTTGCGGCTGGCCGTTCCGTTAGTTCTGATATACACCTTGGTCGGCTGTTGGTTCGTTCGGCCCGGTGAGCACATCTGGTGGCAGGGACCGGCGCTTCCGCTGTTGGGATCCCCCGCGGTCAGTGTGGAGAGCATCGCGCGAGCGCTCATCCAGTCCATCCGGTTGTGGAGCCTGCTGCTCCTCTTCAGCGCTTTCTCGGAAGCGGCGACCGAAGACGTGATCAGCGCCTGGTTTGGACGCCGCTACGCCCGGGTGGGTCTGACGGTCGCCATGGTCATCCGTCTCATTCCCACCCTGTTGGAGGAACGCCAACGACTGGCGGAATGGGTGTGGCTGCAGCGCGGTGGGGATGAGGGGACGGCTATGTCGCGCGTGCGGCGGATGCGGGCACAGGCGACCGTCTACCAGGCCCTGTTGATGACCGCCCTCGAGCGAGGGTGGCAGATGGCTGAATCCATGTACGTGCGGGGCTACGGGCACGGTCGGCGAACTGTGTTTCGCATCGTGCGATGGCGCCGTTGGGACACCGCCATCGTGTTCGGGGCCGGTGTCCTTCTCGCGTGTGCCGTCGGTCGGCTGCTGATGGTCAGCGCGGAGCGCACCGCTTGGGCGGAGGCCGGGTTGGCGATCACACTGGCGGTGTACTGCGTCTGGCTCGGGAGGTGTTTGTAATGGGGAGCATTGCGGTGCACAACCTCACATACCGATATCCCGATGCGGAAGAACCGGCGCTGGTGGACGTGGATGTGTCGCTGCCGGCCGGCCGCTGGCTGTTGGTGCAGGGGCCGACGGGCAGTGGAAAATCGACGCTGCTGCGGTGTTTGACCGGGGCCTGCCCGCAGTTTTACGGGGGAACGATGCGCGGCCGCATTTCCATCGCCGGCAAGGACGTGGCGAAACTGGAACCCCTGGAGCGGGTGCGGCGCATTGGCTTCGTCGGGCAAAATCCGGATGCGGAGGCGGTGTACCACCGCGTGGATCGGGAAGTGGCGTTTGCGTTGGAAAATGTCGGAGTTCCTCCCGAGGACATGAGCTGGCGCGTCGCCGAGGTGTTGGAGATGGTGGGCATGTCCGACTACGTGCACGCGGAGATTCGCCAGCTGTCCGGCGGCCAGCGCCAACGAGTCGCGCTGGCCGCCGCGCTGGTCCACCAGCCGGAGGTGCTGGTGTTGGACGAACCGACCGCGCAGTTGGATCCGGTGGCTGCCGCGGAGTGGTTCCAACTGCTTCGGCGGCTGAACCAGGAGTTCGGATTGACCATTGTGATGAGTGAACATCGAATCGATCCGGCCTACGCGGAGGTCGACCACGTTTGGTATTTGGAACGCGGCCGTCTGCGGTTCGCGGGGGATGCCACGGCTGCGGCGGCGTGGCTGCGCGAGCACAGGCCCGCGTCCGCGCCGACGCTCGCGCGCCTGTTGCTGGATGATGCGCGGCCGCTGTTGACGGTGCGGGCGGTGCGGGACGCGCTGCGGCATCGCCTTCAGGAGGGGGCGGAACCGTCGACCGGCACTTCCCGAGAGGTCTGTCCAGTGGCACCGTCTGTGCAGACCATGGTGTCGCTGCGTCAGGCGACCGTGACCTACCCGGGGGCGTCCCTGCCGGCGCTGGACGAGTGTTCGTTCTCCGTGCCGCGCGGGCAACTGACCGTCCTGATGGGGCCGAACGGTTCGGGCAAGTCCACGGCGTTGCGGGTGCTGGCGGGGCTGCAGCCGTTGGTGAGAGGACACATCCGAGGCGGTGCAAAGATCCGTCGGCGGCGGGACACACCTGGGGAGCCGGGGGAACTCCGCGTCGGCTATGTGCCGCAAAATCCGGTCCTGTACTTCAGCCAGCGGACGGTGCGGGACGAAGTGGCCCTGGCCGCCACGCTTCGCGGTCTTTCCGCCGATGCGACGTCGGCTGCGGTGGATGAAGTGTTGCGGCGTCTGTCTCTGACCGAGTTGGTGGACAGGCATCCCCGGGAGTTGTCCGGCGGAGAACAACTGCGGGTCGCAGTGGCGGCGGTGATGGTACGTCATCCGGATCTGCTCTTGCTGGACGAACCCACGCGCGGTCTGGATGTGACGGCGAAGGCGGAACTGGGGAACTGGTTGAAGCAGGACGGGCGAACGGTCGTCATGGCGACGCATGATTTGGATTTCGCTGCCGAATTCGCCGACCACGCGGTCTTTTTCCATGCTGGACATGCAGTGCTCGAGGGACCACCCGTGCAGATATTCCGCCGGGCGTTGACGTTCGCGCCGACGATTTCCCGGGCGTTTCGACCGTTCCATCTCGATGTGCACTGTCTGGCGGACGCCATGAAAGTGGGGATGGCCCGATGAAACATCGATGGAGTGGATGGATGGCAGCCGGGCTCATGGTGGCGTGTGTCGTGGCGGGCACTGTCCAGGGGTGGCCCTGGTGGGCCACCGGAGTGGCCGTGTTGGCCCTGCTGCTGTTCGCATTGCTGGAAACGTATGAACGACAGGCGATGAACCCGAAACAAATTGCCCTGGTCGCGTCCATTGCGGCCGTGGCTTCCGTGGGGCGGGTGGTGGTGCAGGGCATCCCCAGCGTGCAGCCGGCCACGTTCATCATCCTCATGGCAGGATACATGTTCGGGCCGGGAACCGGTGCGGCGGTGGGGGCATTCACCGCGCTCGGATCGAACCTGTTTCTCGGCGAAGGGGTGTGGACACCCTGGCAGATGCTCGCCTGGGGGCTGGTGGGCGCGACGGCAGGATGGCTGCATCAGTGGTTTCCACGCTGGCGCGTATGGTGGCTGGTGCCTTTTGCGTTCCTGTGGGGGTACGTGTTCGGGTGGATCATGAACCTGCAGGTGCTGCTGGGCGGCGGCCCCATCTCCTGGGCTGCGTATGGGCTGCTCTGTGTGCGGAGCGTGTGGTTTGACACGAATCATGCGTTGACCACCGCGGCTCTGACGGCTGTCGCAGGGCCCGTTGTGATGAGGGAATTCGAGCGTTACCGCCGGCGGATGCAGGTGCACCGCAGCGCGGAGGGTGCTCTATCCAATAGATTGCATTCCAAGGGGGAGGAAGAATCATGAAATTGTCCGTGCTGCGTATGGGAGCCGCAGCGGCTGCGCTGATCGGCATGAGCTGCACGGTGGCGTTGGCCGTGGCGCCGGCCTCCGCCAGTCCGGCCACTATCCAGCAGGAACGCACCGCCGGTGCCGCATGGATGGGCGCGCACGCAACAAATCACGAGTGGAAATTGGTCACACAGTTTGCGGTATCCGGGCAGCATTCGGCGAGTACGTGGACTTCATCGGAAATTTCCAATCTTCAGACAACCACCGACTATGCCCGATTCATTCTCGGACTGTTGGCCGCGGGGCTCGATCCGCACAATTATCAGGGCAAGAACTACGTCCAAGCGCTGGCCAAGGAACAGCAAACGAGCGGCGACAACGAAGGCAAGTTTGCGGACAACATGGATGGCACCGGCTTTGACCAGGTGAACGCGCAGGTGTGGTCCATCATTGCCCTGGAAGCCGCGGGCAATGCGTCGTACAATCGGGCGTCCGCCGCAGCCTGGTTGATTTCGCACCAGAACAAGGACGGCGGGTTTGGTTGGTCCGCTTCCAGCACGGATTCCGATCCGGACGACACCGCTTACGCGTTGGACGCGTTGTCCCTGCTCGGGTATACCAAGGACAGCCAGGTGGTCAGCCGGGCGCTGCAGTATTTGCAGACGCAGCAGGCGCCGGATGGCGGATTCGGCAGTGCGGACAACTCGAATTCCGATTCCACAGCGGTGGTGGTGGAGGCCCTGGAGGCGCTCGGTATCAACCCGGACAGCTGGGTGCAGAAGAACGGGGTGCCAAGCACAGCGCTCACGTCCTATTTTGACAAGTCGAGCGGCGGGTTTGTCTACGACCACTCCGGGCAGTCCTGGTCCGGCGTGAACGAAACATCCACGCGCGACGCTCTGTTCGGTCTGTCCGCGTTGGCGACCCACCAGTCGGTGTATCAACGCTTGCACTGGAAGCGCCTGGACTGGTTGAACACCTATTGGTCGAAGGTCTATCAGCAAGGAGGCGCCTGGCTGAACGGACATTTCCTCACGTTTGCCGAGCTGCGCCCCATGGCGGTGGCCGGAAGCTACGTGTCCGACCTCACTCCGGCGTGGCAAAAGGTCGTGAAAGCGCGCGGCATGTATGTGCAGAAGAACGGCAAGAAGGTTTGGGAAGCGTGGGATGTACACTTGGCCACCCAGGCGTTGGTGGACAGCTTCGGCCAGGATACCGCGCACCTCAATGGCTTGGCGTAAAGCATTTCATCACCGATGGCAGGGGCCCGCAGCGGGCCCTTAGCTATGAACGACGTTGGCAGGGCTCTGTGCTGGCGCATAGAAGCGCTGTGAGATGCGACCTGTACAACATCCACTCAGGATAAATTGTGTGATTTTCTCACGCGGATTTTACGTAGATTTAACAAAAAGCGTACAGTAGATTAACAAAGTCTACGTATTTTTAATGAGGTTTGATCCGTGTGGGCTCAGGCTCGGAGGAATGAATGGGAGGGCGACATTGGTGTCGAAACGAAATCGGCAATTGTTTCACTTGCTTGTTCAGATTGCGGACAACCTGGAAGCCGCAAGCACATTCTTCATGCAGGGACTGAAGGACCTATCCCAGCCGGCTGACTTCTCCAGCGCCGTGAAGGAATACGAGCGGCGGGGAGACGAGTTGATTGGCGAACTGGTCACGCTGTTGAACGCGACCTACATCACGCCGCTGGAGCGTGAGGATTTTCTGGAACTGGCCATCAAGATGGACGACATCGTCGATGGACTGGAAGCTTGCTCCGTACGCTTTGACCTGTACGGGATTCACGAAGCCACGCCGGTCATGCTGGAATTTGCCCGGACCATCATGGACAGCGTGAAAGAAATCGAAGTGGCGATGCAAAAATTGGAAGCCCGGAGATTGTTGGACCTCCGCGAACACACCATACGGCTCAATGAGCTGGAGAAGAACGCGGATGGGCTGTTGCGGACTGCGCTGCGCGCACTGTTCTCCCAGGAAGCGGACGTATTACACGTCATCAAATTCAAGGAAATTTATGAGATCTTAGAAAACATAACGGACAAGTGCGAGGACGTGGCAGATGTGCTCGACTCTGTCATTGTGAAGAACGCATAAAGAAGGTGCCGTATGACCGTCCTGATTGTACTTGTAGTCACCTTCGCACTCGTATTTGATTTTACCAACGGGTTTCACGATACAGCGAATGCCATCGCGACCACCGTATCGACGCGTGCGCTGTCTCCGCGCAAGGCGGTGGTGATGGCTGGAATTCTCAACTTTGTCGGTGCGTTAACCTTCGTGGGTGTGGCGAAAACCATCGGTGGGAAGATTGCGGATCCGTCCAAAATTCCACACGGAACCGTGATTGTGCTGGCGACACTGGTGGCAGCAATCATCTGGAATGTGTTGACGTGGTACTTCGGCATTCCGTCCTCGTCCTCACACGCGCTGATTGGTTCCTTGACCGGCGCGGTGATTGGCGTGGCGGGGTTTTCCGGGATCAACTATGGAGGCTTTATCAGCATCATTGAGGCGTTGGTGCTGTCGCCCATCGCGGCGTTCGTTGTCGGCTACATCCTGATGACCATCCTCAAGCTGCTGTTTGCCGGGACGTCCCCGCATAAAGCGAACCGCGTCTTTCGATCGCTGCAGATTCTCACCGCGGCGTACCAGGCGTTCATGCACGGTACCAACGACTCGCAAAAAACGATGGGGGTCATCACCTTCGCGTTGATTGCCGGAGGCTACCAGAGCACCATGGACATCCCGCTGTGGGTGAAGATCGTTTGCGCCGCCGCCATGGGCCTCGGGACTGCGTCCGGGGGTTGGCGAATCATCAAAACGGTCGGATCGAAAATCATCAAACTGGAACCCATCAACGGGTTTGCTTCGGATTTGACGTCGGCCACCGTGATTCTCACGGCCACGTTGTTGAAGCTGCCGGTCAGCACCACGCACGTGATTTCCTCGGCCATCATGGGCACTGGGGCATCCAAGCGATTCCACCAGGTGAATTGGGGGGTTGCTGGACGCATCGTGATGGCTTGGGTGATCACCATTCCCATCAGCGGTTTGCTCGCCGTCCTGATTGTGAACGTATTGATCCGGCTGTGAGTGGACTGTATGTCCACGATGGGAGCCATTGAATCCTAAAACAGGCCGCCATGCGGGGCATCACCCGATGGCGGCCTGTTGCATGGGGCAGTCGTTCTCTGGTGTTCCCCGCCGCGTCGTCACGAACTTGAGAAAGCAGCGCAGGCCATTTACGACAGGTGGACGAGGGTTCCCAGGTGCATGTAGGGCCAGAGTGCTTGCGCTTTCGCCACCGGGAGTTCCACACAGCCGAGACTCTGCGGGTAGCCGTAAGCAGAGCGGACAAAACCGTGGATGGCCTCGCCTTGGTAAAAGTAGCTGACGTAGGGGACGCCGGGGTCACTGTAATAGTGCCCCCAGGGATCGGTGCCGGACATCCGCTGGCTCACGTATTGCAGATACACCGGATACGTGCCGCTGACCGTCGGTGACTGGGCAATGCCGGTGTTGACGGGAGTCTGCACAACCAAGCGCCCGTTCCACCAGGCCGAGAGGGACTGCGGCTGGCTCTTGCGCACCGATACGTACGTCAATCCGTACGGATTGCGCAGGCTGGCTTTGGACAGCAAGCGGTTCCACACCTGAGGACCGGCGATGCCGTCCACCGCCAGGTGATTGACCTGTTGGTACGCCATCACGGCGCCCTGCACGAGGGTGGTATAGTGCCCGGCCGACCAGAGCGAAGTCACCCAACTGGGTGTGTTCGTGTAGGACCATTTGAACGATCCCGACGGGGGAGACGCAATCAGCGCCGTCGGGGTTGCTCCTGTGGCCGAGGCGGCGTTCGGGGTCCAGGTCACCGGCAGATAGCCCGCCTGGGCCAACAGTTGTTGGAGGCGCAGCACCGCAGGTCCGGTGCTGCCGGACCGCAGTGTGGGGTAGCTCGGCGGCGCCGGTTTGGCGGTGATGGTTGCAGAGGATATGGGTGCCTTCGCCGCACCGACGGCGTGCTCGTCGACCGCGGCAGAAGTCGTATCCTGGTTTGCTGCCTGCGATGAAATCGGGGGTGTCAGGGGGGCCAGCGAAGGCTGTGGTGCACAGCCGAAGGTGAAAACCAAGGTGGTCAACGCGGCCAAACCAAGCCGCCACAGCAGCCGCATCATTGCATCGTCTCCGTCTCACACAGAATCTGAACGATTCTACAGTATTATGTGGGACGGTTGGATATGACTGGGCGGTTGCCAGACGTCTTTCCCTTCCTTCTGGGACATGCTGCCGCGAGGCCATCGGAGACGGGGCGAGGGGGGAGGCAAAAGCGAGGTGCCATCGTGGGTGTCACGCAGCACCTCGACGTAATCTCATAGGCGCACTTCATCGCTGGGCACGCTGATCCATTGATCCGCCCACGCTTGCAGGGCATCCATCACGGGGCCGAGCGCCCGGCCTTTGTCGGTCAGTGCGTACTCAATCCGCACCGGCGTTTCCGGGTAGACGTTCCGGACGACAATTCCCTCCGCCTCCAGTTCGCGAAAACGTTCCGCCAGCATGCGGTCACTCATGTTGGGGATCAATCCGGAGATGTCCTTGAAGCGCATCGGGCCGTTCATCAGGCAACGAATAATCAATCCGGTCCACCGCTTACCGAGCAACTGGAACGCGGATTCAAACTTTGGACAAAGATGCAGTTCATCCATCGTCATCATCTCCACGCTATGATAGTAGCATATGCGCTTGTGATTCGTTCGTGAAATTGTTTCCGGCGGATCCGGTGGGGTGCGCGGCATTGGGCATTTGCCGCTTCGGCAGGTTGACGCGAAAGATGGAGCCTTTACCCACCTGGCTCTCCACCTGAATGTTTCCGTGGTGCACCTCCACAATGTGCTTGACAATGGCCAATCCCAATCCGGTGCCGCCTGTTCTCCGGCTCCGGTCTTTGTCCACTCTGTAGAAGCGTTCGAAAATCCGCGGAATATCCGCCTGTGGAATGCCAATGCCGGTGTCCTGCACCACCAACTGCACCGTAGCCTCTCCATCCAGGACCGTCAAGTCCACCCTTCCCGGTGCGGGGGTGTATGCAATCGCATTGCCAATCAGATTGACGAGCACCTGCAAGATCCGCTCTGCCGCAACCTCCGCCACCACGGGGGCTTCGGGCAGGTGGACCTCCAGCGCCAGACCGTGCTGTTCGGCCTGGTGGCGCAGCGTATCCGCCGCGTTTTCGGCCAAGACCCCCAGATCTGCGGGCTCAAAGTGAAAAATGGAGTGTCCGGATTCAATCTTGGAGAGCTCCAGTAAATCCACCACCAGGTGATTCAGTCGATCCGCCTCGTCGTAAATAATCTGTACAAATTGACGGCGCAGCTCCGGATTCTCGATGGCGCCGTCGAGCAGTGTCTCCGCGAAGCCGCGTACCGCGGTGATGGGCGTGCGCAGTTCGTGGGATACGTTGGCCACAAATTCCGACCGCATCCGTTCCACCTGCCGAAACTGGGATACGTCGTGGAGCACCGCGACCGCTCCCACCACTTCACTGTGCGTGCCGAAGATGGGGGTCACGTTCAACTCCACACTGAGATCCGCTGGGAGGGTCAGCTCTTTGCGCTGCGCCTCTCCTTTCATCAGCACGGCGTCAATCGCCGCCGAGACCCGCGGCACCGCGGCTTCCCAGTGGGTGCGGCCAATCAGTTGTTGGTGGTGATTGCCCAGTTGGGCGTGCGCCACTTCGTTCGCCACCAGAATCACGCCGGTCTTGTCCACCACCAGCACGCCCGATGCCATCTGTGCAATGATGCCCTGAATTTTGTTTTTTTCCTGGGCGACATCGTTCATGCGTTCTGACAGACTACTGGTCAGCGAATTGATGGCGGAGCTGATGCGGCCGTATTCGTCCTGGCCCCAATAGGGGATGCGCCGATGCACATCGCCGTTGGCGATGGCTTCGGTGGTGGCCGCAATCTGTTCGAGCGGCGCGGTGGCGCGGCGAGACCAGAGCGCCACCGCCAGCGCGCTCACAAGCGCGATGACAGTGAATTCCGCCGTTAACCACCGCCAGTCGGCGAGCAGGCCGATGTATTGGGGCTGAACCGGATCGACCAGGGCGACTCTATCCTTCGTCCCGGGGACGGCTGCGGCAGCAACCAGCATGGTTTGGCTGTCCACTTTCGCCGAAACCACGGCTCCGGCCTGAACCGTCGCGGCAATGGGGGTGTATCGCCAATCGGACGCCGGGGTGATTCTGCCATCCGCCTGCACCACGGCGGCCACGCCCGACGCCGTCAGCAGTGCCGCGTCCTGGTGCAAACTCTGCGCGGCCACCGCGGCGGCGTCGGTAAAGTGTTCCGGATGCTGTGCGAGGGTGGCGCCGAGCCACTGGGCGTCCGCGAGCAGGCTCGCTTGCAGCGCTCGGATGCGGCTGCTTTCTAGAAATTGGAGCGCGCAGAGCGCGGCGACAAACAGGGCGGTGATGAGCAAGCTGATCAAAAACAGGGTGATTCGGTTACGAATCCGCGCCACGGGTCGCCTCCCCCTTCACCAGCTTGTATCCGATTCCGCGCACCGTCTTGATGTATTCCGGAGATTTCGGATTCTGCTCGATTTTCTCCCGCAGGTGCGAGATGTGCACGTCCACAATGCGCGTGTCGCCGGCGAAATCATACCCCCACACGTGTTCCAACAGCTGATCTCGGCTAAGCACGCGATTCACATGTCGGCACAGGTAGGCCAACAGTTCAAATTCGCGGGTGGTCAGGTCCACCGGTTTGCCATCCACGGTGACCTCGTACTGTCGAACGTCCACGCGGATGGTGCCAACCTGATAGATGTCTCCGTCCTCAGACCGTCCGCCGTCCGAACTGGCGCGCCGCAGCACCGCGCGGATGCGAGCCACGAGTTCGCGGGGGGAGAACGGTTTTGTCACGTAGTCGTCGGCCCCCATTTCGAGGCCCAGAATCCGGTCAATTTCGTCGTCTTTGGCAGTCAGCATGATGACCGGGGTGTCAATTCCTTCCCGGCGCAGCTGTTGGCAGACCTCTGTCCCGGACAGGCCCGGAAGCATCAGATCCAGCACAATCAGGTCGGGGTGTTGTTCACGCACCAGCGGCAGCACCTGGGCCCCGGACTCGGCCGTCATCACATCGAACCCTGCTTGACTCAGATTGTATTGAACCAATTGCCGAATCGACGGCTCGTCGTCGACGATGAGTACACGGTGCATGGTTTGCCCTCCTGCGGCAGTGTAAAATAGATATTGATAGATTGCGCGTATTTTTTTCAGTGTACCATGCAGGTTTGTGGCGTGCATGGTTGCTGCGGGCGCGGCTGGGAACGGTACGCCGGACAACAGGGGGGCAGCACATGGGCAAGCCGATGTATCGCGTGGAACGTGCCCTGAACAACAACGTGTTAATTGTTCGCGGTGGCAGCGGTGAGGAAGAAATCCTCGTGGGTAGAGGCATCGGATTTGGCGTCAAAGCGGGGGGAGAAATTGCACCGGATGACGCGCGCATTGAGAAGCGGTTCACATTGGCCGCTCCGGAAAACCAGGAACGGTTCCGGCAACTGCACATGGTCGTGCGACCGGAGGTCATCGGGGTAACCGAGGAGATCATCGCGGATGCCGCTCGTCAGCTTGGGCACGCGCTCCATGAACATATCCACGTCGCACTCGCAGATCATATTGAAGCGGCCCTCACTCGGTTGCAGGGAGGGCTGGAAATCGAGAACCCGTTTCTCGAGGAAATCCGGACGCTGTACCCGCAGATGTGGAATGTGGCGAAGGTTGCGGCGGCCAGAATCGAGGCGCAGTTCCACCTCGAACTGCCGGATTCGGAACTGGGGTTCCTGGCGCTCCACCTGCAGGCGGCGGCGCAGCGGGAACCGGTGACGGAATCGGTGAAGATCACGGATGGCATCCGCCGAGCGCTGCAGGCGCTGGAGTCGAAGATTGGCCCCATTCCGCGGGATTCGTTGGAGTACGCCCGCCTGGTGTCACACCTCCGCTTCGCCGCGCAGCGCGTCATGAAAGGGGAGGCCAACGAGAATCCGCTGACGGACATGATCCGCGAACGGCTGCCGAAGAGTTTCGCAAGCGCGTTGGAGATGACGAACGCGCTCGCGGACAGTCTCGGTAAGCCCGTTCCGCGCGATGAAGCTGCTTATCTGGCGATGCACATCGCCCGCTTCCTCGGAGAACGGGGCAAACATTGAGTGTCCGCGCCTGGCGTGGTATCATAAAGATGACAAGCGTGTTACTGCCGTTCAAAACGGGCAGGCATGAGCTTCCAATTGGGCTCGCCTGCCCTTTTTTGTTGTTCCGCTTTCTGCATGGGTGCTGGCGGCGCCGAACGTCAATCAAGTCCGACGGTGCGACAAATCTCCTCAAGAAACGCGGTCATTCGGGGAACGGTAGGATGCAGCATGGAATACTGAACAGCAATGGAGGAATTTCAGTTGGTGGAGAAAACGCTCACAATTACCAACAAGAGTGGCTTGCACGCGCGTCCGGCCGCGTTGCTTGTAAAGGAGGCGGGTCGCCACACCTGTCAGGTGACCCTTCGCAAGGGAGACAAGGAAGTCGATGCGAAGAGCATTCTCGGCGTGATGTCGCTGGCCGTCGCTGCGGGGGATGCGGTGACCATTCGAACGGACGGTCCGGACGAAGCCGAGGCGTTGGCTGCGGTGGTGCAGCTGTTGGAGAGCGGGCTCGGGGAGTGAGTGGGCTGTCCGGATTCGGGCGACTGCGACGAAAGCCAGGCTCGTCGCTGGAGAATGTGACGTTTCACCAGTCGGGGGAGGATGGAACATGACAATACAACACACGGGGCAACATACGCTGACAGGCATTGGAGTGTCGCCGGGGCTGGCCGTCGGCAGACCGGTATGGCTGCGTCAATCTGCGGCGCCCGCTGTTGAGCGGCGCACACTGCAAGCGAACGAAGTGGCTTCGGAAGTGGAGCGGTTTCGGGCTGCGGTGGCTGAAGCCAAGGCGCAGATTTCCCGAATTCGGGCGCGTGTTGCAAAGGAAATTGGAGAGCATGAGGCACAGGTGTTCGACGCTCATCTCACGTTTTTGGAAGATCCAGCCTACGTCGGCGAGATTGAGCGCAAAATCGAGGCGGATGCCATCAATGCGGAAGCTGCTTGCGCTGATGTGACGACCGCCACCCGCGAGATGCTGCAAGCGCTGCCGGACGAATATTTGCAGGCGCGCGCGGATGACATTCGCGATGTGGGGCAACGCCTGTTGCGCTGCCTGCTCGGCGAAACGGCCGCTGCCGTCGCAGAAGACGAGACGACCTCGGTCATCTGGGTGGCGGACGAATTGATGCCGTCGGACCTGTCGGCGCTGCCCAAAAACGTGACGGGGCTTGCCTCGGTGGGCGGCAGCAAGACCGCGCACACGGCCATTATGGCGCGGACGCTCGGGATTCCTGCCGTTTACGGAATTGGCGACGCCCTGCGAGATGAGCTGGCGGATTCCGATGTGGTCATCCTCAACGGTGACGAGGGGACGCTGCAGGTTCATCCGTCACCGGAAGAGATTGCCGCGGCGGAGAAGACGGTTCACGAACGATCGGTTGCTCTCGAACGGGCCCGGGAGATTGCCCAACGACCGGCGGTCACCAAGGACGGAGTGCGGATTGACGTGTTCGCCAATGTGGGTGGACCGCAGGACTTCGCCGCCGCGTTGGCCAACGGGGCCGACGGAATTGGACTGTTCCGCACCGAATTTCTCTATTTGGAAAATGATCATTGGCCCACGGAGCAGGAACAGTACGAGGTATACCGGCAGGCGCTGGAGGCGTTTGGGGAGCGGCCGGTGATCATCCGGACCCTGGACATCGGGGGCGACAAATCGCTACCGTATGCGACCCTGCCGACCGAGGAAAACCCGTTCCTGGGACTGCGCGCCATCCGGTATTGTTTGGCGGAAACCGAGGTGTTCCGCACTCAGCTGCGCGCGTTGCTTCGAGCCAGCGCACACGGGACGCTGTGGATCATGTTCCCGATGGTGGAGACGCTGGATGAGCTGCAGGCGGCGAAAGCGTGGCTGGAACGGTGCCGCGCCGAGTTGATTCAGGAAGGCGTGGCGGTGGCGGAGCGGATTCCGGTGGGAATCATGGTGGAGACACCGGCGGCGGCGATGACGGCGGATATCCTGGCGCAGGAATCGGATTTCTTCAGCATCGGCACCAACGATCTCACGCAATACACGTTGGCCGCAGACCGTGGCAATCCGTCGGTGTCCGGCCTCTACAACCCGGCGCATCCGGCGGTGCTGCGCTTGATTGCCAATACCTGCAGTGCGGCGGCCAAAGCGGGCATTCCCGTGGGGATGTGCGGCGAATTTGCTGGAGACCCGGTCTTCACCGAGTTGCTGGTCGGCCTTGGGCTGCAGGAGTTGTCCATGTCGGCGTCGTTCATTCCGGCCGTCAAGGAAAAGGTCAATGCAACCGAGGGCGAACGGGCCCGGAAATTGGCCGAACAGGCACTGCAACTGGGCCGTCCGGAAGCCGTGGAGGCGTTGGTCAAATCACCGCGCTGACGCGAGTGTTTTGACGGATTGAACCCCATTTCGCCAGATGGATTGAAGAAGGTGACAGAGACATGGTGTTTTGGAAGCGGAAGACAGACACTGTGGAGACCACGGATGGTGGGTGGCTGACCCTTCTCGCGCCGTTGAGCGGTCGCGTGGTGCGGTTGGAAGATGTTCCTGATCCCGTCTTCGCCCAACGCATGGTGGGGGATGGCGCCGCCATCGATCCCACGTCGGACACGGTCGTTTCGCCCATGGACGGGACGCTGACGAACTTGTTTCCAACCGCTCATGCGGCGGGGGTGACCGCCGCATCCGGGCTGGAGGTTCTGGTGCATGTGGGCGTGGATACGGTTGAACTGAAAGGACAGGGGTTTACGCCGGAAGCGAGCCAGGGACAGACCGTCACGGTTGGCACACCGCTGATTCGACTGGACCTGGAAACGTTGCGGAACACGGCAAAGTCGGTCATCACGCCGGTGGTCGTCACGAATCCAGCGCTCGTGGAGACGCTGGAAGTGACGCAACAGGACGTGGTGGAAGCCGGGCGGGACTGGCTCCTTCGCGTGAAGCTGCGCCGAGCCTGAGGGCGGCGGTCAGCGGTCCGCAAAGGCCTGCTCCAGCAGCATTCGGTACCCCTCCCGGTCGATGGAGCGGACGTTGCTTGGCGTGGATCCGTTCGCGTACGCCAACTCGACCAGTTTGGGAAAGTCGTCCGGATTGACGCCGGGCAGTTCACGCAGCTTCGGGATGCCGAGGTCGGCGGTCCATCGCGCAATGCCGGACACCAGTTTGTCCACGGCGACGGATGTGCTGTCGGTGGCGCTGGCAAACTGCATGCGGCGCGCCAAGTCTGCGTGGACCTCGGGACATCCTTCGGCGTTATACCGCAGGACGTACGGCAGAAACACGGCATTGGCCACGCCATGCGGTGTGTCATAGAGTCCGCCGAGCGCTTCCGCGAGGCAGTGCACGGCGGCGACGTCCGTATTGCCAAAACACAATCCGGCCATCAGGCTCGCGAGCAGCATGTCTTCGCGGGCCTGTGCGTCGTTACCGTTGGCGACGGCCCTCGGCAGCGCTCGAACGATGATGGGCATCGCCGCGTAGCCAAACGCCTGGGCAATGGGCGTGGTGACGGTGCAGGTGCTGCCCTCGATGGCGTGTACGAGTGCGTCCACGCCAGTGGCGGCGGTCACGGCGGGAGGCAGCGTGTGGGTGAGCGTCGGATCGAGCACGGCCAAGGTGGGGCGCAGACACGCGTGCTTCAGCGTCATCTTGCGATGGGTGTCAGCTTCGGTGATAACGGCCGAGCGCGTGACTTCAGACCCGGTGCCGGCCGTAGTGGGAACGCATACGATGGGGTAGGCGCCTTCGTATGCGCGCCGTCCATCCACGTAGTCGGCCGGGCTGCCTCCGTGCTTCGCGAGCAGAGCAATCGCCTTGGCGGTATCGATGGCGCTCCCGCCGCCGATGGCCAGCACCGTTTTGGCACCAACAGCGGAGAACTGGGCTGCGCCCTGCACACAGTCGTTGTCGCGCGGATTCGGCCGCACGTCGGTGAATAGCGTGGTTTGCCACCCGGCGTTGGACAATTGGCGGAGCAATGGTTCCACAAGGCCGGCCGCGACGAGCCCTCGGTCGGTCACGACAAACAGCGGGCCCTGAAAATGCAGCGCGGTGAGCAGACGTGGCAGTTCGGCCGCTTTCCCGGGGCCAAACTCGATGTGGGTATCCATATGGTAGGTGAACATGCGCGCCCTCCTTCCAGCTTTACGTACGGATGCTGTACATACATTTTCCATTCCGTACGGGTCTTAAGATTCCTGCCGTGGCGTCGCAGGGTTACACTGATCCGAGAGGAGGGGACAGAGTGGATAGAGCGGCGTATGTGTCGGACTTTCTTCAGGAAGATGCCATGCTGCGGACGGTGCGGCAGAGGATTGCCGATGCTGGCCTTCCCGCCATCTCCGTGGCACCGGAGTTGGGGCGACTGTTGACGCTCCTGGTGAAGACCGCCCGTGCCGAGACGGTGTTGGAAATCGGGGCGCTGGGCGGCTACAGCGGCATTTGTCTGGCCCGTGGCCTGGGGCCGGAGGGAAAGTTGATCTCTCTGGAGCTGAAACCGGAATTCGCCGAGCTGGCCCGCGACAACCTGGCGGATGCGGGACTGGCCGACAAAGTGGAGTACCGCGTGGGGCCAGCCTTGGACAGCCTGGCGCAACTGGCTCGCGAGGGGTGGCGGTTCGACGTGGTGTTCATCGACGCGGACAAACCGAACTATCCGCAGTATCTGGACTACGCGCTGGCGCTGTCTCGCCCTGGCACATTGATCCTGGCGGACAACGTGCTTTTGGGAGACAGGGTGCTGGATGAAACGTTGCCGCATCCGAGTCCCGTGGCGATGCGGACATTCAACCAGCGGATGAAAGCGAATCCGCGGTTGGAGGCGACGCTTCTGCCCGTGCACGACGGGTTCAGCATCGCTCGCGTGTTGCCGTGAGCCTGCAGGGGTTGGTCCGCCCGGCGTCTCTGCCGCTCCATCGAGAAAACCAGGGCGCGGGCTGAGGCCGCCGCCACTTTGCTGCGGAGGTGCCATGCGGCGGCGACTTTAGCTCGAGGGTGAGCAGGAACCCGAAGCTGATGATGGCCGCGGTCAGGCCGACGGCGGTGAGCACATTGATCACCGGTACCGCTGCGGCGATGGCGCCAAAGACCAGTTGTCCAATCGGGTTGACGCCTTCGAACGCGGAACCAAGCATGCCAAACACGGCCCCCAGTTGATGGGGCGGCACGGTTACTGGGAATACCAAACATCGTACGGCACGGTGGGCGACGGAGGATGATGAGATGACGCTGCAATACGACGACTTGCAATATCCGTTCGCGTCACGGCGCACCACGGTGTACGCGCAACGCGGCATGGTGGCCACCTCTCAGCCATTGGCCGCTCAGGCGGGACTGGCGGTGCTCCGGCAGGGCGGCAACGCCGTGGACGCGGCCATCGCCACGGCGGCGGCATTAACCGTGGTGGAACCCACCTCCAACGGCATCGGCGGCGACGCTTTCGCGCTCGTGTGGTTTGGTGGAGAACTGCACGGCCTGAATGCCAGCGGTCCAGCGCCGCAGGCACTGACGCTGGACGAGATGCGGCGCCGCGGCCACAGAGCCATGCCTCGCTTCGGACTGGAACCTATCACGGTGCCCGGCGCACCGGCGGCGTGGGCGGCATTGGCCCGGCGGTTTGGCCGTCTGCCGCTGACCACAGTATTGGCTCCGGCCATCGCATACGCAGAGGAAGGTTTTCCTCTGACACCGGTGCTGGCCAAAAACTGGGCAAACGCCATTCGCGTGTACACGCGTGCGCTGGCAGGGGACCTGTTCCGTCCATGGTTCCGCACCTTCGCGCCGGAAGGATTCCAACCGAAACCCGGTGCAGTGTGGAAATCGCCCAATCACGCGCGGACACTGCGAGCCATTGCGGAAAGCGCGGCCGAGTCGTTCTATCGCGGTGAGTTGGCGGATGCCATCGATGCGTTCGTACGCGCCCACGGTGGGTATCTGCGCAAGTCAGACCTCTCCGCGTTCGAACCGGAGTGGGTCCGTCCGCTGTCCGTGAAATATCGGGGCTATGATGTCTGGGAATTGCCGCCGAACGGACAGGGCCTCGTGGCGTTGGAAGCCCTGAATATCCTGAGTGGCTTCGATTTTCCGGCGTATGAGCATCCGGATCGATATCACAGACAGATTGAGGCCATGAAGTTGGCGTTTGAAGATGGGCGGAAAACCATCACCGATCCGCGGTTTCTCCAGACCGACATCCACACGCTGCTCTCGCCGGAGTACGGCGCAAAGCGCAGGGCGGACATTGGCGCAACCGCACGCTGCCCGCACCCGGATGGGTCCCATCAAGGGGGGACGGTCTATTTGGCGACGGCGGACGGCGAGGGCAATATGGTTTCGTTCATCCAGAGCAACTATATGGGATTTGGATCTGGCGTCGTGATTCCCGGAACCGGTATCGCAATGCAGAATCGCGGCCATACGTTTTCCCTCCATCCGGATCATATCAATGCGCTCGCTCCCGGAAAGCGGACGTATCACACCATCATACCTGGCTTTCTGTCAAAGGATGGGCAACCGCTGGGGCCGTTCGGAGTGATGGGTGGATTCATGCAACCGCAGGGGCACGTGCAGGTGATCATGAATGCGGTGGACTTTCACTTAAATCCTCAGGCTTGTCTGGACGCGCCGCGCTGGCAGTGGATGGAGCAAAACGTGGTGGAGGTGGAGCGGACCGTTCCGGAACACATCGTATCCGCCCTGGCACGAAGGGGACATGACGTTCGCGTGGCCGCCGACAGTGGTGGATTTGGTCGCGGCCAAATCATTTGGCGACGCGGCGACGGCGTCCTCGCTGGCGCCACCGAACCAAGAACGGACGGGACGGTGGCCGCTTGGTGAGCGGCAGTCCGCGCCCGCGCTCAGTTGGTGTCCTGCACTCGGCGGACCGCCGCGCCTCAATGTCCTATCCACGCTCGGAAGACGTTGGTGGTTGGGCCCGGTGTGAAAATGATGTACAGCATCAGGAAGACGGCCAACCCGGTGGCTGCCGTGATGAACCAGATCACGACCGTCCACGGGCCAATCCTGCGGTGTTGACCAAAACGGGATTTGAACGCGAATACAATGGTGATGATGCCGAGCACCGCAGCGACCGTGGCCAGAACGGAATGCATCTGCAGGAACACCTGATACGGTGCGCGGTATTTGGTGGGGCCGCCGAATGCGGTGTCCCCGTAAATCACCGTCTTCAGCAGGTAGCCGATGAAAAACAGTGCGGCCAAAACCGATCCGGTCAACATCATGCGCTTATGCGCTTCCACGCGCCTGGTTCGAATGAGATACCAGCCAATGCCCATGCAGACCGCGCTGAGCAAGATGAACGCTTCGTTTATGTAGGGAAAGGCTTGTTCCACGCGGGGCACTCCTTTCTGATTCCGCTCCCATATGCGGTTGAGGCCAGTCTACCAGTGGTTCGACATTCCCCGCAAATTCATCCTGCGCGTCAGAGGGTGTGTAAGCGGTACAAGACGGCAGGATTCAAAAACCGTTCACAGGATGGGGAGCCAGCCTGCGAACGGTTTTCATTCTGCAGCAGCGGAGATTTCTGCATCAGGGCAACAGCCGAAGCACGCCAAATTTTTCGTTGGCGGTGTGGAGCCGTTGAACGGATGTGGTGGTCATGTTGTTCAACGCCTGAACACCCCCGGTTTCGGCATTGGCCTGCGCCACCGACTGCTGGCTGGCGGCGAGCAACTGTTGATTCAACGACAACATGGTGGACAGCTGGTCATTGATGTTTGCCGTGCTGCCGTTCAGGGCGTCCAAACGCTGGATGATGACCTCTTCAATGCCACCTATTTGCTGCAGATGCTGGTTCATCGCGGCCAGGTGATTGACGGTGGTGGACTCCTGTTGGCCGACCGCGAGCAGCGCATGGGTCGTGGCCCGCAGCGGTTGAAGGGCGGCGGACGTTTGCCCGACGAGGCCGGTTGTGGTTCCAACGGACGTTTGAATGGCCGTCATTGTCCGGTTCATCTGGGCCTGAATGGCGGTCATCTGAAGTAGGCTGTACAGAAAGAAAACGAGACCCACCGCTGCCAACAGAGTCGTCAAGATGGATTCCACGCTTCGCTTGGATCCGCTTTCTGTTTGCATCCATGTCACCTCTTTCGTTCTCATCAGTGCGGTGTTCCGGTTAGCCCACCGAGCCATCCGCTCAGGCTGCCCGCAGTCGGCAGCGAACCGAGGAGACCCGATGACGTACCGGATGATCCGGAAGCACGGGAGGCGCCGCCCACCAATGACGAGAGCAACTGCTGCAATTTGGAGACGGGTTGGTTCAGCAGTGCGTCCAACTGTCCGAAAAACTTGAACTCATCCTGGGAGACCGCCAGTTCATTCTGCAGACCGCTCATCTGCTGGTTGAGCATCTGCGACTGGTGGAGACTGCCGGCAATGGCTGTCTGGAGCGCCTGCAGCGAGGACACACTCTGTCCCACCACCTGTTGAATTTGGAGTGATTTCGCCGCCATGGTCGACGTCAATTGCTCGGTTTTCACCTGTCGTTGCAAAATCTGCTGCATTAAGTCGACACCGTGGGCGGTCAGTTGGGTCTGGGTTTGCAGTTGCCCGGACAGATTGGCGCCGGTCTGCATCTGCTGTTGCAGAATGGCCGACTGCCGGTTCAACTCCTGCAACTGTCCGGCCACGTTATTGACTTTTTGGTGCAGTGTTCCCGTGTTCGTCAGCACCTTTCCCGTGGTTGTGTTCAACTGTCCAATCAAGGTGAACAGATTGCCCTTGGGCAGTGCCAGGGCGGCGCTGCCGCGTATGGCTGTATACACTCCCCCCAGCACGAACATCACCAGCAGAAGGAGAAGCACGACCGTGCTCCGTTTTTTCAGCAGCGCAATCACGCCACATCCCCCCTATGGCAGCCACGCCGTTTTGGCGTTGATGGACTGCAAATCCTGATTGATAGCGGTCTGATCCGCCTCCATCTGCTGCAGGTACTGAAGCACCGTCCGATTGGAGTTCGCAGCGGTTTCGAGCGACGCCGACAGGCCGTTTGCGGCATTCAGAGCCAATCCCAGGGAGTGGCCGGAGGCCGTGGTGCTCCCCGCCAGAGCCTGCACCGCGTCGGCGATGCCCTGCACGGTCTGCTGCAACTGTGCCAGGCCCTGGTTCATCTCAGCGGTCTGAATGGCGAGCGCGTTCAGCGTTTGTGCCATATCCTCGCTGTTTTGCTGTACGGTGGGCAGTCCCGCCAAGCTGCTGGTCATCCGACCGCTCAGGCCCTGCGCCTGCTTCACCTGGGCGGCCAATTGGTCGGTCTTGTCGCGCATGTCTTTTTGCAACCCCACCTGGACCATGCCGTTGGCGCCGAGGCCCACCAGGGCGGGCACGAGAATCCACCTGCGCCAGCGAATTCGGTTCAACCCAGAGAAACGGTGCCACCACTTCATGGGGTCACCCCCGGGACTTTCGAATTCATGACGGCCGTCTGTGCCCGCATGTCGTGCAGTGTGGCCGCATCCGCCTGAATCACGCTGCTGAGTAGATTCAGTTGGCCGTTCATCTGTTGCAGCGTGGCGGTCAATTGGCTCAATTGACCGGCGATGGTCGAGAGGTGCGCCTGACTTTGATGACCGAGCCCAACCAGCAATTGATTGACGTTCAGCGTTGCCGCGTTCAGGTTGTCGATGGTATGAATGTTTTGATTGATGGATTGCGTGACCTGAAGGGTTTCGGCAAGCTGTTCGCGCATGGTGCGGGTGGTGTCGGCCAATCCCGCCAACGCATGATTTTTCTGAATGATGGACGACTCGACGGTGGACAGCTGCTTGGTCGACTGCAGGCTCGATCTCAAGCCCACATCAATCTTGCCAAGATAGCTGGTGGTCAGGATCTGCTGCGCGAGCAGCCCCACCAACCCCGCGTTCACCACGTACAGCACCATGCGTTTCCACATGGTCCGTCACCTCCCGCTAGGGCATCTCATCCGCGATGATCCGCGTCTTTCCGTCGGCTGTCTGCAGATCTGCGGACGTCTGGCGATTCACATCCACCACTTGGCCGAGCGTGCTGGAGATGCCGCTGGCCGCAGCGTTCATACTGCCAATGCCGATGCTCTGGTCCGCGGACGATTGGGCCAGCGATGACATATCGCGGTTGAGTTGGTGGGCGAGCGTCAAAAACTGCTGGCTGAGGTTCACTTCCTGCTGACTGAGGTGTTTCAGGTTTCCGAGCATGGATTTGTCATTGACCACCTCGTTAGACAGCGACTGCAGTTGCGCGGCCATCGTTGTCGTGCTGTTCGCCAGTTGGTCAATGTGTTCGAGACTGGAGACAATCTGACCGTTCTCATGGCTGATTTTTTGGTTGTTGTCGCGAATGCCCTTGACCATGCCGAGGATATCGAGTTGCTTCGGCAGCTTCGGGCTGCCGAGCGCAGCCAGCCCGCCGCCCGCGAGGATTGCAAGCAAACAAACGGCCAGATAGCGACCGATGTGCGGATTTCGCACCGACGCTCGCGACGCCGAGTTCTGATTCACCTCGGCCACAGGTCCGGTTGGGCCGGATGAATTCATTGGACTTGCCGAATCGGAACTGGCTGGTGCGTCCGCGTGGCTCACGTCGCTCTGGAGCGGAATGAAATCCACGCCCTCGTACATCGCATCAATCTGCCGGCGGTATTTGTTCAGGATCACCTTGTTGCGCACCTTCAGGCTGGGAGTCAATTCCCCCGCTTCCACGGACCATTCATCGGCCAGGAGCAGTGCTCGCTTGGGCTGTTCGAAGGGAGCGAAGCCGCGAATGCGCTGCTCCACTTCTTTCGCGACCAGGCTGCGGATGGCTGGGTGGGCAACCCACGCCTCCGGCTGATCCGGTGGCAGGTTCAGTTTCTCCGCGACCGACCGCAGTTCCGCCAATGCGGGGGACAGCAGGCATGTCACATACTTGCGGCCGTCACCAATCAACACCGCAGCGGAGACGTAGGGGCTCATCATAATGGCGGTCTCCACCGGCGCAGGGGCCACATTCTTCCCTGTCGCCAGCACCAGAATGTGTTTTTTCCGATCCACAATGCGGACGTAGCCATCATCGATTTCCGCAATGTCTCCCGTGTGCAGCCATCCTTCGGCCAGCGCCTCCCCGGTCGCGTTGTCGTCCTTGTAATAACCCGCGTATTGAACCCCACATTGTCAAGACAGATGGGATGGCTTTTAAGAAAGAGATGATAGATTTACAATTCAGATAAAAACCGTCTCACGCTGCGTTCTGTTGCATTTTCCAGTTTCTGAATTCCGACGGTGACCGATAACCTAGTGCGGAATGAGGTCGGTCCGTGTTGTAAAAGTGAATGTATGACTCGATCGCCGCTTTCGCCTCGGTAAAGCTGCTGTATTCTTGCAGCCAGACCTCCTCCTCCTTCAGCGACCGGAAGAATCGCTCGATGTATCCGTCAGCATCGGGGTTGTTGTAACCCGTCCGCTCGTG
>NZ_AUCA01000030.1 GCF_000429525.1 Alicyclobacillus contaminans DSM 17975 | reverse complement strand
ATTCAAGCGATGAAGGCCTGCCAAATCAACCACGAGCGGACGGGTTACAACAACCCCGATGCTGACGGATACATCGAGCGATTCTTCCGGTCGCTGAAGGAGGAGGAGGTCTGGCTGCAAGAATACAGCAGCTTTACCGAGGCGAAAGCGGCGATCGAGTCATACATTCACTTTTACAACACGGACCGACCTCATTCCGCACTAGGTTATCGGTCACCGTCGGAATTCAGAAACTGGAAAATGCAACAGAACGCAGCGTGAGACGGTTTTTATCTGAATTGTAAATCTATCATCTCTTTCTTAAAAGCCATCCCATCTGTCTTGACAATGTGGGGTTCAATACGGAAGTGCAATCGCACCGCGTCGGTTGCTGTTTCGAGTATCGCGGGCAGATGTATGGCGCATACTACCGCGCTCTGCCGGGCCCGGTTGAGGATGCGGAGGTGGTCTTTCTCGCCCTCGGACATCCGGATGGACCGCGGTTGTTGGACGAGGACCTGGAAC
This sequence comes from Alicyclobacillus contaminans DSM 17975, assembly GCF_000429525.1. GTDB lineage: Bacteria > Bacillota > Bacilli > Alicyclobacillales > Alicyclobacillaceae > Alicyclobacillus_A > Alicyclobacillus_A contaminans. The sequence goes on along the minus strand of NZ_AUCA01000030.1, from coordinate 46,258 downwards.
AGCGGGTGCAGCAAGAATTCCGCGCTCGGTATGAAGGGCTGGTGACGGTTCTTTAGACCGTGAGGGCCTGGGCGGAGACAGCGGGAAAACGGCCCAAACGTCAAAGGTTTGCCACCAGGAAGGCGGATAATTCCTCCGCTTCGGCGGTGTTTGTGAGACCGAACACCCGTTGTACATAATCAATGTCCGAAGCCTCTTCGGCGTCGAGGATGGCGGTCTTTCCGGATTGAATCAGGTACACCAGTCTCTTGCCGTAGAAGTGATCGGTCTGGGTGATGGCCAAATCGAAACGGGCCCCCTCACCGGCGTATCCCACGAAGCGGGTGGTGGTGGACTCCGTAGCATCGTACAGAATGAATGTCGTGTCCATAGGTTCCTCCCAAAGGAAACAAAGTACCGAACGCCTTGGCGACCGGTACTTTGCGTGAAAATGTTAGGAGAAAATCCGGCGAAGCGAACGATTGTCCCCGTCGACGTCGGATGTGAGTTGCTTCAGCTCGTTGGAAGCGGCCATGAACAGCGCCTTATCCCGTTGCTCCAAGGCTCTGTCAATGGTTTGACGGAGTTCCTGCTTGCGCGCGTGGCGCTGCTGCACTTCCTCGAGCAGCTGTGTCACTTCGGTTGGCACCGGTAGTTCCGGCAGATTGGTGAACAGGTACAGGGTTTCCTGCTTCTGAAAGAAGTTTCGCAGGTGCTCCAGAATTTCCTCCGGTTGACTCACCTTCTGTACACCGCCATTGGTTGGGATACGAGCAATCATGCCGTGCCGCCCGATGATTAACAAAGGCACATTTTCGAGAACGATATTCGTCATCTCAACCTGGTGGTGTCGGGATGCCAGAAAGTCGAGCACAGCCTCCGCACCGGCTGGGAGAATTTTGGTCTTCAAGAATAGCAGTTCTTGTTTTGCAATCATCGCGCACGTCCCTCCTTACGACCGTGTGAACGGTTTGGCTGTCAACATGCCCTGCAACAGTGTATGCCCTTGCACCGCCGCCAGCAGCGGCGCATGCCTCCATGGCATCGCCTGCAGTGTAAGTATTGTAGCAGAATTGCGAGCGACTTAGAAGTCGGAATCGACGGCTCGGGGGAGCCTCCCTCCGCTTTTAGCATATCTGTGTTAAAATTCAGATATATACTTTAGGCGGATTGCCGCGATGGCTATCCGTTGAGAGAGGTGAGCGTCGATTGAACACAGCGTTGCTGGTTCTCGATGTGCAGTCAGACTTCCTGGGCAACACTATCGATTACGTGGCGCCGCTTTGTCAACGGTTTGTGGACGAACGTGGCGCGGATTACAGCGTTGTGATTCTGACGCAGTGGACGTATCCGGAACAGCAGGGTCGCAGCACGCTGGCTGTCCACTTCCCGGGTGCGGAGATTGTTGAAAAGACCGGCTATTCCGGCTACACCGCCGCGACGCGGGAGATTCTCGAGCAGCGGGGCATTGAGGAAGTGCATCTGGCCGGGGTGGATGCCGAGGGAGCGGTGCTGGCCACGCTGTTCGGGTTGGTCGACGCGGGCTATCGCGTGAAGGTATTGGAGCGGCTAGTGGCTTCCTATCATGGGCGCAATTGGGAGTCCATGATGATTGCGCGGCATGTGCTTGGCAAAGATAACGTCGTGAATATCGGTGGCGGCAGCGTGTACGTGTGAACGGGGGGACCGGCAAAGATTCCCCGGAGCGGGAGGTTCGCACCCGTGCATACTAGGCATGGGGAGGCGGTTGCCATGGACCAGCACTGGGTGTATTTCGCCGGACTGTACGATTCCAAGTTCGAGGCGTACTGTGCCGTCATGTGGGTGGAGGCGGATGAACGCATTCGCGGCAGCTCCACGCCGACGGAGGTTCAGGTGTACCAGACGCGACGCGGCAAATACGGCGTCCGGTTTTTGCCAGGGCAGCGCCGGATGCAGCAGGCTCTCCAGTAGACGCGCGCAAGGGTTCGCCGACGGCCGGCGAACCCTTGGCGTTTATTGATACGACCTATTGATGGATGCGGTCTCTATTTCCGGCGTATCTTCCGCGGCCGACACCTCATCGCGGTTTGCCGCATGGCTCTGGAACGGGGCGTGTTTTCGTCCGGCTTCCCTGGCCCGCTGCGGCATCGGATCGGACGGTGCATGCTTCACGCCCATCGCGTACATGATCGGGCACCAACCGGTCACACCTTCCGTGACCTTCATGGCGCCATACAGTGTGAGCAGTGTCTGTGCCCAGCGGTTGCGCCGGCACTGCGCAGCGCCCATCAGCGCTACCGTACCCGCGGCGAGTCGCAAGTATTGGTCCACCATGCCGAGGTTTTTCTGCATCGCGCATTCCCTCCTCGCATCGTAGTATGTCCAGTCGAAAACCACGCATGTTTGACTTTGACTATTATTGACTAATAGTGCGGACTACGGCATACTGAGAGTGGAAATCCTGATTTGCTATGGGCCGTTTCGCACGGAGACGGCAAAGGAGGTACATACGATGAATCTGGTGCCGATTGTCATTGAACAGACATCGCGCGGGGAACGCAGCTACGACATTTATTCGCGGTTGCTCAAGGACAGAATCATCTTTCTCGGCAGCGCGATAGACGCTGAGGTGGCCAACGCGGTCGTGGCACAACTGTTGTTCCTGGCCGCGGACGATCCGGACAAGGACATTCAGATGTACATCAACAGCCCCGGCGGTTCCGTGTCGGCCGGGCTGGCCATCTACGATACGATGCAACACATCAAACCGGATGTATCCACCATCTGCGTGGGCATGGCGGCCAGCATGGGCGCGGTGTTGCTGACAGCCGGTGCAAAAGGCAAGCGGTTTGCGCTCCCGAATTCGGAAGTGATGATTCACCAGCCGCTCGGCGGAGCGCGGGGCCAGGCCTCCGACATTCAAATTCACGCGGAACACATCATCAAGACCCGGCAGCGCCTGAATCGAATTCTCAGCGAATGCAGCGGGCAGCCGTTGGAGCGCGTCGAACAGGATACGGACAGGGATTTCTTCATGAGCGCGGAGGACGCGAAGGCATACGGCTTGATTGACGATGTGATTGTGCGCAAATGACCGAGGATCTCGCATGGATGTTGCGGACGCGCCTGAAGCGCGAAGGGGACATTCCATTCTCCGAGTTCATGCGTGACGCGCTGTACCATCTGCAAGGTGGGTACTACACCGCGCACGTGGCATTCGGGCCGCGGGGGGACTTCTACACGGCAGCGGGGAGTCCGCTGTTCGCGGCCGTCGTCGCGCGAGGCATTGTCTCGTGGTGGGACACCATAGGACAGCCGACGACGCTTCACGTGGTGGAGGTGGGAGCCGGAGACGGGCGGTTGGCGGCTGGAATCTGCGCGCATCTGGCGGAACAGCTGCCAGCGTCGGTGAGGTGGCGCTACCACATTGTTGAAGTGTCTCCTCTGCTTTCGGAGCAGCAGCGCGTTCGATTGGCGCGGTGGGTGTCCGTTGGGGCGGTGGATTGGACACCGCCCCATTCGGTCGCGCAGCCGGTGTTTCTGGTTGCCAACGAGGTGTTGGACGCTTTTCCTGTGGAGCGATTGCGGCGCACGGCAAAGGGATGGGAACGCGCCTTTGTTGGACTGTCTTCGAACGACACCCTGGAATGGCGCTGGCGCGAGGCTGAATCGGAATGGATAGCCCTCGCCGAGCACTGGCTGCCGGTACCAGAAGGCCATGTGGGGGAACTGGCACCGGAGTTGGCGGCGTTCATGGCGCGCTGTGCCGAATACGGGCGTCCGCTTCGCGCCGTATTCTTCGACTACGGCATCACGTGCCGAGAATTGGCGGCCGGTGTTCGTCCCGGTGGTACGATTCGGGGCTACGCGCGTCACCGCGTGGCGAGTCCCCTCGAACATCCCGGACTCATCGACATCACGGCCGATGTTCATTGGGATTTTGCGCTGCACTGCGCAGAACAGGCCGGCGCTGTGCGGGCTGTACTCAACCCGCAGTCGACGTTTCTGATGGAACTCGGCATCACCGAGGTGGTGCAGGCGCTGAGCGAGTCAGGGACCGAGGGGTACACGAAGTGCATTGGGGAATTCAAGCGTCTCGTACTGCCCGGTGGTATGGGAGAACGGTTTCAGGTGTTACAGTGCGATTGGTGAAGCGGGGCGATGCGGGTGCTGCGGCGATTGGCCATGGTCTGTATGTTGGCTGGACTCGTCTTTCTGTTGATGGGGATACATTTCCTGTACACAACATCAAAAGGTTGAACAATTCTTAAATATGACATACTGATTCAAGAGTGTATCAATTTCAGTATGGCGTATTTACGCTCCTTTGTGTATTATGTATGTATCGGATAGGGTGCAGACAAGGTGAAGGAGCGTCTGGGAATGACAGTTCGAGTTGCAATCAACGGCTTTGGTCGAATTGGCCGAATGGTGTATCGACGCGCGTTGGAATTCAGCGATGTGGAGCTGGTGGCCGTCAACGGCACGGCCGACGTGGCCACGCTGGCACACCTGCTCAAATATGACACGGTTCACGGCACATGGTCGCGGGACGTGGCGCTGACTGATACCGGTTGGCGCGTGGGTGACCGTCACACGCGCGTATTCTCCACGCGAAACCCGGAGGAACTCCCGTGGGGAGACCTCGAAGTGGATGTGGTCATTGAGTCAACCGGGCAGTTTCGAACGCGGGATACCGCCGGTGTGCATCTGCGCCAGGGCGCGAAGCGCGTGATCATCTCGGCGCCCGCCAAGACCGAGGCGGACGCGGACGTGACCCTCGTGATGGGGGTGAACCATCATGTGTTTCGGCCCGATCAGCATCGTATCGTGTCCGGTGCTTCCTGTACGACCAACTGTCTCGCTCCGTTGGTGAAAGCCCTTCATGAAGCGTTTGGGGTGGACAGCGGATTGGTGACGACGGTGCATGCGTACACCAATGATCAACGCAGTTTGGACAACCCACATAAGGATCTGCGTCGTGCGCGCGCTTGCGGGCAGTCCATCATCCCCACCAGCACCGGTGCTGCCAAGGCCATCGGACTGGTGCTGCCGGAACTGAAGGGGAAACTGAACGGCATTTCGCTGCGCGTCCCCACACCCAACGTTTCCATTGTGGACCTGGTGGCAGATGTGCGGCGGGACGTGACCGTCGATGGGGTCAATGACGCGCTGCGCCGGGCCGCCCAAGGATCGCTCAACGGCATTCTCGGTTTCTCCGACGAGCCGTTGGTGTCGTCCGATTTCAATGGCGATGCAAGGTCCGCGATTGTTGATGGATTGACCACGATGGTGCAGGGCGACCGGCGGGTCAAGGTGCTCGCGTGGTACGACAATGAATGGGGATACGCCTGCCGCATGGTGGACTTGGCGCGCTGGGTGGGCGGCCGTGAGGCGGAATGGACCGCCGTTGAACCCGTCGCGGCCTCGACGCTGTCGGTCTGATATACGTTACTGAATCTCATACTGGCGAAAGCGAACACAAACACAGGCCTCGAGCGAGGCCTGTGTTTCCATTTGGCGATCCGGTCGGGTTTCGGTAATCTAGATGCAGGGGCGGATGTTATTTTTGATAACAGTATGCATCCGTTTGTTATGTCTGTTTCGGTAATTTAGAGGCAGGGGCGGATGGCCCACGGTGTGAGGTTGTTGTGAAGGGGAATGCTTATGACCGAAGTGTATTTTGACACTGCGGCGACTGCGCCACTGTTGCCGGTGGTTCAGGATGCGCTGACAGCGTCGTTCCATGTGTACGGAAATCCGTCGTCGCTGCATCGGAAAGGTGTGGAGGCCGAAGCGCTGCTAAAGGCCGCCAGGCAGGCGGTCCTGAAGGTGCTGGGCACCAGCAGGGGCCAGATCATTTTCACGGGGGGCGGCACCGAAGCCAATAACCTGGCCATCTTTGGAACCGTTCGCCAGCATCGCAATCGAGGTCGCCATCTGGTGACCACTCAAATTGAACATCCGTCGGTGGCAAAGGCGTTTGAAGCCCTGGCGGCCGACGGATGGTCGGTGACGACCGTGGCGCCGAACGCGGACGGCACCATCTCGGCGGAGCGCGTGCTCGACGCTGTCACGGACGACACCGTGCTGGTCAGCGTGATGCATGTCAACAATGAGACCGGCGCCCTGTTGCCGGTGGTGGAGATTGGTCAAGCGTTGGCCAAGCGGCCGAAAGTTCTTTTTCACGTGGACGGAATCCAAGCGTTTGGCAAAGTGCCGAAGCCACTCCAAACCCTGCCTGTGGACCTCTACACGCTGTCGGCGCATAAAGTCGGCGCGTTGAAGGGCGTCGGCGCGCTGTACGTGCGGGAAGGTGTCCGCATCGCGCCGCTGCTCCACGGCGGCGGTCAGGAACAGGGTTTGCGGTCTGGAACGGAAAACGTGCTCGGGATTCACGCGTTGGCGGTCGCTGCCGAAGCCTTGGCAGGGCGAGTGGACGAGCACTGGCAGCACGTCACGCGACTCCATGACCATTTTGTCGAGCGGTTGGCACAGGTGCCCCGCTGCCGACTTCATCTGCCGGCCAGCAAATCGCCGTATATCGTCCATGCATCGTTCCCTGGTTTGAAGGGTGAGGTGCTGGTGCACGCGCTGGAGGCGGATGGTGTGTACGTGTCGACCGGATCGGCCTGTTCCACGCGCGGTGGACACGCCAAGGCCAGTCCGGTGCTGACCGCCATGGGTTTGCCGGCCGAGGAAGTGACCGGCAGTCTGCGCTTCTCGTTCGGACCTTGGCATACGATGGATGACCTGGACCGGGTCGTGTCCGTTCTGACAGACAAAGTGCGCTGGCTGATTGACTTGGAGAGGTAGGAAAACGATGACGCAGCAAATTGTGGTGAGATACGGGGAAATTAGTTTGAAAGGGAAAAACCGCTCCGAGTTCGAGCGGATTCTGGTGCGCAACCTGCGAAATGCCCTGGTGGGGGTGGATGGCGCCCGGGTGCACCACCACGGAGGACGAATGATGGTGGAATGCGACGAGGCGGATGCCGACGAAGTGGTGCATCGGCTGCAACGCGTATTCGGCGTGGTATCCCTGAGCCCGGCCAAAGTGTCGGCGCTCTCCGTGGATGCCATGGCGCAGGCCGCTGTCGCCGTGTATCGGGACGCGCAGACGGGCGGTGCGAAAACCTTTAAGGTGGAGGTGCGCCGGGCCAACAAACGGTTTCCAATCCCATCTCCGGAGCTCGCCAGTGAGCTGGGTGGGCGGATTCTGAAGGCGGGCGCCGGTGCCGTGGTGGACGTGCACGAACCGGACGTGACCGTGTTCGTCGAGGTTCGCGACGCGGAGGCAATCGTGTACGGGGCAAAAATTCCGGCGGTGGGCGGCATGCCCGCTGGGTCCGCCGGTCGCGTGGGATTACTGTTGTCGGGCGGTATTGACAGTCCCGTTGCCGGGTGGCTGGCCATGAAGCGCGGCGCGGAACTGGAAGCTATCCATTTTCACAGTTATCCATTCACCAGCGAACGGGCGCTGCAAAAGGTAGAGGACCTGGCTCAAATTCTGGCAGACTGGGGCGGGCGCGTGCGCATGCACATCGTTCACTTCACGGATGTGCAGACCGAGATCCGCAAGTATTGCCCGGAGGCGCTCGGCATCACCATCATGCGGCGGATGATGCTGCGCATTGCCGAGGAAATTTGTCGTCGCCGGAAGTTGTTGGCGCTGGTCACCGGGGAAAGTCTCGGCCAGGTGGCGAGCCAGACGCTGGAGAGCATGCAGACCATCAACGCGGTGACGCGCTGGCCGATTTTACGCCCATTGGTCGCGGAGGACAAAGTGGATATCATGCGCCGCGCCCGGGAGATTGGCACCTATGAAACGTCCATTCTCCCGTACGAAGACTGCTGCACCATCTTTGTGCCAAAGAATCCGCGCACGCGTCCCCGCATTGACGAAGCGGAGGCGGCAGAGCAGGCCCTCGACATCCCACGGCTGGTGGAGGAAGCGTTAGCTCGCACCGAAATGAAGACATTTACAGCACGTCGGAACGGTTGAGGAGCGGGCCGTAGAGGCACCCTAATCCCGGGAGTGATGAGAACATGATCCGAACCGTCTACCGGGCGTTGAAGTTGACCCTGTTTCTGTATGGACTGACCACGGCCCTTCTCCGCAGCCGTTGGTTGACTGTGGTGGTTGCGCTCTGGCAAATGCTACGGCGCAGGCGGGTGAGACCGGTCAAGCCCACCGCCACGGTCGTGTTTGTGAACGCGTCAGAACCTGCCATCTATCGTCGACGGGGGGTTCGGAAGCTGCGGTCATTGCGCAAGAGGTCCAACGTCTGAAGAGATTCCCCTGTGTCGGCCACCGGTTTGGGAGAGGTGGTTTAAAACCTTGCAGAATTGGAAATTACTTATCATAGTTTGACGCGATGAGTATCTGTAAGGTTGCCTTGACAGATTCAGGGGGATCAACAAGATGAAGCAAAATGTTCGGACCATGCGACAAGATGCTTGGACAGCGGAGGATGACGCAATCCTGGCGGAAGTGGTGCTCAAGCACATCCGAGACGGCAGCACGCAATTGGCTGGATTCAATGAAGCCAGCCGCCGTCTCGGCCGAACCGCAGCAGCCTGTGGATTCCGTTGGAATGCGTGCGTTCGCAAACAGTTCCGGCCGCAGATTGAAGAGGCAAAGGAAGATAGAAAGCAGCGGAAATCCGAGCGAATTCAGGCTCAACTCGAGGGCGGCGACTACGATCATCCTACCGCCACGCTGATGAGTTGGGCACAGGTGCTGCGGTTCTTGCGCCAGGAGAAAAACACGGCGCAACAGTGGGCGACGCGTTGGCGGCAGGCGCAGCGGGAAGCGGCAGAATGGAAGTCGAAGTACGAAACACAGAATGGGGAGTTTCGTCGGCTACGAGAAGAACATGAGTCGCTTCGGCGAGATTACGAGACCATGGCCAGCGACTATCGGGCATTGGTGCAGATTATGGAACGGGCGCGGAAAGCCGCGTTCCTGGACGGAGAAGACACCAGTGGTTTCATGTATCGGATTGATGAGTTTGGCAATCTGGAGCGCGTCAGTCCGGACGAAAACATGGAGCAGGCAGAGTGACGCATCCATAGGATCGGTCTTGAGTGAGGCTCGAACCCTGCACGCGGGCGTGCAGGGTTTGAGCCTTTGTCATTTTCGCACCAGCTTTCCGGTATGTTCCGCAGTTTGCAGGACATGCTAACCACGGCGGGTGAGATGAAATGACCAAATTACGGATCTGGCCACGAGCGGTGATGATGACGATGGCGGCCTGTTTGATGTGTTTGGCCACCACGGGATGTTATGACAGACAGGAATTGGAACAACAGGCGTTCGTCACGGCGCTCGGCATCGACAAAGCCCCGGAAGGGATGCTGGACTGCACATTGCGCTTCGCGCTGCCGCAGAATCCAGCCAGCGGCGGCGGTAGCGGGGGCAGCGTCACGCCGTTGGCCGGAAAGTCCCCAGTCACGTATCGAGCGCGCAGCGTGACCGAAGCGCTGCTGATTGCCAACTCAAGTATTGAGCGACAGGTGTCGCTGACCCACCTGAGCAGTGTCATTTTTGGCAAGACGCTCGCGGAAGAGGGGCTCAAACCTGTACTGCAGGCGATGGTCCGGTATCGGGAGTTTCGGCCGACGGTGTTTGTCGCCATCGCTCACGGGACGGCCCGGGACGTTCTGGCACAGCAGAAGCCGATGCTCGACAAGTCAGCCAACCGGTTGGCGGACGGCATCGCGTTGACCGGTCAACGGACCGGCTTGGTCCCGGTGGTCTATCTGGTGGACCTGCAGCGCTACATCAGCGGGGAACAGACCGGCGGCGTGCTTCCGTTGTTCTCCATTAATAAAAACGTCCAGTCAAGCGGCGGCTCTGGTCAAGGGGGCGGCGAATCGCAGAGCAGCGGTGATTCGCAGAATCAGGACCTGGATCAGATCAAAGACGGCGCCAATGTGTTCCGACCGGGTGCCGTACCGCGCACAGGGGGAGACCCCGTGGAATGGATGGGGGCGGCCGTCTTCCGTCAGGATCGACTGGTGGACGAAATCGACGGGCGTGAATCCATCGAACTTCAGTTTCTGAAAGGGACCATGCGCAGCACAAAAATGGACGTTCCGGATCCATTGGTCAAGAACAAATACGTCGGCCTGACAGTGCGCAAAGAACGAGCGCCCATCTACCACGTGAAGTTGACGAATCCTATGGTGATTCGCGTGGACGTGCCGTTGGAGGCGGATGTGATCAACATCGAGAGCGGAGTGGATTACAGTCGCCCGGATCTGCAGAGCAAGCTGGAACGCCAGGTGGAACACCAGGCGGAACAGCAGTACGATGCGCTGCTGACGCGGTTGTACCACGAGGACCAAGCGGACGTGGTGCCGATTGAGGACCGGGTGCGCGGACAATTCGCCACCGATCAGCAGTTGCGCGCCTATCCATGGACCGAGCGATTTCGCACGGCGCGAATCGAAGTCCATGTCACGGTCAGCATTCGGCGGTACGGCGTTCAGTTGATTCCTCTGTAACCGTCAGAACAATGGATGCCGTCCAAACGAACTCGCCTGCGCGGGGGGTGGCCATGGAAGCGTGAAGTACGGCGGCACTTCGGGGTCGGAAGCCGCTGAAGGCGTGGGGGCCTTGACCGGTGGCGCGGATGAAGAAGATGTTGCTTTGTTGATGGGGTCACGGTCTTGGTCTCGCAGCACCTCTGTGACAGCGCCGCTCAACCAGCGGACAATCACGGGGAAAAGGGGGTGTTTGATCCACTGGGCGACGTCGCGAACGTTCACAGATTCCAACTGCGGGACCTCGGTTCGAAGGGTCGCGGACAGGGCGGCCAACAGAGACAGGTACTCCGACTCAGACAATCCCCAGGCCCGCGCCTCCTGCCGCAGTTGTCGACGAACCCTCTGGATGCGCGCCGCCTGTCCGGCGGTGTGAGGATTTCCAGGTCGCTTGGTGCGACGCCGTCTCGTGGACACCGTGCATGCCTCCCCTTCCGAGCCATCCGCACAACGGAGGAGCCGCCAGGAACCATGGTGCGGCCTGGGCGGCTCCTGTCCAGTGAACCGCGGTGCTCTCCCCATACATAGATGATAGCGGAACCCTTGGCGGCAGGGCGGATGTCGAGGGGGAGCAAAACAGGGGCTCTTCCCAACGGCCTAGATGATGAGCCCGCCGTTTGGACTGATGACCTGCCCCGTGACGTACGACGCGCTCGGAGACGCCAAAAACAGCACCGCGTGCGCCACATCCTCCGGGCGGCCCAGGCGGCCCACCGGCGTTTCCTGCTCCAAGGCCTGCCGTTCGTCCGAAGACAGATGCTGCAGCATATCCGTGTCGATGGCTCCAGGCGCCACGGCGTTGACAGTCACTCCGGACCGGGCGACTTCCTTTGCCAACGCTTTCGTGAATGAGATGAGGCCTCCTTTGGAAGCCGAATAAGCCACCTCAAACGATCCGCCGGCAATGCCCCAGATGGACGAAATGTTGATAATCCGCCCGTACTCAGCGCGGATCATGTGCTGAAGCACGGCTTTCGTACAGAGAAAGGGTGCCGTCAGGTTGCTTCTCATCAAGGACTCCCACTCTTCCAAGGTGGTGTCCATCAGCAGTTGGGCGCTCGCAATTCCGGCGTTGTTCACGAGAATTCGCGGAATGCCGAACTGCGTGGCGGCCTGCACCAGGCGCTCGACATCCTCGGGGCGTGTGACGTCCGCCTGAATGGCGTCGGCGCGGCTACCCATGGCCCGAATTTGCGCCACAACCTCCGCTGCGGCCTCGGCAGAAGCACGGTAATTCACAATGACATGAGCCCCGGCACGAGCCAGCGCGAGGGCGATGGAGCGGCCGATGCCGCGGGAGGCGCCGGTGACAATGGCCACCTGTCCGAACAGCGGTCGCGTCGTGGAGTACGTTTGATCCGTTGCCATCACGAACCTTCTCTCAGCCTGAATTTCTCGGTCAATGACAGTGTTCCATTCTATCACATCGGCGGGGGTGATGAAATGACGTCAGGTCGTCTCCTGGGGGATGCAAAATTGCTTTTTGCAAAGCGTCGGGCAACCTGATACGCTTAAGGTGGATCCCAGGGAGAGGAGGACTTCCATGTTTCGCAAACTGTTGATTGCGAATCGCGGTGAAATCGCGCGGCGCATCATCCGCACGTGTCGGCGCATGGGGATTGCCACGGTGGCTGTTTATTCTGATGCGGATGAAAGCGCTTTACATGTGCGCGAAGCGGACGAGGCCGTGCGCATCGGTCCGCCGCCGGTGGCGCAGAGTTATCTGCAAATCGATGCGCTGGTTCAGGCGGCCCTGGGCACCGCTGCGGAGGCGGTGCATCCCGGATACGGCCTGCTCAGTGAGCACCCTGGATTCGCCCGGGCCGTGCGGCAGGCGGGACTTGTGTTTGTAGGCCCGTCGACGGATGCCATCGCCGCGATGGGCAGCAAAATCTCCGCCCGGAATGTGATGCGGACGGCCGGGGTGCCCATTGTGCCCGGATCGGACGCTGGCGTGGATCTCGCGGAAGCGCTTTCCCTGGCGGCGGCTATGGGGTATCCCGTCATGCTGAAAGCCGCGCATGGGGGCGGCGGCATCGGCATGCAGGTGGTGCACGACGCGGATGAATTGCAGAAAGTGTTCGCCGCCAACCAGGCGCGGGCCAAGTCCTACTTTGGCAACGGCGAGATGTTTGTGGAGAAGGTGGTATCCCGTCCGCGCCACGTAGAATTCCAGGTTCTGTTTGACGAACACGGCCACGGCGTGTACCTGTGGGAACGGGAGTGCTCCATTCAACGCCGGCACCAGAAGGTGGTGGAGGAGGCGCCGTCGCCGTTTTTGGATGCCGAACTCCGCCTGATGATGGGCGAGGCCGCCCTTCGGGCCGCCCGTGCCATCGGATACAGCAATGCGGGAACGGTGGAGTTCTTGGTGGACGAAGAACGCCGCTTTTATTTCCTCGAAATGAACACGCGACTGCAGGTGGAGCATCCGGTGACGGAAGCGATTACGGGGCTCGACCTGGTGGAATGGCAGCTTCGCATTGCGGCCGGTGAACCGCTTGATCTGTCCCAGGCGGACGTGCCGTTTCAGGGACACGCGATAGAGTGCCGGATTTACGCGGAAGATCCGGAAAAGTTTCTGCCGTCTCCCGGCACCATCACGTCGCTGCGACTGCCCTCCGGAGATGGGGTGCGCAATGATGTCGCGGTGGAGTCCGGCAGCGTCGTGACACCGTTTTACGATCCGATGATTGGCAAGCTGATTGTGCACGGGGCGGATCGATCGCAGGCGATTGATCGCATGACGGAAGCCTTGACGGCGTACGATGTGCAGGGGATTCGAACGAATCTGGCGCTGCTGCGAAAGGTGATGGCGTCCGAGGCGTTCGCCAGGGGAGAGACGACAACCGACTTTTTGCAAATTCTGATGACGCGGCAAAACACACAAACCTGACAACTCTACGAATAGGAAGGCGTGAATCATATGGCGCAGATTGTGGCTTCGATGGCAGGAACGGTCATGAGTGTGGCGGTATCTGCGGGCGATGCGGTGACAGACGGCCAGGACGTGGTGGTGCTGGAATCGATGAAGATGGAGGTGCCGGTGTCGGCGGATGTGAGCGGAACCGTGCGGCAGGTCCACGTACAGCCGGGCGACTTCGTGAACGAAGGAGACGTGTTGGTGGAGTTGGACTGAAAGAGAAGGAGGGGCTGGCGAGTGACCGAGACATTGGCCGATTCACCGGTCGTGGTGCTCAAAGAGGTGGGACCGCGCGATGGGTTGCAGAACGAACCCGTCACAGTGCCGACGGACGTCAAGGTGGAATTGGTGAACCGCCTGTCGGCGGCGGGATTTCGGTACATTGAAGTGAGTTCGTTCGTGTCTCCCAAGTGGATTCCCCAGCTCGCCGATGCGAGTGACGTGTTTAACCGCATCGAGCGTCGCCCCGGCGTGGAATACAGCGCGTTGGTGCCGAATGAGCAAGGGCTGGAGCGTGCGCTGGCCGCCGGAGTGGACGCGGTAAACGTGTTCATGTCAGCCAGTGAGACCCACAACCGCAAGAATATCAACAAATCCATTTCGGACACGTTTCCAGTGCTGCGCCGCGTGATAGAAGGAGCGAAGGCTGCGGGCAAACCGGTTCGGGGTTATGTCTCCACTGTGTTCGGCTGTCCGTACGAAGGCGCGGTGCCGTTGGAACAAGTGGTGCGCGTTTGTGACACCCTGATCCATCTCGGCGTGGATGAGTTGTCGCTCGGAGACACCATCGGTGTGGCCGTACCGACGCAGGTGCGGACCGTCGTACGGGCGGTGCGCGAGCGCATGGGGCTGGATCGGATTGGGCTGCACTTCCACGACACGTACGGCATGGCGGTGGCCAATGTGGTTGCCGGGTACGAGGAAGGCGTCCGCATCTTCGACGGCAGTGTCGGAGGGATGGGGGGATGCCCGTACGCTCCGGGCGCCAGCGGCAATGTGGCGACCGATGATCTGTTGTATCTGCTGCACCGCATGGGGATTTCCACTGGAATTGATGAGGAAGCGGTGGCGGCCTTGACGAAATGGTTGGAACAGCAAGTGCAGCGACCGCTGTTGAGCCATGCGCGAACGGTGGCGCGCGGCAAGGAAGGAGACGTTTGCGGTGACTGAGCGACCGGTCATTTTGGTGGAGGAACAGCCGGGGATTGTGACGGTGACGTTGAACCGCCCGGAGGCGGCCAACGCGCTGTCGAGAAATCTGTTGTATGCGTTGCACGAAGCGCTGGCAGCGATGCGCTATCGCCGGGACGTGCGAGCGGTGATTCTGACCGGAGCTGGCGAGAAGGCGTTCTGTGCCGGAGCGGACTTGCGTGAACGGCGGGGGATGGATGAGACCGAGGTGCGGCGCACGGTGGACCTCATCCGCGCCGTGGTAGAGGACGTGGCGACACTGCCCATGCCGACCATCGCGGCCATCAACGGAGGTGCGTTCGGCGGCGGGACCGAATTGGCGCTGGCGGCCGATCTTCGGGTGGCGGCCAGCACAGCGCAAATGGGGTTGACGGAGACCAGTTTGGCCATCATACCCGGGGCCGGCGGAACCCAGCGCTTGCCGCGGCTCATCGGCCTGGCAAAGGCCAAGGAACTCATTTTCACGGCGCGCCGGATCTCCGCCGAAACAGCGCTGGAGATTGGATTGGTCAACCGGGTGGTGGACGCGGACCAGTTGTTGCCAACGGCGCGGGCGCTCGCCGAGGAGATCGCGGCGAACGGCCCCATTGCGGTTCGCCAGGCGAAATTCGCCATCGATCGCGGCGCAGAGGTGGACCTCCAAACCGGCCTGCAGCTGGAACGCCAGGCGTACGAGGCGGTCATCCCGACTAAGGATCGGCTGGAGGGGCTGGCGGCGTTCGCGGAGAAGCGCAAACCAAACTACATCGGCAAATAGGAAAGGGGGCGCCGACATGGCGTACGATTTTCGCGCGTTGACCGACAAGATTCAAGCTGGCGGCGCGTCAAAGTATCACGAGAAAAATCGCGAGTCGGGCAAACTGTTTGTGCGCGACCGGTTGCGGCTGTTGTTTGACGAGCCGCTCGCTGTGGAGGATGGATTGTTCGCCAACTGTCTGGCGGAGGACCTCCCGGCGGACGGGGTGGTGACGGGCATCGGTACGGTGAACGGCCGGCCCGTGGCCGTGATGGCCAACGACAGCACGGTGAAGGCCGGCAGCTGGGGCTGGCGAACGGTGGAGAAAATCATTCGCATTCAGGAGACGGCGGAGAAGCTGCAGATTCCTCTCGTCTATCTCGTCGATTCGGCGGGCGCGCGCATCACGGATCAACTGGAGATGTTCCCGGGGCGGCGCGGGGCCGGCCGGATTTTCTACAACCAGGTTCGCCTGTCCGGCATGATCCCGCAGGTATGCGTCCTGTTTGGACCTTCGGCCGCCGGGGGTGCGTACATTCCGGCGTTTTGTGATATTGTCATTATGGTGGAGAAAAACGCGAGTATGTACCTGGGGTCTCCGCGCATGGCCGAGATGGTCATTGGGGAAAAGGTCTCGCTCGAGGAAATGGGCGGGGCCCGCATGCACTGCACCGTCAGCGGCTGCGGAGACGTGCTGGCGGCCAACGAAGAGGAAGCCATCGCCTCAGCGCGGCGCTATCTTTCGTATCTGCCCGCCAATTATCAGGAGCGTCCGCCGCAGGCGGAAGCGGGCGACGCTGCGTCGTTCGCCACAACCATCTCGCAGATTCTGCCTGAGAATCCGAATGCTTCATTCAATATGTTGGATTTAATTTATCGTGTCATTGACGCGGACAGTTGGTACGAGATTAAAAAACTGTTTGCACCCGAAATCATTACGGGATTCGGACGAATACACGGGAAGGTCGTCGGCATTGTGGCCAATCAGCCGCGCGTCAAAGGCGGCGTGTTGTTCGTGGACTCAGCCGACAAGGCGGCGCGGTTCATCACGTTGTGTGACGCGTTTCACATTCCGCTGCTGTTCCTCGCCGACGTTCCTGGTTTCATGATTGGAACGAAGGTCGAGCGCGCGGGCATCATCCGCCACGGCGCGAAATTGATTGCCGCCATGTCGGAAGCGACCGTGCCGAAGATCAGCGTGATTGTGCGCAAGGCGTTCGGCGCGGGCCTGTACGCGATGGCGGGCCCTGCCTTTGAGCCGGATTGCTGTCTGGCCTTTCCCAATGCGCAAATTGCGGTGATGGGACCGGAGGCTGCGGTGAACGCGGTCTACAGCAACAAGATTGCCGAATTACCCGAATCGGAACGCGCGGCGTTTGTGGAGCAAAAGCGGGCCGAATATCGGGCGGATATCGACATCTATCGACTGGCGTCCGAGTTGGTGGTGGACGGCATTGTTCATCCGGACGAACTGCGCGACGAATTGATTCGCCGGTTCCGGATGTACGACACCAAGCAAATGGCGTTCGGCCGCCGCAAACATCCGGTTTATCCCGTGTGACCCGAAGGCCGAGGGTGCGCGCGTCAGTGGCGTCTGGAGGGAATGAACAACTTCGTATGGAATGGACGTTGCGCACGGAACCAAGCGGTCACGCACTGACCGATACACATCAGACCGCGTTCGAAACGGTGGCGGATCTGTACCATCATCAGAACCCGGCTGAATTGTCCACCTTCCAGCGCCGGGCCGAGCAGGTGGAACCATGGTTCCCTCCGGCTCGGCGCGCGGCCGTGGTCGCCAGACTGCGCGCGTATATGGAGACGCTCGGAGCACCGGCGGCGTCGCTGCAACTCTTGGAGAAACTGTTAGACCCACGGAGCGTGGCGGTGGTCACCGGACAGCAGGCCGGTCTGTTCACCGGTCCCATGTACGCCATCCACAAAGCGCTGTCGGCCATCGGCCTGGCGGAACAACTGGAAGCGTCTTTGCAGCGGCCGGTTGTGCCCGTGTTTTGGGTGGCCTCTGAGGATCACGATTGGGGCGAGGTGAACCACGCGTACATACTGGATTCGGACGAATCCGTCCGCATGCTGCGACTGTCCCAGGAAGTGCCGCTGCACCAGATGGTGTACCACACCCGTCTGATGCCAGGTAGCGTCGAAGCGGTGCTCACCGAGGCGCACCAGCGGTTGCCCGAAGCGCCGTACAAGGCGGATGTTTTGAACACGCTGCGGCAACTGTACGACGATGGCATGACCATGTCCGACTGGTTCGCGCGTCAACTTCTCTCGGTCCTGGGGGAGCGGGGAATTGTCTTGATCGATCCGTGCGTCCCCGGGCTTCGGGAACTGGCGGCGCCCGTGTGGAAACATGCGTTGGAACAGGTTGACGCGGTGCAGGATGAGTTGGAAAAGGTCTACCGGGCGGTGGAAGCGCGCGGATTTCAACCAGTGGTGGTCCGGGATGCGGATCATTCCACGGTGTTTTATGTCGAAGACGGCAAGCGATACGTTCTGGAGCGGACGCGCTCTGGTTTTCTGGGCGTACGCGGCCGCGGCATCGAGAAGACGGTCGCGGAGTGGGTGTCGTTGGCGGAGGAAGAACCCACGCGGTTCAGCGCCAATGTGCTGTTGCGTCCGGTGGTCCAAGACCA
The DNA here is from genome assembly GCF_000429525.1 of Alicyclobacillus contaminans DSM 17975. GTDB lineage: Bacteria > Bacillota > Bacilli > Alicyclobacillales > Alicyclobacillaceae > Alicyclobacillus_A > Alicyclobacillus_A contaminans. The sequence goes on along the minus strand of NZ_AUCA01000030.1, from coordinate 28,242 downwards.
CCTGCTGCCCACGTTGGCGTACGTCGGCGGCCCGGCGGAATTGGCGTATCACCCGCTGTCCGGCGCTGTGTTCCAATGCCACGGCAGGTCGCTCCCGCCGCTGCTGCTGCGCCACCGGGTGCGCCTCGTCCCGCCCACCGTGCGGCGGCACATGGCCAAGTGGGGGTTGACGCTGGAACAACTGTCGGCGCCGTTGAACGTGTCCGATTGGCTGCGCACCCGCTTGCAGGGTTCCGTGTTGGAAGACGCGGTGGCACAGTTGAAGTCGGATACGGAGGCGCGGTGGCGGCGGTGGATTGAACAATTCGACCACGTGGGTCCGCAGATTCGCGAGTTGACGGAGCGACACATCGCCCGCGAGTTGGAGGGGATTGAGCGCGTGGCTCGAAAAACGAAGCGCCAGTTCGAGCTGCAGCACGCCGCAGAGCTGCGTCAACTCAACCATGTGAATCGCTGGCTGTGGACCGACGGCCACCCTCAGGAACGACGGTTGTCTCCGCTCAACGTATGGACCCGATACGGGCTCGAGTGGCTCGTGTCCGCGCCGTTCTGGCGGACGTCGCCGCTCCATCTCGCCGCGTTGGACGTATCGTTTGAGTGACGGATCACGACCCTGCCGCGTCTCGTCCGCGGACGAAACGGGGCTCGGTTGTCCTATCATCAGGACCATTCTCACGAGCAAACGACGGTGCAATCGCCCTCAGGCTTCAAGGCCTGGGGGCTTCGTCTTTGTATGCGTGGATTTACGCATCCTCCTCAGGTCTACACCGAGAAACGAGCGGCGCCTGCCGGATGGCTCGTTTTGAAAAAATCATCCAATTTTCCGTTGGGAAGCAGGAATCCACGCGTGAACCGCGAAAAGCATACCTGAGTGGTGGAAAGTGGAGTAGAGTGGAGCAAAGTGGGGAGAAGGTGGTGAAGACACTTGTTCATGGGGGAGTATCAACACACGCTCGATGACAAAGGGCGCATGATAGTCCCCGTGAAATTCCGCGAACCACTGGGTTCATCCTTTGTGATGACGCGCGGACTGGACAAGTGTCTGTTCGTATATCCTCAGTCAGAGTGGGAGATCTTAGAGGCCAAGTTGAAGAGCCTGCCGATGACGCGGGCGGACGCGCGCAGTTTTGTCCGATTCTTCTTTTCGGGCGCGACCGAGTGCGAACTGGACAAGCAGGGACGGGTGTTGATATCCGCATCTCTCCGGGAGTACGCGGGGCTGCAGCGGGAGGCCGTTGTCATCGGGGTGTCGAATCGCATTGAAATATGGAGTCAGGAAACCTGGGCGAGCTACTCTGAGCAAGCCGCCGAATCGTTCGCCGAGATTGCGGAAAAGTTGGTCGACCTGGCGTTTTAGGAGTGACCGATGTGTCGTCGTTCGTGCACACCACCGTGCTGCTGGAAGAAACGGTAACCGCCCTTTGCCCGAGGGATGGCGGCCGCTACATAGATTGTACGTTGGGTGGCGCTGGACACAGCGAGCGGTTGCTGCAGCGGTCTGAGCCGGGGGGACAACTGCTGGCGCTGGATCAGGATGAGACGGCGCTCCGCCATGCCGAGGACAAGCTCCGGCCATACGGGGATCGCGTGCAGTTGGTGCACGCCAATTTTCGCCGGATTCGAGAGGTGGTCCGCGAGTTGGAATTCGGGCCGGTGGACGGCGTCATGTTCGATCTTGGCGTGTCCTCTCCCCAGTTCGACGAAGCCGACCGGGGATTCAGTTATCGCTTCGATGCGCCACTCGACATGCGTATGGATCAGACACAGCCCACGACCGCCCGCGATATGGTCAATGGCTTGGACGAGGCGGAATTGATTCGGATTTTCACCAGGTACGGTGAGGAAAAATTCAGCAAGTCCATCGCCCGCCGAATTGTTCACCGGCGCGCGGTGGCGCCAATAGAGACCACGGGTGAATTGGCCGAGTTGATCAAGGAGGCCATTCCGGCGCCGGCGCGCAGAACCGGCCCGCATCCGGCCCGCCGCGTATTTCAAGCGCTGCGCATTGCTGTCAATGATGAGCTGGGCGCTCTGGAAGAAGCGCTCGACGGTGCGTTTGAGGTGTTGAAACCGGGGGGGCGCCTGGCGGTCATCACCTTTCACTCTCTCGAGGACCGAATTGTGAAGCATCAGTTTCAGCAATGGGCCCGGGGCTGCACGTGTCCGCCGGACTTTCCAGTCTGTCAGTGCGGAAACGTACCGCAGGCGACCATTGTCACTCGGAAACCCATCGTTCCCTCCGCAGCGGAGGAAATCGAAAATCCACGGAGCAGGTCTGCGAAACTGCGTGTGGTGGAAAAACGATAACCGCGTGCCATGCACGGATGCAGGGATCCTGACGCGAAGAAAGAGGGATGAGCAAGAATGTTGGCAACGAAAGAGACGGTGCTGCGGGAACGGACGGAACATCACGGTGCGCTGCCTGGCGACGGTGCCCATTCCAGAGCACAGGCGCGGCAGGCGTGGAAGGGCGCGCTCGGATGGGTCTGCTGCGTGGCAACCTGTGTCGGCGCGGGATGGTTTGTCGCGGCCAAAGGCGCTGAGATTGACCAATTGAGCTATCAGGTGGATCACATGCAGGCACAAATCCAGAAGACGCAGGCGGAGAACGCCTCGCTGTCGAGCACGGTGGATGAACTGCTGCGCCCCGCCCGAATCCTCGGCATTGCGTTGGGACGACTGCACATGCAGTACGCGAATCCCGTTCAGATTTCGAACGGCAACCCGTGATGGGGTGAACTGCGTTGAACCGAAATCAAATGTCACAGCGGGCGAGTCGGCACCGGAAACGCGTGATTGGCATGCAGGCGCTGTTCATCGGCGTCTTGGGATTAGTCGCCGCGCGCATCATCTACGTTCAGCAGGTATTCGGGCCCGGCCTGCTCGCCAAGGCCGAGCAGGTGGAGCAGGTGAAGGAAGTGGTGCTCTCGCAGCGCGGGGCGCTGTTGGACCGGAATGGACATCCCCTGGCGTACGACGTTCCGGCCTATCTGTTGGACGTGAAAACCGATGCATTCCCTGATCTCTCGTTGCTGGCCAGCAAGCTGTCCCCCATTCTCGGCGCATCCACGGATGTGGTCCTGAAAAAACTGCAGAGCGGGGCGCACTGGGTGCAGTGGCCGACCCCGATTTTGGAGACCGACAAGGAAAAGATCCAAAGCCTGCTGAAGGACAAAGCCATCTTTGGCAGTTCCCACATTGACGACGCGACGTTCACACCGACGGAGGAACGGGTGTATCCGTACGGATCGTTTGCCGCAAACACGCTCGGGTTCGTGGACAACAACGGCGTCGGCAAAGCGGGCCTGGAGGCGGAATACAACAGTCTGCTGTCGGGGCAGAACGGGGAGGTCACGTATACCCAGGACAACCTGGGCTTCCCGTTGCAGACGACCATGCGCGTGACCAAACCGGCCGTCCCGGGCAAGAACATCGAGCTGACCATCGACCAGACCATCCAGGGCTTCGTGGAGGCCAAAATGGACGAGTTGATGAAGCAGTACAATCCGGACCACGCCGCCATCATTGTCACGAATCCGCAGACCGGAGAAATTCTCGGGATGGCCAGCCGACCCACGTATGATCCGAATCACTACGCGACGGCCAACCCCGAGGCGCTGTACAGCAACTGGGCTGTGAACGAGGCGTTCGAACCCGGATCGACCTTCAAGATGCTGACGCTGGCGGCCGGCCTCGCCACTCATGTGATCTCCCTCGATGACACGTTTCACTCCGGTAGCCTGACGGTGGCCGGGCGGACCATTCACGATTGGAACGGCGTGGGTTGGGGAACCATCACGTTCCGCCAGGCACTTGAGGAGTCGAGCAACGTCGGGTTCGCGACGGTGGCGCTCAAGCTCGGTTGGAGCAATCTGCTGAAGTACATGCAGGACTTCGGCTTTCTCCAACCGACCGGGGTGGATCTGCCCAATGAGGCGAACTCCATCGTGTTTGCGCCGGCCAGCCGCGGCAAAGTCCAGTTGGCCACCTCGGGGTTTGGACAGGGTATCGCGGTCACGCCGCTGCAACAGGTGGCCGCGTACGGCGCCATTGCCAACGGCGGTAAGTTGATTCAGCCGCATCTCGCGAAAGCGGTGGTGGATCCGACGACCGGGAAAGTGCTGAAATCATTCACTCCGGTGGTCAAAAATCCACAGGTGGTTCCGAAAGACGTGGTGCAGCAGGTGAACGACACACTGGTGCTGGACGTGTCCGAAGGCATTGACTCCGTCGGCAAAATTCCCGGTTACGACGTGGCCGGAAAAACCGGTACGGCCAACGTGATGAACGACAAGGGCGGGTATTACCTGGATCGGTTCATCGTGTCGTTCATCGGCTACGCGCCGGCGGAAAACCCGCAGTTCGAGGTATATGTCACGCTGGATTGGCCAAAGACACCGGAGAGCAACACCTGGGGCAGCACGGTGGCGACGCCTGCGGCACGGGACATTCTCGAAGAGTGCCTGCAGTACGCGCACATACCGCCGAAATCCGGCACACAGAGCCATTCGCAGCAGCCTCCGGCAGCCAGTGCCACGAAATACGTGCAGACGCCGAACGTGACCGGTCAGTCACCCACGGCGGCCAGCAATGAGCTGAAAAAACTGGGGCTTGCTTCGGATGTGCTGGGGAACGACGGCATGATCACCGGCCAATGGCCCGAGCCGGGCGTGGAGGTGCCGGTCGGGAGCAAGATGTACCTGTGGGCGCCTGGAACCGGAAATGGTTCGGGCATCATGCCAGATCTCCGCGGGACCTCAATGCGGGAAGCCGGAGATATCCTGGCGGCCATGGGCGTGTCCATGACCGCACAAGGGGATGGGTTTGCGGTGTCGCAGTCCATTCCGGCAGGACAGCCGGTGAAGCGTGGTCAGACGGTGACGGTGGTGTTCGCGCCGCCGCAGGATCCGGTGACGCAGGCCGTTTCTGCGGCCGCATCGGCGAGCCGCAAGAGCTCTGCGGCGAATGACTCCGGGTCTGCCGAGGGTTGACGTCTGACGCGGGACCCATTCCCTGTGGCAACCGCGTTCGCGCGACGAAGGGGCGTTGTCCAAGTCGGGGGCAACGCCCCTGTCATGTGCTTCTATGACCAGGATTGTCCGCATAGGATGAATCAGAAATCTGGCATGGGGGCGACAAGCGTGCGAATAACCCAGCGAACGATGCGGCGCCGGTTCGTGATCCTCCTGTTCTGCCTGCTGGCGGCGATTGGCGGCCTCGTGGGCAGATTGGCGTACATCCAAATTGGACAGTCCTCCTGGCTCCAGCAAATGGCCCAGGCGACCTGGGAGCGCAACATTCCTGTGGAAGGCACGCGAGGGACCATCTACGACGATAAAGGGCGGACGCTGGTTTACACGGCGAGTTCTCCCGTCATCATGGCGGTTCCTGCGCAGGTGAAGGACAAGCCGGGGACCGCGAAGGCGCTGGCGGGGATTTTGCAAATGAACGAGGCGGACGTCTTGAAGATGCTGCAAAAGGTGTCCGCCATCGTGTACATTTCCCCGAGAGGACGCCGCATCACCGAACAGCAGGCGACTGCGGTGCGGAATCTCCATCTATCAGGCATTTACATTTCCGAGGCCGGGAAACGGGCCTATCCTTACGGTGATTTGGCCGCCCAGGTACTCGGTATCACCGGTGACTACAACCAAGGTTTAACCGGTGTGGAGAAGCAGTACGACAACGTGTTGGCGGGCCAGCGCGGGTACATTTCGTTCTATGCGCAGGCCAATGGCAAACGCATGCCGGGCACCCCAGAATTTTATCAACCGCCTGCGGACGGAATGGATTTGCAGTTGACGATTGACGCCCAGATTCAGCAGTTTGTCGAACGCGAGATTGAACAGGCGGTCGCGGAGTACAATCCGGACCACGTCACCGCCATTGTGGAGGATCCGAAGACAGGGAGCATCCTGGCCATGGCCAACTACCCCAGCTTCAATCCGGCGGACTGGAAGGCTTATCCGCCGTCCACGTACAACCAGAACCTGGCCATCTGGCAAACGTTCGAGCCTGGCTCCACGTTCAAGGTGGTCACACTCTCCGCCGCATTGCAGGAGAAGAAGGTCACGCTGAACGATCGGTTTTACGATCCGGGCTACTACGAGGTGGCGGGGCGCAAGGTGAAGTGCTGGAAAGCGGGGGGACACGGATCGCAGTCGTTCCTGAACGTGGTGGAAAACTCCTGCAACCCGGGATTTATTGCACTCGGCGAACGCCTGGGAAAGGATACGCTGTTCAGCTACATTAAGAAATTTGGCTTTGGACAAAAAACCGGAATTGACCTCCCCGGTGAAGGCAACGGCATTCTCTTCAAGCTATCGCGCGTGGGTCCGCTGGAGTTGGCCACCACGGCGTTCGGACAGGGTGTGTCGGTGACGCCCATCCAACAGGTGATGGCCATGGGCGCCATCGCCAATGGTGGCATCCTGATGAAGCCGCACGTGGTGCAGGCGTTCATCGATCACGATACGGGCAAAGTGGTGCAGACGGTTCAGCCGACGGAGGTTCGGCGGGTGATTGACGCCAGCACCGCCAAGCAGGTTCGGGACGCGTTGGAAAGCGTGGTCGCCAGAGGCAGCGGGAAGAACGCGTATCAGCCGGGGTACCGTGTGGCGGGCAAAACGGGAACGGCGCAGGTGGCCGTGAACGGGCGCTATGAGCCCGGCCACTACATCGTCTCATTCATGGGCATGGCTCCAGCGGACAATCCGCGCTTGGTCGCATACCTGGCGATTGACTATCCCCGGCCGCGGAACGGGGCGGCGGTGTACGGCGGGACCATCGCGGCACCGATTGTCGGGCGAATTCTCGGAGACAGCCTGCACTATCTCGGAGTGCCCCCTTCGTCCGCTGGCTTGCCGAAAAAAGCGAGCCCTCTCGAGCCGGCCAAGGTGGAAGTGCCGAATTTCGTGGGCATGACCATCGGGGACGTCAAGCGGTCAGCGCTGCAGAGCGGGGCCCAGTTGAACATGGAAGTGGTGGGGAGTGGCAAGTACGTGATCCTGCAATCGCCGCCAGGTGGGACACAGGTCGCCGCGAACTCGACAGTTCGGATTTACCTCGGCGATACGTCGCCGAATCCGCAAGCGAATTGACAAGCCGTTGTCTGCACAAGTACTCTGGGGCAGGGGAATTTCCGCAGCATGTGAAGAATTGAGGAGGCAAGAGACATGCTCTTGCGACAACTGATTGCACCATTGATTCAATACCGGTTGGTGGCACCGCCAGGATTTGGCGATGTGGAGATTCTGTCGGTTACGGCCGATTCGAGGAGGGTGACCCCAGGGGCGCTGTTTATCGCAATCCGCGGCAACACGGTCGATGGCCATCGGTTTATTTCGGAGTGCGTCACCCGAGGTGCCGCTGCGGTGTTGGTGGAGTCCCCGGTGGAGTCGCTGCCCATACCCCAGGTGGTGGTTCCCAGTACGCGCTTTGCCTCGGCTGTGGTGGCCAGTGTGTTTCACGGCCATCCGTCGCAAAGACTGCAGATGATTGGTGTCACGGGCACGAACGGGAAGACCACCGTGACGCATCTCATTGAAGCCATCCTTCAGGCCGCAGGCCGCAAGGTGGGGCTGTATGGAACGGTCGGGATGCGCGTGGACGGGCGCACGGAGGATGTGGTGAATACCACGCCGGAAGCAGTGGATCTCCAGCATATTCTGCATCGCATGGTCCGTGCGGGTTGCCAGTACGGAGTGATGGAAGTATCGTCCCATGCGCTGGAACTGCACCGAGTGGCCGGCACGCGGTTTCACATCGGTGTCTTCACCAACCTCACCCAGGACCATCTCGATTTTCATGGCACGATGGAGCGGTATTTGGAGGCGAAGGGCAAGCTGTTCTCGCGCCTCGGCAACGAATACGGCGACGATGTGCGACGTTCGGCCTACGCGGTGCTCAACGCGGATGACGCCGCGTACGATTATCTGCGGAGACAGACGGTTGTCGAGGTGATTTCGTACGGGCTCAACGAACGCGCGGACGTTCGCGCCGAACGTGTGCAGGTGACGGCGGACGGCGTATCGTTTGATGTGCGTACATTCGCCGGCGATGCGACGGTGCGCCTGCAGATGACCGGTCGGTTCAACGTGTACAACGCCCTGGCCGCGCTCTCGGTGGCTTTGATTGAAGGCATTCCTCTGCAGGACGCAGTGGATGCCCTGGCCGCCGTTCCCGGCATTCCGGGGCGGCTGGAGAAAGTGGACGAGGGACAACCGTTCACCGTGTTGGTGGACTACTCGCATACCCCGGACAGTTTGGAGAATGCGTTGACGACCGTGCGGGAGTTTGCGACGGGAAGAGTGCTGACCGTGGTCGGATGCGGTGGGGATCGCGACCGTGGGAAACGGCCCCTGATGGCCAACATTGCGGTGCAGCACAGCGACCTGGTCGTTCTGACCAGCGACAACCCGCGAACCGAAGATCCGGAGGCCATCCTTGACGATATGGAGGCCGGCGTGGCGGGCCAGTCCCAACGGTATCGCCGCATCACCGACCGGGCCGCCGCCATCGATGAGGCGGTGCGTCTGGCCGAACCGGGCGACGTGGTGTTGATTGCCGGCAAAGGTCACGAGACGTATCAGATTGTCGGGACCGTCAAGCACCACTTTGATGACAGAGAGACCGCGCGCAAGGCAATTTTGAAATGGCGGCGTGGATGGTGAAAGGAGTTTTTTCATGGACTTGCAGGCACTGTTGCTGACGGCCGGTGCCGCGTTTGCGATTGCGGTGCTGCTCGGGCCGGTGTGCATTCCGATTTTGCACCGATTGAAGTTCGGTCAACGCGTGCGCGAGGAAGGGCCGAAGCACCACCAGGTCAAGAGCGGCACGCCCACGATGGGCGGCGTGATGATTGTCGCGGCGCTCGTGCTGACGATGTTGAAATTCAGTCTCACCAGCATGGATATCCTTCTGCTTTTGTTCGCAACCGTATCCTTTGGCGTGGTTGGATTTGCGGACGACTTCATCAAGGTGGTCAAGAAACGCAATCTCGGTTTGCGCGCCAAACAGAAGTTGTTCTGGCAAGTGGTCGCCACGCTCGTCTTGTTTGCCGGATTGTGGTTGCATTGGCGTGAACAGGGGCAAACTTTTGCTGTGAGCATTCCGTTCACCCACCTGGAGATCAGCTTGGGACTGTTTTATCTGCTGTTTCTGCTGCTTGTACTGCTTGGTACCACCAACGCGGTCAACCTGACCGACGGCCTCGATGGCCTCTTGTCGGGGACGGCGGCGGTGGTGTTTTCGGCGTACGCGTTCTACGCGTACTGGCACACAGAATATGACGTGGCGTTGTTCTGTGCCGCCATGGTTGGCGCTCTGCTCGGTTTTCTGATGTTCAATCGCCACCCGGCGAAGGTGTTCATGGGGGACACCGGCTCGCTTGCCATTGGCGGTGCGCTCGCGATGGTCGCTGTGCTGACGCACAGTGAGATTGGCCTCGTGTTATTCGGGCTGGTGTTTGTAGTTGAAACGTTGTCCGTGATCATTCAGGTGTTTTCGTTTCAGGTGTTCGGCAAGCGGGTATTTCGAATGAGCCCACTCCACCACCACTTTGAACTGTCCGGCTGGTCGGAGTGGGAAGTCGTCATTGCCTTTTGGCTGGCCGCCTTCATCACGGCGTTTGGTAGCTTGGCACTCCTGTCGCATTGACCAGCGAGCATAGAAAGAGGCGAAGGACAGATGAAGATTGAAGCTGGGCAGAATGTGCTTGTACTGGGTTTGGCGCGAAGCGGGGAGGCGGTGGCGCAGCTGTTGCTGTCGCGCGGATGTCGCGTGACCGTGAATGACCGCCGGCCGCGCCGCGAGGTGGAGTCGGCGGTCGAAGCGCTGGAAGCGCGCGGGGCGAGTGTGGTTCTGGGAGACCATCCCCTGTCGCTGTTGGACCAGCCGCTGGACTACATTGTGAAGAATCCCGGGATTCCGTACAGCTTGCCGTTGTTGGTGGAGGCCGGGCGTCGAGGCATACCGGTGTACACCGAGATTGAAGTGGCCACGTGGGAACTGGCGTCACCCATCGTCGCCATCACCGGTTCCAACGGCAAAACGACAACCACCACGCTGGTCGGCGAGATCCTCGCCGAGGCCGGCAAGGAACCGGTGGTCGCTGGCAACATCGGGCGCGTCCTGTCCGGACTGGTGGATCAGATCCGCCCGGAGCAGCCGGTGGTGCTGGAAGTTTCGAGTTTCCAGCTGCTCGGCACGGAAACGTTCCACCCTCGCATCGCAGCGCTGCTTAACCTCTATCCAGCCCACCTGGATTACCATGAAACGTATGAAGCATACGCGCAGGCCAAGTGGCGCATGTTTCGGAATATGACAGCGAACGATACCGCAGTGTTGAATTATGACCAGGAGGAACTGCGCGCACACGCGCCGACGCTGTCGGCGTCGGTGATCTATTTCAGTCGGCGCGGGCCTGTTCCGGAAGGTGTATTTGTTGCAAACGGCGAGATGGTGGTGCGCAGGGACGGGCGGGATACGCGGCTCATGCCGGTGTCCGCCCTCGGATTGAAAGGGGAGCACAACCTGGAGAACGCACTGGCGGCCACGGCCCTCGCCATCTGGTCCGGTGCGGATATCGAAGCGGTGAAGTCAGTGTTGATGCGGTTCCGCGGCATCGAGCACCGATTGGAGTTCGTCTTGGAACGGCAGGGCGTGTCGTGGTACAACGACTCCAAAGCGACCAATCCGACCGCCGCGATTCGCGCGCTCCGCTCGTTTTCCGACCACGTGATTTGGATTGCCGGCGGGCTGGATAGAGGCGACGATTTTCACGTGTTGACGGAGGTGTTGCAGGGTCGGGTCAAAGCGGCCGTCCTGCTCGGTCAATCCGCCGAACGCATCGCCATCATGTGCCGTGAGGCGGGGGTGCCTGAGGTAAGGCTGGTGTGCAGTGTCGAGGACGCGGTTCGCGCTGCCCGCAATATGGCGGCCCCTGGCGATGTGGTCCTGTTCTCCCCTTCGTGCGCGAGTTGGGACATGTTCTCCTCCTTCGAGGAGCGGGGACGAATCTTCAAGCAAGCCGTGCATACATTGTAGCGTCGGCGATGTGGGACGACCCTTCGCCGGATAGCGAAGGAGGTGCGGCTCGGCGGTGGTGCGCGCAAACCGGAATTTCGACTACACAATTGTTGCGGTGACACTGGTGCTCTTGACCATCGGCCTGGTGATGGTCCACAGCGCCAGTTCGGTGATCTCGGCCCAAAAGTTTGACGATCCGTTCTACTATTTCAAACGCCAGCTGATGTGGGCAGCCCTCGGTCTGGTATTGATGTTCACCATGGCCAACGTCGATTATCACCGGCTGCGGCCGCTGGCGCCGAAGTTCATCATTGCGAGCTTTCTGTTTCTCGTGGTGGTGCTGATTCCGGGCGTCGGGGTGAATCGGGGCGGTTCGCAGGCTTGGCTTGGCATTGGCAGTTTTGGAATTCAGCCCTCGGAGTTTGCCAAGCTCGCCATCATCTTGTTCCTGGCGCACTACCTCGCTGACGCTGCGGACAGAATGGAGTCGTTTGTGCGCGGTTTCTTGCCGCCGCTGTTCATCTCTCTGTTGGCGGTTGGGCTCATCATGTTGGAACCGGACCTCGGTCAGAGTGTCGTCATCATGGGGACCACGGTGGTTCTTCTGTTTGCGGCGGGAGCCCGCGTGCGCCACATCGGCGTGCTGGCGGGCGGCGGTCTGTTGGCCTTCGCGGCGTTGGTGGCGATGGCACCATACCGCATCAAGCGGATTGTGGCTTTTCTCGATCCCTGGCAGGATCCGCTGGGGAAGGGATACCAGGTGATTCAGTCGCTGTACGCGCTTGGGTCCGGCGGGTTGGTGGGACTGGGGCTCGGAAACAGTCGCCAGAAATACCTCTACCTGCCCGAGCCGCAAACAGACTTCATCTACTCGATTCTCGGCGAGGAACTGGGATTCCTCGGCTGCGCCACCGTGCTCGCGCTGTTCGCGGTGCTGGTCTGGCGTGGTTATCGAACGGCCATGTATGCGACGGACGAGTTTGGTTCGCTGCTCGCGGCAGGCATCACCGGTATGATTGCGGTCCAGGTGTTGATCAACGTCGGGGTGGTCACCAGTTCCATTCCGGCCACGGGAATCACGCTGCCGTTCGTCAGTTTTGGCGGTTCGTCCCTCACCTTGATGCTGACCGGTGTCGGCATCCTCTTGAATATCTCTCGCCAGGCCGTGCGCTGACAGGGCGCAATCCAGCGAGTCGTGGCGAGACAAACGTGCCCTCTGCTATCATGGATGGTCAGAGGGCTTTCTTACGGCCTTGGTTCGCGGGCTCTGGGCGCCGCGGGAGTTTGAAGGAGTGAATGACATGCGTCTGTTGTTGACCGGCGGCGGGACGGGGGGGCACATCTACCCCGGGCTGACGCTGTTGCAGTATATGAAACGGACCGTGGGGGCCGTCGACGTGTTGTACGTGGGATCGGAACGAGGGCTCGAACGGGAGATTGTCCAGCGGGCCGGGATCCCGTTTGTCGCCATTCCGGCGGCGGGCCTCAAGCGAGAATTGAGCATCTCCGGCCTGCGCACAGCCTGGACTGCTTGGCGCGGTTTTCGGGAAGCGAAACGCATACTCAAAGATTTTCGACCTGACGTGGTGGTTGGTACGGGCGGCTACGTGACGCTGCCGGTCGTCTTCGCGGCGGCGAGTCGCCGCATCCCTTCCGTGGTCTGGGAGGGGAACGCCCGGCCCGGACTGACCAATCAACTGTGCGCGCGCAAGGCGTACGGCGTGGCGGTGTGCTTTGAAGAGAGCGTCCAGTGGTTTCGTCGGGCGAACAAGGTGGTGGTCACAGGCAACCCGCGGGCGAGCGAGGTGCTGGATGCGGATCCGAAAACGCTGCGACACGCGCGCGCCCTGTACCAATTGCAGGACGGAAAAAAGCTGATTGTGTGCTTCGCGGGCAGCAGAGGGGCCGAAACCGTCAACGATGTGTTTGCGCAGCTCATCCCGAGATTCTCCGAAAAAAGCGACTGGCAACTGTTGTACGTCACGGGTGACAAGCACTTCGAACATGTTCGGCAAATGCTGCCGGCCAGGCTGCCTGAGAACGTTCGGTTGGTTCCGTTCATTCACGATATGCCCGCATTGCTTCCGCACGCCGGGCTGCTCGTGTGCAGGGCGGGCAGTTCGACGCTGGCCGAAATCTGCGCGCTTGGACTGGCTTCCATCATCATTCCGTCGCCGTACGTGACCGCCAATCACCAGGAGGAAAATGCGCGGCGCCTCGTGGAACGCGGAGCGGCGATGATGATTCGGGAAGCGGAGCTGACGCCGGACGCGCTCTGGAAGGCGATGCACGAAGTGCTGGAAACGGGTCGCGGGGATGCGCTGCGGCGCGCGGCTCGCACGTTGGCGACGCCAAACGCCGTTCAGTCGTTGTGCGACTTGGTGTTGGAAGCGAAGGCGCAGAATTCACGAAGGTAACATACAGAAGGAGCATCACCCATTCCCGGGCGGCACCATATGATGCCATACGGACCTGGGCGCAGGCGAGTTATGGGTGGTTGGCACAGTTGGAGGTTTGGCAATGAATTCGGAACGTGTTCTCGCGGCCCTGGAACGATTCGGTGTACAGGACGTGCGATTGAATGAACCCATGTCGCGGCACACCACCTGGCGGATTGGGGGCCCGGCAGACATTTTCGTATGCCCAAAATCCGTGTCCGAGGTGCGCGGCGCACTGCTCGCGGCGCGTGAGCTGGAAGTGTCTTGGACCGTGATTGGCCGCGGCTCGAACCTGTTGGTTCAGGATGGCGGGATTCGCGGCATGGTCATCAAGATGGGCGACAATTTGGCCAAGGTGGATGTGGACGGCGAGACGTTGACCGCAGAGGCGGGCCGGTCGTTTGTTTCGGCAGCCAATCTGGCGATTCGCCATGGATTGTCCGGGCTCGAATTCGCCACGGGCATTCCCGGCAGCGTCGGCGGCGCGGTGATGATGAACGCGGGTGCCCACGGCGGAGAGGTGAAGGACGTACTTCTGTACGCCGACGTCATGGACGACGAAGGGCGAATGGAGCGGCTCAGCAACGCCGATCTGCGCTTCGCGTACCGCTACAGTGTGCTCAAAGACCATCCTCGGTTGGTCCTGAAGGCAGCCTTCGGCCTGCGGCCGGGTGACGTGGAAGCCATGACGAGGACGGTCCGCGGGTGGTCGCAGCGGCGCAGTCAAACCCAGCCTCTATCCTGGCCCAACTGCGGTTCTGTCTTTCGCAATCCGCCGGGCACGCACGCCGGGTTTCTCATCGAGTCCGCGGGTCTCAAGGGGCTGCGGCGCGGCAACGCGCAAATCAGTGAAAAGCACGCGAATTTCATTGTCAACCTCGGTTCGGCGAAAGCGGAAGATGTGCTTTGGCTGATGCGCCACGTCCAGGAAACCATCCAGGAAAAATACGGGATTCACCTGGAGACGGAAGTGAGGCTGATGGGAGAGCCAGCCTCTGGGAGGTGACCGGTGTGGATGCGTTCGAAATTCATGGAGGATCACCGCTTTGCGGAGAAACCCAGGTGTACGGTGCGAAGAATGCGGCATTGCCAATTTTGGCCGCAACCGTGATGGTGGAAGAGCCTTGCGTGATTGACAATGTCCCGGACCTGGAAGATGTCCGGGTCATGATGAAGATTCTGCAAACCCTCGGTGCATCGGTCCGCCGCGATGGGACGTCGGTGGTGGTGGATGCCGGGAACCTGCGTTCCACCAACGTGCCGGCAGACTTGATGCGGCGCATGAGGTCCTCAATTTTTTTGATGGGCCCGCTCTTGGCGCGCTTCGGCGATGTCCGTGTCAGCAAGCCGGGGGGGTGCGTGATTGGACAGCGGCCCGTGGATTTTCACCTGCGAGGCATGCGGGCGCTGGGCGCATCGATTGAAGAAAAGCACGGGTTCATTCGCTGCTCGTCGAACCGCCTGTTCGGAACGGAGATTGTTCTCGATTTTCCCAGCGTTGGCGCGACGGAAAACCTGATCATGGCCGCGGCACTGGCGGATGGGCAGACCGTCATCCAGAATGCGGCCAGAGAGCCGGAGATTGTGGATTTGGCCAACTTCCTCAATGCGTGTGGCGCCAACATCGAAGGTGTCGGCGAGGACACGGTCCGGGTGCAGGGGGTGCACCATCTGCACGGAACCCGTCATCGCATCATTCCGGATCGCATCGTGGCCGGGACCATGTTGTTGACCGTCGCCGCCACGCGAGGCAAGGTGACGCTGACCAAGGCCGAGCCCGCACACCTCGGGGCATTGTTGGCCAAATTGAAGCAAGCCGGGGTGCGGGTGCATACAGACCGTGATATAATTACCATTGAATGTTTGAAGCCACTCCGGGCTGTGGACATGCGAACCGCGCCGTATCCCGGCTTTCCAACGGATCTGCAGGCACCGTTCATGGCGGCGTTCACAACGGCCGAGGGCACGAGTGTCATTCGCGAGAGCGTGTTCGAGGCACGATTCAAACACGTCAACGAGTTGACGCGGATGGGCGCGGACATCACGGTGGATTTGCAGACAGCCGTCGTGCGCGGCGTTTCCCAGTTGTCCGGCGCCACCGTGGAGGCCACCGATTTGCGGGGTGGGGCGGCCCTGGTGATTGCCGGGCTGATGGCAGACGGAGTGACGCGTGTCGAAGGGCTTCAGCACATTGACCGGGGCTATCAGCAATTGGATGTCTACTTGCGAGACTTGGGCGCGGTCATCACAAGAACTGGCGCAATGTCGTAACGTTTCAGCGGACGCATGCCGTACGGCTTTCCATGGTCCGCCGTCTGTCGGCAGCCGGCCGGCAGGCTTGTTTTATTCGGATGGAGGACAAGCGATTGAACCACGGAACTGAGCGGAGGAGCGCCGCCCTGAAACGGGCTGGGAAAACGAGGACAAGAGCCCTCGTCTTCGGCTTTTTTCTGTTTTTGGGTGTTGTCATGGTTCTCGAATCCCCGCTGACGCGCGTGCGCACCACCGTTGTCGGGGGCAACACCTCGGTCACGGCCAGCGACGTCATCAACGCCAGCGGGCTTCACCGGGGAATGAGTCTGTGGCAGGTGAGCGGATCGGCCATTTCAAATCGAGTCCTCGCCGCACTGCCGCGCATTCAATCCGTGACCGTCCACACCGATTACCTCCGCGGCACCGTCACGCTGACGGTCAAAGAAAAGCAGATTGTCGCGGTGCTGCCGGTGAATGGGAAGTACTATGAGTTGTTGAGCGACGGCAAAGTGTACGCAGACGCCGCTTCCACGAATGGGTTTCCATGGCCGCTGTTGACCGCGGACGAGCCAGTGTCGGCCCATCCGGGGGAGGTGCCGCTGCCGGCGATGGCGACAGCGTGCCAACAATTGTCCCAGCTGTCGCAGGCGCAGGCGAACGAAATTTCCGAAATTCATCTGAGCGCGGATGGGGTGGCCACCGTCTATTTGCTCAATCTGTTTGCAGCTCAGTGCCAACTCAGCAACCTGGCGGACACATTGCGCGACGTGGATCAAGCGGTGTCCTACTTCAAGAGCAAAGGGTACGCGCCGGGAATGATTGACATGACGTTGGGCCAGCCGTATCGCTATACACCATTTCCGACAACCGGACAAGGGAAGGGATGACGGGATGCTGCAGACCAGGTCCAAGCTGGCGCTGTCGTTGACGGTGGTTGCGGCGGCACTCGGGTTCATGGTGGCGCTGCAGTACAAGCAGCAACTGGCCGGCCGCGGGGCGCTGGGATACTCTCCAAGCGACACCGAACAGAAAAAGCTGCTGGTTCAACTCCAGGCGCTGAAGGCCACCAACGTCAAACAGGAACAGCAGTTGCAAAGCATTACGACCAAAATCGCCGCGTATGAAAAGCAGACGGGCAACAGTGGAGAACTCAGTGCGCTCCGGGCCAAGTTGGAGGATGAGCGGATTTTGGCGGGCACCACTGCGGTAGAGGGCCCCGGCGTGCAGGTGACGCTGATGGATGGAACGCCGCCGGCCGGTGCGGATACGGAGCAGTATCTCACGCACGACTGGGATGTGCGCAGTGTCATCAACGAATTGTTCACTGCGGGTGCCGAAGCCGTATCCATCAACGGATACCGGGTGGTGGCTACGTCAGGGGTGTTTTGTACAGGTCCCGTGGTGAAGGTGAACGACCACAGCATCGGTGCTCCGTTTACCATTCAAGCCATTGGCGATCCGCAGGCGCTGAAGTCCGGGCTCACTCTGCAGGGCGGGATTCTTGACCAACTTCGCCAGCGGGGCGTGAACGTGTCGGATGTCCAGTTGGTTCAGACCATTAAAATGCCCCCGTTCACCGGGAGTCTGCCCAGCGACACAGGCAGCAACTGAGGCGTCGGGCGCTTGATGCGGAGGTGGAAGTTGTGCAGAAACGAGCGTTCATCTGGTCGTTGACCGGGGTGAGCACGCTGCTTGGGTTCATGCTGACGGTGCAGTTCTCGTCTCATCCGAAATCGTCCGCGGACAGCCTGTCGAGTTATTTGGACCTGCGCGACCAGGTGCAGGAGCAAATGGCGGAAAACCAGGCCCTGGAGCAGGAAATTGCAAAGCAGAACGCCCTGCTGCTGCAGTACCAAAGCGCGTCCGGACAGACCAACGAAATGCTGCACACGCTGCAGCAGGACGCCAAGGCTGTGGAGGAGGCGGCGGGCACCACGAGCGTGAGCGGACCGGGAATCACCATCAAAATCCAGTTCGATCCGACCTTGCCCTACGACCCGAAATATTCCGGATTGTTTGAGCAAACGGCGGATCAGGAGTTGGGGCAGATTGTGAACTGGCTGTTTGCCAACGGTGCGCAGGCCATCAGCATCAATGGGCAGCGGCTCGTCACCACA
The DNA here is from genome assembly GCF_000429525.1 of Alicyclobacillus contaminans DSM 17975. Classification (GTDB taxonomy): domain Bacteria; phylum Bacillota; class Bacilli; order Alicyclobacillales; family Alicyclobacillaceae; genus Alicyclobacillus_A; species Alicyclobacillus_A contaminans. Next base: position 10,406 of record NZ_AUCA01000030.1, on the reverse strand, counting down.
TCTTCCATTCGGCTCGTCGGCGGGCTCGACCCGACCACCAACATCCTGCAGATCAACACCAACCCGGTCACGAGTCCCTACGTGATCACCGCGATGGGGGACATCAATCGGATGCAGGCCATTTTGACAGTCAACAACGTACAGACAGATTTGAACTTGATGCAGGAGGACTGCATCATTCAAGCGCATCCGGGCGCGCACGGCGTCACCGTGCCCGGCTACACCGGCCAGCTGCCTGGGCATTGGGCGAAGGAGGTCAATCAGGGATGATTTGGTTGCCGATCATTGGTCTGCTGTTGGGTGTGGGCGTTGGGCTGGCCGCGAATGTGGATATTCCGGTCGCGTATTCTTCCTATTTCTCCATCGCCATTCTCGCGGCTTTGGATACCGTGTTTGGTGGGGTGCGGGCCAGTCTGGAAAAAACGTTCGACGGCGCCGTGTTCATCACGGGCTTCTTTTTCAACACGTTGGTGGCGGCGCTGTTGGCCTACATCGGCGTGCAGCTCGGCGTGGACCTGTATCTGGCGGCCGTGGTGGCGTTTGGCGTTCGTCTGTTTCAGAACATCGCGGTCATTCGCCGCATTGCCTTCGGGCGGATGGGGCATCGCCGACAAAAGGACGAGGCGCCGGTGCGGAAAGCGTGACTCGAAGACGCGAATTACCTGAAAAAGTTTGTGTACAAAAAGAGGATTGTAGAGAACCTTGTTGAAGTAGCAAGGAAGTGCGTTATGTAATTGGCGGTCAGGGAGGTGCCACTCGGTTGGCCAAAGGGGATTACATCGTTAGTCTAGACATCGGCACTTCTAAGGTACGGGCAATCATTGGCGAACAAGCCGGGAACTCGATTAATGTCATCGGCGTTGGGTCCGCAGCTGGAGAAGGTATTCGCCACGGATCCATTGTGGATATAGATTTGACTGTGCAGTCCATTCGGGAAGCGGTGGACCACGCTGAACGAATGGTCGGCATTCACATCACCTCCGCGTATGTTGGAATTTCTGGGAATCATATTGATTTGCAGAATAGCCACGGAGTGGTTGCCGTGTCTTCGGCGGATCGGGAAATTGGCGACGAGGACATCGAACGCGTATTACAACAGGCCCGGGTCGTGGCGCTTCCGCCGGAACGGGAAATTATCGATGTGGTTGCAAAGGAGTTCATCGTCGACGGTCTTCGTGGCATTGTGGATCCGCGGGGCATGCTGGGCGTGCGGCTGGAGGTGGATGCGCACCTGATCACGGGCAGCCGGACGGCGATTCACAACGTGGTGCGCTGTGTCGAGCGCGCCGGCATTGAGGTGGCGAATCTCGTGCTGATGCCAATGGCGGCAGGCACCATCGCGCTGTCCCAGGACGAGCGCAAGCTCGGAGTGGCTCTCGTGGACATTGGTGCCGGCGCCACCAGTGTGTCGGTGTTCGACAACGGCGTTCTGGTCGGCACCAGCATCATCCCTATGGGCGGAGACTATGTCACGCACGACATTGCCATCGGTCTGCGCACGAACACGGCCGCTGCGGAGCAGGTCAAGCTGCGCCACGGCTGTGCGTTGGTTCAAGCTGCGTCTGAATCGGAGCGGTTCCGCGTGCCGCGCATCGGCAGCAATCAAGAATCTGAGTATAGTCAATATGATTTGGCCAATATCATCGAACCACGGATGCAGGAGATCTTTTCTTTGGTCCGCAAGGAAGTCGAGAAAATGGGATACTTGCACGATCTGCCGAGTGGTTACGTCCTCCACGGGGGCTGCGTTGCCATGCAGGCTACCGGTGAGTTGGCTCAGGAGGAACTGCGCGCCCCGGCGCGCGTGGCGGTGCCGGATTACCTCGGCGTACGCGATCCGTCCTTCGTCAATGGGGTAGGGATGATTGGCCACGCTCTGCGTTCGCATATGCGCAACAGCCATATGGAGGTCGCGGCGGCTGCGGCCAGACCCGTCAAGACCGGCGGTGGAATGTTTGCGCGGATCAAGGATTGGCTGCGTGATTTCATCTGAGCGTTCGCGGAGGCCGCGGAACGGATAACCATGAGGAGGAGCAGTATGCTGGAATTTGACGTGGACTACGAACCGTTGGCAAGAATCAAGGTCATCGGCGTTGGCGGTGGTGGCTGCAATGCGGTGAACCGAATGATAGAGTCCGGGATTGAAGGTGTCGAATTCATCGTTGTCAACACGGATGCGCAGGCGTTGCAGTTGTCGAAAGCTCCGACCAAACTCCAGATTGGCGAAAAGTTGACGCGGGGGCTTGGCGCCGGGGCCAATCCGGAAATCGGGAAGAAAGCAGCCGAGGAGAGCCGGGAAGTGCTGGTCAATGCGCTGCAGGGCGCGGACATGGTGTTTGTGACCGCAGGCATGGGCGGTGGCACGGGCACCGGTGCTGCACCGGTGATTGCGGAGATTTCCAAGGAACTGGGCGCGCTGACGGTCGGTGTTGTGACCAAGCCGTTCCGCTTTGAGCAGAAGCGGCGCATGGCGCAAGCGGAGGTCGGCGTCAACAACCTCCGTGAAAAGGTGGACACGTTGATTGTCATCCCGAATGATCGGCTGTTGGAAATTGTGGATCGGAACACGCCGATGCTGGAGGCATTCCGCGAGGCGGACAACGTGCTTCGCCAGGGTGTGTCGGGGATTTCGGACCTGATTGCGGTGCCAGGACTCATCAACGTAGACTTTGCCGACGTCAAGGCCATCATGGCGGAGCGCGGCTCGGCGCTGATGGGCATTGGGGTTGCCAGCGGGGAGAACCGGGCGACCGAGGCGGCGAAAAACGCCATCAACAGCCCTCTTCTGGAGACCTCCATCGACGGCGCCATGGGCGTCCTGATGCACATCGCCGGCGGTGCTAACCTGAGCTTGTGGGAGGTCAACGAGGCGGCGGACATCGTTTCGATGGCTGCGGATCCCGAAGTGAACATGATCTTCGGCGCGCATATCAATCCGGAATTGGGAGACGAGATTGTGGTTACGGTCATCGCGACAGGCTTTGAGGCCCAGCCCAAGCAGACGGATCAGCCGTCTCCGGCGCGAGTCAAACCGAGCCCCGTAACCGACGAGGTGCCGCTCATCAGCGGCGCGGCGGGAAACAGCTGGGATATTCCGGCGTTCATGCGGCGTGGGAGAGACAGGTTTGGACGGGATAAATGAGTGTACATCCTCCATTTGCACGAATGGAGGACGGCGTGGACAGACTGTAAGGAAGAGGGGGGATCCCCCTCTTTTTTTGTTTGCCGAGGATCTTCGAGCACATTCTGAGACGGAGCAGGCCCAGCGCAAAAATGAAACGCGATTCAACAAAAACTCTATGGATTCGCAGGCAAGATCCGACAGGGTTTGTAATAGAGATGTACTATACTGTGGCAAACACCGCTGAGAGGTGGTGCCATGCCGGTCGTCTACGCGGACGTGGTTTGGCTCGTCAATGCCATCATGGATGCGGTGATTTTGTTGACGTCTTGTTGGGTGCTGAAAGCACCGGTTCGTTGGTGGCGGATTTGCAGCGGCGGCGTGTTTGGGGCCTGTTATGCACTGCTCTTGTTTGTGCCTTCACTTTCCACCCTCACCACATGGCCGGGCAAGGCGGTGGCGGAGCTCATCATGGTGGCTGTCGCCATTCCGGCTCGAAATTGGCTGCAGTTGATACGGGCATGCGTGACGTATTATCTGGTGGCGTTTGTCTTCGCTGGGGCGGCCATCGCCCTTCACTTCGCGGTGCCAGGGACGTCGGTCGCCGCCGGATCTTGGTCCGCGAGCCGTCATTTGGAGTATTCCACGAGTCTGGAGGGGCTGGCGCTGCTGGTTGCGTTGCCAACCGGATACGGGTTGCTGCGCTTCACGCTACGGCGTGCCGACCGGGTATTGCAGACCACCACCTCGCTCCGCTCGGTACGCGCCACGTTCGCGAACCATCAGGTGCAGTTCACAGGTCTGGTGGACACCGGCAACCAATTGCGGGACCCGCTGAGTCGACGACCGGTTTGCTTGGTGGACGCGACGGTGATGCGACAACTGTTGCCTCCGGCATTGGCCGAGGCGCTGACCGAGGCCGACGATGTCGTGCGAGCGTTGGAGCATTGCGCCAGCTTGCCACACGCGGAGCGGCTGGCATTGGTCCCGTACCGGGGGGCGGGCGGTGAGCAGCGGCTGGCGTTGGCGGTGCGTCCAGATGCGTTGGAGATTGAGGTGAATGGCGCTCTGCAGAGGGTGACTACGCCCTGTCTGCTGGCGGTTCACCCGCAACCGCTGTCCGGAGAAGGGCGCTTTCAAGCGATTTTGCACATTGAAGTTGTAACGGGAGTTGACAGGCGTGATGAGGGCACAGTTGCCGAAACGGTTGAACATGAAACTGCGGATACGACTGCAACTGCTGTGGATCCGGATTCGCATCAAGCTGGGTGGCGGAGCTGAGGAAGTCTATTACGTCGGCGGCAGTGAAGCGTTGCCGCCACCGCTGACACGGGACGAAGAAGAGTATCTGTTGAGCCGACTGCCGAGCGGCGATGAATCGGTTCGGTCGCTGCTGATTGAGCGGAATTTGCGCCTGGTGGTATATATCGCGAGAAAATTCGAAAATACCGGAGTTCACATTGAAGATTTAGTGTCCATTGGCACCATTGGATTGATCAAGGCGGTCAATACGTTTGATCCGTCCAAGAAGATCAAGCTGGCCACATACGCCAGTCGTTGCATCGAGAACGAGATTCTGATGTTTCTGCGCCGGAACAACAAACTGAAGTCGGAGGTGTCGTTTGATGAACCGCTGAACGTGGATTGGGACGGAAACGAACTTCTGCTGTCGGACGTGCTCGGGACCGAAGCAGACACCATTTACCGCAATCTCGAGGACGAGGTGGACAAAGAGTTGTTGTACGATGCGCTGCAGAAGTTGACGGACCGCGAGAGAAAAATCATGGAACTCCGCTTCGGGCTGGGCAGAGGCGAAGAAATGACGCAGAAGGATGTGGCGGACCTGCTCGGGATTTCCCAATCCTACATTTCCAGGTTGGAAAAACGAATTATCAAACGGCTGCGACGCGAGTTCAACCGCATGTTGTGACCACCGTCGACTCGACCGCGAAACCCGCATGGATCAGCGGGTTTTTTGATTTTCCAGGGCTGATGACAGCTGGTGGGATACACTCCGGCTTCTTCCGCGTATGCATAAGTTTACCCTCCCCGGACATACTGTTGACGAATTCCTTCGCGGTATGTTTCTCCACTGGTAGCGCAGGGCGACTTGGTCAGACAGCATGGGGGGAAATGGAATGAAGCGGAACAAAGTTGAGATCTGCGGCGTTAACACGTCCCAATTGCCGGTGTTGACGAACACCGAAATGCGGACGCTGTTTGAACAGTTGCAGTCCGGACACCTGGAGGCTCGTGAAAAACTGGTCAACGGCAACCTGCGTCTGGTCCTCTCGGTCATTCAACGGTTCAACAATCGGGGCGAATACGTGGATGACCTGTTCCAGGTTGGTTGCATCGGACTGATGAAAGCCATCGACAATTTTGATCTCGGCCAGAACGTACGATTCTCCACCTATGCGGTACCCATGATCATCGGTGAGATCCGTCGTTACCTGCGTGACAACAACTCCATCCGCGTGAGTCGTTCACTCCGCGATATCGCATACAAAGCGCTGCAGGTACGCGATCAATTGACCAATGAACATCTGCGTGAACCCACCGTACAGGAGATCTCCAACGCGCTGAACCTTCCGAAGGAAGACGTGGTGTTTGCGCTGGACGCCATCCAAGACCCCGTATCCCTGTTCGAACCCATCTATAACGACGGCGGCGATCCCATCTACGTCGTGGATCAAATCAGTGACGACAAGAATCTTGATAAGACCTGGGTCGAGGAGATTGCGCTGCGCGAGGCGATGCACAAACTCACAGAGCGAGAGAAGAAAATCTTGTCGATGCGCTTTTACGAAGGGAAGACCCAGATGGAGGTGGCGGAGGAAATCGGCATCTCGCAGGCGCAGGTCTCCCGGCTGGAAAAGGCGGCCATCCAGCGGATGCAAAAGCATATCCAGGCGTGAATCGGACGGCTTTGCAAGATTCGCTGCAACCGGACATATACTTCCGTAGTGGCGCGGATTCAGGAATGGCCTGAGGACGCAAAACCGTGGTTTGCGGAAGGCGGGATGGTTCATGCGAATTTCCGACTTGCAGTCGAAAGACGTCGTCAACGTCAGCGACGGGAAGCGGCTCGGAACCATCGGTGATCTGGAAATTGATACGGACAGCGGGCTCATTCACGCGATTGTGATTCCTGGACAAACGCGCTTTTTCGGCATGGTGGGCGGCGGACAGGATTATGTGGTGCCGTGGAACCAGATTGTGAAGATTGGCTCCGATGTGATTCTCGTGGACCTGCGTCCACTGCGCGATCAAGGATACTACCTGCCGCCGAAGTCCGGCAAGGCGGGAACGGGCGGATACTGAACGGACTGTGCAAACCGCTGCTTCGTGTTGTACTCTGTACGAAAGGACTGTTGTAAGGGCGGGATGCACATGATCGCCAACTGGCAGGGTTCGCCCAATCACCCTCGCTTTATCTCCACCCGTTGGCCCTGGCACGATGTGCGAGGGCTATTTTCACTGCGTGCCGGAGGCGTGAGTGAACCTCCGTACGAGACCCTCAATGTGGGCCTGCATGTGGGAGACCGCCCACATGCTGTGCTGCAGAATCGATCCCGCGTCGCCGCCTGGGTAGGCTGCGGGCCCGAAACGTGGGTGGTGCCCGAACAGGTTCACGGCAACCGGGTTGCCGTGGTGGACGCATCGTTTGCCGGCCGAGGTGCCCTGGCTGTGGAGACGGCCGTTCCCGACGTGGACGCGCTGGTCACAGCCGAACCGGAATTGCCACTGGCCGTGTTCGCCGCAGATTGCGTGCCGATGCTGTTTTTCGATCCGGTTCGTCGTGTGGTTGCCGCGGCCCACTCCGGTTGGAAAGGGACGGTGGGGCATATCGCCCGGGAAGTGTTAAGCTGCATGCGGGAGGCGTTCGACTGCAGTCCGGCGGACGTGCGGGTTGCGCTCGGACCGTCCATTCGCCGGTGTTGCTATGAGGTTGACGAATCGGTTGCGACAATGGTTCGCGCGGAGTTCGGCGCGCGCACCATGGTATCGCGATTCGGACGTCCGGGAAAGTTTCTCCTCAGTTTGCAGGCGTGCATTCGCATGGATTTGATCGCCGGCGGCGTTCTGCCGGATCATATAGAGGACACGGGGGCCTGCACTTCGTGCCAGGCGGATTTGCTGTTCTCCCATCGGGCTCATCGCGGACGTACGGGAAGGCAGCTCGGAATTGTGTGTCTCTCCGGCGGCGATGGGGTAAAGGGGCAGGAACTTGGACGCGCCTGATGGAAGATGTGGGGCAGGGGGGAAGAAGATGAACGTGGAACACCTGGCATCGACCTTGTCCAGTCTGCGTGCCGAAATCGGCGCGGCGGCCGCGCACAGTGGACGGACGCCCGATGTGGTGCGTCTCATCGGTGTGACAAAAACCATCACGCCGGCCGGCCTGCCGCAGCTTCGGTCGGTTGGACTCGATGATTTTGCCGAGAACCGCTGGCAGCACGCGCGGGATTTGCTGGAGCATCCGGCTGCGGTGGACGCGACCTGGCATTTCATCGGCCATCTGCAGATGAACAAAGTCAAGTACATTGTCCGTTCGTTCTCCTATGTCCACTCCGTCGATTCTGTCGAGCTGGCGACCGCCATCAGCCGACTGTCGGAGGCGGCCGGAAAGAGGATGAACATTCTGCTGCAAGTGAACGTATCGGGAGAAGCCCAGAAGTTTGGACTTCCACCCTCGGCGGTGGCCGCCGTGGCGGAAGCGGTTCGAGATTTGCCAGGCATTCGGTTGTGCGGCTTGATGACCATGGCTCCGCATGCTGCGGAGGAATCCGTGCTGCGCGAGGTATTCGGCGGATTGCGGGCACTGCGCGACGACCTGCTGCGCGCCGGGCATCTGCCCGAATCTGCGACGGAGTTGTCCATGGGCATGTCCGACGATTTCCGCGTGGCCATTGAGGAAGGCGCGACCATGGTTCGCATCGGGCGTCGACTGATGCAGGCGGTGACGGTGGACCGAGAGGTGCCGGAGAAGGAGTGATGGACATGTTGGTGGTGCTGGTCAATATCATCCAGGCCATTCTCAGCATTTACTGGTTTCTGTTGATTGCGACAGCCATTATCTCGTGGGTTCCGGATTTGGCCGACACCCAACTCGGGCAGTGGCTGTCCCGCTTGACCGATCCGTACCTGCGCGTCTTCCGCCGGTTCATCCCCGGGTTGCCCTTAGGAGGCGTCGTCCTCGATCTATCGTTCATCGTGGCCGTTGTGGTCTATTATTTTGTGGAAGAGGGCGTGATGACCGTGCTCATCGCGCTTCTGCGAGGGTTGAGCGGATGAGTTTGAACGAGGCGTTCGTCAAGAGTTGGACGCGGCCGGAAGAACGGCCGTTCATTCGCCGGTGTCTCGACGTGGTGGGCACGGTTGTGAGTGACAACCGCTGGCGTCTCACGGATTTTCTGACGCCGCGGGAACAGTATCTGTGCGAATCCGTCGTGCGCCGCGAAGGGGCGTGGGTGGAGTGGCATGGCGTCATCCCGAACGCGGAACGAAAACGCGGGCTGGTGATGCCGGACAATTGGTATCCAACGCCCGATGATTTTGAAACGGAGATCCTGTTTGCGAGGTGCGCGAGTGGAGCGGCGCTCTCGCACAGAGCCACCTTGGGGTCATTGCTCGGCACCGGGTTGGAACGGCGCAAAATCGGCGACGTGGTGATTCAGGACGGTGGAGCGTACGTTGTGGTGTGCCGGGATGTGGCCGGATTTCTGCTGACCGAATGGACAAAGGCCGGCCGCGAGTCGCTCGCGGTGGAACGGCGCCGGGGACCTGAGACCTGGGCCGCGCCGGAATATCAGGATGTGGTCATCAGCGTATCGTCTCTGCGGTTGGACGGAGTGGTGGCACAAGCCTGTCACTGGTCGCGGAGCGCTGCCCAAGCGGCTGTCGAAAAAGGGTATGTGCAATTGAACTTCGCGGTGGTTGACAAGCCGGATATGGTGGTAGAACCGGGCGATATGCTGTCCATTCGAGGATTCGGGCGCGTGCGAGTGGACGAGCATCTCGGGGAGAGTCGAAAGGGGAGAGAGCGCCTGCGCATTGGCGTCCTTCCTTCGGAAAGATAATCCACGCGAGGGCAGGAGAACGGTCAGGCGCGTCGAAACCATTGTAAGGAATTTGTCGAGGCTTGTATATTTTATTGCGGATGCGTCGAATATCAGGAGGTGTCATGCGTTGCCGTTATCCCCTCTGGACATTCATAACAAGGAATTCAGCCGTTCTTTCCGCGGCTATGATGAAGATGAAGTCGATGATTTTCTGGAACGAATTATTCAAGATTATGAAGCACTGATTCGTCAAAACAAGGATTTGGAAGAGAAACTGGATCAATACGCCGAGCGATTGCGGCATTTCACAAACATTGAGGAGAGCCTTGGGAAGTCCATCGTCGTCGCGCAGGAAACGGCCGAGGAAGTGAAGGCCAATGCGCGGAAGGAAGCCCAGCTGATTCTGAAGGAAGCCGAGAAAAACGCGGATCGAATCATCAGCGAGGCGTTGGCGAAATCTCGAAAAATCGCCATGGAAGTTGAGGAAATTCAGAAGCACGCCGCCATTTTCCGGGCTCGCTTTCGGGCGTTGATTCAGGCGCAGTTGGAAATGCTGGAATCGGGAGATTGGGATAAATTTGACGCGGAATTCGCCGCGGACAAATCCTTGGCTGACAAATTGGTTCACGCGGACTTTCAGCGTCCCGGAGAATCGTGATTCAACGGGTGTCGACTGAATCTATGGAGAAACAGAAACATTGCCAATGGACCCTCTCTGCGGGGTCCATTGTTGTCACTACGGCGCCATATACGGCGGGTGCCGACGGGCTCGACGGATATTGGCGCTGGCTTTGTTATACGACCCGGCTCACCACGTAGAGCGCAATGCCCAGCAGCAGGACCAGGAAAAACACCGGGGTGAGATGTGTCTCGAATTGAAACCATTCCTTGACCAGAAAGCTTGCCACAATCTCCAGCCCGCCAATCCACATGAGGACGAGGGAAATTGCTTGCAATCGATATCTCCGCACGAGCTGTCTCCCCATTTCTCTGCACTCGCTGTGATTCTCATCATACCGCTTTCCGACGCTGCAGACGGTGACAGTCTTTTGAACAACTTCCCACAGGACCCTGGGTATGACGCCGCGCTCACAAAACCACACTAGCGGTGCAGGAGCAATTGTGCGTATTGAACCCCACATTGTCAAGACAGATGGGATGGCTTTTAAGAAAGAGATGATAGATTTACAATTCAGATAAAAACCGTCTCACGCTGCGTT
>NZ_AUCA01000029.1 GCF_000429525.1 Alicyclobacillus contaminans DSM 17975 | reverse complement strand
AGAATCCCTGGGCACAAGACATTGTCTGAGTTCGACTTCGCATTTCAGCCCAGTGTTCCAAAACGCGAGATTCTCGAACTGGAGACCCTGAGGTTCGTTGAGAACCATGAGAACGTCGTGCTGCTTGGTCCACCAGGTCTGGGTAAAACGCACATTGCGATGGCGCTCGCCTACAAGGCCGCGGTACAGGGCAAGGATGTTCTGTTCACGACGGCACAGGATTTGATTGACAACCTCTACGCAGCGATGGCGGACGGTACTGTAAAGCAGAAACTACGAGCTCTGGGAAAGCTCGATCTCATCGTCGTCGACGAACTCGGCTACCTACCGATGGACGACACTGCCGGAAACCACCTCTTCCAGCTGGTTTCGAACGCCTACGAGCGCCAGAGCCTGATTGTGACAAGCAACCGGCCGTTTGAGGAGTGGGGAGCGCTCTTCCCGAACCTCTCACTGGCCAGTGCCACGCTGGACCGCCTATTGCACCACGTGTCCGTATTCACATTCAGCGGTGACAGCTACCGCATGAAAGGGGTGAACGCGAGTCTCTAGCACTTGACCACTTCTGACGGATTTAAGTGGCCATTTGTGTCGAAACGAAACTGGCCATTGACAAGATGATTACCAATCTGCGCCCAATGGCCCAGACAATCCGGCACCCTATCCGGTGTACCTATACCGAAAAGGAGATAAGGCAGTCTACCAATTGTCTCCGGATGGAACCGGCGTTTATTTTCCTTCGCAAAACGCGCGCTTTGTGGCTTGGATAGGTGAAAATTCGGGAGATCCGCAGGTGTACGACTTGAAAACCGGAACGTACTACACGCTGCCGGGTATGAATGCTCAGATCCTCGGCAGCCTGCTTGTCTGGAAGGACCAGGGGCGTTTGGTATGGACATCGTTGCCCGTTTGAAGCATTCGTTGAATCGTATGGGGCGAAGTGAGGCTCCTGTAAGCCCTGGGCAATAAAAAAACAACAGCTCCGCGGGTGCTGGTCCACGGAGCTGTTGGGCAGCGGGCCCCCGAGCATATGCTGGGTACCCGGGGGTGGCATGGAATCACGGCTGAGAGAATCAGCCTTCAATCAACAGAGACTCTGGGTCCTCCACGAGCTCCTTCACCTTGACGAGGAACTGCACAGCTTCGGCGCCGTCAACAATGCGATGGTCATAGGACAGTGCGATGTACATCATCGGCCGAATTTCAACCTGGCCGTTGACGGCCACCGGACGTTCCTTGATGCCGTGCATACCGAGGATACCTACCTGCGGCGCGTTCAGAATCGGCGTGGACATCAAGCTGCCAAACACGCCGCCGTTGGTGATGGTGAACGTACCGCCCTGCAGATCCTGCAGGCTGAGCTTGTTCTCGCGCGCTTTCTTCGCGAGGGTGGCGATTTCCCGTTCAATCTCGGCGAAGCTCAGCCGATCCGCGTTGCGAACCACTGGAACCACGAGCCCACCTTCGGTCGCCACAGCGACGCCGATGTCATAGTACTTCTTGATGATGAGGTCTTCACCTTGAATTTCGGCGTTCAACAGCGGGAATGCCTTCAGCGCTCCGACCACTGCCTTCGTGAAGAATGACATGAAGCCAAGGCCCACACCGTGCTTCTCCTTGAACGCGTCCTTGCGGCGCTTGCGGACTTCCAAGATGGCGGTCATGTCCACTTCGTTGAAGGTGGTGAGCATGGCGGCCGTGTGTTGTGCTTCCACCAACCGCTTCGCGATGGTGGCGCGGCGGCGCGACATGCGTACCCGTTCCTCTTCGCGGAAGGACCCCACGGCCGTTGTCGCAGCAGGTGCCGGTGCTGGCTTCGTCGGCGCTGCGGGTGCTGCCGGCGCGGAAGCCGGAGGCGTCACATGGGCCAGGAGATCCCGCAGTTCAATCCGGCCATTCTCGCCGGTGCCGTGGACCTTGCTCAAATCGACCCCGAATTCGAGCGCAGCCCGACGGATGGCCGGCGTTGCGCGGACGGGCCCGGTTTCGGCCGCCTCTGCAGCGGGTGCGGCTGCTGCTGGCGTCGCTGCCGGTGCGGCAGGCGCCGGCGCAGGTGCTGTCGCCACTGAAGCCGCAGCCGACGATGCGGAGGGTGCCGCCGCAGTGCTGGCCGCTGCTGCCGCCGGAGCCGGGGCAGAACCGGCGGCGCCAATCACAGCCAACGTCTCGCCGATGTTGACCGTTTCCCCGGACTGCTTGACGATGGATTGCAGCACACCCGCCTCTTCCGCCATGACTTCCACATTCACCTTGTCGGTTTCCAGTTCCACGAGGGCTTCGCCGGCTTCGACCGGATCGCCCACTTTCTTCAACCACGTGCCGACCGTGGCTTCAACAATCGATTCTCCAAGTTCCGGTACCTTAACTTCACTCACCGTGAAAGCCTCCCTTACTGTAAGACAGCAGATAGTGTCGGTTGCAGTACTTCGTTCAGGATGCGTGCTTGTTCCGCGTTATGATCCGGCGCGTGTCCCTCCGCCGGGCTGGCTTGTTCAGGGCGGCCCACATAGCGCAACTTCACTCGGCTCGGCAGCAGGGCCTGCAACCGCGGTTGCATGTAGAACCACGCGCCCATGTTCTGGGGTTCTTCCTGCAGCCAGACGATTTCTTTCAGGCTTGGGTAGGCAGCGATGACTTCCTGAATCTGTTCCTCAGGGAACGGATACAGTTGTTCAATCCGCGCGACCGCGATGTCGGTGATGTCCACCTTCGCTTTCTCCATCGCGTTGTCCAGGTCCACCGCGACCTTGCCGCTGCACAGAATCAATCGCTTCACGTCTTTTGGCTTCAGGTTCCGCGCATCCTTCAACACGGGTTGGAATCGTCCGTCGCTGAAGGCCTCCGGGCTCGACATCGCCTTCGGATTCCGCAAGAGGCTCTTCGGAGTCATGATGACCAACGGACGAGCGGTCCTGCCGAGGCTTGCGGCCTGCCGACGCAGCAGGTGGTAGTACTGAGCCGCGGAGGTCACGTTGGCAACCACCCAGTTGTTCTGCGCGGACAATTGCAGATAACGCTCCAGTCGGGCACTGGAGTGCTCCGGTCCCTGCCCCTCATAGCCGTGTGGCAGCAGCATCACCAAACCGGAGGACTGGCCCCACTTGGAGATGCCCGCCGAGATGAACTGGTCAATCAATACCTGTGCGGTGTTGGCAAAATCACCGAACTGTGCTTCCCACAGTACGAGCGCGTTGTCGGCATACACCGAATAGCCGTATTCAAAGCCCAGCACCGCGGCTTCCGACAGTGCACTGTTGTGCACCGTGAAGGACGCCTTGGCGTGCGGCAGCGCCTGCAGCGGCACAAATTCGTGGTTGTCGTTCACATCGTGCAGCACCAGGTGTCGGTGGCCAAACGTGCCGCGTTCCGAATCCTGGCCCGTCAGGCGAATCGGCGTACCCTCGGAGAGGATGGTGGCGAACGCCAGCGATTCCGCCAGAGCCCAGTCCACCTTGCCGCCTTCGTCCAGCGCACCTCGGCGTCGTTCCAGAATGCGCTGCAGCTTCGGATACACGTGCAGGTCGGATGGGAACGAGAGCAACGCTTCGTTGATGGATTTCAGCGTGTCGAGCGGGACCTGCGCCGGTTCCACTTCCGTCTCGACCCAGTCGGCAAACGGATTTTCCTCCGTGATCTCGCCGACCTTGGCATACGCGTCTTTCAATTTCTGCAGTACCGCTTCCTCCATCGTCGCGGCTTCCGCGTCGCTCAGCACGCCGGTCGACACCAGCGCGTTGGCGTACAGGGTACGCACCGTTGGATGTTCGGTGATCTTCTGGTAGAGCAACGGTTGCGTCGGAGCTGGGTCGTCTCCTTCGTTGTGGCCCCAGCGCCGGTAACCCACCAGGTCAATCAGGAAGTCCTTGTGGAACTTCTCGCGATACAAGTGCGCCAACCGGATGGCGGTCAGGCAAGCCTCCGGATTATCCGCAGACACGTGCACCACCGGGATTTCAAAGCCCTTGGCCAAGTCGCTGGCGTAGCGGGTGGACCGTCCTTCGTCCTCCTCCGCCGTGAATCCCAGATGGTTGTTGGCAATGATGTGCACCGTGCCCCCCGTCCGATACGCACGCAACCGAGACAGGTTCAGCGTTTCGGCTACCACGCCTTCTCCTGGGAACGCTGCGTCGCCGTGAATCTGGACCGCCAGCGCCTTTTGAACATCCTGCACCGGAGCGCCGCCCTGGCTTCTATCATCTTGTGCAGCGCGAGTATAGCCTTCAATGACTGGGTTTACGAACTCCAGGTGACTCGGGTTGTTCGCGAGCGTGATGCGGACTTCCACCTGCGTCCCCTCGCCAATCACCTTGTTCGCGCCCAGGTGATACTTCACGTCGCCGGTCCATCCGTGATTGATGCCGGTGGACCCTTCGGACGGAACCAGTTCTTTATTGGGCGATCCGTGGAATTCCGCAAAAATCTTCTCATACGGTTTTCGTAATACGTGCGCCAACACGTTCAAACGCCCGCGATGGGCCATGCCAATCATCACGTTGCGGATGCCGGACTCCGCGCACAGTTCAATCAGCTTGTCGAGCATGGGCACCATGGCGTCGACGCCCTCAATGGAGAATCGCTTTTGCCCGACGAACGTGCGGTGCAAAAATTTCTCAAACGATTCAACCTCAGTTAGTCGGTGCAGCAAGTCGCGCTTTTCCGCAGCCGAATAACCGGCATGCAGTTCATTCGACTCGACCATTTCGTCGAGCCATTTGCGCTCCTCGACGTCGGTGACCTGACTGAATTCGTAGGCCAATCCGTCACAGTAGATTTCCTTCAGCCGCCGAACCGCATCCAAGCCCGTGTGCACGTTTGCAGGCGCGTTCGACCAGATGAGCGACGCCGGCAACGCCGCCAAATCCGCCTCCGTCAGGCCGTAGTAGGAAAGCTCCAGAATCGGGGTGTGTTCCGGTTCGCGGAGCGGATCGATATGCGCGGCCAAGTGTCCGTAGTTCCGGATGTTGCGCACCAAGTCGGTGGCGGCCACCAGCTTGCGTGCGAAATCCGTGCTCAGAACGTTGACGGGCCCTTGGATGGAACCGGTTACTCCAGCCTGTTCCGCAACGGTCCAGTCGGCCGGGCTGCCATACTGTTCAAAGAGTGCCCGTGTTTCCGCGTCCACCGAATTCGGATCACTCACGAACTGTTCGTACAGCTCGAGAATGTAACCGCGGTTGGGGCCGTAAAAGTCTTGCCAGAACTGCGTTCCAGTCTGTGCTGTTGCGTTGTCCTCCACAGTACAACCCCTCTTTGATGAATGGATTGATCTTCTTTAGAATCTCCAGCTACAGTAGATCCTAATATCTTGCGGGAAGACACGCCAATGCCCGATTTCGATGAAATGTATCACTTTCTGAGAACGATTCTTGTCGAAAATTCCGCTGTTTCCAGACTTCACAAAACGGCGCGGTGGACTCACCGTCGTCCATCGATGCGTGGTAATATAGGAGGGAAAGTGGACGTGAAAAGAGGTGCGAGAAATGTACGAGAAGCAGGTCGTTGTGAAACTCAAACAGGGGCTGCACGCCCGCCCAGCTGCGGAATTCGTGAAGCTGGCCAATTCCTTCCGCAGCCAGATCACCGTGGAAAAGGGCGACAAGTCCGTGGATGCGAAGAGCATTCTCGGCCTGATGAGTTTGGCTGTGAGCCCGGGTTTGGAAGTGACCATTCGAGCCAACGGATCGGATGAACAGGAAGCCGTGGAAGCGCTGACGGCACTCGTGAGCAAAGAGGAATAAGCATTCCCATAACCATTGAAGAACACGGCAGCGGGTGCCCTCATCAGACCGGGGGACCCGCTTTCATTGTGTGCGTTGGCAAACTGCGGGCAGTTGGTTGTGAACGGACTGCTCAAGATATCGTAAACAGGCGCGTGCCGAAAGGCGGGCGCGAAGGATTACGGGGTGTTGAAGACAGCGATGGTTCGACTGGATGTGCAAAAACGAATTCTGGAAAAGGCGTTGAAAAAGCAGGCTCATCCCTTCGTGGAGGAGGCGGGATCGTTCCATTGGTCCGGCGCAACCCGAGTGGTGAGCCGGCAGACGGAACGAGCATACGAAGTGACGGTGGAAATTTCGGTGACTCCGAATCGGCGAGTGGCCGCAGAGGTGGCCGCGTGTCTCTGCAAGCCGGAGGGCGTGCGTTTTGAGGACTTATTGATTGTTAGTTTGATTGATCCGAAGGCGCAGGGCACCATTCGCTTGAAAGGGTTGCCCAGGCAGGACGAAACGCATGAGTTCATACGTTTTCTGAAGAAGGTGGAGGAGGCCGTAACGGCTTCCTAACCGCGTTCTGCGACATACCCCCTGGCGATTTCGCCCATACTATCTCCGATAGGACGGCGATGCGCATTGAAGGGGGTGTGTCATCATGGCGAAGGAACCGATTCACCGACGGGAGATGGAACGGGCCTACGAACGCGTCAGTCCGTTTGAGCTGAAAAATCGGTTGATTGAATTGGCGAATTCGGGGGAAGAAAAGAGCGCGCGTGCCATGCTGGACGCGGGGCGGGGGAATCCCAACTGGATTGCGGCCACACCCCGCGAATCGTTTTTTGCGCTGGGCTACTTTGCGCTGCAGGAATGTCGGCGGACGTGGAACGAACGGGATCTGGCCGGCAAACCGGCGGCGGAAGGGATTGCCGAGCGTTTTTTTGCGTTTGCGCGCGGGGCGGGGCGCTCATTGCCCGGCATGGACCTGCTGCTGCGCGTGGTGGAATGGGCCATTGAACGCAAAGGATTCCGGCCCGACGCTTGGGTGCACGAGCTGGTTGACGGCATCGTTGGGGACAATTACCCTATGCCCGACCGGATGTTGACGCATGCGGAGCAGGTGGTTCGCGATTACCTGGTGCAGGAATTGTTCGGGAATGCGCCGGCAGTGCCCCTGCAGTTGTTCGCCGTGGAGGGGGCAACGGCTGCGATGTGTTATTTATTTGAAACGCTGCGGGCCAACCATTTGCTGAATCCGGGAGATCAAGTGGCCATGATGGTCCCCATCTTCCCGCCGTATGTGGAAATTCCACAATTGCCGCAATACGATTTTGATGTGGTGTGGATTCACGCGTCGGGGCGGGCCAAGGACGGATCACACACCTGGCAATACCCGCGTGAAGAGTTGGACAAGCTGAAAGATCCCAGGATTCGAGCGCTGTTTTTGGTGAATCCGAGTAATCCACCGTCCGTCGCGCTGGCGCCGGAGGCATTGGAATACCTGGTGCAGACGGTGCGCATTCACCATCCGGATCTGATGATTGTCACGGACGATGTGTACAGCACGTTTACGGAGCATTTTCGGTCCCTGTTGTCCGCGCTGCCGTACAATACGGTCGGTGTGTATTCGTACTCGAAGTATTTTGGTGTGACAGGCTGGCGGCTCGGCGTAATTGCGGCGGCCGAGGACAATGTGTTTGACGAGCACCTGCGACAGTTGCCGGAGGCGGTCAAACAGCATTTGAACCGCCGATACGCTTCCTTGACGATGGATCCCGAACAGCTGCGCTTCATGGACCGGTTGGTCGCGGACAGCCGACAGGTTGCGCTCAATCATACGGCGGGTCTGTCTACGCCGCAGCAGGTGCAGATGACGCTGTTCTCGGCGTTCGCCCTGCTCGACGAACAGAACCGGTACAAGCAACAGACGCGAGACATTTGCATCCGTCGGTTGAAGCGACTGTATGATGGGCTGGGACTGCCGGTGCCCGAAGTGCCGTACAGCGCTCATTACTATACGGAGTTCGATCTCGGTGAATGGGCCCGGCTACATTACGGCGACGCGTTCACGGCGTATTTGAAGGCCAACTATGAGCCAGTGGATGTGTTGTTTCGGCTGGCTGAACAGGCTTCGATTGTACTGTTGAACGGCGGGGGGTTTTACGGCCCAGCGTGGTCGGTGCGCGTCTCACTGGCGAACCTGGATGACGACGCGTACGGTGAAATCGGGAAAGCGCTGCACCGGACGCTGGAGCGCTATGTGGCGGAATGGAGAAATGCCACAGACGGTTGAGTCCGCTGGTGGACCGGAAGTAAAGGAACAGGGGGCCGTGTTGCCCCCCCTGTTGATGATGCGGGTTTGTCTATGCCGCTTGTTGGTTCGACTTGCCCTGTGCCGTACGCTTGATGGCGTACAGGATGAGCAGAATGACCACACTCACCAGGCTCAGGATTAACTGAGAGCGGTCAGACGCGGTGAACGCCATCGAAATGATGACCGCGGCCATCGCAAGGATGCTCAACCAGGTCAGGAACGGATACGCCCACATGCGGACGCGCAAGGAATCCGGCTCCGTTTTCTCCAACTGCCGCCGCATGCGCAGTTCGGAGACGGCAATCAGCAGGTAGATGAACAGGCCGACCGCGCCGGACGAGTTGAGCAAGAACAGGAACACGGTGTTCGGCGACAGGTAGTCCATCGCCACCGACAGATATCCCACCAGCATGCAGAACAGGATGGCGCGCACCGGTACACCGCGCTCGTTCGTGGCGACCAGGGCTTTCGGCGCATCCCCGGAATCGGCCAGGGCGAACAGCATTCGCGAAGCGGTGTAGAGCCCGGAGTTCAGGCACGACAACACGGCCGTGAGTACCACCAAGTTCATGATCCACGCGGCACCAGGAATGCCAATCACGCGCAAAGCGCTTACATACGGACTGACCATTGCGGCTTTGTCATTCCACGGGAGAATCGTGACAATCAAGAAAATAGATCCGATGTAAAACACCAACACGCGCCAGATCACTGAGTTGGTTGCGCGGGCCACCGCCTGACGCGGTTCCGCAGATTCGGATGCGGCAATGGTCACAATCTCAGAACCGAAGAACGAGAAAATCAGCGTGGTTACGCTGGCGAACAGAGCTACGACACCAAATGGCGCAAATCCGCCGTGCTTTGTCAGATTGCTGAAATCCATATGCGCGTGCGGCCACAGGCCCAGCACATAGAGCGCACCGACAATAATAAACAGGATAATCGCCGCTACTTTAATGGATGCGAACCAGTACTCAAATTCCCCATAAGAGCGAACGGAAATCAGGTTTGTCAGGGTCAACAGGAACAGAAGGATGACCGTCAATACCCACAGGGGAACGCCGGGCAATAGCCAGTTTTCCAGCGTTTTGGCTCCAGCCGTTGCTTCGACGGCAACCACAATGACCCAGAAGTACCAGTACAGCCATCCGACAATAAAACCGGCCCAATCTCCCAGCGCGGTTCGCGCATAAGCGGCGAATGAACCGAGGGTCGGTTTCGCCACGGCCATTTCCCCCAGCATTCGCATGACAAGAATCACCAGCAGTCCGGCCAGGGCGTAGGAGATGACGGACGCAGGACCTGCGGTCTGAATCACAGCGCCGCTGCCGACGAAGAGGCCTGCGCCAATGACTCCGCCCAACGAGATCATGGTCATATGACGCATCTTCAGATCCTTTTTGAGCGTCTGTTGGCTCACAACAAGCTCCTCCTTTCGGGGAAGTGGGTAGATTCATGCATAAACAACGAAAATATTATCAAACTGTAACTCCGAGATAAATCATTATACCATAGTCAAACCTTTCTGCATTCACGCACCTCCAATTCGCGGCGAGAGAAAATTTCAATTAGACTATGACCGATATTTTAACCGCAATCGTAAGCGTTTTCAATTCCATATGTTTGCTAAATTTACACATAGAACTGAATCACAAGAATCCAGCATAATGTTTGTTCTGGAGCACGTCTTCGCTGACGCTGCGTTCGAATACGTGGTTAACATGCCCGTTTTCCCCGTTTCCATACGCGGACGCAGCCAGGGTGCGTATGAAACCTATGCAAGATAGATGGAACACAGGCACTGAACGTCCAGCACGCTGCGCCGACAGACCATTTTACGGGTTGGGCGAGAAGCCTGGGTTTCTCGACAAACAGGGGGAGGCGTACACCATGTGGAACTCGGACGTGTACGCGCCGCACAACCCGGAAACGGACGCGCTGTATGTGTCCGTCCCTTTCTCATCCACACCGGGGGCGAGCAACCGTACGGCCTGTTCGTGGACAATCCAGGGCGCACGCGGTTTGATATGCGCGCGGGAGATGGACGTGGCGATGATCCACCCACAGCGATGTGTCACATCCCAATCACGACCGGTCAGCGTATCCACCCGGCATGGCGCACGGATGCTGGGTGGTGGTGTTTGCCAACGCAAACCCGGTTTCGTTATGCTGGAGGGGAAACAGGGACCACGCAGGTTGGAGGGATGCGAACGATGCAGTATCGTCGGCTGGGACAGAGTGGATTGGAAGTGTCCGTACTGGGGCTTGGAACCAACGCGTTCGGCGGCCGCGCGGACAAGGCGGCTTCCATTCAGGTGATTCACGCCGCCCTCGACGCGGGCGTCAACTTCATTGATACTGCCAACATTTATACAAACACGATGTCGGAACAGATCATCGGCGAAGCGCTCGCTGGGCGTCGCCAAGAAGTGGTGCTGGCCACGAAGGCGGGCATGCCTCGCGGCGAAGGTCCGAATGAACGAGGCGGATCAAGGGTGCACCTGATGCGGGAACTCGAGGGCAGCCTGCGGCGTCTGCAGACGGACTACGTGGACCTGTATCAGATTCACGCGTTCGATCCGCACACGCCGCTGGAGGAAACGCTCCGCGCGCTCGACGACATGGTGCGGCAGGGGAAGGTGCGGTATATCGGCGCCTCCAACTACGCGGCCTGGGAGTTGATGAAGGCGCTCGGTGTGTCGGAACGGCTCGGACTCAACCGGTTCGTCTCCATCCAACCGTGCTATTCCCTGGCCGACAGGACCATTGAACGGGAACTGGTGCCGCTGTGTGTGGATCAGGGCATCGGCATCATTCCGTATTTTCCGCTGGCCGGCGGGATTCTCACCGGCAAGTACGCGGGGGGTGGGAAACCGGCCGGATCGCGCGCGGAAAAGGACCCGAATTTCGCCAAGCGGTTGGATGAACAGCGGGTGTTGCTGGGCGCGAAGGTGGCGCGGCTGGCCGAGGAATTGGACACCACGGCGGGCGCGGTGTCGCTGGCGTGGCTGATGGAGCAGCCGGCGGTCTCCACCATCATCGTGGGCGCAACGCGTCCGGAACAGGTGCAGGAGAACGTGAAGAGCGTGGATCTGGTCCTGACCCCGGAGACGCTGCAAACACTGGACGAGTGGAGCCGGGCGTTTGTGTACCGTGAACCGTTTGCGGAATATCGATTGCGCTGACCTCTACCCAACGTGCGCAATCCGTGATATGGTACAGACAACAACTGAACATGGCACAGGCCACTAGGGGAGCTGCACTGCTGAGACAAGGGAAACCTTGGACCCTTAGCACCTGAACTGGGTAATACCAGCGTAGGAAAGTGGCGTGGAGCAGGTGGGGACGGGTGACTGCACCGACCTGCTCCGTTTTCCCCAAGCGGCCTCCCGATGTTGAAAAGGAGGCTGTTTTTTATGTCGTTTACGAGCGCTTTGCGCAGTGAGGCGGCACCGTTGTTCGACGCGGTCTATCAGCATCCGTTCGTACAGGGGCTTGCCTGCGAGAATGTGCCGCCCGCAGCGCTCCTGCACTATGTGCAACAGGATGTCCGCTATCTGCAAACGTACGCGAAGGTGTACGGATTGGCCCTGGCAAAGTCGCGGGATCTGGCGGAAATGCGATTCTTCCATGAACGGCTGGCGGTGGTGTTGTCCGGCGAATCCACGGCGCACGAGAATCTCTGCCGAGCAGCCGGACAGGACTACGCCAGCCTGCCGTCGGCGGAATGGTCACCGTCCGCCCACCATTACGCGCAGCACCTGCTGGCAACGGCGTACGCGGGTAGCCTAGGGGAAATTTTGGCTGCCGTGCTCCCATGCCACTGGATGTACGTCGATGTGGCGGAGCGTCTCTGCGCATCGGTGCGGCCAACGCCCGCGCACCGCTTTTACGACTGGATGCGATTTTACGCCAGTCCAGCGATGCAAGACAGCCTGCGGGATGTTTTGGCACGATTGGACGAATTGGCGGAACAGGCGGGAGAAAGGGAGCGGATTTCCATGCGCCGCGCGTTTCTCACCAGTTGCCAGTTGGAGTATGAATTTTTTGACATGGCCTGGCGCCAGCAGGCGTGGGCGCTGGCGGAGCAAGCATAGACGGAGTTCAACAGAGATGGGGGGATGACGAGATGCAGATGACGGAGAAGGGGCACGTGGTCCGTGCGCTGACCATTGCCGGGAGTGACAGCGGCGGCGGCGCCGGAATCCAGGCGGATTTGAAAACGATGCACCAATTCGGGGTTTTTGGCATGTCTGTGCTCACGGCGTTGACCGCTCAGAACACCACCGGGGTGCAGGCGGTGCACGAGGTGCCTGTGTCCTTTGTGCTCGAACAATTGACGTCGGTGTTTACGGATCTGCGACCGGACGCCGTCAAGACGGGGATGCTGGCGTCCTCGGCCATTATCCGGGCTGTCGCGGATTTCCTGCAAAGTCAGCCGCGGGTGCCATTGGTGGTGGATCCGGTGATGGTCGCAAAGGGCGGCCATCGGTTGTTGGCCGCCGATGCCACGGAGGCCTTGAGGCAAACCCTGCTGCCGTTGGCGGCGGTGGTCACGCCGAACGTGCCGGAGGCAGAGGTCCTGTACGGCGAGCGGTTGGCCGACTGGGCGGCGTGCCATCAAGCCGCTCGCCGAATTGCCGGCTTTGGCTCGCAGGTCGTGGTGGTGAAGGGGGGCCACGCGCCTTCGGATGGAATGTCGGCCACGGGTCGATGGGACCTGTCCGTGGATGTGGTGTACACCGAGGAGCAGTTCACGTATTTCGCCGCGCCCCGCGTGATCAGCGAGAATACCCATGGCACCGGCTGCACCTTTTCGGCGGCGGTGGCCGCCGCATTGGCCAGCGGCGCGGCACCGCTGGCCGCCATTGCGGCGGGCAAGGCGTTTGTGTCGCGGGCCATCGCCGGCAGCGTCGGCTGGGACGTGGGAACGGGGCACGGGCCGACCAATCACTCCGTGCCCGTCCCGGCTTCGTTCAACCCTGTGGCGGGCGGTTTCTACGTGTGGGATGGCGACAATTGGCACGAAGATGCGGCAGCATCTCGGGAATGGAGGAGATTTGCGTGAATTTGGGATATTGGTTGGAACAGGTGCGTGAACAGCGGCCGCTGGTGCACAACATCACGAATATCGTGGTGACCAATATTGCGGCGAATGTCCTGTTGTCGGCGGGGGCGTCGCCGGTGATGGCGGACGCGCCGGAGGAAGTGGCGGACATGGCGCGGATTGCCAGCGCTTTGGCGCTGAACATGGGAACCATTTCGTCCGCCATCCTCGATGTGATGGTGAAAGCAGGGCAGTCTGCCAACGCGCATCAGGTGCCGATTGTGTTCGATCCGGTCGGCATTGGCGCGACACCGTTCCGCTCCGAGGCGGCGCAGCGACTCGGCGATGCGATGCACTTCACGGTGCTGCGCGGCAACGCCGGCGAAGTCGGTGTGTTTCTCGGCTGCGGGGGTGAAGTGCGCGGGGTGGATTCGGCTGGAGCCAGCGCGGCTCTGCCGGCGGCGATGAAGGCGTACGCCAAAGCGCACCGGACGGTGGTGGTGGCCACCGGGGCGGAGGATCTGGTGACGGACGGCGAGACCGTGTGGCGCCTGGCCAACGGCCATCCGCTGCTGGCTTCCATCACGGGCTCCGGATGCATGCTCACGGCGCTGCTCGGCGGGTTTGTCGGCGTGGTTCCGCGGGGCAGCGATGTCTCCACATATGCCGAAGCGGCGATGGCCGCGGTGACCTGTCTGAATGTGGCCGGAGAGCACGCCGCAGTGGATGCCGCGGGGCCGGGCACCTTCCAGGCGCGCCTGTTTGACGCGCTGTACCATTTGACGTCGGACGAGGTCAATCGGCAGGCGAATATCTCCGTCATGGAGGGGATTTGACGATGACGCGGGAGCGGTGGCGGGAACTCCAGACACGCCTGGCGCTGTACGTGGTCACCGACGAAGGCAATGACACGGAGCGCCTGCTTCGCGCGGTCCGGGAAGCGGTCGCGGGCGGTGCCACCGCGGTGCAGCTGCGCCGCAAACAGGAGGATGGCCGCCGGTTTGTGGAACTGGGGCATGCCGTGCGCGCCATCACGCGGGAGGCGGGGGCACTTTATTTCGTGAACGACCGCGTGGACATCGCCCTGGTCACGGACGCGGACGGCGTCCACATAGGGCAGTCGGACATCCCCTGCCTGGACGCGCGGCGCCTGATGGGGGATCGGTGGATCGGCGTTTCGGCCGGATCGCTCAAGGAAGCTCTGCAAGCCGAGCGGGATGGCGCGGATTACCTGGGTGTGGGCGCGGTGTTTCCGACGACATCGAAAGACGACGCGGAAGTTTGCGGCATGGACGTGCTGCGGGATATCGCGCGGGCGGTGCAGATTCCCGTGGTCGCCATCGGCGGCATCCAGGCCGACAACGCCGCCGATGTGGTGCGTGCGGGTGCGCGCGGCGTGGCCGTGGTGTCCGCGGTGATGCTGGCGGAAGACCCTCGTCGTGCAGCCTCCCATTTGTGTGGTGTTGTGCGAGCCGCAGCTCCGATATACTGAAGCCAAACGGTGGCGGAGGGATGCACACATGGAGCAGCGGCGGTTGGGAAGCACGCAGTTGTGGGTTCATCCGTTGGGGCTTGGCTGCATGTCATTTCCGGATGCGCAGACGGCGGCCGAACTGGTGCATCTGGCGCTGGACGCCGGCGTGAACTTCTTTGATACCGCGGATCTGTACGGCCAGGGGACGAATGAAATGTGGCTCGGCGAAGCGCTCAAGGGGCGCCGTCACGAGGTGATCATTGCCACGAAGGTCGGAAACCGATGGGAGCCAGGGAAGCCGGGCTGGTACTGGGGGCCGTCGAAAGCGTACATCCTGCAGGCGGTGGAGGACAGCCTGAGAAGGCTGAAGACCGATTACATTGATTTATACCAACTGCACGGCGGAACGTTGGATGATGAGATGGACGACATCATCGACGCGTTTGAGCAGTTGAAGACCACAGGGTACATTCGCGCGTACGGCATCTCGTCGATTCGGCCAAACGTGATCCGCGAGTACGCGCAGCGGTCGAGCATCGCGACGCTGATGACGCAGTACGGGATTTTGGACAGACGTCCGGAGGAGGACGTGCTGGACCACGTGCTGGCGGCCGGGATTTCCGTGATTGCGCGGGGATCGCTCGGCAGGGGCTGGCTGACCGCTCGCGGCCGGACCGACGATGCAGGATTCCTCGACTATTCGGCGGCGGAATTGCGAACGCTGCGCGCGCGCCTCGCGGAAGTGGCGGGGGGTGTAGATCACCTGGCATCGCTGGCGCTGCGCTACAGCCTGCACCACGCGGCAGTGGCGGTGGCCATCCCCGGTGCGCGCACACGGGAGCAGTGGACGGAAATTCTGCAAGCTCACTGGGATGGTCCTCTGCACCAGGACGAAGTGGCCGCGTTGACGTCACTGTTGAAGCCTCAGCGATATGAACAGCATCAATGAAGCATACAGCGTATCCACAGGCGGAGCCCGCCCTATGGCGGGACCCGCCTGCTTTTCGTGTTGTGGATAAGTTGTCCACAGGGAGATTGGTTGAGTGGAGCGCTTGGGACGATGTTTTTGCGCACAGAAGGCCGAGGAGTTGGGGATGGAATGTGGGTAAGCCACACAGTTATACACAGAGTTACGCACATATCCACAGTTTTGCACAGGAGATGTGGATGAGTTTGTGAATAAGTCTCCAATCGCAGACCTCCCCTGAAGGGGATAATTGAAACGGGGAACAGGCAAGCTAAGTATGCTTTGGAAAGGAGGGAGCGCAATGCAAGGGCAAACACAGTCGTCGGGGGCAACGCAGGCGGCACAGCCGCTGATGCAAACGCCGCCTCACGTGATCACCGCAAAAGATCTGAGTTATCTGAAGGATGCCATGTCGTGGGAATTGATTGCGATGAAGAAATGCGCTCATTACGCACAGGAGTGTTCCGATCCGGACGTGCGTGCATGTTTGGACAGAATCGGCCGGCTGCACCAACGTCATTACAACCTCCTGCTGCAGCAGTGTCAGCCCACAGCTGTCAACCAACAACCGCAGACGGCGGCGATGCAGTGAGAGGAGGGGCCTTCGTGCAAGCACAAAATGGAAACAACGCCCAGGCACGGGTGATTCAGAATCCGAAACCTGCCAACGAACCCAAGGTCAAGGGACCGCAAATGAACGACCGGGATCGACTGAATGATGTGTTGGCGACCGAAAAGTATCTGACCGACAGCTTTAATACGGCGGCGCGCGAAGCCAGCCACGACGCCCTGCACCGTCAGATCATGACCATTCTCAACGAGAGCCACCAGGCGGCGCGAGACGCTTACAATGTCATGTTTCAAAAAGGCTGGTACAAGCTCGAAGCCGAAACGCCGCAAAAGATTCAGCAGGCTCAGCAACAATTTCAGAAATACGCCACGCAGTTTCCGTTTTCCACAAATGCAACGACGATGTGATGAAGCGACGGATTGTCCACAGAACAGAACCTATCTTTGTCCACAGGGCTGCCCGTATCACCGCGGGCGGCCCTCTTTATGGATCTGCGGCGTTCATGGGTGGGATTGACACGCCGTTTACGTTCTTCACAAACAATTTACAATGCACTCACTGGAACTACACACTCGTCCGCTAGGTTTGAAGTGATCATTGGTTGGGAGGAAGTGCTGTGATCGGAAGGATTGGCTAACATCCCGAAGCCCGACTCAGGAAAATTTCAAAGGAGTGGCGTTGGTGAAGCAGCAAGATCTGGAACACCCGGAGTTGGCGCAGGGGAAACGCATGCGGCGATTCCAGAATTTCAGCATTCAGTACAAGCTCATGATTCCGTTCACGTTCATTGTACTCATCTCCATTCTGATCGTGGGCGTCCTCGGCGTCCACACAGCCCAGGGTGTGATTGTGAAGTCCAGCGAGAACAAACTCGCCTCAGACGCCAAGGTGAGTTTGACCCTCATAGACAACCAATTCAACGGGAATTGGCAAATTATTAACGGAAAGTTATGGAAGGGTTCGTTGGTCTTCAACGACAACGCCTCGGTGATGCAGGAAATCAGCGCGGAAACCGGCGATGCGGTGGGACTGTTCCAGAGCGATGTGCGGGTGGCCACATCTTTGCAGAAAGGTGAAAAATTTGCTGTCGGAGACCGGGCACCTGCAGCCGTGGTGAATACGGTGCTCAAACAGGGCAAAGTGTTCACAGGACAGGAGACCATCCTCGGTGCACGGTACGAGACGGCTTACGTACCGATTCGCGACGAGAAGATGCAGATTATCGGCATGTGGTTCATTGGCATTCCTTTGCAGAGCCTGTTGGCGGAGGAAAACTCCCTGCGCACGGAAGCTGTACTGGTGGGATTGGTGGTCCTCGTGCTGACACTCGCCCTGTCCTGGCTGCTGTCTCATCGCATGAAACGCGCCGTCAGCGATCTCGTGGGCCTGGCTCGCAAAGTGGGAGATGGGAACCTCAGTCAACTGGCGGAAGTGAAGACCGGAGATGAACTGGGACAGTTGGCCATGGGCTTCAATCAAATGGTGACTTCGCTGCGGTCGCTGATTTCTGAAGCGGAACGCACCTCCGCCCTGATGGCCTCGGCCGCCGAAAACATGAGCACCATCGCGGAGGAAGGGAGCCGCGGCGCGGAACACGTGAGTCTCACGATTGAACAGGTAGCCGTGGGTGCGCGTGAGCAGGTGGCCACGGTGGAAGGCGGCACGGCGCGAGTGGCCGGGGTGACGGAGCGCATGGCGCACATCGCGGACAGCGCGCGGATGGTCTCGTCCGTGGCCGTTCATGCGGACGAGGTCACCGAGGGCGGGCATCTGTCCATCGGTCAAGCGGTGCAACAAATGCACTCGATTCAAGGGGCGGTGGGACAACTGGAGCGTGTGGTGAGCGGACTGGAGGAGCAGTCCAACCGCATTGGCCGGATTGTCGACGCGATGGAAAGCATTGCGGGACAGACTCAGTTGTTGGCGCTGAACGCAGCGATTGAAGCGGCCCGCGCGGGGGAACACGGACGCGGTTTCACGGTGGTGGCCAGCGAAGTGAAGAAGTTGGCAGACCAGTCTTCCGATTCCGCCAAACAGGTTGCGGAACTCATCCAGTCCATTCAATCGGGCATCCATCAGGTATTGGCGTACACGCGGCAATGCCATTCCGAAGTGGATGACGGAGTACATACAGTCAGCGCGGCGGGAACGTCCTTCGAGCGGATTCGGGAAGTGGTGGCGACCGTGTCCACGCAAATGGGCGCCGTGACGCAGGCCGTCGACGAGATCACGCAGGAAACCAGTCAATTGAGCGCGGCGATGGACGGCGTTCTGAAGGTCACAACCATGACCGCCACCGCCATGGAAACCCTGTCGGCGACCAGTGAGGAGCAATCGAGCGCCATGCAGGAGGTGTCGTCCTCTGCGACATCGCTCAGTCAGATGGCAGACAGGTTACGGGCGTTGGTCGGCCGGTTTGTGCTCGAGAAGCAGTAATCACTTCCGATGAGCGGAAAGCGGGTAGTTCGGGCGAGGGTTTCTTCGCCTGAACTACCCGCTTTGCCATGGTGAGGTGTCCCAGCGTCCCCAAGGGGAACGCTCGGCGTCCTCGAGTTACAGGTGAATGCCGGTGACGGCCAGAATGAACACCAGCGCACCCACAATCAGACAGTAGCGTGCGAATGGACGCAGCGCACGAACCTCTTGTGTGCGGAAGTACCGCATCAGGAACACCGTGGTCAGATACGCGAACACCGCCGCCAGCACGCCGCCGACCAAACCGTACATCAACATGTCCGTCGCGTGCGCGTGCAGCACCTTCGGGATTTCCACCACCGCGGCGCCCAGAATCACCGGCGTGGCCAACAGGAAGCTGAAGCGCGCGGCCTCTTCGTATGTGAGCCCCGTGGCGAGACCGGCGGTCATGGTGATGCCGGATCGGGAAATGCCAGGAATGAGGGCGAACGCCTGCAGCACGCCGATGATGAAACTGCGCCCGTAGGACATCCGCGAAATTTGTCCGGTGCCTGCTTTGCGGCGAAGCCTGTCCGCAATCAGCAATATCACCCCGTTGATCATCAGGAACAGGGAGGCAGAGACCGCGGAAGGAAACAGCTCGCGAAATTTGTTTTCCAGCAGTTTCCCGATGATGGCTGCCGGAATGGTGGCCACCACAATGAGCATCAGGAGTCGGAAATTCTCCTGCCGCTTCACGTGTCCGCGGCGAGATTGGAAGAGGGAGCCGATGAGGGCAATCCAATCCCTGCGGAAGTACCAGAGGAGGGCGAGCGCGGTGCCCAAATGCAGCATGACGACGAACGGCAAGAACTGATCGGAATCCGAGATATTGGTCCAGCCGAGGACGTACGGCAAAATGACGGCATGTCCCACACTGCTGACCGGGAATAGTTCAGTAACGCCTTGCACCATGGCGGTGATGACGACCTGCAACCAAAGCACGCTGAACCATCCTTTCTGTCCTTTGCAGCCGCTGTGATGTATGTACAGCCCACGTTAAGGGTGTACCGTGAATCGGGCGGTAAGTCAAGACAAATTCTGTGTGAGCGGCAGCGTCACAGTCCGCACTTTTCGCGCAATTAAATACCTATTGACAGATTGGAATACTCTTTTATAATTCGACGTAACCACGTCGAGCGTGTCCAAGAACGTCGGGGTTACGGGTTGACGCGTCTTGTCACAGCGCCGCATCAGCCAGTTGTTGTGCGGAGAGCCGTGGAAGTAAAGACACAGCAAGGGGGAAAAGTAAGATGCGCACATTCGGGAAATCGACAGGACTGGGAATGGTCTTGGGCCTATCCCTGCTCTTGGCCGGCTGCAGTCTGCAGCAATCCGTCAATGGCACCCAGGACGCCACGGCCCAGCAAAACGCGGTGGCCGCAGGTGCCGCAGCGAACGCCACAACATCCACCGACAGCCAATCCACGCCATCGTCTTCCGTAGTGCTGGAAAAGAAACCGACGAAAATCGCCGTGGTCTCTGAGTACACCGACGACGAATGGTCCGCACAGTTTTTGTCCGGCATTCGAGCGACGGCGTCCGCGTTCGGGGCGACACTCATCACCACAGACGCGCAGCACAATCGTGAACAAATGGTGTCCCAATTGGACGCTGTGATTCAACAGAAGCCGAACGTCATCATTGTCAACCACGGCGATGCGGATGCGCTGAAACCCGAAGTGGAAAAGGCCATTGCCCAAGGCATCAAGGTCATCACCTCGGATGTGACCATTAACGTGCCAGGTCTGACATCGCAACTCGGACAGGACGATTATGATTTGGCGCTGTTGTCCATTGAAAAAATGGCGGAAGACATCAATGGTCAGGGCAACATTGTGGTCATTTGGGTGGGTGGATACGCGCCGATGGACAAGCGTATGAAAATTCTCAAGGTCATGGAGTCTGAATATCCCGACATCCACGTGGTGGCTCAGTTCGGCGACGCCACCAATACCACCATCTCGGACACCATGAGTCGCATGGAAGCCGTATTGCGCGCGCATCCGAATGATATCAAGGCAGTCTGGGCGTCTTGGGACCAGTTCGCTCTGGGGGCGGAACAAGCGATTCAGGCGTTGCATCGGACGGTTCCGGTTTATTCCATTGACCTGAGCACGCAGGATGTGGCCAAGATGCGCCAGAGCGGCAGTACGTGGATGGCTTCCGCCGGTACGGATGTGTATCAGTATGGCGTTGTCGCCACCCGTTTCGCTGTTGCTGCCGCCTATGACCAACCGGTGCCCCGTTACTATCTGTTACCAGGGGCTTTAATGACAAAGGACAACGCGCCAACCAACGAATCCATTCATGCGTGGTTTGAGAAGGCGTATCCCGACCAGAACAACATCGGCTTGACGCCGGCTTTGCAGAGCCTGTTAAAACATTGAGGCAACAGGAGAGATGTCGCGGTGAAAGGGGGCGGACAGATGGAATCACCGATTCTGGCGATGCATGGAATCAGTAAGACTTTTCCGGGTGTACACGCGCTGAAAAATGTGGATTTGGAATTTCGAAAGGGGGAGGTTCATGCGTTGGTTGGCGCCAATGGCGCCGGCAAAAGCACGGTGGTTAAGATTCTCTCAGGCAGCATTGCGAAGGATGCGGGCCAAATGGAGTTTGAAGGCAAGGCCGTTGAGATCACCTCCCCAGAGGATGCCGAAGCCTTGGGCATCGCCACGGTCTACCAAGAAGTGGACACGGTGCTCGTACCCACTCTGAGCGTGGCGGAGAACCTGTTCCTACGGGCGACGGGGCCACGGTGGATTCGTTGGTCCAAGTTATATGACACGGCCAAGCAGTGGATGGCGGTGGTGGGCTGGCATGGCAATGTACGCACGCCAGTACATATGCTGTCGCTGGCAGAAAAACAACTGATCGTCATCGCCAGGGCTTTGGGTAGGCAGGCGAAGGTGTTGATATTGGACGAGCCCACGGCCTCCCTGGGCACGGCCGAAGCTGAGGCGCTGCATACCATGCTGCGCCATTTGCGGGACGCAGGCTTGACCGTCCTCTACATATCGCACCGGCTGAACGAAGTGTTCGCATTGGCAGACCGGCTGACAGTGATGCGTGACGGGCAGCGGGTGTTCACGCTGGATGTAGCCGGCACACCGCCTGCGGAATTGCACCAGCGCGTGGTCCAAGGCATGCTGTCCGAATCGCTGGCTGCGTATTATCCCAAAACGCCAGTGCCGCCGGGGGAAGTCCTGTTGGAAGTCGAGAACTTGCGAGCACCGGGGGTGCACGGGGTCAGTTTCGCCGTGCGTGCCGGTGAGATTCTCGGCATCACGGGTCTGGTTGGTGCCGGCAAGACGGAACTGGCGCATGCCTTGTACGGTGTGACGCAGCCGCTGGCGGGGACCATCCGACTCGGTGGTGTAGCGCGTCAAATCTGTCATCCCCATCAAGCTGTGCAGCTTGGCATGTACATGATACCGGAGGAGAGAAGACAGCAGGGCGTATTTGTCGATGAATCTTGCACCGTGAACCTGTCCATTACGGATGACAGCCGTTGGGTGCGCAAAGCCCGGGTCAAGGCGTTGGCGCGGGATTTGGCTGAACAGGTGCGGTTGGTGACGAGCAGCCTGGACAAACCGGTGCGCTGGCTGAGCGGTGGGAATCAGCAAAAGGTATCGCTTGGAAAGTGGATTGGGCTAAAAGGACAGGTGTTCATCTTCGACGAGCCGACCAAAGGGATTGACGTCGGCGCCAAGACGGAGATTTACCGGCTGATGACCGCGCTGGCGAAACGCGGGGCGGCCATTCTGCTCATTTCCTCTGAAATCGAGGAGGTCTTGGGCATGAGCGACCGGCTCTTGGTGCTGTACCAAGGAACGGTGGCAGCGGAGTACAACGCGGATGTCAGTGAGCATGAAGTGTTGAAAATGGCAACGGGGGGAGGATATCTCCGTGTCGGTGAACATTGAAGCGGAATGGGGCGGACAACGACAGTTGACCTGGGGCAAGTTTCTCGAACGCTACGGTACTCTGATCTTCATTCTACTGGTCATTGTGTTTTTTGCGGTGACCTGCCCGGGCTTTCTGACCGCGGCCAATTTCTCGGACATTATCCGCTCCATCACGATTACGACATTCATTGCGCTGGGCGTCACGTTCTCCCTGGCGGTCAACGGGTTTGATTTGTCCATCGGCAGCGTCGCCAGCTTTTCTGGGGCTCTGGCTGCCGGGCTGATGGTTTGGAATCGCCAGCTCACGTTGGTGGCCGTGCTGGTGCCGTTGGTGGCAGGCCTGGCGGTGGGCATTTTGAATGCCCTGCTCATTGTGTACTTGCGCCTGCCGGATATTCTGGCTACGTTGGCCACCCTGTTTGTGGTCCAGGGCTTGCAGTTGACCTACAGTCAAGGCACCAACATTTATTCGAACATGCCGATGGCCAACGGAACGACGGCCCCCGGGGTCATCCTGAAATCATTCATGGCACTGTCGCAAGGATCTCTGTGGCATATTCCGATTCCGCTGTTCCTTTTGGTGCTCGGCGCGGGGCTGGCGCACTGGTTTCTGACGTATACGCGCGCAGGCAGGAACATGTACGCCATCGGAGGCAACGAGTTGGCCGCGTATTTGACCGGCATTCGGGTCAAACGCTACAAAGCATTGGCTTATATCCTGTCCGGCGGATTTGCTGCCTTTGGCGGCGTGCTGCTGACCGCGCGGCTAGGCGCGGGCGAGACGCTGGCCGGTTCTCCGTATTTGTTGGACGCAGTCACAGCCACCTACATTGGCCTGTCGGTGTTCGGCATCGGTAAACCAAACGCCATCGGGACCTTGGTCGGTGCCTTCTTCCTCGGAGTGATTCTCAATGGCGCGACGATGCTGAATATTTCTTACACCGCGCAGGACATTTTCAAAGGCATTGTCTTGGTTGTGGCGTTGATTTTCAGTTATACGCAAAAGACTCGCAGATTGGCCTAGCAGTTTCAGGCTATGCAGCCGTGGCTGCTAAGGGAGGTCCTACAGGGGATGGTCAAGGAGGATGGCGGTCATGACGACGTGGAACACGTACACTGCACTGACCGAAGCGGATGCGGTGACTTATTGCAGGCAGCTTGGGCTATTTGCTGCAGAGGACACCTTACAGGCAACGGAAATCGGAGATGGAAATCTGAACCTGGTATTTCGCGTGGAGAGTCGCCAATCAGGCCGCAGTGTCATTATTAAACAGGCGCTGCCCTATGCGCGCGTTGTCGGAAGCGCCATGCCGTTGACGCTGGAGCGGTCGCGCATTGAAGCGGAGGCGTTGAAGATACAGGGGCAACTGTGTCAGGAATGGGTCCCAGCGGTCTATCACTACGACCCCGTACTGGCGGCAACCGTGATGGAAGACCTGAAGGGGTTTGAGGTCCTGCGCAAGGGCTTGATGCGCGCGACCATCTATCCCCGATTTGCGCGTGGCATCGCGCATTTTCTGGCAATGACGCTGTTTTGGACGTCCGATTTCGGACTCGCGCCGTCCAAGAAAAAGGAAATGGTGGGGAAGTTCCTGAATCCAGAGCTGTGCAAAATCACGGAGGACTTGGTGTTCACCGAACCGTATTACGACCACTCCAACAACCACTATGATGCGGAGATTGAACAGACGGTCCAGCGTCTGCGCGCGGATCGCGTGCTGTTGGGGGAGGTGTTTCAGCTCAAGTACAAGTTCATGACCGAGGCGCAGGCACTCGTGCACGGCGATCTGCATACCGGCAGCATCATGGTGCGGGCTGACGCAACCAAGGTGATTGACCCGGAGTTTGCTTTCTACGGACCCATGGGATTTGATATTGGTGCGGTGGTGGCGAATTTGCTGCTCAGCTACTGTGCGCATCAGCGGCGGGCGCAGGATGCGGCCTTTTTGCAGTGGATCCGCACGGCGATTCGGGAGCTGTGGACCACTTTTACACAGACGTTCCGGCGCCTGTATGAGGAAGCGGGCAGCGGGGCATTCCCGCACTTTCCTTATTTACTGGATACGTTCTTGCAACAACTGCTGCAGGACGCCACGGGTTTTGCCGGATGTAAAATGATTCGGCGCGTCATTGGCCTGGCCCATGTGGCCGACCTTGATTCCCTTCCGGCGGAAGAGAAACACCAGGCGGAAGTGCTGGCGCTGCAGGTGGGGCAACGGCTGATTCGAGCGCGGTCCATGGTTGAGCGCGTGGACGATGTGCTGGCGCTGTTGGATACGTGCACCTTGACTGTGGAATAGGGTGCAAAAAAAACACTGTCCCGCGCAGGGGGCAGTGTTTTTCATTCACAGCGCGTGTAGCGCGCTGTCCAAATCTTCGAGCAAATCCTCCACAGCTTCAACACCGACCGACAGTCGGAGCAGGCCGTCGGAGATGCCGAGGTGGTCCCGTTGCGACTGCGGCATGGCGGCGTGGGACATGCGCGCGGGATAGGAGAGAATGGTCTCGGCGGCACCGAGACTAACGGCGAACAGCGGCAGTCGAAGGCGTTTCGAGAATTCTCGCACCTCGTTCGCTCCGCCGATGTCGAACGAGAGTACGGCGCCGGGGCCGCGCGCCTGACGCCGGTGGATGTCCGCGCCGGGATGGTCAGGCAGTCCCGGATAGAACACGCGCTGCACCTTCGGGTGCTGCTGGAGATACGCGGCGATGCGCGCCGCGCTCTCCTGGCTCTGGCGCATGCGCAGGGGCAGCGTCTTCAATCCGCGCAGCAGGAGCCAACTGTCGTGGGGACCGAGCACGGCGCCAAAACCATTTTGAATGAGGTAGATTTCCGACGCCAGCGCATCGTCCTGGCAGGTGGCCACACCGGCGATGACATCCGAGTGGCCGCCGATGAACTTCGTCGCCGAATGCACCACCACATCTGCCCCGAATTGATGCGGGTTTTGCAGATAGGGAGACATGAACGTGTTGTCCACAATCGTCATCAGCCCATGCGCCTTCGCGATTTGGATGGCGCCAGAAAGGTCCGTGATGCGTAGATTGGGGTTGGATGGCGTCTCCAGATACAGCGCGCGCGAGTTTGGACGAATGGCGTGGGCGATTTGGTCCAGGTCGGTGGCGTCGACGAACGTGGTTTCGATGGAAAGGCGGCGAAATACCTGGGTGAGCGCGCGGTAACTGCCTCCGTACACGTCCTCGCACGCAATGACGTGGCTGCCGGCGGGCAGCGTGAGCAGCGCACCGGTGATGGCCGCCATTCCTGAACTGAATGCAAAACCGTGACGCGCACCTTCCAACTCGGCCACCGCCCGCTCCAAGGCAGCACGGGTCGGGTTGCCCGACCTCGCGTAGTCGAAATCAGGGGGCTGATCCAAATCCGACCAATGAAAGGTGGACGTCTGGTAGATGGGCACCGATGCCGCACCGGTGTGCGGGCAAAATTCCACGCCCGTATGCAGAGCCAGGGTGTCAGGCCTCATGACTCATCACTCCTTGCACGGCAACTTGAAGGGCTTGATTCAGGTCGGTTATCAGGTCATCCACGTTCTCCAGTCCCACCGAGAGTCGCAGCAGTGTGTCCGTCACGCCGAGCCGCTGACGGATGGATTCCGGGATGTCCGCATGCGTTTGGCGCGCCGGGTAGGTCATCAAGGACTCCACGCCGCCGAGGCTCTCGGCAAACGTGATCACCTGAAGATTGGCAAGCAGGGGCGCGACCCACGCTGCGTCGGGTACTTCAAAGGAAATCATGCCGCCGAATCCGCCCGCCTGCAGGGCGTGCACTTCCCGCCCCGGGTGATCCGCCTGTCCCGGATAGTACACGCGCGACACCAACGGGTGTTGGTTCAGCCAATCCGCCAACTTGCGGGCGTTGAATTCGTGTCGATCCATGCGCACGTGGAGCGTCTTCAGTCCGCG
Organism: Alicyclobacillus contaminans DSM 17975; assembly: GCF_000429525.1. GTDB lineage: Bacteria > Bacillota > Bacilli > Alicyclobacillales > Alicyclobacillaceae > Alicyclobacillus_A > Alicyclobacillus_A contaminans. The sequence goes on along the minus strand of NZ_AUCA01000029.1, from coordinate 21,596 downwards.
CAGCAACAACCAAGCATCCTGAGGGCCGAGCACCGAGCCCACGGAATTTTGGATGAAATACAGTTTCTCCGCCAGGTCTTCGGACCGAACGACCAGCGTACCCGCGAGGACATCGTTGTGTCCACCCAGATACTTGGTGGCAGATTCCACCACAATGTCCGCGCCCAGTTCCAGCGGACGCTGGAAGTACGGCGTCATGAACGTGTTGTCGACAATGAGCCAGGCGCCGTGCCGGTGAGCCAAATCGGCCACGGTTCGGATGTCGGTGATCTTCAGCGTGGGATTGCTCGGGGTTTCCACAAACACGGCGCGGGTGTTGGCCTGCAGATGCTCCGCCACCATGCGCACGTCGGAGGTGTTCACGTATGTGGCATCAATGCCGAGCGGACGAAGCAACTGCTCAAACAGTCGGTAGGTTCCTCCGTACAGATCATCGGACAGAAGGACGTGATCTCCCGGTTGGAACAAGCGCGCCAGCGCGTCGATGGCGGCCATGCCCGACGCAAACGCGAAGCCGCGCGCGCCGCCGTGCAGTGAGGCGATGGTTTCTTCCAGAACAAGGCGGGTGGGGTTGAGCGTGCGGGTGTAATCGAACCCGGTGGACGCGCCGAGTGCGGGATGCGCATACGTGGTGGCGTGGTGAATGGGGGTGGAGACGGCCCCCGTCAACGGATCTCTGCGGTTGCCAGCCTGTGAACATCGGGTGTCGATATGCATGGTTCTAAGCCCTCCTGTGGAACTGGGTGGGACCTTTCCAGAGCAACCATTTGGAGAAGTGAAAACCCACTCCCGAGGGAGTGGGTTCGTCAAGCGGACGCAGACAAAGGCACTCCTCTCATCTCTCAGGCCGCTTGCGCTGCCTGCAGGAATTAGCACCTCTCCGGGTAACCGGTGGTTGCTGGGCTTCATTGGGCCAGTCCCTCCGCCGCTCTGGATAAGAGTTTCACCGATTTAATTGGATGTTGATGAAACTATATCATTGCCCGTATTTTTCGTCAATGAAACGCTGTCAATGGAGTGCACGGAGGTCGGATTTTTCCTCGCGCGATTTGCGCGTTCAATGATGCGTCAAATGACCCGGTACGTGCGATACTGCGGTGTTTTTACACAAATTCCGATTGACAAACCAGACAATTCAACAGTACGATGTCAGTCAGATAATTTGTGATAGTAAACATCCGAAGATGAGGTGGTTGCATTGACGACCGGCGTTTTGGATACAGAGACGATTGCGCGTTTGGCGGACACGTTGGAGACCGCGAGCCCTGAAAAAATTCTGGAGACCGCCGTTCGCGAGGTTCCCAATATCGCGTTTGCCTGCAGCTTCGGTGCGGAAGATATGGTTCTGCTCGACATGCTGATGAACATTGCGCCTGCGACCACCGTGTTTTACCTGGACACCGACGTTCTGTTTCAGGAGACCTACGACCTGATTGACCGGGCGAAAGAAAAGTACGGGATTCCCAATCTGTTGCGGGTGCGTCCGAAACTGACCCTCGAAGAGCAGGCAAAGTTGTACGGAGAAGCGCTGTGGTCTCGCGATCCGAACCAATGCTGCAACCTGCGCAAAGTGGAGCCGTTGACCGAAACGCTGGCGAAATTCGACGGTTGGATCACCGGTATCCGCCGCGATCAGGCGCCGACCCGGGCGAACGCAAAAGTGTTCGAATGGGACGCCAAGTTCCATTTGGTGAAGGTCAATCCGCTCGTTCGCTGGACGCAGGATGACGTGTGGACCTATATTCGCGCGCAGAATGTTCCGTATAATCCTCTGCACGACCAAAACTACCCGAGCATCGGATGTCTGCACTGCACCAAACCGGTGGAACCGGGGGCCGATCCGCGCAGTGGCCGTTGGGCCGGTTTCGCCAAGACCGAATGCGGCCTGCACAAATAACCACGCCGACAACCCACTGCGCCTGAGGTGACAATCCCCCCGAAAGTGGGGCGCACGGTGTTGTGGATGGGGGATGACTGTTGGATATCAAAATTGCACTGGTCGGTTTCGTTGTCGGCGGGCTGATTGGACTCACTGGCATGGGCGGCGGGTCAGTGATGACTCCCCTCATGGTTCTCCTTTTGCACATGCATCCCACGGTCGCTGTGGGGACAGATTTGATGTATTCCTCCATCACCAAGGTGGTGGGGTCCATTCAGCACATTTATCAGAAAACCGTGGACTTTGTGGCGTTTCGCTGGCTGGCGCTCGGCAGTGTGCCGGGAGCTCTGCTCGGCGCGGGTGTGATTGGGCTCCTCATTCACTACTATCCCGCACAGGAAGTGAATACCGTCGTCGGCCGAATGCTGGGGGTTGTCTACATTTTGGCGCTCGCCGCGATGGTTTGGCGGTGGTTCGCACGAGAGCGAGGGGTGGCCGCCGCACAGGAGCACGACCCAGCGGCCCGTCCACAGCGCCATTGGCGGTTGGCGGGGTTTGGATTGGTGGCGGGGGCGGTGGTCGGAATGACGTCCGTCGGCAGCGGCAGCCTCTATGTGGCGCTGCTCGGCTTGCTGTACCCAATTTCTGCCGCGAAGTTGGTGGGGACGGATATCCTGCAGGGTATGTTGGTCACGGGCGTGGGCGGCCTGGCCCACCTGATGTTCGGAAACGTCGATTTGGGCATGGTCCTCATGCTGCTGTGCGGATCCATCCCCGGTATTTTGGTTGGCAGCAGAATGACGTTGAAAATGCCCGAATGGGCTGTGCAAACCGCCATCGTCATGATGCTCGGTTGGTCGAGTTGGAATTTGCTCGCCAAGTGAGCGACTTGTTATAAACACATAACGGTTCACACATCCGTACAGGCGAGTACCTGTGCAAGAAGGCCACGGAAGGGGATTTTCGACATGGGTTTGATTGCGCCACATGGTGGACAACTGGTTCAACGGCAGCTGACGGGGCAGGCTCGGACGGAAGCCCTCCGTGAAGCGGCCGGTTTGCGAAAAATCATCATCAGCAACTGGACGCGCTCGGATCTGGAGTTGATTGGCGTTGGCGTGTTTTCTCCGCTCACGGGCTTTGCCAACGAGGAGGACTGGAAACGGATTGTTGAGGAAATGCGGTTGGCGAACGGGTTGGTCTGGAGTATTCCGGTGACCCTTCCGGTGCCGGAGGACGTCGCCAAGTCGGTGAAAGTGGGCGAGACCGTGGCGCTGGTCGGCGAGGACGGTGTGACGTACGGAACCCTGCAGGTGGAGGATGTGTACGCTGCCGACAAGCGGTTTGAAGCGGCTGGCGTGTACGGAACAACGGATGAGGCGCATCCGGGCGTTGCGCGGCTGCTCAAGCAGCCCGGGTACCACCTGGGAGGGCCCATCACCTTGTTGAATCGCAAGCAGCCGGAGGAATTTGCTGAGTTTTATCTCGATCCGGTTCAGACCCGAGCCGCCTTCGAAGCGCGGGGCTGGCGGACTGTGGTGGGATTTCAGACGCGGAATCCCGTCCACCGGGCGCACGAGTACATCCAGAAGACCGCCCTCGAAACGGTCGACGCCCTGTTCCTCAACCCGCTGGTGGGTGAGACGAAGGCGGATGACATTCCGGCGGACGTCCGGATGCGGAGTTATCAGGTATTGCTCGATTTGTACTATCCCAAAGACCGAGTGTTCTTCGCGGTATACCCGGCGGCGATGCGGTACGCGGGACCGCGTGAGGCGATTTTCCACGCGCTGGTGCGGAAGAATTTCGGCTGCACCCACTTCATCGTAGGGCGCGATCACGCGGGCGTTGGCAACTATTACGGCACGTATGACGCGCAGCACATTTTCCGCAACTTCTCACCGGAAGAGCTGGGCATTCAACCGATGTTTTTCGAGAACAGTTTTTACTGCGAGAAGTGCGACGGGATGGCTTCGGAAAAGACCTGTCCGCATGACGCGCAGTACAGATACATTTTGAGCGGGACGAAGGTTCGCCAGATTTTGCGATCCGGTGAACGCCCCTCTCCGAAGTTCACGCGGCCGGAGGTGGCGGACGTCCTGATTGAAGGACTCGCGGAGGTGAAGATGGGTGTCTGAGCAGGATGTTCAGAAGTTGTCCAAGGTGGAGCAAATTAAAGCCGACAGTCGTCACCTTCGCGGAACGATTGCCGAGGCGCTGCAGGATGGGACCACGCACTTTTCGGAAGAGAACGTTCAGGTGCTCAAGTTCCACGGGGTGTACCAGCAGGACGACCGCGATTTGCGCAAGATCCTGAAGAAAGAAGGGAAGGAGCGCGCGTACACGATGATGGTGCGCGCGCGCATCCCGGGCGGCGTGTTGAATGCGGATCAATATCTGCAGTTCGATCGGCTGGGAGACATGTACGGCGGCGGCAGCCTGCGCATCACCACGCGCCAGACGTTCCAACTTCACTACATTCTGAAGAGCAATTTGAAAGAGACCATCCGCGGCATCAACGAAGTTCTGCTGACAACGCTCGGCGGTTGCGGCGACCAGGTGCGGAACACGGTTTGCTGCGCCGCACCGCATCACGGGGCCTTTTACGACCAGGTGCGCGAGGATTTGCTCTCCGTGGTCAACGCAGTGTCGGCGAAAACGAACGCGTATCACGAAATCTGGCTGGATGGACAAAAGGTCGATTTGGGGAACGATGCGGAGGAAGAGCCGCTGTATGGCCGGACCTACCTGCCGCGCAAGTTCAAGATAGCGTTCACGTACGAAGGAGACAATTGCTGCGACGTGTACTCCCATGATATCGGTGTGGTGGCGCATCGCGACGGTGACGCGGTGGCCGGTTACACGCTGATTGTCGGGGGAGGCATGGGGCGGACCGCGAGCGACAAGAACACGCATCCGGCGCTCGGCCAGCCGCTGGCGTTTGTCACGCGGGCGCAGCTGCTCGATGTCTGCACAGCGATTGTGAAAGTGCAGCGCGACTACGGAAATCGCGTGGACAGAAAATTCGCGCGCATGAAATATCTGATTGAGAAACGCGGACTGGACTGGTTCCGCAGACAGGTGGAAGCCTACTACGGCGGTGAACTGCAGCCTCCGCGCGAATTGAAGTGGGAATCGTCCGCGGACCATCTGGGTAGTCACCGAGATGAGTCCGGCAAGGCGTACATCGGCATTTTCGTGGAGAACGGGCGGCTGCGCGATACGGCCGCAGTGCCGTTGAAGTCGCTGCTTCGCGACATTGTGGCAAAGTACCGCCCGGTGATTCGACTCACCACACAGCAGAATATGATTCTGTCGGAACTGACGGAATCACAGGTCCGGGAAATCGAAGAAATTTTGCGCGGCGCGGGTGTACCGCTGGCGGAGGAACTTCCGCCGTCGCGGCTCGAGTCCATGGCCTGTGTGGCGCTGCCAACCTGTGGGTTGGCCATCGCGGAATCGGAACGGGTGTTTCCGAAGGTAATTCGCGAATTCGAAGCGATGCTGCAGGAACTGGGGCTCGGCGACACGCCTGTGAGCCTGCGCATGACCGGCTGCCCGAACGGATGCGCCCGCCCGTACATCGCGGAAATCGGCTTTGTGGGCCGAGTCATTGGCAAATACGACGTGTTTCTCGGAGCGAGCCCCGACGGCAGCCGTATGAACACGCTGTTCAAGGAAATGGTTCCGCTGGCGGAGCTCGCATCGACCTTGCGCCCTCTGTTGCAGGCCTATGCGGCGGAACGGCAGCCCGGTGAACGGTTTGGGGATTACTGCCACCGCGTGGGGTTTGATCGGCTGCACGCGCTGGAGACCCTTTCCGTCAGCTGATGACCGCAACGACAGGGGCGTCGGAGGAATGTTTGCTTAGGAGGGGAATTCCATGCCCATCGGTTGCGTGTACCTGGTCGGCGCAGGGCCGGGCGATCCCGGGCTGTTGACGGTCAAAGGCAAGCGGTGTTTGGAACAGGCGGACGCCATCGTGTTCGACCGCCTCGTTTCACCGCGCTTGCTCGGGTATGCGCGGCCGGACGCCGAGTGGTTTGATGTCGGCAAGGCGGCGGCTGCGCACACGCTGCCGCAGGAGGAGATCAACGCTCTGCTCGTCCGACTCGCCCGCGCGGGAAAGACGGTGGTTCGGCTGAAAGGCGGAGACCCGTTCGTCTTCGGACGAGGGGGTGAGGAGGCGGCCGCACTGTCGTCGAGCGGCATTCCCTGGCAGGTGGTGCCGGGCGTCACTTCGGCGATTGCCGCACCCGCGTATGCGGGCATTCCTGTGACGCACCGCTCGGTATCGCCCTCTTTCACGGTGGTGACGGGGCATCGTCCAGCAGGTGAAGAGGGGCCGGACTGGGGCGCGCTGGCGACTCTGGACGGCACCCTGTTGATTTTGATGGGCGTCCGGCAGCTTCCGCGAATTGTGGATGAGTTGCTGCAGCACGGAAAACCGGCAGAAACCCCGGTGGCGCTGGTTCGATGGGGCACGCGTGCAGAGCAGGAAACCCTGGACGGCACATTGGCGAACATTGTCGACAAGGTGCGCGCGAAGCAGTTTCAGGCGCCGGCCTGTATCGTCGTCGGCCCTGTGGTGGCAGAGCGGAGAACGCTGCAGTGGGCGGAAGCCCAACCGCTGTTTGGGCGCCGTTTGGTGGCGGCGGCGGAAACTCGGCGGGCCGCCGACGACCTGGCTGTGCAACTGGAAATGCTGGGCGCGGAAACGGTCGCACTGGCGGTGGAGGATGTGATGACGCTGGAGTCCGCCGCGCTGGCGAACGCCGTTTTGGAAAGCGCGAATGCGCCGGCCGTGTGGGAATTCCACACGGCGCTCGGGGTGGCGTGCTTCTTCAGGACATGGCGCGCGGCGGGACTGGATGTGCGAAAGTTGGCCAACGTGCGGTTCTCCGCCAAAACTGAAGCTGCAGACGCAGCCCTGCGGCAGGAGGGGATTGTGCCGGATTGGGCGCCTGGGGATGGTGAACTCGCTGGGATTGTGAACTCCACGCTTCAGGACCGTTCTGTTCCTGTGTTCTCCGACCATCCGGACGCTGCGGAAGAGACCGCGGCTTCACGAGATGTTCGGATTCGATGCCTGCCCTGGACCATGGTCGCCGGGCGTTCGTTGGATGCGCGGACCCAGGAGTGGCTCGCGGGAGGATTCGACGCTTTGGAGTCCGCCACCCCGTTTGCACAAAGGATTATTCATAACTGGCTTGCCGACAGCAACTGCAGTCGCGCGCCGCTCGTCGCAGGTGGCGTGGGGGGATGACTGTGCGCACGTCTGTACTCTTTCTCGGGCACGGCACCCGCAATCCCGCAGGCCAGGCGGAATTTCTGCAACTCAAGGATCTTGCCATGGCGCATGCGCGGCACATCCTTGAAGCCAAATCCGAGGCTCTGCCGGTGTCTGTGCACCACGCCTACCTGGAGTTGGCCCGGCCGGATGTGGTTGAGGGGGTTCGCGCGTGTCGAGCGGACGGAGCCAGCCGATTGCTGCTGGTTCCGATTTTTTTGTTTGCCGCTGGGCACCTGAAGCGCGACATTCCCCATGAATTAGCGTCCGCGCAGGGGCTGTTGGACGGCGTGGCCGTGCGTATGACACCACCGCTGGGCCATCAGGACGCGTTACTCGACGTCGCGTACGAACGGCTCGAGCAGACAGGATTCACTCGGCACGCGTCCGGCACGGTGGTGTTTGTCGGCCGGGGCAGCCGCGATGAACAGGCGCAGGCGATGTTTGAGACGATAGCTCGTCGCGCGCAGGAGCGATACGGCATTCGTCGACTGGAAACTGCCTATCTCGCTGGGACCGGGGTTATGCTGGAGACGGTGCTCGCGCGCGTGGTGGCGGACGGTGAGCGGTCCATCTGGGTATGGCCGTATCTGTGGTTCCAAGGGTATTTGACGCGGACCCTGCCCGAGCGAGTGGAGCGTGGCTTGGCACAGGCGGGGGTGGCGGAGACGTCCGTGCAGACCCGTATTTCGCGTCCCCTCGGCGTCCATCCAGGCGTGGTGGAGTTGGTCGGGGAGATGGTGGCAGAGCAGTTGGCCGAGTGGCGATGAGTCGTGGCCCCTGCACGCCGCGGCGAAGCATGGGTGGCGTGTGGGGCTTGCTATGCAATGTACGAGGGCGCACGGAGCGCATGAACCCACAGGTTTCCGGCCGGGCCCCGCTCAGAGGCGCGCGGCCGGAACTGTTTCTCGCTCCTTATCCACCTGTTGAAGTTCGATGGCGCGCAGGAGATTGAGAAACAACTGTGCGGTGGTGACAGGACCAACGCCGCCCGGGGTGGGGGACAGCGCCGCCACACAGCCCGCCACTTCCGGCGCCACATCCCCGACAATGCGGCCGCCTTCAATTTCGTTAATCCCGGCGTCCACCACCACCAACTGCGGATGCACCATGTCCGGCGTCAACAGGTTTGGCTTGCCGACGGCGACAAATGCGAAGTCCGCCTGCTTCACGTGGTGGGCGATGTCCGCTGTACCGGCATGACAGGCGGTCACCGTCGCATTCTCTCGGAGGAGCAGGTGCAACAGCGGCATGCCTACGGTTTGACCGCAGCCGATGAGCGCGACGTGCTTTCCGGACACACTGTACCCATAATGCGCAACCAGCCGGAGACAGGCTTGCGGAGTTGCCGGGTAAATGCCCGGCTGGCCAGTCAGGTTGGCCTGGCGATTGAACGGGGTCAACCCGTCCACATCTTTCAGCGGCGAAATGCTGTCAATGATCTCGCGCGTGGGCAGGTAGGGCGGTAGCGGCAATTCCAACATGATGCCGTGAACCGCCGCATTCTCATTCAACCTACGAATCGTTTGCAATATCTCTCGGCTGTGAACCCGGCTGGGAAAGCGAATCAGTTCGAAGCAGATGCCCAACTTTTCAGCCAGACGCTGCTTTATGTGCGCGTAGTAGAGAGACGCGGGGTCGCCTTCCACCAACAGCGTGACAACTTTGGGCGTAACACCGTTCGCTTTATGTCTCGCGACTTCCGCGCGGATGTGTTTGTGCAGCGGCTCCGTCACGGGCCGTCCCTTGAGGCAGATGGTCATGGGGTCAGGCTCCCTTCTGAATTGGAATCTCCGGGCGTTCTTCATCCTGAAATGTTCCAAAATCACGACAAGGCCGCCCAGGCGTCACATCCATGCGCCCAGGCGGCCGGCTTTCAAACTGTCGCACTCCCCCGTGGTTTACCTCCACTGTGTCCGCCAGTCATGCGACAGGGTTTACCGATTCAGTATGTCTCCCTTTTGATGATAACAATCCGATTCAGCACAAATCAAGTGCGGCTGAATCTCCGCGCGGAAAATGGGCTCAGGTCCACCAACGGCGTTTCCTGGCACAGCCACATAGCCAACGCTTCGCCGACGGCCGATGCGAACTTGAATCCGTGGCCGGAAAAACCGGTGGCCAGAAACACGTGTGGATGCGTGGGATGGCGGTCTATCACGAAATGTTCGTCCGGTGTCATGGTGTACATGCAGACCTTGCCCTCCCGCAGCGGACCCGCGGCGCCGGGGAGGAACCGCCGCAGAAAGGTCTGCAGCTCTTCGTCTTCCGCGCCGCCGGCGTGGAACGTGCGGTCCACGGTGGCGGGCGTGCAGGGCGTACCACCATCGTGCCGCCCCACCTTCACCCCCTCGCCGAAATCGGGGAAGCCGTAGAACCAACCCGCGTCCGTTTCAAAACTGAACCCGGGAAAAGACGGTGCGGTGTAGCGCGACGCGTGTTCATCGTCAGCCGGGTGGTACCACGCGAACACCTTGCGGGTGGGCTGCAAGGGCACGGCCCAGTCTGGGATAAAGCGCTGCAATAACGCAGCCGATCCGGCTCCGGCAGAGATGAGCAGCTGCTTCGCGGACAACGCCGCACCGCTCCACACCATGCTGACGCCGTCATGGTGGAGGTGCAACGCATCCAGATGGCCTTCAAAGCGGGCGTCGGCCCCGGCGGCCAAAGCCAGTCGTTTGCCCGCCAGCAGCGCCCGTTCGTTGAAGAGCACGCCGCCGAGCGGATCGAAATGAGCCAGCATGTCCGAGGACAGGGCGAGTCCTGGCCACCGCCGCATCGCTTCCTCCGCGTCGAGCGTAGCGCCGGGAAGGTCGTGCGTGCGGACGCTATTCTCAATCTCACGGAGCGCAGAGCTGTGGCGGGGCATCACATTCAACACGCCGATGGGAGCGAACAGCGTGGCGGTTTCAGGTTGACTGGAGATGTGCGCGGGGGATTCGGACAGCCAATGGCGGTGCTCCGCTTCGAGTTCCAACCACAACTGGCGGGCGCGAAGGGCCAGTGGGACATAGGCGGTTCCTTCGCCGTAGGCGACCCGCAGCAGGCGGGTGCCGCCGTGGTGGCTGCCGAAGCTGTGAGGGGGTTCGCAGGTGTCCAGCAGCAGGACGGACTGTCCGCGCCTGGCCAGGTACAATCCAGCCATCAGCCCCATGGAGCCGGCGCCGAGGATGATGACGTCGTACGATGAATTGGGCAAAGGAACCTCCTCCTCGTTGCTGAGCCCTTCGGGCCAGCCATCATTCTATTTTTCTTCCTATATTGTGCGCCAATTTGACAGGATTGTGAACGGCATTGTGACCAGATCGTGAATTTGTGTCGAAACGCGCTGGCATGAGCCGAAAAGGGGGCGTATGCTGTGGTTTGCAAGGTTCGTTGTGACGTTTGTCACACCGACGAATGAGGGATCGGTGAACCCGAACAGCCTGAGAGAGATTGCGATTCCTGCTAGGAAAGGAGAGAGGGCAGTGCAACGAGGATTTCCTCCGCATTTCGGCAAACTCGCTACGATGGTTGCCGCGATGGCGGTTCTTCTGACTGGTTGCAGTCCGGAATACGTGGTGTTCAATCCGGTTGGACCGGTTGCGAAGACGGAACTTCATCTCATCATTCTGTCGACCATTTTGGTTGCCATTGTTGTCATTCCTGTTCTCATTTTGCTTGCGGTCATTGTGTATCGATATCGGGATAAGCCGGGCAACAACGCGCCGTACTCCCCGCAGTGGGTGGACAGCAAGAAGTTGGAAATCGTCTGGTGGGGAATTCCCATCATCATCATTGCCATCCTCGGGGCGTTCACGGCAAAGACGACGTTTTCGTTGACCAAGCCCCCTGAGAACAACGTGAAACCCATCACCATTCAGGTGGTCTCTCTCAACTGGAAGTGGCTGTTCGAGTATCCGGATCAAAAAATCGCGACGGTGAACTACGTCAACATTCCGACCGGCGTGCCGGTGCAGTTTGAGTTGACGTCGGACGCGCCGATGAACTCGTTCTGGATTCCGCAGTTGGGTGGTCAGGAATACACCATGCCGGGCATGGCGATGCGGCTGTGGCTGCAGGCCGACAAGCCGGGAACGTACAGCGGATATGGCGCGAACTTCAGCGGAGAGGGCTTCGCGCACATGAATTTCAAAGTCAACTCGATGTCCGAGGCGGACTTCACCAACTGGGTGAACCAGGTCAAGTCCTCATCGCCGGCGCTGACCATGGCGGGGTACAACCAGTTGAAGCAGGACAGCCTGGCGAAGCAACAGTCGTACTCTTCGTATCCGCCCGGTCTGTTCAATGACGTGGTCATGCAGAACGGCGGGCAATACATGTACAAACAACAGATGCCGGGAGCGTCGGACAGCACGGGGAACAGCTCCGGTTCGATGGACATGTCCAACATGGACATGGGCAACTCCGATTCTGGGCAATGACGAGAGGGGGAAGACGCTGTGAATCCAATTCCGCATTGGGGAATTTTTATCACGGAACCCATGATTCTGGGCTCTGACGTGATGATTGTCCTGGTCTCCGTCGCCATCGTCTTTGCGCTCACGAAGTTCCGGAAGTGGGGCTGGCTGTGGCGTGAGTGGCTGACGACCGTGGACCATAAGAAGATTGGCATTATGTATTTGATTGCGGCGCTGCTCATGCTGTTCCGCGGCGGTGTCGACGCGGAGTTGATGCGCACGCAACTGGCGCTGCCGAACATGACGTTTCTGGACGCGGAACACTACGATGAGATCTTTACGACGCATGGCACCATCATGATTCTGTTCATGGCCATGCCGTTCATCTTCGCGATGTTCAACATCGCTGTGCCGCTGCAAATCGGCGCGCGCGACGTCGCATATCCGTATCTGAACGCGATTAGCTTTTGGATGTTCTTCCTGGGCGCTCTGTTGTTGAACATCTCGTTCGTGATTGGCGGTTCGCCGGATGCTGGGTGGACCAGCTATCCGCCGCTGTCGGAGCTTGGCTTCAGCAATGGGCCGGGCGAAAACTACTATCTGTTGGCGCTGTCCATCTCCGGTATCGGGAGTATCGCGACCGGCATCAACTTCTTGGTGACCATCCTGAAGATGCGCGCGCCGGGAATGACGCTGTGGCGGATGCCGCTGTTCACCTGGTCGGTATTGGCCGCCTGCATTCTGATTTTGTTCGCTTTCCCGGCATTGACCGTGGCGTTGGCGCTGCTGCTGCTGGACCGTGCGCTCGGTGCGCATTTCTTCACGATTCTGCACGGCGGCGATCCTATGATGTTCATTAACCTGTTCTGGATTTGGGGTCACCCCGAGGTGTACATCGTGATTCTGCCCGCGTTCGGCATCTTCTCCGAAGTGATTTCGACGTTCTCGAAGAAGGCGACGTTTGGGTACGGATCGATGGTGTTTGCGCTGATGGCCATCAGCATCGTCGGTTTCCTGACCTGGGTTCATCACTTCTTCACGATGGGCTCCGGCGCGGATGTCAACACGTTCTTCGCCATCGCCACGATGGTGATTGCCATTCCGACGGGGGTCAAGGTGTTCAACTGGCTGTTCACCATGTACCGCGGCCGGATTCGCATGAGTCTGCCGATGATGTGGGCCATTGCGTTCATTCCGTGCTTCGCCATCGGCGGCGCCACGGGCGTGATGCTGGCGGTGGCTCCGGCGGACTACCAGTATCACAACAGCTATTTCTTGATTGCGCACTTCCACCAGGTGTTGATTGGCGGCACCGTGTTCGGCATGCTGGCCGGAATGTACTACTGGTGGCCGAAGATGTTTGGCTTCCTGCTCAACGAGCGGTTGGGTCGGTGGGCGTTCTGGTTCTTCAACATCGGCTTTTACGTCTGTTTCCTGCCTCAGTACGCGCTCGGCTTCATGGGGATGACGCGCCGCATCTACACCTATCCGTCCGGCCTTGGTTGGACGGTGCCAAACTTCATTTCGACCATCGGCGCGTATCTGATGGGCATTGGCTTCGTGTTCATGGTTTGGCAGATCATCTACAGCATCAAGTACGGCGAACGGGATTTGACCGGCGATCCGTGGGATGGCCGCACGCTGGAGTGGTCGCTGCCGTCGCCTGCGCCGCACTATAACTTCGCCACCATTCCGACCATCCAAGGGCGCGACGCATGGTGGCTGGCAAAACAGGGCGAGCTGAGCAAGGCGGACTTCCTGCCGGCGAAGGACGAGCTCAAGCCCATTCATATGCCGAAGAATTCCGGACGTCCGTTCATCCTGTCGCTGTGGTTCTTTGTACTCGGCCTGGGACTGACGTTTGGCGTGGTGCCGATGGACGTCATCGCGGGTATCGGCATTGCGTACTGCCTGTTCCGGAGGTCCTTTGAGTACGACACCGACTATTACATTCCGGTCGATGAAGTGATTCATACCGAATCGGCACTGGGGAGGTTGCAAGGATGACGACAACAGCACACGCTCCTGCAGAAAACCACCACGGCGCCGGCCACATCCACGTGGACTATCCGGATCGGCCAGTGGAGTACCAGACCGAAGACGGTGCCCTGAAGATTCTCGGTTTCTGGGTGTTTCTTGCGACGGACTTGATTCTGTTCTCCTGTCTGTTCGCCACGTTCATCGTGCTCCGTTCGCACGTGGACGGCGGACCGACGGGAAAAGAGCTGTTTGACATCCCAAGTTTCGTGGCTGAGACGTTCATTCTGTTGACGAGTAGTTTCACCGGTGGCTTGGCGACTTTTGAGATGCACCGCGACAAACGGAACCGGGTTGTGGGCTGGCTGATTGTCACGGTGCTGCTGGGTCTCTCCTTCGTGGGATTGGAAGTCAAAGAGTTTGTGCACATGGCAATGGACGGCGCGACGCTGCAGCGCAGCGCATTCCTGTCGGCGTTCTTCACGCTGGTCGGGACGCACGGCTGCCACGTGTCGCTCGGTATTCTGTGGATGACAGGGATTATCATCCAGTTGGTGCGGTTCGGTATCAATCCCATCACGGCGCGCAAGGTGTTCATCGTGAATATGTACTGGCACTTCCTTGACGTCGTGTGGGTGTTCCTGTTCACGGTCGTCTATCTGATGGGGGTGATGTGATGTCCGGTCAACATCCGTCCACGGCGCACGCGACGCCTTCGTTTCCGTGGCAATATGTGATTGGGTTTATCTTGTCGCTGGTGTTGACGGTCATTCCTCTGTGGCTGGTTCTGGATCACGTGTGGAAACCGACGCCGCTCGTCATCGGCATTCTGCTGTGCGCGGTGCTGCAGATCTTCGTCCAGTTGTTCATGTTCATGCACTTCACGCACGGAGACGGCAACGGTCCGGCGTACCAGACTGTGATTCTGTCGATTGGGTTTTTCTTCGCCATCATTTTCATCGGCGCGTCCATTTGGATTATGTCCTTCGGCTATCAGGTTCAGTAGGCGGAGTACTGAGCGTCGGTTGGTGAACGGCTGAGCGGAAATGCATCAGCCGTTCATCGCCAAATGTGAAGCAGCGCACATAGACGTCCCGGCTTTTTGAGCATACTGGGAAGGAGGTGTGGCGGATGGCGATAGCAAGAGCAGAATCGTTGGCGGTCAAGACAGCGGGGCAGGCGTCCGTGTGGACGGTGGTCAAAGCGTATGTGGAGTTGACCAAGCCGCGCATCAGTGCATTCGTGGTGTTGACCGCGTTTTGCGCGGCCATCGTTGCCGCGCGCGGCTGGCCCGGCTGGCACGTGATCATCGCGTTGGTGGTGGGACTGGGATTGTCCTCGGGCGGATCGGCCGCCATCAACATGTGGTATGACCGCGATATTGACCGGATTATGAAACGGACGGCCCAGAGGCCCATTCCGGCGGGCATCGTTCCGGCTCGGTCCGCGCTGATTTTCGGGCTGTGTCTCGGCGTGCTGTCCGTGGTGGTGTGCACCGTGTGGCTGAACCCGATGACCGCGGTGCTGTCGGCGGCGGGATTCGTGTACTACGCGGTGGTGTACACCATGTGGCTGAAGCGCAGCACCCCGCAAAATATCGTGATTGGCGGAGGAGCTGGCGCGGTGCCGCCATTGATGGGGTGGTCCGCGGTGACCGGACATGTGAGCATCGCCGCGTGGCTGATGTTTGGCCTCATCTTTCTCTGGACGCCACCCCATTTTTGGTCGCTGGCGCTCCTGAAGAACGAGGACTATCGGCGGGCGAACGTACCGATGATGCCGGTGGTGCGCGGGGTCCGCGCCACGAAAGTACAGTCGCTCGGATACGCACTGGCGCTGTGGTTGACCGGCTTGGCTCTGTACTTCAGCGCACCGTTCCACTGGATTTACCTGGTATGCTCCATTGTCGTCGGTGGGGGATTCCTCTGGGTGACATGGAAGATGTATCGCGAGCCGGACTGCGATACCGTCTGGGTGAGGCGCACGTTCTTCGCTTCACTGATGTATCTGCCGTTGATGTTTGCCGGAATGGTGGTGGGCACCCTTGTATAAAGCCATGCGGAATACATTGTCGGCCCAGTCGCCTGCCAAGGAGACGGCTGGCCACCGACGGAGCGCTGTCTATTGGTTGGCCGTGGTCACGCTCGTGTTGGAGTTTTTCGTGAACACCATGGGGTTCATCGATACGCGCACCAACTCGTCGGAGGGTATGGGGCGGGCGTGGCCGTTCAGCTCCAATGGTCTCCTGCCGGCTCATTGGCAACAGGCGGCCGCGATTGAATTCACGCACCGGGCGGTCGTGTTTGTGTTCATGGTGCTCCTGGTGACGGTGTCGGTGTGGGCGTGGCGCCGGTACCGGGCCTATGTGGAGGTCAAGGTGTTCATTTCGGTGGCCGTACTGTTCGTGTTGGCGGAAGCCGCGCTCGGTGCCATGGCCGTGTTGTTCGTGAATCCGCCCGCGGTGACGGCGACGCACATGGGGATTGCTCTGGTGTCCTTCGGTGCGGTCCTGTGTTTGACACAGACGATTGGACAGATTGATCAGAGCGGAGGCCCGGAAGCACGTCCGGCCCTGCGCGGTGAATTGCCGGACAAGGCGTTTGCCAGATGGGCGTGGTTCACGCTGCCGTATCTCCTGTTCGCCATCTATTTCGGCGCGTACGTGGCCAGCACGGGAGCCGGTGGTCGGTTTCAGGGTTGGCCGCTGCCCACTGAGACGTATCAACACGCCGGTGTTGCGTTTATCATCGATGTGACGCACCGGTCACTGGCGCTCGGATTGCTGCTGTTCATGGTGCTGCTGACGGTGAAATCATACCGGATGCGGGATGCGTATCCGCGACTGTTCCGTCAGTGCCGCACGTCTCTGATTCTGGTGGTTCTGCAGGCATTCAGCGGTTGGCTGTTGATTTACACAGAGTTGAGCCTGACCGCGTTTCTCATCCACGTTACCATTGTCACGTTCATGTTTGCGAGCATGTGCTCGGTCTGTGTTCGTTCGCTGCCCGAGCCGAAGCGACGCTTCGGCTCGGAAGACCCTGCCGGTGCCAAGGCACGCCGGGTCGCACACGTGTGATGTGATCAACAGCGCCGGAGGATGCCTCTCTGGCGCTGTTTGTTGTGGGCAAACGTCAAACGGGTCATGGAATTTCCTCCGGGATGAGACGGAGTTCAAGTGGATTCTCCGCGATGACCACAAGTGCCTTCCCCAGGGGAATGCGGTACAATAAATAGAGCGTGCAAGGGTCTGGGATTGTGGCACGCAGAATCTCTGAGTGCCGCTGCGTTAGGGGAAGGATGTGGACGTTTTTGACGGAGAACCGCATTGCCGAGCTTGTGCTGCGCCCAGTGACTTCACTCATGATTCGCGCTGACAATGTCGCCATTGTCAGTCCGTTTCATACGTTGGATCATGCGCTGCTCGTGTTGACGAACTCCGGCTACTCCGCCATACCGGTGTTGGATAGGGCGTCGGTTGTCCAGGGCACCATTCACACCAACTTGATCATGAACGCTGTGGCTGGTCTCAACGGGTACGAAATGGATTCGCTGCACGACCAGACTGTGGAATCCGTCATGAGTCGCGAAGTTCCCAGGATTCACAGTGGGGAATCGATGCTCAAGGCGGTGGAATTGATGATAAACCAGCCGTTTCTGTGCGTCGAGGACGACGCGGGCAAATTTGTCGGCCTGCTGACTCGGAAAGCAGTCTTGGGGACATTGTACCGCGGATTCCGCGAGCAGGGACTGCGCCCTTGACCGCCGGAAACCGCGCGGTGACGCACACCGAATGGATTCCGCTTTGAGGTGCAAAACAAGCACATGTCCCGTGAATACCGTGCCAATGGACAGAAGCATGGGCACGGTATTTTTACTGTCTTATTTCATAAGATAGTGCTGTGAAAGTGGCATGTCATTGCCCGCATGTATATTTACAGGGATACCTCAAGAAATATTTAACATTGACGCACAACGCATCTCTCGGAAATACTATCGAAGTATAAGTGAATAATTAGGATAGAGGCGCAGCCTTTAAGAGTACTATCACAGAGTGAAAGCGGCGATGAAGTGATAGGAAAGGAAATGCTGCCGAAGCGTATCGTGGGCGCTTTCACACGGTACAGCTGGGGTTGCACAGAATATGTGCAGCACTGCCACAAGGATTTGTGGAGAGCTATCATTCTTTGCTACGACACTCGTTTTACAAACGTGGGTCTTGCCAGCCTTGAGTGAAATGCTCAAGGCTTTTTTGCTCTCATCCTAAGGTTCTCACTTATCGTCGACATGAAACCGATGAGGAGGCACTCGTAGAAGATGGGACGACATACTTCGGAAACGGACAACAGAAGCAGTGAATCATTGCACCGAGGCTTGAGATCTAGACATCTGTCCATGATTGCCATTGGTGGTGCCATCGGAACAGGGCTATTCGTGGCGAGCGGGTCCTCCATCAGTACAGCCGGCCCCGGCGGTGCATTACTCGCTTACTTCGTCGTGGGCGTCATGGTGTATTTCGTGATGACCAGCCTTGGTGAAATGGCGAGCTTTCTGCCGGTATCAGGCTCATTCGAGACGTATGCTTCGAGATTTGTTGACCCTGCTTTAGGGTTCGCCTTGGGTTGGAACTATTGGTACAACTGGGCCATCACCATTCCTGCTGAGCTGTCGGCCGGATCTCTGGTGATGAAGTATTGGTTTCCCAACAGCTCTTCCATTCTGTGGAGTGCAATTTTCTTAGCTTTGTTGTTTTTATTGAACGTGATATCTGTAAAGGGCTATGGAGAGGGCGAGTACTGGGTTGCCGGTATTAAAGTGGTGACCATTTTGGCGTTTCTCGCCGTTGGTGTATTGATGATTATTGGCATTTTCAATGGTCACCCCGTCGGTTTTCATACATTCACACTTGGAGGAACGCCTTTTCACGGTGGTGTCCTTGCCATCTTCAGTACCGTCTTGGTCGCTGGTTTCGCGTTCCAAGGCACTGAATTGGTCGGACTTGCCGCAGGTGAGAGCGAAAACCCTGCAAGAAATGTCCCCAAAGCCATCAACCAAGTATTTTGGCGCATACTGATCTTCTATGTCCTTACCATTTTCATCATTGGAATGTTGATTCCGTATACCGACCCGAATTTATTGAAGGCCAGCGTCGACAATGTTGCCATCAGTCCGTTTACTCTTGTATTCCAGCGAGCTGGACTCGCACTGGCTGCGTCCGTCATGAATGCTGTCATTCTTACTGCTGTACTATCCGCCGGTAATTCAGCGCTCTATGCTTCGACTCGCATGTTGTGGGCATTGGCAACAACCGGGAAAGCGCCGAGACTATTTCGAAAGGTCAATGGCCGTGGTATTCCAATGAATGCTCTATACGTAAATATTCTTATTGGGTTCGCTGCATTTCTATCGTCCTTGTATGGTAATGGGGTCGTGTATACCTGGATGTTAAACGCCTCTGGACTTAGTGGCTTCTTGGTCTGGTTGGGAATCGCCATCAGCCATTATCGTTTTAGAAAGGCGTATGTGGCACAAGGTAGAGACTTAGAACAATTGGCTTATCGAGCAAAATGGTATCCGTTTGGTCCCATTTTCGCTTTGGTGTTGTGTACTACTGTCATCATTGGACAGGATTATAGTGGCTTCACCGGAGGAGCCATTCATTGGGCAGGGGTCGTGGCGACCTACATCAGCATTCCATTGTTCATCGCGCTGTGGTTAGGCTACAAGTTCGTCAAAAAGACAAAGATTGTTCCTTTACAGGAATGTGATTTTGATAGTCATCTGTAAGTCTCTTACTAAACAAGACCCAAGACAATGGGACTGTGTAGTGGAGAATCCATCGCCATACCAACCGACTTTTAGGGGACTATCCGTTCGCAGGGCGTCCCCTAAAAGTTTTTGCAGTATGAATGTTGTCAACGCCGGATTTAATTTGACCCGTTTCGCCGGGTTACTTTTGACCCACCCAGCGGCGTTGAATCAGGATGTCGTGACTGTCTCTCGTGGGGAGCTGTATACGCCTGCTCGGACCTTTTCTCGCAGCCTGTAGCTCTGCCCACGGATGTTTACAATGTGCCCGTGGTGGAGTAGCCGGTCGAGGACTGCGGAGGCGAGAACAGGGTCTCCAAACAGTTCTCCCCACTCGGCAAAGCTCTTGTTGCTAGTCAAAATAATGCTTCCATGTTCATAGCGAGTACTCACCAGTTGGAAGAATAGATTTGCTTCTTCTCGGCCAAATGGCCAGTAGCCTACCTCGTCAATCAGGAGGAGCTTCGGGCGCAGGTATTTGCGCATCCGAATATCGAGTTTGTTCTCCGCATGTGCCTTCCGTAGGTCTTCCAGAAGTTCTGTCACGGTCACGAAGTAGGCGGAATATCCTTCCTTCAATGCCCGCATGGCCAGCGCTACTGCCAGATGACTTTTTCCCACACCTGGAGGACCCAAAAACACAATGTTGAATGCTTCCCGGATAAAACCGAGCGTGGCAAATTCGTCAATGACCCGTTTGTCTACACTCGGCTGGAATGAAAAATCAAATTCCTCCAGTGTCTTTTGGTAGGGAAGACGGGCTCTTTGTACCTGTGTCTGTATATAGCGCTGCCGTCGGTGCGAAATTTCCTCTTGCAACAGATCCGCAAGAAATGCCACGTAAGTGGATTCATGCTGTGAGGCCATCTGTAAACGGGATTCCAGGATCTCGGCCGCCGTGTGCAGCTTCAACTCCGCCAATTGTGACCGTACTTTCTCCAGTTCTAGCATACGCCCACCTCCGCCAGCTGCTCGTACACCAAGAGTGAGCGTTTTTCCACGTCAGATTCTGCAACACGTACCGCAATAGCCTTCGGAGACACTCGACCCTGGGCGGCGGACAATCCCTCGTACTGACCTTGCAGTCGTACAAGTCCACCCCAACGGTCGGATTTGTCGTGGGTAGCGATGCATACACCTTCGGACCAGATTTCGATTTTCGCCCCTACTTGACGAACCAGAACAACACGTCCGCTGTATCGCCAAGGAACTCCATAGCGCACGCCATCCCAACTCACGAACCCGTCCATCGAGACTTTGCGCTCCTCACGGAGAAACTTCTGTAGCCGGTCAGGCGCCGGAAGAGGTTTCAATTCCTCATCCTTCATACGATCGCACGGTCGCTCTCCGGTTGTCCCGTGAATGCGGCGGTCTTGTTCTTCGCACCATGCCAGCGCTTGACGATTGAGATCCGCCATGCCTGTAAACCGCCGACCAGGCCAGAAGTTGTCCTTGACAAAGGCTACGCCACGCTCGACCTTGCCCTTTGTTTGGGGCATACGAACCTTGCAGAGCTTAGGTGTCAGGCCCACGGTCAGTACAAAATCTTCGAACAGCGGATGCCATTTGGGTGTTCCATCATCGTTTCGACCGATGACGACCGTCTTCATGTGGTCCGTCAAACCGAACTTGGGAACGCCATCGAAGTGCTCAAGAGCATGGATGAAGCAGCGCAGAAAACTATAGATATCGCAGCGCCGGGTGAATTCGACGTACATGGCACGGGAGTACCCAAGGACCATGACAAACACCGCAACTTTGCGCCTGTGGCCATTCTCATCCATCTCCTCGCAGAATCCCCAGTCAATTTGGGCCTGTTGGCCGGGTTTTGTTTCATACCGGATCTTTGCCTGCGGCTGGCGTGGCGGCCGATGTGGCCGGACAAACTCTTTAATTTGCGTGACGCCTCTTAAGCCCCGTAATCAGATTGGACAGAACCCTGGATCTGTAGGACACTAGATACAGGAGGTTGTTCAATGGTTAGGCGGAAGTTTTCGGCACAGTTTAAACAGCAGGTTGTTCAGGAGTGTCTTGAGACTGGGACAAGCGCCGTCGTTGCAAGGAAGTACGATATACGGCCGAATGTGGTGAATCGTTGGGTGCGGGAGTATAAGCAGAATGGCCATGTCTCTGCGTCGAAGCCCAAGGCTCCTGCGACTCATGTAACGGCCGAGGAGTATCAACAGCTATTAGCCGAGAAAAAGGAATTGGAAGCTAAGAATGAGCAGTTGGCGAGAACCCTCGG
>NZ_AUCA01000028.1 GCF_000429525.1 Alicyclobacillus contaminans DSM 17975 | reverse complement strand
AAGAATAAGGCGATTCGAGGTGAGCCACATGACACAGAAGTACGACAAGGAATTCAAACTTCACGCAGTTCAATTGGCTTTGGAGAGTGGGAAACCAGCGAGCCAGGTGGCTCGGGAGCTCGGTATTTCGCAAAAGACGTTGTATGGCTGGGTGGCAAAATACAAGGAGACACTCGATGGCTTCTATGGACAAGACGGCACTTTAGGACAGCCCGTCAGTGGCAATAGCCGCTTCAACAGGAGAGACATCATCGTAAGATGAGTCATCCAGGCTGAAGGGGGTGTAGTTCGTGTACGATGGGGGATGTTTTGGAGGCTTCACCCGATGGGCAGTCGTGTTCTTGATTATTTTCGTGCTGTTCATCCTGCTGATTCCGTATACAGGCGGTTATGCAGGTGGCGGCGCTTATGGCGCAGGTGCCGGAGTCGGAGCGTAGTTGTGATTTGTCTCAACAACTAGATGGAGGTGACCATGCCATGAATTGCCCGCCAATCGTATGTCCGCCCCGCTACTGTGTTCGAGATTGCTACATTCCTCGGATGGTTCCCTATGTCCATCCGATTGTAAACATCAACAGACACGTCATTGTAAATGTGCCTCGGCACTTTTACCAACCCATTACAAGAAACATCGTTGTGGATCCAGGTTGCCCTGGCAGAAGATGCTGGTGACAAGTTAGCTGTTTTGAGGGCACCGGCCGTGGCTGGTGCCCTTGTTATGATTCCGAACAGGTGCAAGATGCCCTGCTTTCAAGTCCAAACTTCCCAAAAAGAAAGGCAGCCTGTTGGCTGCCTCACAGTGGGGTAAGGGTGATCGCAAGTACCTTATCATGATTTTGCACATATTGAAATGCAAAATACCTGGTTACACTGGCACACTCAACCTGTCGGTGCCCCTGCAATCACTGGATGGCCCCGCGAGTCCAGTAAGGCCCTGCAGGGCGTTCGTCGCCCGACGGGGGCGTCAGTCTCACCTCGGATAGGTATTGTTCGTCCACGCGTGCCCGAGCGACGAGCATATCTATGTAGTACGGGGGTGAGTCAGATGCGTCGGATCAGAGTCATCAAGCTATTCTCAGGTCAGAAGTTGTTGATCATCGTGAAAAAGCGTCGCCACAGAGTCTGATGAGCCATCACCGCTGCCGATTTTGGCGGCGGTTACTTTTTGTGAGAGAAGGAAACTTCCTCCTAGCCGTCTGAGAAAAGCGTTTGACAAACTGAAATCAACTTGGTTATAGTCAAAACCATGGAGGGGACAATATGGCAGCGAGTGGATGGTTTTCAATGTCTGTACATGCACTGGCCTTGTTGGCGCAAAATAGAGAAGGTTATTCCAGCAGGTTCATTGCATCCAGTGTGAATACCCATGCCGTTTTCCTCCGTCGAGTCTTGAAGCGTCTCGTGGAAGTCGGCCTCATTGAAACCCGGGAGGGGCGTGATGGAGGATATCGTCTGACAAGGGCGCCAGAAGACATTCGACTGTCCGAGGTCTATCAAACCTTGCAGATGGAGCGGGCATTGGCTCCAAGTCCAGCGGAACCCAATCCGCGGTGCCCTGTGGGGTCGGGCATGCCCACGGTATTTGACGCGATTGCCAACGAAGCGGAACAGGCTATCCTTGAAACGTTGCAACGGTACACGATTGCGGATGTGGCGCAAAGGGCACTGGCCGCCGGAGTTCTCTCGACGTGATCGTTTACCCTTAACTAAAACTGATTTGGTTTCATTTGAACAAATAGGTTTGGAGGAATTCAACGATGAAAATTTTGGTGACCGGTGCGACCGGAAAGCTGGGATCGAAAGTCGTAGAGACACTGTTGAAGTCTGTTCCAGCGAGTCAAATGGCCGTCAGTGTTCGGAACCCCGCCAAAGCGGAGAACCTGCGGGCGAGAGGTGTGGACGTTCGGTATGGGGATTTTGACCATCCCGAAAGCTTGGTGGCTGCGTTCGAGGGGATTGAGCGGTTGTTGATCATTTCTGCGGATGGAGACAACGAAACGAGAATTCGGCAGCACACCGATGCGGTTGCCGCTGCTGAACGGGCACAGGTTCAATTCATCGCGTATACCAGCTTGACCAATGCCATGGACACCACCATGTTCCTCTCGCCACCGCATCGTGCCGCCGAAGAAGCCATTGTAAAGACTGGCATACCGTACGCTATCCTGAGGAACAACTGGTATTTGGAGAACGAGATGGCAAGCATTCAAGCTGTGATGGCCGGCGCACCCTGGGTCACGGCAGCGGGCTCCGGCAAGGTGGGGTGGGCCCTGCGGCAAGACTACGCGGAAGCGGCGGCAGCGGTTCTCACCGGGAGCGGGCACGAGAATGCCATCTACGAACTGTCTGGGCCACTGCTGACTCAGGAAGAACTGGCATCTGTGGTGGGCAAGGTATTGGGTAAGGAAGTCCCTGTGCAACAGGTCGATGACGATACGTATGCGGACATCATGAAGAGAGCGGGCGTTCCCGACGCGGTGGTTCCCTTTCTCGTAAACATTCAACAGGGAATTCGGGCGGGGGCGTTGGAGGTCGAGAGCCGGGATTTTGAAAAGGTGCTCGGTCGTCCTCTGACTCCGATTGATCAGGCCCTTCGTCAATTGTTGGGTGAACTTCAAACGAAATAACAGGCTCATTCACCGTGCACACCGACCTTTGTCACGATGACGAAGGTCGGTTTTTCATCTTGATTGAAATGGGAGAGAATGTTCTAATCACGTTATCTGAATCTGGGAGGCGAAAACGTGGTTATTTTGAAGATACCTCGTGAACACAAGCAACAATTGATAGACAACATAAGGACTTACTTTGAAGTGGAACGGTCGGAGTCCATTGGAGAGTTGGCCGCCAGCAATTTGTTGGACTTCATGATGGAACAACTGGGGCCAATCATCTACAATCAGGCGATTCGCGACGCTCGTGCTGTGGTCTTGCAGCAGATGGAACGGATGGACGAGGAGCTGGATGTGCTCGAGCAGCCAAGGACATTGCCGAAGCGCCAGTAGGCTGCCTGTCGAACGGCTTTGCATCTGCGGATCCGGCTCACTCTGCGCTGACTCCCCCCGGCCCGATGCTTCGGGCAGCCACCATCGCTCCATCCCCATGCTGCTCTCATTCTCCATGGTTTCGTCTATCCAGCGCATTCGCGTCCTTGCATCACCACGTAAATTTGGGCATCGCGGGCGGACAATGACCGTGGCCGAATGTTTTGCGGGTGGCATACGTTGGTCCAGGTCATTGCATGGAGGTGAGAGCATGGAGGACTTTAAAAAAGTCATTCGCAACCTAAACATGGATGATTTCAAGGCTGGCGATTTGACACCCGATGAGGAGCGCGGACCACACGATGCCGTCCAAGCCCAATTCTTCGGCTGTGCGGGATGCGCCCGATGTTTTCGCTGTTTCGGGTGCTTCGGGTGTGTGGGTTGCTTTGCTTGTGCCCGGTGTTTCCGCTGCGCAGGTTGTGGCCGCTGTGGAGGCTGCTTCTAAATCGTCTGCGGTAGTGCGGCGGATCCGTCGGCCCGCCTGACCGATGGTGGGCTGCCCTTGCCGCCTTGTCACAGATACCCCTTCGCGAGTCCGGTGCGGCGGCGAAGGGGGTTTTTTGCGCCATGGAACAAGCATTGTGCATAGGATGGGAGCACGGGAATGATCCTGCCAAAACAGCCAGCCGCGGCGACGGGAGGGAACGTGGCGATGCTCGATGCTTCAATGCGCCCGAAGGTGAACCTGGACACGCATTTCTTTCTCGATCCGGACTCAGGCGTCTACTTTCGCAATAATGAAGGCTCGTTTCGCATGGAAGGGCGAAGCATCCATCAGTGGATAGAACAACTGCTGCCCGCTTTCGATGGGCAGACAACGCTGGGCGAATTGACCGACGGCCTACCGGACGAGTATCGGCAGCGCGTCTATCAAATTACCGAAATTCTGTATCAAAACGGATTTCTTCGGGATGTCAGCACGGATTTTCCGCACACGCTGACTGCCGATATCATCGCAGCGTATCAGGACCAGGTGGCATTTCTTGACCACGTCGGCGGGTCTGGCGCTCATCGGTTTGAACGTTATCGACAGAGCCGCGTACTGGCGGTGGGCGAAGGTTCGATGTTTCTATCCCTCGTTCATGCACTGCTGGAGTCCGGGCTTCCGAAGTTTCATGTCCTGGCTCCCACATTGGCCGCGGAGGAGCGGCAGCGCCTGCACAACTTGGCCGAACACGCCCGCAAGTTGGATCCGGACGTGGATGTCGTGGAGATGGCCGTGGACGCATCGGGGTTCGGTGATTGGCAGGATGTGGTGAAGGGATTTGACGCGGTTCTGTATGTCTCGGAATCGGGAGACATGGTGACTTTGCAACAGTTGGAGGCGGCTTGCCGCCATCACCGTGCGCTGCTGCTCCCGGCGCTTTGCGCGGCGCCGCTGGGGATGGCAGGCCCGCTCATTCACCCGGGCGATGCGGGGGGCCTTGCCGCATATTGGCGGCGCCTGCACCGGTCACTGTTTGAAGGGGATGGAAATGTCCACGGTGTTTCCGTTACTGCCGGAGCCGTTCTGGCCAACGTTGTGGTGTTTGAACTCCTGAAAGCGACCACCGGTCTGGTGAAACCAACGGAGCAGCATCCGTTCTTTGTGCTGAACCTCGACACGCTGGAAGGTGCCTGGCATGTCGCGCCACCGCATCCGCTGCCTACGGGGCAGGAGAATATACAGCGCCTGGAAACTTGGGAACCGGACTTGGATATGGGGACATACGAAAACCGCTCGACTGCGAATGGCGACAGCGACAGTCGCGGCGAGCAACTGCTCGGTTGGTTCCAGTCGCTGACCTCGCCGGTGTGCGGGATTTTTCACGTGTGGGACGAAGGGGATCTCCCGCAGCTGCCCCTCGCGTTGTGTCGGGTTCAGCCGGTCAATCCGCTGTCGGAAGGGCCCGCGACGCTGCTTCCCGAGGTGGTGTGCGCTGGTCTCACGCACGAGGCTGCACGGCGAGCCGCGGGGTTGATTGGAATTGAGCAGTATGTGTTGCGACTGCTCACCGGCGTGTGGCCGCCGCCAGGGTGTGCGGCGACGGAAACCACGGGCGGCGGTCCGTCGTTCACGGGCGTGGGCGCCGGCGAGACAGTGATTGAAGGCATCGTCCGTGCCCTTCAGCAGAGTTTGACGCAGGTGCTGAAGGTACAGTTGCAGTCTGCGCCCGCACCGTCCGGCGAACGCATCGCGCCGCGCTGTCCGGTGCAAGCGGTGCCGGCGGACGCGGTGCGCGACGAAACCTGTCAACGGTTGCTGCAGGCGCTTCGCGTTCTGGATGGCGATGTGCAGTTGGCGTTGGGAGAGGCGGTGTATGGATTTCCTGTGATGTGGGTCGCATCAAAACGGGGATGGTTCGGAAGTGTGGGATTCTGCCGAGCCTCCGCGCTGCGGCGTGCGCTGGAGCGTTCGTTGACGTGGGCGATGACAGACGGTGGCGGGCGGATACCCGCGGTGCCAGGGATAACGCTCAAATGGAATGAGCTTTGTTTGGAATCCGGTGATATGGCCGAAGTGCCCATCGTTCCGGCGGCGGACGAAGATGCTGCGGCAATCCTTGACCGCGCGCGAAGACAACTGAACCAGCGGGGGATACGGATGGATGTATACGACCTGTCCGTCGATCCGTTTGTCAAGGATGGGCTGGCCGGCGTGTTCGGCGTCCAGCTGTGCGAGGGGGAGCGCGCATGACCAAGACCATTTGGCTGGTGGGAGATGGGATGCTGGCGGATATTGTGGCGACCACACTGGCCGACGGTTGCCGCGTTGTCCGCAGCCCAGCGGCCGGCCTGACAGGCCCTTCCATCGGCGACGGAAGGGTGGTTTCGGCGGACGCTGTGGACATGGTCATCGTGGCGCGCGACATCTGGGACCCGGCGGCGGATGCGGCAGCCGACCGCGTATTTCGGCATGCATCACAACCTTGGCTGCGCTGTTGCCTGTCCTTTGGCAGGGGGGTGATTGGCCCATGGGTTCATCCGTCCGTGTCGGGTTGTGCGCAGTGTGCCGATTGGCGGCGGATCCTTTGCATGCCGGATCGGCGTGATCTGGCTCGGCTTCTGGAGGCCCGGTCAACATCCTCACCGGTGCTCAATCCGTGGGCGACCCGGCCAGGGCTGTTGATCATGGCTTGTCTGATCAGAGACGAAGTGCTGCGGGAACTGCGCGGCGAGACACCGCGAACAGCCGGGCATCTCTACCTGGTGCATCTGAGAACGCTGGATATCTCGCGCCATGCGTTCCTGCCCAATCCACAGTGTCCTTCGTGCGGAGAGATTCCGGATGACTCGGCGGAACTGGCCACGGTGGTGCTGCGGCCGAGTCCGAAGGTTCACCCGTCGTCATACCGTTGTCGTCCGCTGAGCGAGTTGAAAACCGTGCTCGAGCGCGACTATCTGGACTCACAAACCGGGTTGCTGAATGCGAAGGTGGTCGATTTGGCGACGCCTTTCGCCAACGTCAGCGTGAACTTGCCGCTGTGGCAGGGCGATGAAGGCACCGCGGGTCGGAGTTTGTCCTTTGCGGAGAGTGAATTGACGGCCATCCTCGAAGGACTGGAGCGTTACTGCGGTCTCACGCCGCGCGGAAAGCGGACCGTGGTGTGTGACAGCTACCGAAATCTGGCCGAATTCGCCCTGAATCCGGTCTCAGTGGGCGTTCACGCGCCGGTTCAGTACGAGCGGCCTGACTTTCCGTTTCAGCCGTTTCAGCCAGATCAGCCGATGCGCTGGGTGTGGGGGTATTCGTTCCGACAGCGCCGTCCCCTTCTGGTGCCCGAACTGCTCGCCTACTACAGCCTCGGCGGAGAAGGCGGCTACGTGTATGAAACGTCGAACGGCTGTGCGCTCGGCGGAACGCTGGAGGAAGCGATCTTTCACGGGATATTGGAGATTGTGGAACGGGATGCGTTTCTATTGACGTGGTATGCCCAGTTGCCCGCGCCGGCGTTGAACCTTGAGAAAACTAAAGATGTGACGCTGCGGTGGATGGTGGATCACGTTCAGGCCGATCTCGGCTACCGATTGCACGCCTACGACATCACGATGGAGCACGGGATTCCGAGCGTTTGGGTCATGGCGAAGAACACGCGCCAGAAAGGGCCCCACCTGATTTGTGCGGCGGGCGCGCATGTGAGCCCGGTCCGCGCCGTGAAATCCGCCATTCATGAGTTGGTCGGCATGATGCCGATGCTGGACGCGGAATACGACGCCCGGCGCGCGGCGGCGCTCCGGATGCTGGAGGATCCGTTTCAAGTCCGGCGGATGGAGGACCACTCCACACTCTACAGTCTGCCGGAGACAGAACTGCGGTTTCAGTTCCTGTTCAGTCAGGACGGCAGCGCCAAGCCTTTGGCGGAGGCTTTCATGTCGCAGAACCATGGGCAGCCTCACACGGATCTGACCGAGGACCTGAAAGGGATGTTGCAGCGATTTTTCGACTGCGGCCTCGATGTGATTGTGGTGGATCAGACTTCGCCCGAAATTCGGCGCAACGGATTATTCTGTGTGAAAGTGCTGATTCCGGGCATGCTCCCGATGACATTCGGCTATCATCTGACACGCCTCGAGGGATTGGACCGCGTTCTCCGCATACCGATGCAGCTCGGCTACGCGAATGCACCGCTGTCATCCGAGCAGTTGAATCCTCATCCACATCCTTTTCCGTGATGGATGACCGGGAACCGTCTGCTGCTTGCCAGATGGGAGTCAAAGACAGGGAGCGTGTAAATGCATGGCAGATATGAATCTGGAGACGTTTGTGCACCACTTGCATTTTGATGTGGATCAACTCTATCCGTCCGACTGGGAGGTCAACTGGGCGGATGCGCCGCTCCCATATAAACTGTATCGCGGCCAACTCGAAATTCCGCTGTCCGGACACCTTCCGTTGACGTTGCTCTCCCGTGAAGCACCCGTTGAGCCGAATCTCGCCACCATCGGCCACTTTCTGTGGTTGGCGTATGGGCTCGGGCAGCTGAGTCAAACGTTCCTGCCCTCCACCCAGCCGCCGATGTTCCATCATGCATACCGACGGTTTCCGCCGTCCGGCGGCGCGTTGTATCCGAGCGAACTGTACGTGTATCTGAAAATGGATGAAATCCCTTCCGGCGTTTACCACTACAACGCCGCGCATCACCGGCTGGTCTTGCTGAGGGAGGGAAATTTCGACGCGTACCTGGGCCGCTCGCTTATCCATCCTTGTGATATTTCACGGTGTTTCGGCGCTCTCTTCGTATCGACCGTGTTCTGGAAAAACTTCTTCAAATACAACCAATTCGCCTATCGATTGCAGGGGATGGATGCCGGCGCAGCCATTGGGCAGGCGCTGGAGGTCGCTGAGCGATTCGGCCTGGAAACCACTGTCTGCTTTCAGTTTTTGGACCGGGCCGTCCACCACCTGCTCGGTTTGGAGGAATCCCAGGAGAACGTGTATGCGGTGCTGCCGTTGTCCACGCACCCGACAACCACCTGGTTTCATCCATTGGCCACGGAAGACCGCCCGGAGATTTGCGATGGAGATCTGTGTCGGGAACTGGAGCCCCTGCAAACCGCGCAATTCATCAAGTCGCGGACCATCCTGCCGTATCCTTCGCTTTTGGAGATGCAACGCGCTTCGGGGTTAGCGTCCCATGGTCAGGCGCCCACCATCCGCTGGCCGGTGGGCGCAGTCCCGTCCGACCACGATGGTGCGGCGCGCTGGAAGCTCCCGCCGGCAGAGTGTCCCTCGTACGACCTGTTGGCGGTGTGTCGTCGTCGGTACTCACCAGGTATGGATTTTGCATGGTGCCCGTTGGACGCGCGAAAACTCTCGTCTCTTTTGTGGAACGCCGCCTCAACGTCTTACAAGACGGACATATACCATCCGGATGGTCGTCTGCCGTCGGGCTTTGAGTGGTACGCTGTGGTTCACGGCGTGAAAGGCGTGCCGGACGGTGCGTACGCATATGGTGCCGAACCGCACGTCCTCACCCTGATTGCCCCCGGAGATCATCGGTTGTTCCTGCAGCAGAGCATGACGATGCACACCGTTAATCTGAGTGAGGTTCCCATCTGTTTACATCTCGGGGGTGACCGTCACCACTGGATTCGGGAACTCGGTGTTCGAGGCTATCGCATTCAACAAATGGTTGCCGGCATGCTCACCCAACGGCTGCTGCTCAGCGCAGCTGCGTTGGGCATGAATGGGCACCCACTGCTCGGGTTTGACTCGGCGGCGTGCGACCATCTGTATCAACTCGGCAGTCGCGGACAGACCAGTCTGGTTCAAATTCCCGTCGGACATACCCGAGCGGGCACGCGCTGGACGGGAAGTCTCCACAGTTGATGTTCCGCTGCCGCGAAGATTATCCTCGTGAGTATTTGAAATCGATGTGTCCGTCACCATTCGACAAATTCCGCTCCCTGCCCTGTGGTATCATACCTCGTCGTAATGACAAGAGACAGAGATGCGGATGTTGGAGTGGATGACGTGTTCGGGTGTGGATGGTCATGGTCACATCTGTCCGAGGAGGAGTACCTCGAGATTCGCCTACGTGAAGCCGGTGTATCTGATGAAATCATCGCAGCCCTGAAGACCGAATTGTTTCGCAACAAGGAGGTTAAGGGCAATGTCCACGGATATGCTTCGTGATTCGACGCGGTCTGTCGGTGATATGGTGATGTGCATTCAATCCCTTCAATCATTGGGCGGTCGAGAGACTCGCCCATTTTCTTTCCATGGTTTATGCCATTTGGCCCCCTCTGAAGAGGGCGGATCAAGAACTCTTATAGGTGGATTACGCAAATTCTTTACATTTGGGTTGTACACTCATGGATGAAGGGTTGTCCATGTCGCTGGTTCCGGCGGAGCCAGCCGATGGTGCTCTCCATGATCTCCTTTCCATAGCGCTCACGCGAGGTGAGCGCGTCTTTTTTTGAGCGAAAGGAGAGAGAAACAGGATGAACGGGTTTGGGGTTCAGTCCACGCTCGATACAATAGAGACGGATGAACAAGAATCTCGGCCGGTGGCTATCCGGCCTGCGAGGGTTGGAGGGAGTTGACATGGAGTTCCGAGCACAGCCGATGCGAATCGGAATTGCTGGAGCCGGGGCGTTTGCGAAGTTTCTCGCGGCATCCCTCGGACATGTACCGGAATGCCAACTCGTGGCTGTCGCAGGGAGAAGTCCGGACAAACGGCGAGCTGTGATCCAGGCGTGGCGGCAAGCGCGAGCCGATGCGGTGGATGTGTCCACGTACGACGATGCAAGGGAACTCGTGCACGCGGATGCGGTGGATGCCGTGCTGGTGTGCACGCCGCCGAACCTGCACGCAGAATTGGCGCGGGCGTATTTGGAATCGGGAAAACACGTGCTGTTGGAGAAACCGGGAGCATTGCGGGCCAGTCATCTGTCGGACATAGCCAGGATGGCTCAGCGTCACCAGCGCGCAGTGACGGTCAACCTTGTCATGCCGCACAGTTCACTCATGCAGGCGGTCGAACGGCTGCTGGAAGTAGAAGCACTGGGGCCAGTGGATGCCGCGAGCATGCATAATCAGGTTCATCGTGTGGCCGACGGGCACTGGTTTTGGAACGCGGAACAGAGTGGCGGCATCTGGATTGAACACGGTGTTCACTTCTTCGAGGTGGGCCGGCGTTGGTTCGGTACGCCGGTGTATTGGCAGTCTGGGACGACCCCCACTGAATTGGGGAGCGCATCGTCCATGGCCAGTGTACCGCCTCGCGTGTGGGCCACGGTGTGGCACCGGCGAGGGCATCATACCGTTCCGGTCCACTATTACCACGGATTCATTCGTCCCGAGGAAGCGGCGGAGTTCACGCGCTGGGAGATTGTCTGCCGCTATGGGCGAATTGGTGTGCAGGGCTGGGTTCCCATGCAATTGGATGTGGAAGGGATGGTCCCTGCGGATTGGGTTGAACCTCTCGGCGAGCTGTTGGACGCCGTTCCAACGGATGGTGCACCCGAGGGCGCTGACCGCTTCGAGCAGGTGGCCGCTGGACTGACGGAGGTCGCCGCAATGATGCCAGGGGCTGGCGAACATTCACGGGGAAAGCGGGTGCTGTTTCGGAGGACCATCGCACTGCGCAACCGGACGGCAGAGTACCAAAACTGCGTGCGCGCGCGTTTTCTCGATTTGTACAGAGCTGCTGTTCATCCCGGGCATCGCCCGCGCGTGACCATGGAGGACGCAGTGGCTGATTTGGCTCTGGCGGAGGCATGTACCCAATCCGTCGTGGTGCATTGATAGAATGGGCATCACGTCCAATCCTCCGGCCAACGTGCGATGCAGTCGTTAAAAGGGGGATTGGACGTCCATTGTCGCCAGACTTGCAATGAAAATATCATTCACATATACTCATTAGCAGCCACCTCTTTAGAGTGCTAATACGCGATGCGCTGTCCCGGGACCCACGCTCTGCGGGGACTCTGTCAGAGGCGAGTCTTCTCGTGTTATCAGCATCTTTCATGAATCGTTTTCTGTTGGATCTGGCCAAAACTTGACCAATGGGGGATGAGAAATGAAGGCATTGTTGTTAGCAGGAGGACTGGGAACACGTCTGCGTCCACTCACGGAAAACCTCCCAAAACCCATGACACCCGTTTTCAACCGGCCGTGGTTGGAACACCTGATTCTCCACCTCAAGGAACAGGGTATTTCCGAGTTTGTGCTGGCTGTTCAGTATCAGGCGAACAAGGTTCAGTCCCATTTCGGAGACGGGCGAAGGCTTGGCGTTCGCATTGAATACGCCGTGGAACAGGAACTGCTCGGTACGGCCGGGGCCATCAAGAACGCTGAACCGCTGCTTGGAGAACGGTTCCTCGTATTCAATGCGGATATCATCCATCACATCGACCTGATTCCCCTGCTGGAGTTTCATCGTCGCCATGGCGGATGGGTCACCATCGGTCTCACGGAAGTGGAAGATCCGACGCAGTACGGTGTTGTGGAACAGACCCCCTCTGGGAAAATTGTGCGATTTGTAGAAAAACCGCGCCTTGAAGAGGCGCCCTCCCGTTGCATCAACGCGGGCATCTACGTCATGGAGAAGGAGGCGTTGCAGAGTATTCCGAATCATCGAGCAACCTCCATCGAGAGAGAGACATTCCCCGCATTGATTCAACAAGGTGCTGGCGTGTACGGCGCTCGCGTGCGCGGATATTGGATGGACATGGGAACCGTGGAGCGTTACTTGCAACTGCACCGCGATATATTGGACGGACGCTGCCCATTGCCAGCTCCTGTGCCCAAGGCGGGACAGGGCGTTTGGCTCGGTGCGGTTCAGATGTCTGCGGGAGTGCAGTTGATTCCGCCGGTGATGGTGGACGATGGCGCCATCTTGGAAAGCGGGGCTGTGGTTGGACCGTATGCCGTGGTCGGTAAAGGTGCCGTGATTGGCGTCGGGTGTACGGTATCCCATACGGTGGTGTGGGACAATACGCGCGTGGAAGCTGGTGCCAAGTTGTCGGGTACTGTGGTGAGTCCTCGGTTCACCACGAAGGTAGAAATTCCGCACACTGTATCGGCGATGGAGGCGGTGATGCAACGATGACGCGGGTTGTCTATGTGAGCACGTATGTTCCCAAAAAATGCGGATTGGCTACATATACGCATCATCTCCGGCAAAGCGTCCAACGGGCCGCTGCGGGGACGGATTTGCGCGATGGCGTGGTGGCCATGGTGGATTCGAACGAGGATATCAAGCGGTATGATGAATCGATTTGGTTCATTCGCCGCGACCAGTTGGCCGACTACGAGCGCGTCGCGAAGCGGATCAACCAGAGTTCCGTGGATGTGGTGTCTCTGCAGCATGAGTTCGGGATTTTCGGAGGTACGGCAGGAGAACACATTCTGGCGTTTGCGCGCGCCCTGGAAAAGCCGCTGGTGACCACATTCCACACGGTGTTTGAACGACCGGCATCGCCGTATCGCGAGATTCAGCGCGCGCTCATTCAACAGAGCGCACATATCACTGTCATGAATCGCCGGGCTGTCCAATATCTCAGGGACGCTTTCGGGGTGTCCACGGATCGGATTTCATACATTCCGCACGGCACGCCAGGTCCCTCGGCCAAACCTCGGAGCGAGCTGAGAACAGCGCTGGGCTGGCAGGGTCGGCGCGTCATCCTCACGTTCGGCCTGCTCGGGCCGAGCAAAGGCATTGAGTCCATTCTGGAGGTGCTTCCGGATGTGGTGGCGAAGGTGCCGGACGTGCTCTACGTGATTGCCGGCCAGACGCACCCGGAGATCCTGAAGCACAGTGGCGAGGCGTATCGAGAGCGTCTGCAGCAGATGGTGGAAGAACGGAATCTGTCCCAACACGTGCAGATGGTCAATCGTTACATGAGTGAATCGGACGTGATGGACTATGTCTCGGCGTGTGATCTGTACATCACGCCTTATCCGGGCATGGAGCAAATCACCAGCGGCACGCTCGCTTACGCGGTAGGGGCGGGGTGCCCTGTACTGAGCACACCCTACGCATATGCCCGCGACGTGTTGCGAAACTTGGAATCTTTGCTCATTCCATACGGAAACAGGGAACAGTGGTCACGTAGCATTTGTCGAATGCTCACAGATGAGGCTGTCCAGGAGCAGTATCGCCGCCAGATTGCCGAAATCGGTCGAGGGATGCAGTGGACCGGCGTCGGCGCTGAACACCTGGCGTTGTTCCGCCGCTTGGCTGCGGTGAAGCGCGTGAAGGAAGGGAGCGAGGCGTTCATTGCTTCCCGTTAAACTCCATCACCTGCAGCGGTTGACCGACGACACGGGTCTGCTGGAACACTGCTTCGGCAAGGTGCCGAGGCGCAAGGAAGGCTACTCCACCGATGACAACGCGCGCGCGCTGTGGGCTTGCATGGAATGGCTGCGCTACGCGCGCGCCGCGGGGGAGGACGCGGAGATTTCGGTGCTCATGGACCTGGCCGACCGCTACCTGGCCTTTCTGATGTGGGTTCAGGACGAGGCGGGATGGTTTCACAACAACGTGCGCTTCGACCGTTCCTTCGAACCTGAGGAGCGTTCGGACGATTGTCAGGGCCGGTCGTTGTGGGCGCTGGCTGTTACGGCGGTTATGCATCCGGACGAATCGCGGGCGGAACCCGCCCGGGCGATGTGCCGACAGGGCTTTCGCGTCGCAGAGGAACTCCGTTTTCCACGCGGGTTGGCGCACACCCTGGCGGCTGCGTGCGCACTCTTGTTGGGAACGGAGACGATGGTGGACCATCATGCGTTTCGCACCTGGGTGCAGGAAGAATTGCGTCCGTTGGCCCTGCGCATCACGGAACAGCTCTGTCAGTCGTACGAGACGCACCGACAGCCGGAGTGGCGTTGGTTTGAAGCCCGCATGACGTATGGCAACGGTGTGCTGCCGTGGTCTTTGTACTGGGCGCACCAGACGCTCGGCCACACGCGGGCGCTGGCGATTGCGGAAGACGCACTGGCCTTTCTCGTGGAGCGGATGACTTCTGAGAAAGGGTGCCTTCGACCCATCGGCAATCGATCGTGGGCGACTCCGGAACAAACCAGCGCGTGGGATCAGCAGCCTCTGGAGATGATGAAGTTGGCGCTGGCCTGCGCGAAGGCATGGGAGGTCACGCGGAACGATGAGTACTGCTCGTTGCTGGAGCGGTGTGTTCGCTGGTTCGAGGGCGACAACGATTTGGGTGTGCCGGTGGCCGATGTGAAAGACGGCGGCTGCTGCGACGGGTTGCGCGAAGACGGTCTCAACCAAAATCAGGGCGCGGAGTCGACGCTGTCGTACTTGCTGACACAGGCCATTTATCACAATGCACGTCACGGAGGAGGTAGGTACGAATGACAACCATCTCAACCATGGAGAGCACGGGGCTGCCTGAACATGTGTTCCGGGAATACGACATTCGCGGCGTGGCGGGGACGGAGATTGATGAGCGCTTCGCCTATTTGCTCGGCCGCGCGCTGGCACGGCGACTGCGGCAGTTGGGGCGTACGCAAGCGGTGGTGGGCCACGACAACCGCAGCTCTTCGCCGGCGCTGCATCGCGCGGTCGCGGCGGGTCTGACATCCCTGGATTTGGAGGTTAAGGACATTGGCGAAGTGACAACGCCCGTTTTCTACTACAGCCTGGAAGCGCTCGCCATTCCTGACGGCGTGATGGTGACCGCCAGCCACAATCCCCCCGAGGAGAACGGGTTCAAAATTGCCATGGACAAGACCACGATTTACGGCGATGCCGTGCGCAGCCTGCGCCGAGAGATGGAGGCCGAGCGCGCCAACCTGCCAGAGTCGCTGGACAGTGTGCCATCATCCGGAGTGTCGGTCGATATCAAACCTCGTTATTTGCAGATGCTCCAAGACAAAATCCAGCTCGGGCCCAGGCGCCTGAAAGTCGTGGTGGACTGCGGCAACGGCACTGCGTCCAACTTCGCGCCGGAAGCGTTGGTTCGGTGGGGGTGCGAGGTGATTCCGTTGTACTGCGACTCCGATCCCACCTTCCCCAACCACCATCCGGATCCGGTCGATCCGGCCAACCTCACGGACCTGATTGCCGCCGTCCGGCAACACGGCGCGGATTTGGGCATCGCGTTCGACGGCGACGGCGACCGACTGGGCGTGGTCGATGAATCCGGGCAGATTCGCTGGGGAGATCAGTTGATGATTCTCTATTGGCGTGAGATCCTGCCCAAGCATCCCGGCTGCGAGGCGTTGGTGGAAGTGAAGTGTTCGCAGGCGCTCATCGACGAGATTGAAAGATTGGGTGGCAAACCGCGGTTCCACCGTACGGGGCATTCGCACATCAAGGCAACTTTGCGTGCCACCCAGGCGCCGTTCACCGGCGAGATGTCGGGGCACCTGTTCTTCAACGACGAGTACTTCGGATACGATGATGCGCTATACGCGGCGGGACGACTGTTGCGCATCCTGTCACAGACGTCGGACTCCCTGTCGGCGCTGTTTGCGGATGTGCCGAAGTACCATGCGACACCGGAAACGCGCGTGCCGTGTCCGGAAACGGAGAAGCAGGCCATCATTCAAGCAGTGACCACGCATTTTGAGAAGACGCATCCGGTCGTGACGGTGGACGGCGCGAGAGTGCAGTTCCCGCAGGGGTGGGCTTTGGTAAGAAGCTCCAATACCCAACCCATCCTCGTCCTGCGCGCCGAAGCCAACCACCCTGAGGCGCTCGCGGACATCAAACAGCAAGTTGAACAGGTGCTTCGGGATTGTGGGTTGCAGGATTCGATTCACTGGTGAGTGGCATGGGAAAGCCGCCGAGCCCGCGAGTGCGGGTCGGCGGCTTTATTCATGGTGGACATCAGGGGCTCGTGATCGACGTTTTGCTCATACGCTTTTGCTTTACGCGGACCGAATAAATGTGCAAACTAGAGAAAAAGGCATGCGATGTCAAAGTCCGGGTGGATGTCATGGAAGCGAATGAAACGCAGAGACTTGCGATGGAATTGGGAGAGCAAATGCTCCGCTTGAAGCGGCTGATGCATGTGCAAGCCTTGGAGAAGGACCACGGATTGACGGGGACGCAGTTTTTCATCCTCGGCGTGCTGTCCGGACGGGGATGCGCCAAAGCATCGGAACTGAGCAAAGCGTGCGGTCTGAGTCCTGGCGCGGTGACCCAGTTGTGCGACGAACTGGAGACCATGGGATACGTGCAGCGTACTCGCAGTGATATTGACCGAAGGGTCGTCATGGTCACGCTGACCGCCGACGGACGTCAGAAGTTGACGGAACTGCACCATCACGTCACGGAGCGGATGTGCGAATTGATTGTCCATATGCCGCGGGATGATATGCGCCAATTCGTGAACACTCTCCGCCAGATGGTCGATTACGCGGAGAATGCGTCTCGTTGATACGGATTGTCGACGAGAGATCGACAGTCACCGTACTTGCGACCGACGGTGACCGCATCGGTCAGGCCGATTGTGGACCCGCGAAGTGTTCGTG
Organism: Alicyclobacillus contaminans DSM 17975; assembly: GCF_000429525.1. Lineage (GTDB taxonomy): Bacteria > Bacillota > Bacilli > Alicyclobacillales > Alicyclobacillaceae > Alicyclobacillus_A > Alicyclobacillus_A contaminans. Next base: position 32,548 of record NZ_AUCA01000028.1, on the reverse strand, counting down.
GAGAACGAGCGCAGCCGCGCCGATGGCACAGGCGTTGCGCCCGAGTGCAGACATACGGATGGTCACCGGTGCGTACGGCACGCTGAAACACCGGGTTTGAATGGTTTGTTGTATGGGGTGCAGCAGCCAGTCTCCGGCTTGCGCTAGCCGATTGCCAATGAGAATGAGCGATGGGTTCAATCCGTTGATCAGGTTGGAGAGGCCGATGCCGAGGTAGGTCCCGATGGTATGCACCGCTTCTTTGGCCGCCTGCTCCCCGGACTGCAGGCGTGCGAGAATGTCTTCGCTGGAGTGTTTGCTTTTGGTCAGCATTTGATAGCGGTGAATGAGGGCCCGCTCGGACGCGTACATTTCCAAACAGCCGTGGTTGCCGCAGGAACACTGAAGTCCCTCAGACTCGATGGTCATGTGGCCGAATTCCCCCGCTATCCCCTGACTCCCTCGCACCAGTTCGTTGTGTACGATGATGCCCGTCCCAATTCCGGTCCCCACACTTACGTAAATTAAATGGGAGACTTCCTTGCCCATACCGAACAACTTTTCTCCCAGCGCCCCTGTGTTCGCCTCGTTGTCAACGTATACGGGAAGTCCCAGTCGCGTCGCCAAGAGCGGTCCGAATGGCACATCCCGCCAGGACAAGTTGGGGGCGTTCAAGACCACGCCATGCGAATAATCCACCAATCCGGGCACGCCCACGCCTACGCCAATTACGCCAAGGTTGGAAGGGGGAAGCGCCTCCCTCATCTGGGTGACGGTGTTCGCAATCCGTTCGACGACCGACGCCACATTCCGCGGTTCAGCCATGTCGAGTTCCTGGCTTGACACGACGTTCGCGGACAGGTCCGTGGCGAGGATTCGAACGTAATCCACACCGAGATCGATGCCAATCACGTAACCCGCGGATGCGTTGAACAACAGCAACACGGGGCGGCGTCCGACTTTGGTCTGCCCTCGTCCGACTTCAATCGCCAGATTTTCATGGATCAGTTCATCGATAATGGAGGATACGGTGGCTTTGTTCAAGCCGGTTTGGACGGAAATTTGCGTGCGGGAGATGGGGCTGTGAAACCGCAGCAAGTTGAGCACGATGGAGCGATTCATTTCCTTAATAAACGCTTGGTCGCCGGTTCTCTTCATCTGTAGTCGTCCTCTGTCATCTGAATTGGGGTGTGAGGGTGCGCCGTGAATGGGTCCGCAATTATCCCCCTGACATACGATCCGTTCTTCATTCGTCAAGTAACCATAAATCCATGGGGCCGTCAACCAAATCGGCAGGTCTTACGGCGGGGGCCACGCATCAGATTCGCTGGAAGAACTGGAATTCCTGATTGCCGAAAACGTGCCGGCCGTCGTGGAAGCGTGGCTGCCCGGCGAAGAAGGGGCCGAGGCGCTGGTGGACGTGCTGATGGGCGATGTCAATCCCTCTGGTCGACTGCCAATCAGTGTGCCTCGCTCGGTGGGTCAGGTGCCCGTGTATTACGGACACAAGCAATCCGGAGGACGCTCTCATTGGACCGGCCATTACGTGGATGAGAGTGCAAAACCGTTGTATCCGTTCGGCCACGGTCTGAGCTACACGCAATTCCACTATACGGATCTCGCGTTCTCGAACCGTGTGGTGGATGTTCACGGCTGCGTGGACATTTCGTGCGCGATTCGCAACATCGGGGCGCGTGCAGGAGACGAAATCGTACAATTGTACATTCGCGATCCGGAGGCGGACGTGACTCGTCCAATCCAGGAGCTTCGCGGTTTTGCTCGCGTGTCGCTGGCGGCGGGTGCGGCGGCGCGGGTGACGTTTCGATTGTCCGCACATCAATTGGCATTTTACAACCGCTCCATGCAATTCGTGGTGGAGCCGGGCGTGGTGGAGGTCATGGTCGGTGCTTCGAGCGAAGACATTCGATTACAGGGAACGTTTGCGGTGACCGGTGACACGGCGGAAGTGGGGGAGGAGAAAGTGTTCACCACGCCGGTGGAAATTCAGCCGCTGCGGGATTGAAATGCATAATAGCATTGCAAACCAATCGGAATTTCTGTATATTTGGAACTAGACTGATTCCGAGGCTATTCCATAGATACACCGAAACGGGGGATTCACAAACCGAGCGCATTGGGTCGAGAGAGAACACCGGAGCGTTTGCTTCGGCTTTTTTGTGGTCGGCGATGGATGTGGCATATTTGGCGAAAGTTAGTTGGATTGACAGACAATCTATCCAGTCTGTGATAAAATGTCGGCAGTGTCGTTAGAACATCCAGAGAATTCGCAGGGGGTAGGGGTATGCCGGGAGCTAGTGACGGCGCGAAGCGCAAATTTACCATGCAAGAAATCCGTTTGACGGTTAGGCAAAAACTGATGATTGCGTTCTCCGTCATCGGCTTCTTCAGCGTCCTGCTTGGGGTGCTAAGTTTTCTTTCTTTTAGTGGGATTCAGGCCTCATCGGAGGAGGTCTTAAAGCACGCCATTCCCATCAATCAGACGGTCAATTCTTTGATGCAGGACTTACTTAATGAAGAAACCGGAATTCGAGGCTACTACATCACTCAGGACAAGCAGTATCTTCAACCGTATGTGGACGGATCGGCCCAAGCGGTGAAGGATCTGAAAACGTTGCGGTCGTTTGAGAGCGCGTACCCGCAACTGAAGCCGGTGATTGAACAGCAGCTGGTGCCAGCGGAAAGCCTGGTTCAGTCGTCCTTTGACGGATTGCAAGTGCAGATCCAAACGGGTCAGCTGTCGTCGGCCAAACAGAATCTTGACGCAGGCAAGGCAGCCATGGACGATTTCCGGGTTGCCTACAGTGCGGTCGAAAAGATTGCGGGGCAAATCACCTCGCGTTCCGAACAACGCATCGGATCGACCGTGCATATTGCTTATATCGCGATGAGCATCACGCTGATTGTATCCATTGTGATTGGTGTCTTCATGCTGATGTATCTGCGTAAAACGGTGGTGCTGCCGATTCGTCGCGTGGCGAACCAATTGCGGGATATTGCGGAAGGAGAAGGCGACCTGACGAGGCACCTGGACGTTGCGACCAACGATGAGATCGGAGATTTGGCGCACCACTTCAACAATATGGTGGACGGACTGCGGCAGCTCATCGGCCAGGTTGGCTTGAATGCAGAGCAGGTTGCGGCTTCATCCGAAGAGTTGACCGCCAGCGCCGAACAGACAAGCCGCTCCACGGAGCACATCGCCAGCACGATGCAGGAAGTGGCATCCGGCGCGGAACGGCAGGCGCAGGGTGTATCCGTCACCGCTGGGCACATCGTGACCATGACCACGGGTTTGAAGGAAATCGTCGGTCATGCGGAATCGGTGGTGAGCGCGGCGGAAAAAGCCAATGCCGTGGCGATGGATGGCAGTACGGCGGTCCGCCATGTCGTGGAGCAAATGAATGCCATCCGTGAGGAAATGGGACGATTGTCCGAGAAAGTGATGGTGCTCGGGAATCGCTCCAAAGAAATTGTCGATGTGGTGAAGTTGATTCGCGGTATCGCGGATCAGACCAACCTGCTGGCCCTGAATGCGGCGATTGAAGCGGCGCGGGCAGGTGAACATGGCCGAGGCTTTGCCGTGGTCGCGGACGAGGTGCGCAAACTTGCCGAGGAGTCCGCGCAGTCCGCGGGGCGCATTGCTGAACTCGTTCAGACCATCCGGGTAGAAACCCACGGGGTGGTATCGTCCATGGAGAATGCAACGGGGGAAGTGAAGAAGGGCGTTGACACGGTGACCGAGGCCGGTATGTCGTTTGAGCAGATTCTGATTGCGGTAAGCGACGTGAAGCGCCGTGTACAGGAAGTGTTGGCCGTTGCAAGCCAGATTCAGTCGGGGGCAGGTGAAGTGGAGGCATCCATTGTGGAGATTGATCACATTGCGGTCACCACTGCATCGGAAACGCAGACGGTCGCAGCCGCGGCAGAGGAGCAGTTGGCATCGATGGAGGAAATCACGTCGTCTGCTGCCAACCTGTCACTGATGGCGGAGGAACTGCAAAAATTGGTCGGCAAGTTCAAGGTGTGACTTCAGAGAGCGGCACTGCCGGGCGAAAGCGCCCGGCAGTTTTCTTTTATTCTCATGGTGGATGCCGAGAACGCATCACTTCCACGGCGAGAAACAGGCGAACGAGGGAGGTATTCAGATGTAATGATTTGGATCGAAAAAAGATGCAAAAACCAGTTGCAAAGTATAGGGTGCGTCAGTATAATAATCATTGTCGCTCGCGCGACAAGCCCGAATGAGGCGGCGCGAAAAGATGCGTGCCCGTAGCTCAGCTGGATAGAGTGCTTGACTACGAATCAAGAGGTCGGGAGTTCGAATCTCTCCGGGCACGCCATGCCGAAGTGGCGGAATTGGCAGACGCACACGACTCAAAATCGTGCGGGAAACCGTGCCGGTTCGAGTCCGGCCTTCGGCACCAGTGGGGCTATAGCTCAGTTGGGAGAGCGCTAGAATCGCACTCTAGAGGCCAGCGGTTCGAATCCGCTTAGCTCCACCACGTTCCTCGATAGCTCAGCGGTAGAGCATCCGGCTGTTAACCGGAGGGTCGTAGGTTCGAATCCTACTCGGGGAGCCAATGACTCCCACCGGCGCGGTGGGACCCATGGCCCCATGGTCAAGTGGTTAAGACACCGCCCTTTCACGGCGGTAACAGGGGTTCGAATCCCCTTGGGGTCACCATGGGCGGTTAGCTCAGCGGGAGAGCACTCGCTTCACACGCGAGGGGTCGGCAGTTCGATCCTGCCACCGCCCACCAAAGCACCGCGCTCGGTGCGACATATCGCGGGGTGGAGCAGTTGGCAGCTCGTCGGGCTCATAACCCGAAGGTCGCAGGTTCAAGTCCTGCCCCCGCAACCAAGTTGCTTTTTTATGGAGCTGTGGTGTAGAGGCCTAACATGCCTGCCTGTCACGCAGGAGAACGCGGGTTCGAATCCCGTCAGCTCCGCCACACCAAGGGCCTATAGCTCAGCTGGCTAGAGCGCACGACTGATAATCGTGAGGTCAGAGGTTCGAGTCCTCTTAGGCCCACCAATCAAAGAAGGAGAGAGACCGAAAGGTCTCTTTTTTCTATGAATCGCGTCTTGACGTCGCGTCGCGTGGTCGAGTAATCTGGAGGTAGTTGAGCTGAGTAAGTTGAGCGTAGTGTAGACTGAGGGAAGCGACGCGGAGAATGAAGAGCATCATTGCGTCCAACAAACGCCACAGCTATACTGCTGTGGTTTTTTTGTTCCTTCTGGTCAGCTCACAAGCGAAACAGAAAGGGTGTGCAATGGATGCTGCTGGTGATTGACAATTATGACTCATTTACGTACAACCTGGTGCAGTATTGCGCGGAACTCGGAGCCGACGTGGTGGTTCGGCGAAACAGCGTCCCCCTGTCGGACTTGGTGGCGCTCCGTCCGTCGCATGTGCTGGTCTCTCCCGGTCCCTGTACACCGAATGAGGCAGGATGTTCGTTGGCTGCCATTCGCCATTTCGCTGGCCGTATCCCTGTCCTGGGAGTGTGTCTCGGTCACCAGGCGCTGGGACAGGCGTTCGGCGGCCGTGTGGTGCGCGCGCGCGTTTTGATGCACGGGAAGACCAGTATGATACATCACACGGGGGATGCCCTGTTCAAAGATGTTCCGAGCCCATTCCAAGCGACGAGGTACCACTCCCTGATGGTGGACGGAGACTCCCTGCCGAGTTCGTTCGCCGTGTCCGCGACGTGTGACCATGTCATCATGGGGCTGCGCCACCTGCCCACCGGAGCGGTGGGGGTGCAGTTTCACCCGGAGTCCATTCTGACCACACATGGAAAGACCATATTGCGCAACTTTTTGGCCAGCTGACTTCGTTGAGCGGAAGGGGAGAACAAGATGACCATGCAGCAGAGCCCAATCGCGATGTTCACCGGTGCGGTGGCGTCCACAGCCATCGATCCGTTCTACACATACCTCGCTCTGGTGGATGAATTCGGGGAGGGCCAGGCGTTCCTGTTGGACGCTGCGCGGGATGCGGAGAGCCCGTACCGGATGAGTCTGGTGGCGGCCGTGCCCGTGTTGGAGTTTCAAGTCAAGGATGGTCGGGTCACCGTGGATGCCGTGGAGGGGTTGGTGGATGCTCTGCGGGCGGAACTGGAACGCCTGGGATATGTTGAACTGGGCATAGAGGCTCGGTCGTTGTCCCGGAGTTATGTGGATGGCGGCGCACTGTGTTACCGGACAGAGGATCCCATGGCGTTGTTGGAACATATTCGCAGCTATATTCAACAGTGCCGCTCCACGACTCAACAGCCTCCGTTCGCCGCGGGGCTGTTTGGATACATCGGCTACGATGCAGTCCACTATTTGGAGCGTCTTCCGAAAACCACGATGGACGACAGAAATCTGCCGGATATCCGGCTGCAGTGGTTTGCGGCCACCGTTCATGTCGGGGAGGAGGTGGAGGTGTACGATAGTCTCGCTGTGTTGGACCGCCTGTGCCCCGCTGAGACATATCAGAAGTTGTCGCAGCGCGTGTCGGCGGTGCGGCAACTGGTTCTGAAGGAACGGAGGCAACGGACCCCTGATGCTTTCACCCATTCGGCTGAACTTGTCTCCGGGGAAGCGGTGGAAGACGTTCCGAGAGACGAATATGTGCGGAACGTAGAGAAGGCCAAGGCGTACATCGCCGCGGGAGATATCTTTCAGGTTGTCTTGTCGAAGCGACTCCGCGTTCCCAAGCGCATGCATCACTACGCGGTGTATGATATACTGCGCCGCATGAACCCTTCCCCTTATATGTTCATGGCCGAATATCCGGACATGCGGCTGTTCGGCGCGAGCCCGGAAGTCCAATTCCGTGTGGTGAACGGTGTGGCGGAAATGAAGCCCATCGCGGGAACATCGAAAGGTCGCGGTCAATCAGCCGAAGAGGACGCGAAGTTGGTCCAGCGGCTGTTGGAAGATGAGAAGGAGCGGGCCGAACACGTCATGTTGGTTGACCTGTGCCGGAATGATCTTGGGCGCGTGTGCCGGTACGGTACGGTGGAGGTCAAGAAATTCATGACTGTGGAGGCGTACTCTCACCTGTTTCACCTCGTTTCGACGGTGCAGGGCAGACTCCGAGATGACGTGAGTGTCTTCCACGCACTGCTCGCCACATTCCCCGCAGGGACTCTGTCGGGCGCTCCGAAAATTCGCGCGATGGAGATCATCGATGAACTGGAGACACATCGGCGCGGTCCGTACGGAGGCATGGTTGGCGTCGTCGATTTTGACGGGAATGCCAACACGGCCATTGTCATCAGAACCATTGTTGAACACGCGGAATGGTACTATGTTCAGGTGGGAGCGGGCATTGTCGCGGACAGCGTTCCGGAATTGGAGTGGCAGGAGTGCAGCCACAAGGCGGGTGCACTGCTCGATGTCCTGGGTGTGAGAAAGAACTGACTGGGGCATATTGGGATGTGCACATTTTATCCGCCTTTGTACTTGCAATCCCTCTGCCTGTATGGTATATTTCTTTTCGTGACTGGCGCCCATAGCTCAGCGGATAGAGCACCGGTCTCCGGAACCGGGTGCGGGGGTTCAATTCCCTCTGGGCGCACCATAACGAAAAGGAGAAGCTGACTCTTGAGAGTCAGCTTTTTTTATCGATGTCGTGTCCTAGTTTCTCTATGGGCCGTTCTGACGCCAGCGTGGTGGTTTCGTCAAATGGTTCGGCGGCAGTACTGGAAGACATCCCGTCGAAGGCTTTGGTTTCACTTTTTCTCTCCACGAGCGCGCGTCGACGCAGGCTGCCCAGATACAATCGAGCGGCTTCCGGGCTGATGAACACCTCATCCACAATGGCCGTAGGTATGGATGGGGCCACCGCAAACGGCTCGGTTGCGCTCGCCACCTCGGCGGCCTTAATCCGCCCGGTCTGCGGGTCATTCCCCTGTTCGCTGGCATAGACGCGATACGCTTGGTGAAAATAACCTGAACCATTCACCATGTCCGACATGTGGCGCTGGCTCCTTTCTCATCATTCCTACATCCATGTTACGATATCTGGCGCATCACGAAAAGACATGGTTCTGCCATATACTCTGCTGAAGGAAGCTTGGGATGCGCTGCGGGGGTCAACAGTGGGTCGAGGATCACGCGGACGCGTTTCGAACGGCAAGAAACCTTGTGCTCACATGAAAAAGACCTGGCTGCCGACGGGCAGGCCAGGTCTTTCTGTATGATGGTGTTTTGGTCAGCGCTGTGGGGTGTATGGAATGCCGTCTGCCGCCGGGGGCTTACTGCGCCCCACCAGACCCGCCAACGCGAGAATGGTCAGGACGTATGGCAACATGCCGAGCAGGTTTGCCGAGATGCCATTGCCCTGCAGCGCGATGCCGAGCGCCGTGGCGAATCCGAACAACAGAGACGCGCCAAACGATCCGAGCGGCGTCCATTTCCCGAAGATCATGGCCGCCAGCGCGATGTAACCGCGTCCGTTGGTCATGTTCACGTCAAACGAATTGAGAATGCCGAGCGACAGATAGACGCCGCCGAGCGCAGACAGCAGTCCACCGATGATGACGCCGGTGTATCGCAGACGCCACACGTTCAGTCCAGCTGTGTCCGCCGCCAGCGGGTTTTCGCCCACCGCGCGCATCCGCAGTCCCAATCGGGTGTGGAACAGAAACCAGTGCGACAGCCCCACGAGAATCAACATGATGTAGACCAATACGCTTTGGTTGGTGAAAAAGGCGCCCACAAAAGGAATGTGGGACAATCCGGGAATGGACCACGTCGGCAGCTGCGGCGTATCGGGCGGCGTACCGCCGTAGCCAAACACCGTATCCAGCAGGAAGGTGGTGAGGCCAGCGGCAAAAATGTTGATGGCCATGCCCAGTACGACCTGATCGGCCGCCAGGCGAATGGCCGCCCAGGCGAACACTGCGGACAGCAGACCGCCCATCAACATGCCGCCGATGGCGCCGAGCCAAGCGGAATGTGTCCAGTATGCGAACGACACGCCGAAAAAGGCGCCCATCAGCATGATGCCTTCCATGGCGATGTTGACAACACCGGTTCGTTCGGAGAATGTGCCGCCGATGGCCGGCAGCGCCAATGGCACGGCCATGGCCAGCGTCGAAGCCCACAGTTGGGGGTTGGTGAGTATGCTCATGCCGATTTCGGTCCCTCCCCAGCGGTTGACGTGCGCACGCGAGATGTGCGGCGCCGATACCATTGAATTACCTGTGGCAGTAATCGTTCCGCCGCCACGAAGAAGATGATAAGTCCAGTCAGGACGTCGGTCAGGCTGGCGGGAATATTGGTGACTTGCTGCATGTTCTGGCCGCCCGTGGACAGAGCTGCGAAGAAGATGGCGGACACAATCACGCCAAAGGGATTGTTGCGGGCGAGCAGCGATACCACTATTCCCGTGTAACCGTATCCCGTGTTGAAGCCTTCGGCCAAGCGATGATCCATCGCCAACAATTGCACGCCACCGGCCAAACCGGCCAACATACCGCTGAGGCCGAGGGCCAGGATGGTGTACCAGGTCACCCGGATACCCGCGTAACGGGCGGCGCGTGGATTCAGACCGACCGTGCGCAGCTGAAAGCCGATGGTGGTGTGAAACAGGATGAACCAGACCACAATGACCGCCGCGATGGCGATGAACAGGCCGATGGTGAGCTGTGGCGAGGATGGGCTCAACACCGGCAGCCACGTATTTTGAGCGACCGCCTCGGATTCCGGCATGCTGCCCGGTTTACGCATCGGGCCTTCCTCAATCATGTACTTGCAGAGCAGGATGCCGATGTAGCTCATCATCATGGTGGTGATCACTTCGTGCGCGCCCCGATACGTCTTCGCGAGTCCGGGGATGATTCCGGCCCACAGGCCGCCGGCCACCATCGCCACCAACAAACACAGGATGATGTGCAGCCACCCGGGCAGTGTGGTGAAGTGATATCCGGTCCACGCGGCGCACATCACCGCCACCCAATACTGACCTTCGGCACCGATGTTGAACAGGCCGGCGCGGAACGCCACCGCAATGCCGAGTCCAATCAGAATGAGCGGTGTGGCAATCGCGAGGGTGTTGCCCAGGTTGTACGCATTGCCGAACGCTCCGCTCAGGAGTGAACCGTAGACCTGCAGCGGGTTGTAACCGATGGCCGCGGCGACAATCCCGCCGACAAGCATCGCCAACACGGCGGCAATGACCGGCGTCGACAACTGGCGAAGTATCGATTTCACGATGTTGTCCCCTCCTTGGTCGCTTGCTCCTGGCTCATGCCGGTCATCATGAGACCCAGCTGCTCTCGCGTTGCCGTTTCTCCAGGCACGACGCCGACCAGGCGACCGCCGTGCAGAACACCGATGCGATCCGACAGGCTCAAGATTTCATCCAGTTCCAACGACACCAGGAGGATTGCCTTTCCTTCATCCCGCAGGCGAAGCAATTGGCGGTGAATTCCCTCGATGGCGCCGACGTCCAGTCCTCGCGTGGGCTGCACAGCAATCAACAGCTGCGGCTCCCGGGACACTTCGCGCGCAAGGATCACCTTCTGCTGATTTCCGCCGGACAGGTCTCCGGCCTTGCGAGTGATGTCCTTGGGGCGGACGTCGAACAGGTGAATCAACTTCTCCGCATACGCTTTGGCCGGTTGTGAGAACATCACGCCAAACTTGGAAAACGGATGCTTGTGAAAATCCCGCAGAATGGCGTTTTCCGTCAATGTAAAATCCAGCACCAATCCGTCCAATTGGCGATCCTGCGGGACGTACGCAATTCCTCTCGCGGTGCGCTCCGCAGTGGATAGATGTGTGATATCTTGATCCTGAAAATGGATTCGGCCGCCCGCCACCGGCAACAATCCGGCGATGGCGTCCACCAGTTCGGTTTGTCCGTTCCCGTCAATCCCGGCAAGGCCGAAGATCTCACCTGCGCGCACCTGCATGGATACGCCGCGCACCTTCTCCTGGCGCGCGCTGTTCACCACGTGCAGATTTTCCACGTTCAGCACGACGCCCGAAGGATTGGCGGGCTGTTTGTCGATGCGCAGCACGACTTCGCGGCCCACCATCAGATTCGCCAACTGCTGCGGCGTGGCATCTCCGATGGGGAGGGTCTGCACGGTCTTGCCAGCGCGCATGACGGTGATGGTATCGGCAATGGCCCGTACTTCGTCAAGCTTGTGGCTGATGAAGACGACCGGAATGCCCTGCTCCTTCAGATGTTTGACCACCGCGAACAGCTCTTCCGTTTCCTGCGGAGTGAGCAGTGCCGTGGGCTCGTCCAAAATCAATAGTTTTGCTTTTCGGTACAGCGCTTTGAGGATTTCAACCCGCTGCTGCAGCCCTACGCTCAACTGCTCCACGCGCGCCGTTGGATCCACATGCAAGCGGTATTGCTCGGACAACGCGCGGACACGCGCTTCCGCTTCCGAACGATGATAGCGGATTCCTCCGGGCTCGTCCCCGAGCACGATGTTGTCCGTGACCGTCAGGGCGGGAATCAGCATAAAGTGTTGGTGAACCATCCCAATCCCAGCGCGAATGGCGTCCCGCGGGCTGGAGAAGTGTACAGGCTTTCCGTCCAGGCGGATTTCGCCGCTGTCCGGTTGATAGAGTCCGTAAATGAGTTTCATCAAGGTGGACTTTCCAGCGCCATTCTCGCCCAGAATGGAGTGCACCTCGCCCGCGTGTACGGTCAGGTTCACACCATCATTGGCTTTGACACCCGGAAAGTGTTTCACCAGGTTGATCACTTCCAAGAACTTGGTCATCCAGGGTCTCCTCTCCCACGGGCAGAATCAGTGGAAGCGGCCCGGGGTCGGGCCGCAGGGTACCTGTCCTTACTGTTGCATATTCGCCGAAACGGTGATGGTACCATCCTTGATTTGTTGGGCGAGTGCATCCACCTGCTGTTTCACATCGCTGGGCACGTTGGCGTTTATGCTTCCCAGCCCGACGCCGTTGTTCTTGAGGTCGAAATACTGGATGCCGGACTTCCATTGGTTGTTGACCGCTTGTTGGATGACGTCGAACGTCGCGGTGTCCACACCTTTGGTGGCGCTCGTCAGGACGGTGTCCTTGGCAAGGTACGCCTGATCCGCATCCACGCCGATGGCGTACACGTGCTTGCTCTTGGCCGCGTTAATGACCCCGATGCCAGTGCCGCCGGCGACCTGGAACAGGATGTCCGCGCCATCGCTGATTTCCTGTTGCGCAATCTGGCTTCCCAGCGCTTGGTCGCTGAAACTGTTGGCAAACGTGACTTCGACCTTAGCCCCAGGGTCCGTCTTCTGAACGCCCTGTTGGAATCCGGCGATGTACGACGTGACGGGAGGAATGTTCTGACCTCCGACCACGCCGAGGATGTTCTGGCTGTTCAGACCGGGCAGCTTGTTTTGTTTTTCCAGCAACCCGGCCATCGCACCGACCAAGTAACCGCACTGCTCAGTCTTGAACATCGCGCTGGTTACGTTGCTGATGCCGGTGATGGGGTCGTCAATGATGAGAAACTTGGTGTTGGGGTACTGCGGCGCTACCTGTTTCACCGCGTCCTCCATCAAGAAGCCGACGGCAATCACCAGGTTGTACCCCTGGGAGGCAAAACGCTGCAAATTGGGTACGTAGCTGTTGGCGTCCTGGGACTGTACGACGCTGCCCGTGACGCCCAGTTGCTTCTCGGCCTGTACCAAACCTTGATCTGCCAAATAGTTGAAGCCGTGGTCGTTCAATCCGCCGGTGTCGGTCACCAGACCAACCTTAAAGTTGGTCTTCGAGGCGGCACCCGTGGTGTTGCCCGCGCTGTTGGTGCCCGTATTGCCACAACCGGCCACCAGAGTGCCCAATGTAATCGCTGCCGCAATCGTTGCGGCAAGGTGTTTCTTCATCCCGATGATCCTCCTTAATGGGCAAAGTTCCACAGCAGGACAGACTTCTGTGGGGGAGGGACAAATTCCTGCTGGTAGTGTGCGCTCGTTGTAAAAAAAGTTGCCCGATTTTCGCGATCCGGACAGGTGCGTCTTCGCAATGGCGGAGAACCCGCCTGCGGGTTCCAGAAAACCGTGATGAATGGAGGGGGGATGATGACCGTCTCCGTGCAGAACGTCGTTTTCTACGCCGCGGATACGTACAAGGCGGCAACCATGCTGGCTTACTACGCGGTGCACGGCCAGTATCCGTCCGGCTACGGCGCATTGCCGGAGTTGTTGACACCGCAACCTGCGATGCCCGCGCCAATGCCAATGTGTCCTGTCCACGTTGACCGGAGGGGGATATGAAGTGAGTCTGACGGGAAATCAAATTCTTCTTTACGCTGCCGATCCGGTGGACTACCGAATTGCCCTCGGCGCAGCTGGGGTGGCCGGAATTCCAGCGCAACGCGTCACCGGAAACTTCGTACAGGCCTGGACCGCGGTGGCGTCTGGGAGCACGTGCGTCATCGCCGTCGGTGCCCCTGCACTCAACGCGCTGTTCTTCAATCCATGTGGTTGGGCGAATCCCGATCAGCGGGCGGGAGGACACACTCCGTTTGTGATGGTGTCCACGCCGCAATCGACATTGCCGGGGGAAGAACGTGTTTCTGAATGCCGCAGGAGCCACCGCCGCCATTGCTGCACCGTCGTCAAGAATGAGCCCAGCATTGCGACGCAGGTGATTCTCTGGAGCAACGAACGGGAGCCGGGCATCTCGACGAAAGTCCAAGCCCCCGCTTGGGATCCGGCCGCTCCGCCCTGCGCCGGTCGCGTGCTGGCGTGGCAATACGGGGAAAACGGCAATGCGTGTCAAGCCGGTATTGATACGGACTTGATAGATCCGTCTCTGCTCCAATACCTGTGGTAATGCCGTTCTCGACATGGATGGGATGGTACCCACTGGGCAGAACAGCCGTGTTACGGGAATGGGCCGACGGGTCGGCCCATTCCGGGAGCGTCAGCTGTGCACCCGAAAGGTTCCGTGATATTCGGGGGCGCTGCCGGCGACCGGATCGGATGTCATAGCGAACGATCCCAATTTATAAGGAGAGAATTCGACCTCCGATGTCTCGCCGGGGCCGAGCGTCCGGGTAAAGATGTAGAAGTCTGGAATGGAAAACTGATGCGGCTGCTGCCCGCGGTTGACAATGTGCAGGTGGATGGGGTGATCTTCGGCCGCGTTCAACACGGAAGGCGTCATGCCGTGGTCGTCCAGCGTCACTTCGACCACGGGGGTGGCTGTCTTGGCGTGTGCCGCCGGCTGTGCGCCAAAAGACAAGGCAAAGGCGACCATGCTGCCGAGTACCATGAGAGAACTGCGCATGCGAAACGCACACCTCCTCCTGGGATTGGGATTAGTGTGCGTGAAAACGGAGGCATTCATTCCATCAAATTTTTTCTCGGTACTCCGCTGAACCGGGGGTGGCGGGGAAGCGCGTTGAGAGCTTCAGGTGCGAACGTATAGACTGTGCGCCACGGCGATACAACAATCCATCACCATCACTTTTCCATGGTGGTGGGCGAGTTTTGCCGCCTCCTCATCGTAGACACCCTGCTGCGCCCAGATCACCGGGGCGCCCAGACGGACCGCGGATGCCACGACCTCCATCAACGCATCGCTGCGACGGAACACGTTGACAATATCCACCTGGACGTTGGGGGGCAAACTCTCCAGATCGGGGTACGCCCGCTCTCCCAGCACTTCGGTGACGTTCGGATTGACAGGGATGATGCGGTAGCCGCGTTGCTGCATCCGTGCAGCCACTCCATAACTCTCGCGGGATGGATTGTCAGAGAGGCCGACAACTGCGATGGTGTGCGCACTCTTGAGCAGGGCGGCCAGTTGTTCAGGGCTCGGATTCTGAAACATGGCACATTCCTCCTGAACCCATCGTACAGAATCTTCAGCACGTTGTGCAACGGCACTGTGGAAACACAGCAGGCGAACCCTAGTGGGTTCGCCTGCTGTTCGATTGCACGGGGTTACGGACTGCTCGGGCTTTCGTAGCCCATCATATTGTATCCACCCATCATGTTGTATCCCGTGCTTGTGCCCCAGTCGGCCACGGCAACGCCGCTTGTGGCGGGCGCCGCAACGCCCACACCGACGCCGTAAGCGGGGACGAAGAGGAAGAACAGCACGAAGATGATGAGGAACACCACCGCCCAGCGCGTGTAACCGCCAAATACACCGTACATTTGCATTCCCTCCTCCTGAAGATGTTCTATACAATGACGGGACAAATGACCGGCGCCACGGACAAATGCGGAGGTTGTGCCGCGCCGATCCATTGGAATGGATTGCACATTTATTATTGAGTGTGTATAATATATCAGAAATAGCGTCTCCTCTTTTCCTTGTGATCTTCACAACTTCTTTCGTTTCCGTTTCCCTTGCCGGCATGTCTGATAACAACCTGGTTCAGGAACGGCAGGCGTCTCTGGCGCCGTTCAATGACTCGACGGCAGCAGATGTCGAAATTTCACAACAATTGATTGATGATTTCTACCTCTATTCCTCAGGAATAATTATTCATGTTCCTGAATAGAGTTTCTATTCAATGTTTTTTACCAAAATACCGGTGCTGGAAAGGAAGTGATCAGGTGGATCTCAATGCGATTACGCGAACCATCTCACGGGAACACGACGCCTGCGGAATTTTTGCGTGCGTGTCGAAGACAGGTGAACCCACGCGCAATACGGTGGATTTGGGCATCCAGGCCCTGGTGGCTTTGAAACATCGCGCGGGTTTTGTTGCGGGAGAAGGGGATGGTTGTGGTCTGATGCTGGACGTGCCGCGCGGCCTGTGGCGCCGGTGGTTGCAGGCGGCGGGAGCCAACCCGCGCGCGGTGATGCATCCGAACTTCTTCGTTGCCCACCTGTTCCTGCAACAGGACCGGTCAGAACAGTTGCTGCAACACGTTCGGTCCATTCTGGATCAGCATGCGGTGGACGTGCTGTGTGTTCGCGAACAGGCCGTCCATCCGGTGGCGCTCGGTCCCCTGGCGCGAGAGGAGAATCCGTACTTCGTGCAACTCGCCGGACTCACCGAGGATCATCACCCGTATCGTCTGTTGGCGTTGACCACCGCTTTGGAAGCGGTGACGGGGATTCACGTGGCCTCACTGGATCGGACCACGGTTGTGTACAAGGTCGTGGGCGACGGCGAGACGCTGTTTCAATACTTTGATGACTTGCGTGAGGCCGATTACCTGTCGTCGTTCGCGCTGGCGCATACGCGTTATTCCACCAATACGAAAACTGCGTTTGCCCGTGTGCAGCCGTTCCGGACGCTCGGGCACAACGGTGAAATCAATACCATCGCCCGCTTCTACGAGGAAGCCGGCATGCTCGGCATTGAATTGGATGCGGGCGGCAGCGACTCGCAAATGGTCGCCGGTGCCGTGGAGCATTTCACGCATCGGTTTGGCTGGAGTTTGTATGAAACGGCGGAGCTGTTCTTCCCGCCCATCATCCATGAGATCAAGCAGATGCCGACAGACCTGGCCGACATGTACATGCATATGCGGGCACTGTGGGGACCATTCGCACAGGGCCCGGCGGGCGTGATTCTGCGCTCGGGCAACGAGGCCGTGTTTTCCGTGGACGCCCTGGGTTTGCGCCCCATGTGGTGGGTGGAGACGGTGGACTATCACATGTTCAGTTCCGAGCAGGGTGTGATTCCCGCCGACGAGTGGGTGCGAGACCCGAAGCCCATCTCTCCGGGTGAAAAAATTGGCATCACCTGGGACGAGTCGGGAAGAACGTTCATCCATTCGTATCACGAACTGCAGCAGTTGGTCTATGATCGCATGCGGCAACGGTACGATTTCCGGGATCAGCGGAAGTCCATACGGTCTCCGGGTCCGTACCCGTTGACGGAGACCGCGCCGTCTTACCACGACAGCAAACCGTGGAAGATCCGCGCCACGGCGTTTGGATGGCAGGAGAATGATGTGAAACTGTTGGACGCGCACCTGCAGACGGCAGCGGAACCCATTAAATCGCTCGGCCACGATGAGCCGTTGGCCGCGCTGACCAATGGCGTGCGTTCCCTCTCCGACTTTATCCAGGAAACCGTGGCGGTGGTCACCAACCCGGCCATCGACCGGGAACGTGAAATCGAGCACTTCAGCACCCGGGTGCTGCTGGGGAAGCGGCCGTCGGTGGAAGACGCGGCGCAGCGGGGCCATCGCATTGAGCTGCCATCTCCGCTGTTGATTGAAGCCCATCTACCGGGGGTGGATGTGGAACGCCAGGACATTCAGGCCGTGGCGCATCGGTTTGGCACCGTGTGTTATGAAGATGCACTGGCGGCGCTGCGGGACGGTCCCTACGGCACCGTGGAAGTACTTATCCACCGCAAGGAGGGCGAGACCATCGCGCAGTGCTTGGAACGCCTCCGCCGCGATGTTGTGCAAGCAGTCCAGGCGGGCGCGAACGTCGTGGTGTTGGACGACCGACTTCAGTTCATTCGCGGTCGTTCCATCGATCCGTTCCTGGCATTGGCCTCCGTCCACAAAGGCTTGCTGCGGCCTGCGTCGAGCCGGGGTGGAGAACACCTGCGCCGCCGGACCAGCTTGATTCTGCGCAGCGGCGGCTTGCGGAATTTGCATGACATCATGGTCGCGCTCGGATTGGGTGCGGATGCCGTCAATCCGTATCTGATGTGGGAAGCGGCCGCCGACAAGGGCGGGGTGCATGGTGTGGAGAACGTGTACACGGCGCTGTGCAAAGGCATTGAGAAGGTGCTCTCCACCCTTGGCATTCACGAATTACGCGGATATGAACGATTGTTCAGCGCCATCGGACTGGCGGAGCCGGTGGCGGAAATCCTGGGGATTCCGAATTTTTGTGCGACGGGCGAAATCGGGTACGGCTTCGCGGAGATGGAAGCGGACGCGGCCGAACGGCAGCGACTGTACGACGTGGCGGAGGAACGTCAACTGGGGCGCGCCCGTTCGTTCCAAATGTATCCGCGCATCTGGCGCTCGGCGGGGCAGGTGGCCGAAGGGACGCTGCCGTACGCCAGCTATGTGGAGAAGCTGCAGGAAATTGAAACGGAGAATCCGGTGAGCCTTCGTCATCTGCTGCGCTTCAAGACGGGCAGCGAGGCGGAGTTGGTGAGCGCGGACGATGTGGCGTCGGTGGATACAACCATTGACGGCCACGCGTATCCCCTGGTCATCAGCTCAATGTCGTTCGGATCGCAAGGCGAGACAGCGTACCGGGCGTATGCTGAGGCTGCGTATCGGATGAACATTGTCGCAATGAACGGCGAAGGCGGAGAAATCAAGGATCTGTTGAACGCCTATCCAAAAAACCGCGGCCGCCAGGTGGCGTCCGGACGGTTTGGGGTCAACGCCGAACTGTGCAACGGAGCCTATGTGCTTGAGATTAAGATTGGCCAAGGCGCCAAGCCGGGAGAGGGGGGGCATTTGCCCGGATCGAAGGTGACGGTGCAGGTGGCCAACGCCCGCAACGCATCGCCGGGTATTGACCTCATCTCGCCGTCCAACAACCATGACATCTACTCCATCGAGGACTTGGCGCAGGTGATTTACGAACTGCGCGCCATCAACCCGCTGGCCAAAATCGCGGTGAAGGTTCCGGTGGTACCGAACATTGGCACCATTGCCGTGGGCATTGTGAAAGCGGGCGCGGACATTGTGGAGTTGAGCGGATTTGATGGAGGGACCGGTGCCGCACGGGCGCACGCCATCCGCCACGTGGGACTGCCCTCGGACCTTGGCGTGAAACTGGTGCATGACGCGCTGTGCGAAGCGGGGTTGCGCGATGTTGCGGAAATTTGGGTCGACGGCGGCATGAAGTCCGGAATCGACGTGATGAAGGCGATTCTGCTGGGCGCGAACCGCGTGGGATTTGGCACGATGGCGATGGTGGCCATCGGCTGCACGTCCTGCCGGGCCTGCCACAAGGACACGTGCCACGTGGGCATTGCGACACAGATGACCGGTGTGGAGGAAGCGCGGGAAAAGGGATTGAAACAGTTCGTCCCGCAGGAATTCGATTTGGCGGTCGAGCGGCTGGTGCGCTGGTTTACCGCCATCGGCGAACACGTGCGGCAATTGACCGCGCAGCTGGGCGCGGCGCGGACGCAGGACCTGGTGGGACGCGCGGATTTGCTGGAGCCGTTCGCGAAATTGAACCAGGTGGATGTTTCCTGGCTGACGACTCGAAAGGATTGGACCGGCCTCGGCACCCGCATTCGCTATCGCCTGTGGGAGACGGACGAAGGAGAACAGTTGGTTGCGTCACCCATGGCGGTGGCGGCGGGCACAGAGCATGCGGCACCGCCGGTGTATTCGCCGGTGGGCAAATCCGATGCCTCGCGGCTCGTTGCCTCGGGAGCCGTGGGAGTTCCGCGGATTCAGGCGGTACCGCGCGTTGTGGGTACGCGGGAGAGCGGAGAGCGGGTTCGGGTCCGCAAGAATGCGGATCGGGCGTTTGAATTGGTTCATGCCTATCCGGTCGGCAACGGGTTCGCCGCGTACCAGGTGACGGGCGTACACCAGGTGGTGTACGGCGGTGCGCAGGACGGCGTCGGAAAAGGCGCATACGGCGGACGCACGGTGGTGCTGAAGCGGCGTACACCGGATGGTCGATGGGTTGGCGGGTCCGTGGGCAAGGGCTTGGCCTACGGTGCACAGCACGGCCTGTTCATTGTCCAGGGCAACGCCGACGCCCGCGCCGGCATTCGACTGTCGGGGGCGGACATCGTGATTGGCGGTGAATTGAACGGCCCCGTGCGCGACGAACTCGGATTCATTGGATCGCGTGCAAACATCGCCGGATTTGCGTTTGAGTACATGACGGCCGGACGGGCAGTGGTGCTCGGCGATCCCGGACCGTGGATCTGTTCCGGCATGACCGGCGGTTCCGTGTATGTGCGGCTGCGACCCGAGTGGGGATTCGACGAGGATGCCCTGCGGCGGCGAATTGCGAAAGGGGCCAAAGTGGTCATCCTGCCGCTGGATGCGGAAGGGGAAGCGGATGTGGTGGGGCTGCTGTCCGCGTACCAGAAGGAGTTGCGAAAGTCCGGCCAGCGGGAAGCTGCCAAGCAACTGGCTCCCCTATTAGAGCGGCCGGCCGAATACTTCGTGATGATTCGTCCCGGCAAAGAGTTGACAGATCAATCCATTGCAACGGAATAAGCGTCGCGCCGCCAATAGGAGAAAGCGGGCCGAGAGGCCCGCTTTACGTACACTGCACGGTGCTTTATCATGATAGAAAACGTCTGGGAGTGGGCAGCAGTGCGGATGGTTCAAAAGTATGGCGGAACCTCGGTCGGGTCTGTCGAACGCATTCAAGCGGTCGCGGATCGGATTGCCGCTGCGCGGCGAGAGGGCCACGAAGTGGCGGTGGTGGTATCCGCCATGGGACATACCACCGATGAATTGGTTGCATTGGCGAAGGAAGTGACGCCTCATCCGGAAGGGCGAGAGATGGATGCGCTGCTGGCCACGGGAGAGCAGGTGTCGGCCGCATTGGTTGCCATGGCGCTCGACATGCGCGGTGTTCGAGCGCAGTCGTTCACCGGTTGGCAGGCGGGGATTGCCACCGAACCCGTGCACGGAGCGGCTCGCATTGAACACATTGATACGGAGGCGTTGGAAGCCGCGCTTCGGGCTGGCATTGTCCCGGTGATCACCGGGTTTCAGGGCATTGCGGCGAATGCCGTGACCACCTTGGGGCGGGGCGGATCGGATACATCAGCGGTCGCGGTCGCGGCTGCGTTGAAGGCGGATGTCTGTGAGATTTATACGGACGTGACGGGCGTGTTCACCACCGACCCGCGCGTGGTGAAGACCGCAAAGAAGCTGGAGCATGTATCGTATGACGAAATGCTGGAATTGGCGAACCTGGGCGCTCAGGTGCTCCATCCGCGGGCGGTTGAAAATGCGAAACAGTTTCAGGTTCCACTGGTGGTGCGGTCAAGTTTTACGGAGGAAGAAGGGACTTGGGTGACGGAGACAGCACAGGGATTTGAACAACGGCACATCGTCACAGGCATCGCGTTTGAGCGCGAGGTATCCCGCATCGCGTTGATTGGTGTGGCGGTGGGAAGGCACGGATTGGCTTCCGTGTTCGGCACGCTGGCAGACAACAACGTCAACGTGGATGTGATTGTCCAAAGCGTGGTGCAGGAAGCCGAGGTGGACGTGTCGTTCACGGTGAAAGACGACGATGTCGACAAAGCGCTGCGCATTGTTCGTGGTTTGCAGGACCACCTGGGTTACACGGATTTGGTATCGGAATCAGGGCTTGCGAAGGTGTCCATTGTGGGCGCGGGTATGATCAGCAATCCCGGGGTGGCCGCGAAGATGTTCCAGGTGCTCGCGGATGGGGACATCCCGGTAAAAATGGTCAGCACATCAGAAATCAAAGTCTCGTGTATTATTCCTGCCGTACAATTGGATGCTGCAGTGCGTCAACTTCACGAGGCGTTTCTTGAACAGGAGGTCCCTGTGGCGGAGTCCTGAGGGCAGGGATGCGCGCGGGGCGGAGATGACGTGTCATCGCCGCCCCGCGGTTCGGCTGGCCGGTACGGCCGGGAGGCTATCCCAAGGCAGCCTAATGGCTGGTTTCACCACGATTGGACGCTGGAGAAAATAGGGTGCGCCTTGTTTCGGTAATTTTGGACGACCGGGCTTGCCCGAAACCGGGGTTCTGTGTTACCATATCGATTGTCGCTGGAGAACATACCCCAGTGTACCGTGGAGAGATGTCCGAGTTGGTCGAAGGAGCACGATTGGAAATCGTGTAGGCGGTTTAAACCCGTCTCGAGGGTTCGAATCCCTCTCTCTCCGCCAAAGTAGTGGCGGCGTAGCTCAGCTGGTCAGAGCACACGGTTCATACCCGTGGTGTCGGTGGTTCGAGTCCACTCGCCGCTACCAATTGCCACCTTGGCTCAGGGGTAGAGCGGCTCACTCGTAATGAGCAGGTCCCCGGTTCGAATCCGGGAGGTGGCTCCAAAAAAACCGCATAACGGCGCGGAAAATGAGCGAGGCTCCGAAGCAGTCGGAGCCTCGCTCGGCGTTTTGGGTGTCAAATGGGTGTCAACATGATTTGAGTTTTCGTCAAGCGCACCGCGCAATTTAGCAGGGAGGGACGGTGTTCGGCTGACGTGAGTGTATCTTTCCGCCGCCAGGCTTCACCGTGATTATGCCGTTGAAATACCCTTCGACAAAGGGTTTTAAAGGCGAGGGTTAAAGGGTGCATCTGAGCAGTTTTAAGCGCTTGAAGGTTGAAACACCGACAGGATAGAGTGTTCACACTATTATTAATAATAAAATCGGAAGGAGGTTTTGCTTTCACGCAGAATAAAAGTTACCAGTTGAGATTTTGGGGGCGAAATGAGACGACAATGTACAGGGATAGAATTGCCTTATACCGAAAGCTTGAACATCTTAGAGAGTCTCGTCTAATTGTCATGGTTACTGGAGATCGACGCGGATTGGAAACCCAAATTTCCCCTGAATTTTTGGACTACATGGTTGATCACCTGGACGTTATCCAAAGAGCTGACAAAATCTCATTATTTCTTTATACACGAGGAGGAAGCATTACAGCCGCTTGGAGTATCATCAGTCTAATCCGCCAGTTCTGCGATGAACTTGAGGTCATCGTGCCATCGCGTGCCCACAGTGCAGGTACATTGATGTGTCTAGGCGCAAACAGGATCATAATGACAAAGCAGGCGACACTAGGGCCTATTGATCCGAGTATTACGAATCATCCCCTGGCTCCTGCTATCCCCGGTCAAGCCGGGATAACATATCCTGTAAGTGTAGAAGATGTTCGAGGATTTATCGAATTAGCCCGTGAGGAAATGAAAATATCCGATGGTTCAGATTTTACGCAAGTGCTGTTGAAGTTATGTGATTCTGTTCATCCTTTGATTCTAGGTAACGTGTTTCGAGCTACCTCCCAAATTAGGATGCTCGCACGCCGAATGCTCAAGTATCAGGTATCGGATAGCGATACTGTCGAACGAATTGTTGCATTTTTGGTCAGTGATTCAGGGAGTCATGATTATACAATAAGCCGAACGGAAGCGAAAAATGATCTTGGGCTAAACATCGAAAAGCCAGATGACGAATTGTACGGTATAATAAAGGCCATCTTCACGGATATTAAGCAGGAACTCCAATTGAACGAACCGTATGATCCACAGCAACTGGCTACCTCAACAGCGCCTAATCCTTATTCATACTCATTCAAGAGGGCATTACTGGAAAGTGTTGAAGGTGGGAGCAACGCTTTTGTGAAGGAGGGGCAGTTAATCGCGATTCCAGTCAGTCAGAATGGAATCACGGTTACAGGAATACAGGATAATACAACGTATGAGGGGTGGCGACATGAACAATTATAAGTTGTTCCCAACTGAGGCACATTTTGTTTATGTGAAAAGAACACGTACTTCAGCTCCGTCGTGTATGGGGCAAACCACTAGTGTACCTGGATGCTTGGCTAACATAATGAAGAATACCGTCACAGTGGACCCGAAAGAGCAGAGAGTTCGTGGTTTGACGGGGGTATCAAAGGATTTTTAATTCAGTGGTGTAAGTGTAGGCTGTGTTTCTTTCGTGGCCGGATTATCCTATAGGCCTGCGTTCTTTGAAAGTTGGGAGATAACCCTATATCTAATCGAGTGAGACAGCGAGGCTCCGAAGGTTTTGGAGCCTCGTTTGACACCCTTGGGATTAAATAAGTCTTTTTGAGAGGGGAATCGTCGAGTCAATCACCGCACCCGCTTCTTGTACGACGACTTGCTGAACAGGAAATCGTTCAGTTTCAGAGCAGCTTCTTCTTTCATCTCGGCGAACACGTGGCTATACACCTTCAGCGTCAGGCTGATGTCTGCGTGTCCAAGGTTCGAGGAGACGACCTTCACAGGGACGCCCGCCATGAGGGCTAACGTCGCATAGGAGTGACGCAGATCGTACAGACGGATGTTCTCGTCGAGTCCGGCGGCCCTCAGAACCGGTTTGAAGTGGCGCTGAATGATGTTGCGCTCTTGCAGGGGCTCGCCGTTTTCAGCCGCAAACACCAGGCCATGGTTGTGGTAGTTGCCCCCCGAGGCGAGGATGATGGCATTTTGTTCTCGCTTCCACTCGTGCAATGCCTCCACGGTTTCCTTCGGCATGACGACCGACCGGATTCCGCTCTTGGTTTTCGGGCTTTCGAACTTCCACCCTCCGCTTCTGGGGCGCGTCAACACCCGCCGGATGTAGATGGTTCCGTTGGCCAGGTCCACCTCATCCCAGAGCAGTCCGTAGGCTTCGCTCGGGCGGACACCGGTGGTCAACAGGAACATGAACAGGGTTCCATAGCGGTCGCTGGCACACGCTTCAAGAAACCGTTCCGCTTCTTCCGGTTTGAGGGCCTTCATTTCTGTCGTCTCGGCCTTCGGGAGGTCGACGAGCTCCGCCGGGTTCTGCCGAATGAGTTGCCATTTCACCGCTTGGCGCAAAGCGTTGTGGAAGACCGCATGCGCGCGCCGGATTGTGCTTCCGCTGAGTCCCCTCGTTTGTTGCAGTTCTGCATACGTCTCCTGAATGTCCAGAGGGCGCAATTTGGTCAGGCGGATGGGCCCCAACGAAGGGATAATGTAACGCTTCAGCATATCCGAATCGTTGTTGAAGGTTCGTTCCTTCACGGCCGCCTTGTGCGTTTCCAACCAACGCATGAGATACGTCGCCACGGTATCCTTGCTCTCTTGGACGAGGGTTCCCTTGTCCCGTTCCGCGAGCAATTCACGCAAGACCTTTCTAGCCTCACGCTCTGAGCCGTGTACGGTTCGATACACGTAGCGTTTTTTGCCGTTCGCATCTCTGCCGAGAAACACGCGAACCTGCCATGCAGGTGTCCGTCCATCCCGTGCCGTACCCCGCGGGATGATTTGCCCTTCACCTCGGGCCACGGCCACATCCTCCTTTCGAGATCTCTGCCCAGGAATATAACACAGTTTGACACTCAAACGACTCCCATGAACAAAAAATGCGCGATTTATCAAGGAAAATCAAGTGACCTGACCATTCATAATGAGCAGGTCAATCGAAACGTGGTTATCAGGCCGACGCGAAAATGACGTTTCTATCCTGTGGTGCCATCCATCAGGGGCTCGGACAATGGAACCATGAGGTGAACAACGCTCACCGACTGGCATGCCTATCGCGTTCGTCGTTCTGGAACGATGAACGGAGTCGTCGTGCCGTACACCAGAGGACTTCCGGTGCCGTGACGCGGGCGGAAGTGCGGTGTACCCGCGTCGCGCAACGCGCGACAGCACACTAGAGGGGAGGGCGAGAGGCTGGTGAAGCGTGGCGTTTTGCGATTTAACGAGGCCATTGAACGGTGGCAGTTTCATTCCGATGCAGGGGAGTACGAACGAGACCTGCACTGTGGCGACGGGGTGGACATCATGGTCGGTGCCCAATACGTGCATGGGCGGATCGAGATGGGGGACGACTGGTACATCATCTTTCCGAATGCGAGGTTCCGCTTGATGCGCCGGAGTTTCTACATCGCAAGGATGTAGTGCGGACGCGAACCCGGCACGGTGGGCGAGACAGTGTTTGTTGCAACACATGTTGGTGATTGAGTTGGGCCTGTGCGATTCCTGCATTTTATAAATCCAACATCGACGGTCCGTGTTGGAGGTACGGCTTCGGCCGGTTTTGTGCCGATCCGGCTGTACCCCGTGCCTCCTGGGACCGGTCGCCTGCCTTGGGCGGGAGCCTGCCCATGGAGGCACACGGCCGGTCCGGGAGGTTTCAACATGGGGTACAGAATACCCAAGGTGAGGATCGCGTTGGTGCGCGAGGGGAGTATGGCGTCAGAAGTTAAGCAAATTCGAAGCGCGGAAGATGCGTACGATATCTTGCGTGAGAGTCTAGATGGGATTGACCGGGAACATGTGGTCGTACTCTTATTGAATACAAAGCACGTCGTGACCGGAATCAACACGGTCAGCATCGGCAGTTTGGACTCAAGCATCGTCCATCCGCGCGAGATCATCAAGCCGGCCATACTCGGGAATTCCAGTGCCATTTTGCTCGCGCACAACCATCCGTCGGGCGATCCAGAACCAAGTCCTGAGGACATCGCGGTGACCCGCCGGGTTCACGAGGCATGCAAGATTATGGGGATAGACCTGTTGGATCACCTGGTGATTGGCGACGGGCGGTTCGTAAGCATCCGCGCACGCGGGTATATCTGACTTGGCGGGGCCGTGAGTGGCCCCGTCGATCATTTCTGCGAACGTTTTCGACAACCGTGAAGCAGTCTTTTATCAACGAGATCGCCGGTAGGGATCGCAAAACACTGGGAAAGCAAAATTGGTTATCGACTTGGCCCAATCTTCTGGACTGGTCATGATAGGCGTGGTATGATGAAGGTGCCGGGGCGGGGTGCGCAACCGTTGTCCGGCACGTTACTGCGGTGACGAGAAGAAACAGGTGTGTTTTCACTGCCATGATCTCATACATGGCAGCACGGCCCCTCACGGGGGGGCTGTGAGTGTGCGACGGCTTGTCCGGGAGGCCGTCATGTAAGTAGCCCCAAGCGGGCGAGTGGAGAACAAAACACGTGTGGAGTGATTGAGTGTCTGCCGGGTTTGCCGGTGGTGTTTGTTCGACACTTCAGTGTGTGGAAAATGGAATGTGAGCGTAAACCCACTGGATGTTGTGAAGACAAGGACGTGATGAACGGAGGGCGTGCTGGTGCACGTGCCTCCGTCAAATTTTTTGTGTGACGTATTTAGAACGTTTTCGCGTGAAACTGGCCTGAAGTGTCGATTGTGGCTCTTGTGTTCCAGTCAGTGGGCCACATTCACGACTTCGATAAGTCTCACGACATCGTAGGCACAAAGGCACAGGGTTCCCGCAAGTGCTGTCATGGGCACGGCCTGTCTTCGAGTAAACCGGTAACCGATGGTTGCCCCGCAGGCGAGAAGAAAGACCGCCAACAGAGGCCATGAAGGAATGGCAAAGGCCGCAAGCATCGTGAGAATGAGGACAGCGCCTGTCGACAGCCAAAGGATAGCCAACATGACGACTCACTCCCGTCATCGAAAAACAGATTCGTGAGCCACCGTGAGCAAACAACATCGAAATGTGAAAGTGGTGAGTTCGACCACTTCTGTTTCTCACATCACATCAGCCATGACTAAGGTGTATGTACGTCGTATTTGGTCTCCGCTTCACGGCGAGACGACATTCGAGCGGCCAACCGGATAAGCCAGGACATGCGCTTCGGATGCACGGACAACAACAAGGCCACCACCTGGTCCAGTTCGTTGTAGAAGTCCTGCAAAGCCTTGATGCGTTTCAGCATGAAGTCCCGCTCCGGTGCCGGATGGGCCGACTCGGCGATTTGGATACTCTCGTCCAACATGCGGAATGACTCGTCAAACTCCGGCTTTTGGCGACGGGCCAGAACGCGCTGGGCGATGAGCCAGAAATCCGGTTCCGCTTCGAAGTAGACGCGCCGGTCCCCGGGGCGTTGCAGACGCCGGACCATCCCGAGCTGCTCAAGTGTTCGGATGGCGACGCTCACGTTTCCCTTCGTGACCCCGAGGGCATCGGCCAATTCGGTCAGACTCAGTGGGTGTTCGGAAAGATACAGCGTGGCGTAGATCTCACCGGTGATCTTACCGACACCCCAAAAGGCGCTTTGCCGTCCCAAGGCTTCCATGAGTCGTTGCCGGGCCATGTTGAGGGTATCGTCCATCTGTGTGGCTCCTTATACAACGTTTAATTTATTCTAAACGAAATGAATTAGAACGGCAACAAAAGGGTTCACCCATCACGATGGAGAGGAGGACATTGGCGTCAATGACGACCTTTTCGATGGGCTTCAAGGTCGGCCATGACCTCCTCTTCTGAAATACCCTTATCCGCCATCTCCTTTTGCAGTTCTTTGGTCAGATGGTCGTACAAAATTCGTTTCAAATCATCTGAGGGAAGCAATGCTTCGTCCCATGGAAGATACACACCCGCCGGTTTTGAACCCCGCATGACGAGAAGCGGTTCCTTCGACCGGAAGTAATCTGTGGAATGATCACGGAATTCGCGGATGCTGACCATTTTCATAGTGACCACCTCCGTGACCACATTCTATGCCGTTTGGAGCCGATGTTAAACCGGCTTTTCTTCCAAGGAATTTTCCAACGGACCCAAATTCAGTTCAAGCGGGACCGGCTCAAATATATCGCCAAAGTGTGACGAGCGTTTCTACATGCATTGAAGAATCTTTCTGCAAAGCGGGTACAAGGATTCAACCGCGTTTGATGAGTTTTTCCAAGGGCCCGCCACGCACCGGCCTTGCGACGTGCCGGTGTGTGCAGTTGTCTTAGGATGTTACCCCGCTCGTCGTTGAAAAGGGATACAACGTCATAGCATCCCATGGCCAGCTTGTGGGATGTCGTTTCTCCATCCGCCGGACAACCAGTTGTACACCTCAGGACTTACAACACGTAGGGCTTTTCCTGGGTCATCCGGGTCCATGATCACCACCGTGTTGCGCGACGTTTGGTCGAGTACGACGTCGACATTCTTCCCGCTTGTCCGTTGCAATTCAAGACCCGGGGGTCCGGCGTACGTTCGTCCCGCGTCCTGTATATTCTGCACGCCTTCGTTGTGGTTCAGGTCGTTCAGGAGTTTCTCAACCACGTTGTCGGGAACCAGGTACGTGTGCAGTACCGTGACGACAATTCCTGAGGTTGGTGCGGGTGGAATGAAAAGCGCGCGCTGAACCTCATGGATGGTGGGCAACCCTTCGATGGATGACGAATCCGGTTTCGACTTGGCTTGAGAAGGTTGTGCATCCCGAACCATCGTGCTCTTTGCGAACACCATGGCTCCTGCGGTGGGTTTGGGTATACTTTCACGGATTGCGATGGCGTCTTTCAGGTGGAACTCGCCGATCAACACCTTTCCAGCCCCGATACTCAATCCCAGTGCAACGAATAAAGCCGTAAGAACCGCTCTTGACATCGTGGCGACACCTCTTCCATCGGTTCATTCGTCAACATAGTCGTCAACGGTGACCGGATGGTTACACGACGACTGACTAGGTTTCGTAGTGTGGATGGGCCAATGGCGCATGACCAACCTCAAGGAATCCATTTTCATGTGCCGGTGTAACACGTGGTCGGCCGGATACGACGATCTATGTGCAAAGTGAGGGATGCCGTTGGCCGACATTCAGCATGAGGCGAAGCGTGCCATTCAGGAACTGTTGGAGCAATACGGAAACGAGATTTACCAATACGTGCTGTACACACTCGGCGACCGGGGCTTGGCGGAGGATGCGGTGCAGGAGATCTTTTTGCGCGCTTTGCAAGCGTGGCCCCAGTTCGAACACCGGAGCAGTCCTCGGACCTGGCTGTGGGCCATCGCCAGGCATTACGCGCGGGATATGATCCGCAAGAAAAGACGCGCGGGGAACCAAGCAGAGGTCCTGCTCGATCACGTGGCGGATCAACCGTGCGACGACCGTTCGTTGGACCGAATCGAGCTGGAAAGCATTTTGCAGAATCTTCCAGTTTCGTACAGGGAGGTCGTCATCTTACGTGTGATTCAGGACCGTCCGGTGCGGGAAGTCGCGGAACTTCTCGGCTGGTCGGAGGTCAGGGTTCGTGTGACCCTGCACCGGGCCATCAAAAAACTTCGGAAGGACTTCGTGGAGGCAGATGAACGACGTCCCAACCCGCGGGAAGGAAGGGAATCCGGATGGACGTAAAGCACATACAGGAAAGGTTAAGACCTTTGCGAGAAGTACAGATGCCCGCTCACGTTCGCGATCGCGTGCGTGATGCCATCGTGCGGGCGGAGGTTTCGTCACGTCCGGCAATTCGCGCGGGGACGAGAAAACCGGTGTGGATGGGCGGGAGCATCGGTGCGGTGGCGGTGTTGATGATTGCGACGGGTGTGTACCTGTGGAACAGTGCGACTGGGCACCTACCAGGTCCGTCCGGCAAGCAGACGGACAACATGATGCATGCTGAATCACCGGCGCAAGGTTTGGGGAGCTCGAACCGGACTGGCCAGAAGGGGGCCGGTGCATCTTCGCAACCACCTTTGCCTGTAGGGACCCCTGCGAATGCGGATGCAACCAGTTTGTCGGGAAACCCCTCGCCTGGTTCAGCGGGAAACCTGCCGGCGAACGACATGGGAACGGGCAACATCATGATTCCCCATGCCGTGGCGTGGGGGAACAGAACGTATGTTCTCACATCCGAGAACGTATCCCATGTAGGAGCGGAAATCGGGCGGTACGAGCATTTTGCGCTGTATGCGATACCGGGTGTGCCGGAGACGAGCGCGATCGCGGTTCACATCAATCGCAATATGTACCTCAAGGCCACAGCAGAGTCGCACCGAGGGGATACCCCTTAACGGCACGCAGAGTGGAATGCAAAGAATGTGAAGTCTGTTCGGTGGCCGGGCACTATGTATAAGCGCATGATGGGATTGTGGACATCCAACCAGATCCCATCGTGTGCTTTTTGCATGGCTTCTTTTCGGGGAAGCCATGGGGAAGCGTCGGCGCCCCAGTTCACTTGGCCGAGAAACGGACTATCACGACTCGGTCTGAAGGGGGCGCAGGTCCGCCGGAAGGTCACGATTCCGGTGGTCCGACCACGCGCAGACACGCCGGCAGGCACTCTGGCCAATGGGTGCATGGCGTGTCCGGCGTGGTGCACCATTCACATCTCCGGTCGTGGAGGCCAATCGTACACGGCCGGAATGGGGTGCACTTGAGCCGTACGGCATGGCGTACGGCACACATTTGAAGGGAGGTGAAGAGAAGAGCAGGCGGTTCGGCGACAGGTGTCGCCGGTGATGGGCGCCAGGGCATAGCCCGGCGCACGACGCCCACCGCTTGCCGGAGGCAAGCACCCGTCAGGGTACGTGGGCGGCCACGGTTTATCACGACGGCATTGGCAAATGGCGTCGTGATAAACACCCGCGAAGCGGGAATGTGGCATGCATGCTAACCACAGGCACGAGAGATGGCGAAGGCTGGGGCGTCCGCCTCTGTCTCTGCGCCGGAGGCGGGCAGAGACAGAGGCGGACGGGAGCCGAAAAGTGGCGTGAAATCAAGCGGTTGGCGAACGGATCGGACGGAAATTCGGCGGAAACCACCTACCGGAGACGGGGGCTTGGCACGTTCGAAAGGCACGAAAGCTATCGTCACCATCGTCATCGACCGTCACGGCACAAGGCGGGGAATTCGCGGGTGGTGACGATAGTGACGATGGTAACGGTCGTTTTGGAGGAACCTCATCATGGGGAGCACGGAGAGGACACTGATGGACCAGGTGCGGGCGGTGTTTCGTCACACGCGCCAGGGGAGCATTCGCACGCGCGAGCGGTACCGGGAAGCCGGGCAACGGTTGGCGAAGTTTCTTGGTGCACAGTTTCAACTGAAAAATCTGCGAAATTTGCAGGACAAGCACGTGGAGGCATACGTGCGGTACATGCAGGCGAACGGGCGAACACCGGCGCACATCAAAACCGAGCTTTCGGCGATCCGCTGGATTGCCGATCAGGTCGGCTTGAAGCGCCCTCTGGAGGACGCACGGACATTCAACCTCCGAATGAACATCGGTCGCCGGAATTTCCGCGGGCGTGACCGGACGTGGAAAGCAGAGGAGTTGCGGATCATCGACGATGCCCCGGATCGCATTCGGAGCGTGCTCATTCTGGCACGGGACCTGGGGTTGAGAATTCATGAGGCACACCGGATCGACGTCGCGCACGCGCGCCAGGCTCTGGTGACGAACGTGCTGGAGGTCAAGGGCAAGGGAGGATTGATTCGGCATGTCCCGCTTCGGGGAGAAGCGCACGATGTGCTGGCCCGGGCTGTCCGGCACGCACGACCCGGCGAAAAGCTGTTCGTTGTCCCCGGCGTGAAAACCCATGAAGCGATCCGTGAGGTGCAGGATTACATACGTCATCACCGCCCGCCTGGGAGCACGGTCACGGCACACGGCCTGCGTCATGGATATGCGCGGGACCGATATTTGGAGTTTCGCGAGGCCGGGTTGTCGGACAAGGAGGCCAAGGCGCGCGTGAGTGAACTGTTGGGTCACCACCGAGCAGAGGTGACGGACATCTATTTGGGGTCGTTGCGTTGATTTGCCACAATGGTGCGCCATTGTGTACACAGTCGCCGGGCGATGACCGTCGCAACGTGTACGTGATGTATGGGAACCTAGTGTCTTGAGTCGTTTATAACTATTTATTTTTGGGGTTTGCTTTTTCCAGTATTTCTTCTGCCCTTTTCACCCATTTGAATGGCTTAGCGTTTTCATTCCAAGCATCGAGAAATGTGTGAATTGCGGCCGTGAGTGCCTTTACACTTCGAAACATGCCTCGTTCCAAGGCCTGGCGATGTAAAATGCCGAACCAGGTCTCAATCTGATTCATCCACGATGCGCTCGTTGGGGTAAAGTGCAGATGAAACCGTGGGCGTTTGGTGAGCCACTTGCGAACTGCCTGGTGTTTATGAGTGCTGTAATTGTCGAGCACCAGGTGAATTTCGCCCTCTGGATAATGGCGGTCTATGACCC
>NZ_AUCA01000027.1 GCF_000429525.1 Alicyclobacillus contaminans DSM 17975 | reverse complement strand
TCCATACCGGAATATCTTCAGGAGGTTGTGGCACATCGCTACCAAGGACCATTCCCCTCGCACCTTAGCCAGCCCACGCAAGGAGAAGCGAACAAACCCCATGCACGCCTTGATGTGGCCGTACACAGGCTCCACGATGACCTTCCGCTTGGCGTATATCGCCCGGCCTCGTTTGGTCATCAGCTTCCGTGCCATCCGTTGCTTCGGTGTATACGACTTCGAAATCCGACCCCTGGGACATACCGGGATCTCGCCGTGTTTTTGACGTCCGGTCGCAATATACGCATCACCCCTCGCTCCTCCAGCCACACCACATCGTCCTGCGCATAGTAGCCTGCGTCAGCTGACAGTTTCTTTGGCACCCTTCCCGTGTTCTGCTCCGCCATTTCCACCAGTGTCCTGAGTACCCCAGCATCATTGGGTGAATTGGTCACTTCAGTTGCCACGATGATTTGACACTTTTCGTCCACCACGGATTGCACGTTGTACGCCTGTACAAAACCATCCTTGGACGGCATGATACGAGATTCCGGGTCCGTAAAGTTTCGCTGGGCTTTGTCCTTGGGGACCGCCTTCACAGCTGACCGACCCCTTTCCGTCCATGGCATTGCCCGCCGCCGGACTGACCCTCGTCATCATCATCGTCCGGTTGCGCCTGCTCGGCTTCTGCCTTGGCTCTCTCTTCAGCTTCCAACGCAGCCATGGCTTCCTGAATCTTCGCCAACCGGCTCTGTCGACGGGCCAACTCCTCCGGTAACTCATCGCCACGTGCGTCGCCGTACAGCTTGTCTTCCCGTCGGTCCGTCCGTTCTGCCTCCCGCACCATCTCCGCAATCTCCTGACGCAGGCGCTGCTCTTCCTGCTTCATCCGCCCATAGCTCATCGCCTTGTGCTTGGAAGCATTCGCCCGAATCTTCGTCCCATCCAACGCCACATGCCCCATCTTGACCATGCCAGCGCTCTGGGCAATCTGGAGTACCTGAAGGAACAACTCCTTGAACACGTGCAGATGCCGCTTCCGAAAGTCGCTGATGGTGCGAAAGTCCGGGCACTGATTGGCGGACAACCACCGAAAAGCCACCTGGTCCTCACACGCAGCTGCGATTTTCCGGGATGAGAACACACCCTTGCAGTAGGCATAAATGAGGACCTTCAGCAACATCACAGGATGATACGGCGGGTACCCCCGCAATTCCCGTTCGTACGGTTCCGTAATGGCATAGGTATCCAGCCGGTCTACAACATCGCTGATAAACCGTGCCAAATGGTTTTCCGGCAACCACTCGTTCAAGTCCGGCGGCAGCAGGAGCAGTTGGTCGTGGTTGTGACCACGGTACTTCTTTCGTGGCATGGCGAAGCCTCCTCAACGCTGTTGCCGTTAGGTTTCGCCATTGATCCGGAAATTTCCTTCTGGAAACTGACTCAAAGATTACTCGGACACGCTCCTAGTGTGCGTGTCTTCGACACGTGTCTTCCCGATGTCCTCGGCCAATTCCCGAACGAAAGTCATAAGACCTTCGCTCTGTTCTGATGTCTGTTCTATAACATGTTCAGGATTCTGAGCATGAACAACATCATGTTTATTATTCTGTTCAGTATGGTGAATAGTCTCCGGCACAGAATTCAGAGCAGTCGTTTCTTGAATCGGTTGTTCAGTATTCTGTGGTTCCATGAAGACCGGCATCGCTCGTGCCGCGAGATTCCGTTGTCGGATCGCATCCTTGTGGTTGGTTTTAGCGGACACGCTGCATGATCTCCTCGAACAGTTCTTCATACTGATTCAACGCTTCGTTTATTTCCGGATTCGCTTCTCCGAGACCATAGATGGGAAGACGACCGGTAGCTGCCTTACGGCGGATGATCGTGTTAAACACGAGATCTGGATAGGTTTCTGCAATGAGTTCACATATATTTACTGACATTTTACGCATGATGCTGCCCGGTCTCCGGGCACGAAGCAGGACAGGATGACGCGCCATCCCACCGTCGATTGTGATACGATCCGATCGGAAAACAGAACGAGCCCCCCGACTGCGGCGCTGACCCGTGCAGCCGCAGACAAGACGGGGCGCGGCCGATTGTGCTATACTGCGCCTAGACAGGAGGATGAGACCCGTGATTCACCTACAGTCCGAAGCGCAATTTCAGGAAGCCATTCGTCCGGATTCACTGTCCGTTGTCAAATTCTTCACCACGTGGTGCCCGGACTGCAAACGTCTGAACACGTTCATTGACGACATCATCGCCAAGCACAGCGACCTGCGATGGTATGAAATCAACGGCGAGGACGTGCCGAACCTGACCGAGCAGTATGAGGTGCGAGGGGTTCCCAGTCTGCTGGTGTTCCGCGCCGGCGAAAAGGTTGCGCACCTGCACAGCAAGTACACCAAAACGCCTGAGCAGATTGAGGCGTTCCTGCAGGAACTGTGAACGCTCTCGCCACAGTGCCATCGTCCGGGCGTCGGCGCAGCGGAGACTTCCCTCCATCGCGCCGACCGGGCTAGGCTCGACCGCCGGAGTGTTGCGGTGTTCGCCACCGTCGGCGCAACGGCGACCGGCGCCGGTTCAGCCACCACGCGGCGGTACCCAGGCCAAACACCACCCATGCGAAACAGAACATTTCAATATCGCTGTACATCCACCCGGTCCAAAATCCTTCCATCCCCGCCAGCAGATATCCGCCTCCGGCGACGCGACCGTTCCACAACGCCACCGCACCCGCCAGCAGGCAGAGGATTGAAAACACCATGCCCGCGCCGCCATCGCCTTCCAACTGCGGGATTTGGTTGGTCACGCCAACCGAAGCCAGCTCGAACGACTGCCAGGCACAGACAAGCGCAACCAGCGCCGACAATACAGGCACCACATAACGCATTTTCCCACCTCCGAATGGACTCACTCCTCTCCACGAATCTATGTCCGAATCTACAAAAATAGCACTCGGCTTCTCCAGTCGGGGCCACCGAGTGCTCCTGGAATATCTGCGGTGTCACCGCGCAGCGTCGCGCAGTGTCCGTTTCCAAAATCGGATCCCGTCCACATAAATAAACCACAGAATCGACAGCGTCGCCGCCAACGCAATCCCCATCAGCGGCGCGTTCAACAGCGGCCCGACCACAAACGCCAGGGCCTGC
Organism: Alicyclobacillus contaminans DSM 17975; assembly: GCF_000429525.1. GTDB lineage: Bacteria > Bacillota > Bacilli > Alicyclobacillales > Alicyclobacillaceae > Alicyclobacillus_A > Alicyclobacillus_A contaminans. Next base: position 46,618 of record NZ_AUCA01000027.1, on the reverse strand, counting down.
GCTTCAATGGACGTGAACAGCACCACCACGCCGAAATGCTCAAACAACCACTTTTGCCGCGGACTCACCGGCATTTGAGACTGCCCCGCCTGCTGGAGGTCGGTGCGCGTTTGTCCCAAATTGCGCTTGACCGTGCTGTCCGTTTTCACCAACACCCGTGAGAATATGTACAGCAGCGCAGCCGCCCATCCCCACCAGTCGCCGGCGTCCAGCGCATCCTGACCCAACAGCAGCGCAATCAACAGAATGGGTTTCTTCACTTCATCGAACGTGTGGTCCAACCAATGACCGAGCTGCGACGCCATGTTCATCTTGCGGGCCTTGTACCCGTCGGCACAGTCTAAAATATACGAGACGTGAAAGATCAGTGCCCCAATCACCAACGAGAGCCAATCGCCCCGATAAAAAAACACTGCGGCGACGCAGGCGATCAACAGAGAAATGACGGAAATCCCGTTCGGCGTCAGGCGAGTTCGACACAGCCACTCGGATACCGGCACCGAAATCGGCAGCGTGAAGTACGTGTCCCAGGGCTTGGGATACCGTATGTATGGATTGTTGGCACACCGAAATAAATAGGTTTGCGTGAATCGCAAACGGCTTCCCCCTCTCTATCGCCGAATGCCATGGTTCACGACCAACATACCGGACGTTGGACACCATAGAAATCGTTCTACTTTCGAAACACATGATACACGATATATCCCGGTACCGTACATCGCAGAACCCTGGTATTGTCTGTAAGTATATGGCCCACAGGTGGAGAAGGGGTGGAGAAAATATGGAGAGGGCGTGGAGATACCGCCAGCGCGCCCGGTACACCGTCATTCAGCATGGTTCGTCCCCTCCGTCCGGATGGCGACGCGCACACCGCAGCGGTCCAGCACGCGGGTCACGGTATGCACCGCGCCGTGGTTCCGCAGCATCTGCAGCAGGTGGGTGAGCTCTGCTGCCAAGCCGGGAACTTCGTTCAGATCCCATTTCCAGAGCGACGTCAGGGCGAGCAGGCGTTCCACGGTCCGGGCCAACCCCACCTGCCGCTCCTCCGCCCACACGTTCTGCACGGCGGCGACCGTGGCCGGATGGTCTCCCAGCACCTCTGCGGAGGTACCTCTGTACAGCCAGAGTTGGCCCGCCAATGCACACACCAAGAGCGCGGGCAACTGGTCGAACCGCGCCGTGTACGACTGCAGGATGGGCAGGAGGCGCACCTGAATTTTCGCCGTGCCGTTCAGTGTGAGCGATGCCAGTTGATGATCAACGAAAGGATTTCGGAAGCGCTCCAGCACGGCGTCCGCGAATGCGCGATGAGCGTTCGCCGCGCCCCCGGGCGGCGATGCGAGGACCGGCAACACCTCGTCGTCCAGAAGTCGCCGAACAAACGTACCGAGCACCGGGTGTTCCACGACTTCGCGCACCGTTCGCAGGCCCGCCAGCAGTCCCAGCCCTGCCATGGCTGTGTGACTGCCGTTGAGAATCCGCACCTTCTGTTCGCGGTAGGGGGCTGCATCCGCCACGTAGTGCACGTTCAGCCCAATTCGGTCAAACGGCCACCATTGCGCCAGCGGTCCGGCGTTTTCAATCACCCACAGGTGAAACGGTTCTCCCACTGTCAACAGTTCATCCGCGTAGCCCAGTACGTCCTCCCAGTCCTCTGCGCAGGTGCCCTGCGGAAATCCGGTGACGATGCGGTCCACCAGCGTGTTACAGAAACGGTTGTGCGCCGTCACCCACTCTGCGAACGATTCGGGAAGCTGCCAGTCCGCCGCATACCGGAGCACCAGTTCCCGGACCTTCGCGCCGTTGTCGTCCACGAGTTCACAGGGCACCACCACCATCCCCGCGTCCGGATGGCCCTGAAAGTGCGCGAATCGATGATATAGGTACGCGGTCAGTTTCCCGGGAAACGACAGCGGCGCTTGGTCCAACGGACGCGGCTCCGGCTGGTAACGGACGCCGGATTCCGTCGTGTTCGACAGCACGATGCGGATGTCCGGATTCTCGGCACAGGCCAAGACCGCGTCCCAGTCCGTGTGCGGATTGATCCCGCGGCTGATGGAAGTGACAATCTGCCGTTCATCCACCGGCTGTCCGTTGACCAGCCCGCGCAGCCAGACCGTGTACAACCCGTCCTGCGCGTTGAGCCGTTCAATATTGGCGGCACCTGTCGGCCGGGGGGCCACAACCACAATGCGTCCCTGGAACAATCGGTGTCGATTCAACTGTTCAATCAGCCAGTCGGCAAACCCCCGCAGAAAGTTGCCTTCGCCAATTTGAATCACCCGTTCGGGGTACGCGGCAATGCGGTCGGCGACCGCTCTCGATGTTGCGTCAAGCACTGCTCGGGACAGCCTCATTGGAAATCCCCACTTTTCTTGTTGTTCACCGACTTCCGCCCGCGCCCCGCGCTGTCCGCAGCGTTACTGGCGGACCCAGGTGTGGGCCGGATCGTCATTGGGAATCATCACCCGGTCGATGTCTCCCGCCATCACCCACAGATAGTACAACTGATAACCCGCACCGGCGCAGACGGGATGGTATCCGTAGGGGATGAGGAAGGTGTCTCCATGCTCCACGCGATACGTTTCGTCCAACTTCCGATCCGCAGTGTAGATGGACTGGAGGCCAAATCCCTGTTCGGGGTGCAGGCGGTAGAAGTATACTTCCTCCATGCACGCCTCCACACCGGGCTTGTAGTCGTCATGCTTGTGCGGCGGATAGCTGGACCAGTTCCCCGGCGGGTTGAACGTCTCGCCCACGATGATCCGCTGAACCCGGCCCTCCGCGTTCTTGACCACGATATCGTGCACCTGGCGCGCGAAATTGTCCCGGCCCACAGTCCTATCCCAGACATCGTCGGGCCGCACTAAGAACGGCGCGTGCTTGGTGTCCGCCGGCGCCATGCAGACCGCGACCTCCAGCGTCGTGTCTCCAACATTTTCGACAACGTAGTCGGTCTCAATGGGCACGTACACCGCGGACGCCTTTTCGGCAAATACGCTCTCGCGGGACAGGCCGCCGTAGTGCTCGTCACCGGCGGAAATCTGGCATTTCCCCTGCTGCAGCACCAACACGGTCTCGAGTTTGCCGGTGTTCGCCTTGTGGGACTGTCCGGGAGCCAAACGGAGCATGGCGAATTCGAGCCACTTCAGCCCTGCGGCATTCTCCTTCGTGACAATCGCCTGGTAACCGGATTGCAGGTTTGCTTTTAGTAGAAACACGGATGTCTACCTCCCTGTATTGGCGCGCGCCACGATGTGGAATTTTGTGAATTTCAGTGGGAGTGTCACAGCGTGACGCCGTCCTTGAAAATTGCGATTTCTCGAAAGTCGTTCTGCTCATTCTTGGTTCGGATGGCGCCATTCGCCACCTGCAGCAAGTGTTCAAACAGCTGTTGGGCCAGGTCGTCCATATCCGCTCCGGCCACGAGGGATCCGGCATTGAAATCAATCCAGCTCGGTTTCTTTTCGTACAACTCCGTGTTGGTCGAGATTTTGACGGTGGGTACGGCTCCCCCCATGGGCGTCCCCCGCCCCGTGGTGAACAGCACCATGTGTGCGCCGGCCGCCACCAGCGCGGTCACGGATACCATGTCATTCCCGGGTGCCTGCACCAACTGCAATCCCGGACTGCGAACCGGCTCTCCGTACAACGCCACGCCGGACACCGCGGCTCGTCCGCCTTTCTGAATGCACCCGAGCGACTTCTCCTCGAGGGTGGTGATACCGCCGTCCTTGTTTCCTGGCGACGGGTTTTCATAAATCACCTGGCCGTGCCGGGTGTAGTAGTCCTTGAAGTCGTCAATCAGGTGAACCACGTCTCGGAACACCGACTCGTTCACCGCCCGTTCCATCAAAATGGTCTCGGCGCCAAACATCTCCGGCACCTCGGTCAACATGGCCGTGCCGCCCTCGGCCACCAGCAAATCGGCCACACGGCCCACCAGCGGATTGGCGGTCAAGCCGGAAAACCCGTCCGATCCGCCGCATTTCATGCCAATCCGCAGCCTCGACACCGGTACCGGCGTGCGTTGGAAGGTTCGGGCGTACGCCGCCAGTTCGGCGAGGAGCGACATGCCCGCTTCGAACTCGTCGGTCACTTCCTGAACCGCCAAGTAGCGCACTTTTTCCGGAGGCACATCCGCCAGCAATGGCCGAAATGCATCCAGCCGGTTGTTTTCGCAGCCAAGACCAATCACCAGCACCCCCGCCGCGTTGGGATGCCGAACCAGGCCCGCCAAAGCCTTCTGCGTATACACCAAATCGTCTCCCAATTGAGAGCAGCCGTAGGGATGGGGAAAATGGTAAAAACCGTCGATGCCGTCGCCCGCCCATTCAGCATGCGCCATCTTCGCCAGGCGTTCCGCCGTCTTGTTCACACATCCGACCGTATTGAGCACCCACAGCTCATTGCGAATGCCCACGTCTCCGTTTTCGCGCACATAGCCGAGAAACGTCCGCGTGGACGGCGAACTGCCGGGAGCGACCGAGCTTCCGGCGGGCTGATACACATAATCCGCCTTGCCCGCCAGCCCGCTTTTCAAATTGTGCGTATGAACCCACTGCCCCGGCTGAACCTGGGCCGCGGTCCGGCCAATGGCGTAACCGTATTTGTGGACCACCGCACCGGCCGCGAGCGCCTGCAGCGCCACCTTATGCCCGCGCGGAATATCTTCCTCCACGCGAACCGACCGCCCCGCAACCTGAATCTGCTCACCTTTGGCCAATGGCCGCAGCGCCACTGCCACTTCGTCCTGTTCGTGCAATTGCCGAACTGCGTACACGTTCCTCGCCCCCTGTTGTTGCGCACCGCCGTTCTCCCGGATGTTGATTTCAAGACCCCATCGCCGGACCTCAGGCGTCCGCGTACACGATGTTCGTTCCCCGTTCAAGCAGAGGCTGCACCCACTCGGCGTCCACGCTCGGATTGGTCAGAATGCCGGTGATTTCCTCCGGTTTGGCGTAGGACACCAGCGCGGCACGGCCAAACTTGCTTCGGTCAGCCACGCAGTACACCTCTCGCCCCGCGGCCATCATCGCCCGTTTGACGATGGCCTCCGCGCTGGACGATGTGGTGAGGCCCTGCTTCACGCTGATACCTCCCGTCCCGAGAAACACGAAGTCGACGTGGTACCGCTGAATGGTCTCCTCGCACTCGGGGCCGACCAGCGTGCAGGTTCCCTTCTGCTGACTCCCCCCCAGCACAATCAACTGCACGTGCAGACTGCCGCTCAGTTCCATGGCAATGGTCAGATCATTGGTGATGACGGTGACATGCCGCCCCGCCAACCTGCGGGCAATCTCCAGGGTGGTGGAACCGCTGTCCAACATCACCGTGGCGCGCTCGCCCACCAGCGCCGCCGCTTTGTCGGCCAACGCCATCTTTTCGCGCAGCTGCTGTTGACTGCGCTGGCTGAACGGCGGCACCACGTGCACTTCTTCGGCCAAAATGGCACCACCGTGCGTGCGCTTGAGTACACCGTCCGATTCCAGCTTCTTCAGGTCACGCCGAATGGTCTCTTCAGACACGTCGAACATCTCCCGGAGTTCGCTGATCCGGACCGATTTTTTCGTCATCAACAAGTCCACCAGCTTTTGCTGCCGCAGTTCTCCCAGCACCGCATCCCCTCCCTTCCACGTCGTTTACGAGAGATCATAGACGAAAATCCAACACAAAACAACACATTCCAACATTCGTTTGTCAAAAAGTCATCACCCGGCGGCGGTGAGCGTCCAACAAGGGCCACTGCTGCTCCAACTGGTGGTTCAACTGCGTGTACAGTTGATATCCCTCATCATACAGGTCGACGTATTTCAGATCCGGATGGTAGATGGCGGTCAACGGGTTGTTGGCCTGTCCCTCGCCGTACGAAGTGATCCAGCCGAGCCGCCGCGCAGCCAACAGGTAGGCGCCGAACGACGCCGCGTGCACCCAGCGCGGAGCCGCCAGGTGTTTTTGGTAGACCGTCGCCTTAATCTGGTTCCACTTGTCCATGTACGCGCCGCCGCCCACAAGCCGGATGCGCTCCACGGGAATTCCCATCTCCCCGTAGGTTTCCAGCGCGAAACGCAGTTCGTACGCAATGCCTTCTACCACCGCGCGAACGATATCCTCCCGCGTGTGCGCGAGCGTTAAGCCGATGATGGCGCCCTCCGCCAGCGGATTCCAACGCGGTGCCCGCGCGCCCATGAAGAACGGCAGCACCAGCAGTCCTCCGGCTCCCGGAGACGATTTGTCGATAGCCGCATCCAGCTCTTGCAGATTGTCATGCCCCAACAGATAGCGAACCCAGTCCACAATGGCCCCGGTTGTGGACAGCCCCTGTTCCAAAATCCACTGTCCCTGTATGACATGGCACGAGCAGGTGACGCGTTCCGAAAAACGCGGAGCCAGCACCGAACACGCGATGTTACTCGTGGTTCCGGTCGATTCCATCACCTCTCCGTCTTGAATGCCCGATCCGAGCACTTCACAGGCTCTGTCGCCACCCCCGAGAACAATGGGAATGCCGGAAGGCAATCCCCAATCCAGCGCCACGTCGGGGCGCAGTTCGGCCACCACCAGATCCGACGCGTACACCGGAGGAAACGCTTTCTCCGTCACGCCGCAGGCGTCCAACAGTTCTTGCTGCCATGTGTGCGTTTCCATATTGAACAGCATGGTTCGGGAGGCCAGCGTGACATCGGTCGCCAGAACCCCGCTCATACGGTACAGAAGGAAGTCTTTCGGCTGTAGATAGTGCCGTGTTGCGGAGAACAGTTCCGGCTGATGGCAGCGCATCCACAGAATCTTCCCCGCGGAATACGTCGCACTGGGAACCAGGCCGGTCCAGCGATGAATGGACCTTCCGAATCGCTCACGCAGCGACGCAATCTCGTCAAGACCGCGTCCGTCCATCCACAGCATCGCGGAACGCACCGGATTGCCGTGCTCATCCACCGGAAGCACTGTCTCCCGTTGTGAAGACAACACAATGGCTCGCACACAGACGCGCTCGTCCGTCGCCGCAACCCGGCGAACCGCCAGGGTGGCCGCATTCCACCAATCGTTCGGATGCTGTTCCGCGCGAACGGCATCCGGTCGCCACGTCGGATACGGGATCGTGGCATGCGCCAAGACGCTGCCATCCGCGCCGAACAACACCGCCTTGCACGCACTCGTCCCCAAGTCGATGGCCAAAATCGCTTCCTGCATCCGCTCACCTCGTCCTCACGTCCACTGTGAGCCAGTTCAACTTGGCACCATCCATTGTAACCATGTTGTCGAAAGAAAACGGCAATCCCTGGACACACCGTCCGGAATTGCCGCTTGCAGGGGACCAGCTGCAACCGCATCGCCCGCTATCCCCAATAGCGCTCCAAAAACGCATCGCGCCCGGATCCGCGCCGGTAGCGCTCATAGTGCACCGGTTGCGTCCGGTAGAAATTCTGGTGATAGTCTTCCGCCGGATAGAATGGTCCGGCCGGTAAAATCGGGGTCACAATCGGCTTGTCAAACCGTCCGCTGTCCGCCAGTTCGCGCTTGGACGCTTCTGCCAGCCTCCGTTGTCGCTCATTGTGATAATAAATCGCAGCCTGGTAGGACGGCCCCCGGTCCACAAATTGCCCCCCGGCATCCGTGGGATCAATCTGCTGCCAGAAAATCTCCAGCAATCGTTCGTAGGGCAGCACCTCCGGCTGAAAGACAATCTGCACCGCCTCCCGGTGGCCGGTGGTCCCAGAGCAGACCTCCTCGTACGTCGGATTTTCCACATGCCCCCCGGTGTATCCGGAGGTCACCGACAGCACGCCCGGCCATTGATCGAACGGCTTCACCATGCACCAAAAACAGCCGCCTGCAAAGGTGGCCAATTCATTCGCGACTTGGATCTCCTCTGACAATGCTCTCCCTCCTCTCCTGATGGATGCGCCCGGCGTTACACGGGGCCTTCGCGCAGCCGCCACGGGTGCGTGTAGACGTTGAACCCGCCAGCTCGCACGAATCCCACCGCCGTAATCCCCAATTCGTCCGCCATGTCGAGCGCAAGCGCGGTAGGCGCTGATTTGGCCAACACCATCCCCACACCGATTTTTGCACATTTGAGAAGTACTTCGGAAGACAATCGGCCACTGAACGTGACGAGTTTGCCGGCCATCGGCTGATGGGTCCGCAGCGCGTAGCCGTACAATTTGTCCAACGCGTTGTGGCGCCCGATGTCCACGCGGGACCAGAGCATGGCGTCCGGCGTGCACAGGCTTGCCATGTGCACGCCGCCCGTGTGCGCCCACAGGGAGGCGGAGGCTTCCATCTCGTCAATCCGCGCCACAATTTGGTCTGGTGTTGCGCGGACGGGATCGGTCACCGGCCGCGCGGTGTGAGCGTCATTGTAGAAGTAGAACGACTGCCGGCTTTTTCCGCAGCAGGAAGCGATGTACCGCTTGTTATAAAACGCCTGATTGAAGTTCACCGACGATGCGACCCGGACGCGGGCAATGCCGCGAAACCGGCTTACCTGCAGATCCAGGATTTGATCCAGCTTCCGGATCACGCCCTCGGAAGCGAGAAAGCCCACCACCAGATCCTCCAGGTACTCGGGGGTGCAGACCACCGTCGCCATTTCCTGGTCGTTGACGAACACCGTGAGGGCGTATTCGGTCGCGACATGGTCGGCCACCTGTTGCCAATCCCCGCCGCGATACCGCCAGATCTGCCTCTCCTGTTGCAGCGGCAGGTGATCATACCCTTCCGCCATCGAATCCGTCATTTGCTCACACATCCTTTGAGCCAGGGGCGTCAGGTTGCCGCATGGACTGTCCAAAACCTTTCAAAAAGGCGAGGCCCACGCGCAGCGCCGCACTGACGTCCGGATCTTTCAACTGTTTCATCAGCTCGAACACACCCAGCGGCTTCTGCGGCGCCCCGCCGGACACCGCGGAGGCCGCCGCCCTGGCCTGCTTGATGCCTTCCAGCGCCCCCTGCTGATAGTTCCGCAGCGCATCCACATCCACACTGGTCAGCCATTGCAAGCCGGTGATGACGTTTTTCAAAGCCCGAACGTTCTCGGGTTCGCTCAGAACCTGGACAGCCAGTCCGAGCACCTTGTCTCCCCGTTCAAACAGCGCGGTGAACAGTTCCAACACGCCGCGGTCATGCATGGCCTGCAGCAATTGCAGCGTCTGGCGGAGGCCGTCGGCGTCCTCCACCACCTGACGCCGCACCTCGTCCAACACCCGCTCGACTCGTTCCGCTTCCGGGCGTTCGGCTTGGTGAATCGCTTGAATCGCCTGCGCCATCTCGCATCACGCCTCCCCGTTTCCGTCGCTCGTGGCCGCCACCAGCGGATGGTAGTCCGGGCGGGCCCACTTCTGCTCCACATTGACGCCGGGCTGCGGATTGGGCCGTCCAAGCCGGAAATTTCCTTTGACCAGCGGCGATGGCCCCACCCGTTCCAGCACCTCCAGCTTCACCTTCATCTCTTTGTACGCCGGCGTGTAGGTGAAGGTGTCATGCTCGCTGCTGGTCAGGCGATTGACCGCCTCCTCGTCGCGTCTGGATAACAGCGGGATGTAGACCTGATGTCCGGACACGCGGTCAGTCACAACGGCCCGCATTTTCACGCGCCCAAACGGCGACGACACGCGCACCAGCGCACCGTCGGTAATCCCGCGTTCCGCCGCGAGATCCGGAGATACCTCGATGAACGTCTCCGGAACCTTCTCGGCAATGCCGGGCACCCGAGCGGTCATGTTGCCCTCGTGGAAATGTTCGAGCAGTCGTCCGTTGTTCAGTTCCAGGTCGTATTCTTCCGAAACCGTGATGGGCGGCGTCCACGCCACCGGATGGAACCGTGCCCGTCCCCCAGGAAGTGGGAACCCGTCGGTGTACAACAGCGGTGTGTCACTTCCGTCTGGCTTCACCGGCCACTGCAGACTCCGATAGCCTTCCAGCCTCTCATAGGTCGCACCTTTCATCAACTCCGTTAGGCCGCAGGCTTCTTCGAAAATTTCCCTTGGCGACGTATAGTTCCAATTTGCCCCCAGCCGATTGGCGACCGCCTGGATGATTTGCCAGTCGGGCTTCGAATCGCCAAGCGGCGGCAGCACCTGATACAGTCGTTGAATCCGCCGCTCCGTGTTGGTGAAGGTCCCCTCTTTCTCCAGGCTTGGGCTGGCGGGCAGAATCACGTCGGCGAACTGCGCGGTCTTGCTGAAGAAGACATCCTGCACCACGAGAAAATCCAGCTTTTCGAACGCGGCTTCCACATAATTGACGTTGGAATCCACCACGGCCATGTCTTCGCCCACCAGATACATGCCACGCAGGCGACCATCGTGAATGGCGTCGACCATCTGATGGTTGTTGAGTCCCGGGTTGGTCGGCAGCGACACGCCCCACGCCGCTTCGTACTTGGCGCGGACGGCCGGGTCTGAGGATGGTTCATAGCCTGGATAGAACGCTGGGGCGCAACCGAAGTCGCCTGCGCCCTGCACGTTGTTGTGGCCGCGCAATGGGTACGCCCCCGTCCCGGGCCGTCCGACATTCCCGGTCAGGAGCAGCAGGTTGCAGATGGCCGTGCTGGTGTCCGAGCCGCCCACGTGCTGGGTGACGCCCATCGCCCAGCAGATGCTGACCGAAGAGGCCCGAGCAATCATTTCTGCGGCTTGGACGATTTGTTCCTTCGGAAGCCCGGTCACCTCGGCTGTGTAATCGAGGGTGAACGGCGCCAGACTCTCGATGAACGCGTCCACATTGTCGACGGACTTCTCCAAAAACTCGTGGTTCTGCCATCCCTGGTCCACAATGTATTTGGCGACGCCCGACAACCACACCAAATCGGTGCCCGGTCGAGGACGCAGGAATAAATCCGCGCGCGCGGCCATGATGTTTTTTCGCACATCGGCCACGATTAACCGCTGGCCGTGTTTCTTTTGCGCGCGGCGGATGCGGGTGGACAGCACCGGGTGCGCCTCGGCCGGATTGGCGCCGACAATGACCACCAACTCCGCTGCCGCAATGTCCGTGATGCTCCCCGTGTCCCCGCCGTAACCCATGGTCCGGCGCAGCGCTTCCGTCGCCGGCGACTGGCAGTAGCGAGAACAGTTGTCAATATTGTTGGTGTGCATCACAGCCCGGGCCAGTTTCTGCATCAGATAGTTCTCCTCGTTCGTCGTCTTCGAGGAAGAGATGAATGCCAGCGCGTCATCGCCGTGTTCGCGGCGAATGGCCTGGAACCGTTCGGCAATGAGGTCCAGCGCCTCGTCCCACGTGGCCGGGTAAAACGCATCTCCGCGCCGAATCAGCGGTTGCAGCAGCCGGTCGGGGCTGTTTACGAAGTCCCATCCGAATTTGCCCTTCACACACGTGGAGATCTGGTTGGCCGGCGCCTCCATCTGGGGATTGACCTTGAGAATCTTCCGGCCTTTGGTCCAGATGTCGAAGCTGCACCCCACCCCACAATACGTGCACACCGTCTTGGTCTTTTCAATGCGCGCTTCCCGCAACGCCGATTCCATCTCGGACATGACGAAAATCTGTGAGTAGCCTGGTTCGACGGCTTTCGTGACCTCAATCATGCGGCCGAGCGTGTCCGGATCAATCCCGGTCAAGAACCCTGCTTCTCCGAGCATGGATTTTTCCATCAGGGCGTTGCAGGGGCAGACGGTCACGCAGTGGCCACAGGAGACGCAGGAGGATTCGTTGATGGCGACGTCGTTGTCCCAAATCACCCGCGGTTGTTCCCGGGTCCAATCAATCGACAGCACTTCGCTGACCTGCAGGTTCTGGCAGGCCTCCACGCAGCGGCCGCAGAGAATGCACTGGTTGGGATCGTATCGATAAAACGGATGGCTGTTGTCCACCGGATAGGGCTTGGGCGTGAAGGGGTACTTTTGCGACTCCACTTTCATCATCATGGCCGTGTTGTGAATGGTGCAGTCCCCGTTGTTGTTGTCGCAGACGGTGCAGTAGAGCTCGTGATTGCGCAGGATGCGGTCCATGGCTTCCTTGCGGGCGTATCTCGCCCGCACGGACTTCGTGCGAATGTCCATGTCTGGGGCCACTTTCGTACTGCATGCCCGAACCAATGCCCCATTGACTTCCACCATGCAGGTGTCGCACGTCTCAATCGGTCCCAGCGCCGGATGGAAGCACACATGAGGATGTTCCATCCCCGCGCCGAGGATCACGTCGAGCACGGTACCGCCTTCGGTGACAACCACAGGCTGCCCATCCAGTTGGAGATGAATCTCGGCACCCATCTCATATCTCCTCCCCGCATTGTGAGCATTGAAAGACATTGGGTCAGCGCCCGCATGCAGCTGGCGCCGACCACCGCTCAACCCTTCGCCGCTTCATTGTTGAATCGCACCGCGTCCGATTCGCTGCGCAGATACACGAACCAGTAGGCGGTGGCGACAAACAGCCAGCCGCCAATGGCGTTGCCGATGAATGCGCCAATCCATTCGATGATGGTCGTGCCCCAGGATACGGGGGCACCCACGAAAATACCTGCGGGCAGAAAGAACATGTTGGCGACCACGTGCTGAAAACCAATGGCCACAAATCCCATGATGGGGAACCAAATTCCGAAAATCTTGCCGATGATGTCCTTGGCGCCGTAGGCCAGCCACACAGCCAGACAGACCAACCAGTTGCAGCCAATCGCCGACGCGATGGTTGGCCAGAAACCGAGATCCGCCTTGCTGACCGCAATCGCGATGGTCGCCTTGTCATAAGGAGCTGCGGTCAGCATGTGCGCCCAAACACCGAACACCAAGGCGACGAACAGAGACCCGATGAGATTTCCGATGGTGACCCACAGCCAGTTGTACAACAGCTGACCGATGGTGACCCGTTTGTCGTGGAGCGCAATCGGAATGGTCATCATGTTTCCGGTCAACAGTTCCGCGCCAGCAATGACCACAAACATCAGGCCAATCGGAAACACAGCGCCGCCAATCAGGTTTTTCAACGTGCCCCAGGTATCCGGCAGACCGGCGGTGACGCGGATGTCGAACAGCGCGCCAAGCGCAATGAAAGCGCCTGCAAGAAATCCGAGAACAAGCAGTTTTCCGATGCTGTACTTGACCTTCACCGCGCCTGCATCCGACGCTGCTTTCGCAATCTCCGCCGGTGTCGAGAAATTGGTTGACAAGTTCCATCCTCCTCCTTACCAGATTGCACGCGTCCTGCCTCGCCGTATCATCTAATTTTCTGGATGCCATCCGCGAGGCAACACAGAATTGTCATAATTCCATGTCAACACCATTATACTTCCACGTTTGTCCAGTCACCAGTGGCCCGTAAAAATTTCTGTTGCATCTTTCAAGATGCACCGCGTATACTGTTATGTAACAGACGGGAACTGTTCATAGATGTGTAACATTCTCGCGTAAACATCTCACATCGATGTGCGCGTAGAGTGATACAGTAATGACAACAGATGACTTCAACGGGAGGTGCCGAGGCAATGCAAATCCTGATCACGCAGGATGCTTTGGAGTGGTTTCGGCAAGAGGTTGGACTGAACGAAGGAGATGCGCTGCGCTTTTTTGCCAAGTACGGCGGGCAATCGCGCATTCATCCCGGTTTTTCCATCGGGATGACCGTGGAGCGCCCATCGCAGGTGGCCGCAGCCTGTGAAGCGGAGGGAATTCTGTTCTTCGTCCGTGAATCGGACGCGTGGTTTTTCAACGATGGCAATCTTCGCGTGGATTACGACAGAGATCAGGACGAACTCATATACGACATCGCCTGACCCAGAGTCAACCATAATCGGCAGCGCGGCGCGCGGACACGCCCCGCCGCCGCTGGGTTTGTTCAGCCAACCCTCGGCGAACCGAACGCGTGCAGCGCGAGAACAGCGGCGCCCATGACGCCCGCCTTCGTCCCGAGCAGCGCCGGCAGCACAGGAATCTCCGCAGACCGCGGATTGAAGTGGTTGTCGCAGAGCGCCTGACGCACACTGTCGAACAGGGGACGCCCCATTTGCGCGACGCCGCCGCCAATGACCATCACTTCCGGATCGAACAGGTTGACCAAATTCACCATGCCAATGCCGAGGTAGCGAAACGCGTCGCGGAGGATGGCCTCTGCCACCGCATCTCCGGACGCGGCTCGCTCCGCCACGTCTTTCGCCGAGAGCGGCTGCCCGTAAACGGCGGCCGCCCGCTCTGCGATGGCGGTTCCGGACGCGAGGACTTCGAGACATCCCGCGTTTCCGCATTTGCAGCGCCGCCCGCCCGGATGGACAATGATATGCCCCACTTCTCCGAAATTGCCGGCCGTCCCCTGCCGAACTTGTCCATCCACCACCACGCCCGCACCGATGCCCGTGCTGACGGTGACGTACACCATGTTGCGAGTGCCTTTACCGGCCCCGAACCAGTGTTCCGCCGCCGCTGCGGCATTCGCGTCGTTGTCCAACACCGTGGGGAGGCCGGTGGCCTCATGCACCCACTCGCGGAGCGGCAAGCCGTCCCACCCCGGCAGGTTGGGCGGGTTGTGCAACGTCCCCGTATGGGGGTTCAGCGGTCCCGGAGCGCCGATGCCGATGCCGCTCACCGGCAATTCGGGCTCGGCGCACCGAATCGACCGTACACTGTCCACAATGCGCTGCAGAACCGCTTTTGGACCTTCCGTCGCACGCGTGGGACACTCCACCACATGGAGCAGTTCTCCCGCTTCGTTCATCAGTCCTGTGCAGATTTTTGTACCCCCGAGATCCACACCGATGTAATACACGTCAAACCTCCTCCGATAGAGGGAAGGCGGCACTCCGGGCGCGAAGGCGTGTCCCTCCCGCGCCGCGGAGCACGCAGCCATTCAACCTTCGCCCGCGACGACCAGCGGCAGCACCTCGCCGATTTTGCCGCGAACCACCGCTGCCGCCCGGCCGTCGATGTACGTATCCTCCAGGTTCACCACCGCCACCGGATGTCCCGCCGCCAGGGCGTAGTTCGGCAGTTCCGCGACCGGATCGACCAACAGAGACGTACCCAGCACCAAGAACAGGTCGCAGTGCGCCGCAGCCAGCACGGCCTCCGACAATTGGCGAACCGGCTGACCAAACAGAACCGTATCCGGGTGCAGGACGAATCCGCACTCGGCCCCTTTGACATTCGTCCAGTGGCAGGTGGGCACCGGTTCCGCCAGCATGTCCGCCAAGCCGTACCGTTGCTGGCACATCGGGCACACCGCCCTGCGAATACTGCCGTGCAGTTCCACCACGTAACTGCTGCCCGCCTGTTGATGCAGACCATCCACATTCTGTGTGAACACGCGGACGCGCTTTCCCATGGCTTCCAGCGCCGCCAGCGCCAGGTGCCCCGGGTTTGGACGTGCCGAGAGAAATTCCTCGCGCAGGAACACCTGCTTGAATTTTTGCCAAAACGCGTGCGGCTGCTCGTGCAGGTACGTATCGGACATGGCCTCCGCCAACGTCTCGTCCTGCCAGGCGCCATTGTCAGATCGAAAATCGGGAATGCCGGACTCGGTGCTCATGCCGGCACCGGTGAGCACCACAATATCGGAAGCGGTTTCAATCAGTTGACGTAATGTTCCCACCGCTTGAGTCTGCACGGTGCTCCCCCCCCCTGGGTCTCAGCGTTACCCTGACATTCGCAGATCCTCCGTCTGTTCGCCATCCATTGTACCGCAAGCAGTCACTGAAACCTATCACAAAATTGGCACAGACGGACGAATCCGCTTACGAAAAAGCGCGTCGTTCGCAGTACAATGAAAGCAGTTGACCATGTTCGGAGAGGGATGCCCCATGACGCAAGTGATTCTGCGAGACGGCCGCGTGGCTGAACTCCGCCGCGCCCACCCCGACGCGGCGGACCATGCGCGGGTGAAAGCGCTGTTTGACCGCGCGTCATCGGACAGCTTGTTCTATCGGTTTTTCCACACAGTTCGCGAAGTGAGCGACGAGCAAATTCACGAAATGCTCGACGGCGACGGCTATGACCGCCTCTCCCTGCTGTGTCTGGCCGGCGATAGAGCACTCGGCATCGGCACCTACGTGCGAACCGACGACGAAACGGCGGAGGTGGCCTTTCTCGTCGACGACGAATTGCACGGCAAAGGATTCGGCACCCTGCTGCTGGAGCACCTCGCGCAGGAGGCCTGGCGGCGAGGATTCAAACGATTCGAAGCGTATGTGATGGACGGGAACTACAAGATGCTGCAGGTGTTTCGGTCCAGCGGATACCAACTGCAGCAGACCAGCGAATCCGGAGCCATGCACCTGGTTCTGCCGCTGACGCACACGGAGCGGGTGCGCGCACTCCGGGCCACGCGCGACAAGTTGGCCACGCAGGCATCCCTCATGCCGTTCTTCGCGCCGAAGGCGATTGCCGTCATCGGCGCCTCGCGCGATCCGCACGGACTCGGAAACCTAGTCTTCCGCAACATCCTCAACGGTGGTTTCCAAGGCACCGTTTACCCTGTGAATCCAAGCGCACAGACGGTGGTCTCCGTCCGTGCCTACAAGACGCTCATGGACGTGCCGGAGCCGGTGGATCTGGCGGTGGTGGTGGTTCCGGCGGCGGACGTGCTCGACGTCGTTCGCCAGTGCGTGGAGGCCAACGTCGGGGCCGTCATGATTCTCAGCGCCGGCTTTGCGGAACGCGGCCCGGCGGGCGCGGAGCTTCAAGCCCAGATCACGGCAGTCCTGCGGAGCGGCGGACAGCGGTTGATTGGCCCCAATTCTCTGGGTCTCGTCAACACGTCCAAAGACGTCCAACTGAACGCCAGCTTTGCACGCGACATCCCGACCGTGCAGGGGCTGTCCATCGCCAGTCAGTCGGGTGCGCTCGGCATTGCGATTCTCGAATACGCCAGTCGCGCGGGCGTCGGCGTCACGCATTTTGTCAGTATGGGCAACAAGGCGGACGTCTCAAGCAATGACCTCATCCAGTATTGGGAAGATGATCCGAACACCCATCTCATCGCGCTGTACATCGAATCGTTCGGCAATCCGCGGAAGTTCTCACGCCTGGCCCGCCGCATCACGCGGAAGAAACCCATCCTCGTGGTAAAAGGCGCACAGTCTCCGATGACGCGCGCCATTTCCGGCCTGCCCGCGACCGCACCGTCGAACGCGGCGGAAAGCGTGGTGGACGCGCTGTTTCAGCAGACCGGAATCATCCGAATTGACACGCTGCAGGAAATGTTCGACGTCGCCGTTCTGCTGGCCAATCAGCCGCTGCCGCGGGGACGTCGGGTGGCCATCGTGACCAACTCCGCGGGAGGTGCGGTCATCACGGCAGACGCGCTCCTCAAGGACGGCTTCACGTTCGTCCAGCCGGTGGTGGACCTCGGTTTCAACGCTTTGGCGGAAGGATACCGCAAGGTGCTGCCTCAGGTGTTGCGGGACGAATCGGTCGACGCGGTGGTCGTCCTGTACATTCCGGTTGGAGACACACAGCGGGACGCCATCGCCAGCGCCATCGCGGAGGCGGTGGACGAGGCGTACAGCGAAGGCATTCAGGGGAAACCCATCGTCGCCAATGTGATGGAAACAGGGACCTATTTTGTGCACAGCCTGCCGACCAACCATGGTGACATCCCAGTTTACCCGTTTCCCGAACAGGCGGTTCGGGCCCTTGCGAAAGTGACGCTGTACGCCGAGTACCTGGCCAGAGACAGCGGCTACGTTCCGGATTTGGAAGGTGCCAATCCGGAGCTCGCCCGCACGCTGGTGCGAAAGCACCTGGCAGCGAACGTACTGCCTCCTGAGATCTGCCGGCAGGTGTGCGATCACATGGGCATTGTACAAACCGCGCTCACACCGGAGGACACCTTGTTCCGCGTCCGGATTGACGTCACCCCCGACCCGCTGTTCGGTCCCGTAATTCGGGCCGTGCGCCTGTACGACGGTGTGGTGGACGAAGCCGCGATGCCTCTCCAAGCTGTCGTGCGCATCACGCCGCTGACCAACCTGGACGCGATAGCCGCCGTGGAAGAAATGGTTCGGTGGTACCCAAACGTATCGGCAGCGGATGCCGGCTGTCTGGCAGATTTGTTGTTGCGCTTGTCCCGCCTGGTGGAGGAGGTTCCGGAGATTACAGGCCTGTCGCTGCCGAGTGTGGCCATCGGCCGTACCGGTTACCTGTTCCACGCCCTGACCCTGAAGGCGGCCGGCGCACCGGAGTCCTGAAACGTCAGGGATGAATTCGCCTTCAAGATGACGGAGAACCGTGCGACATGGGAGAGGTGCCAAGCACAACCGCCAACAGAACCGCGCGTACCACAAAGGGAGCGGCCGAACCATCCCCGCACGGAATGGCTCGGCCGATTTCTCCCCCTCAGCTTGTGAAACGCGCGCACCAACTACCCAGTGTAACTGTCCCGCCACCGCAGCAACCGGTGCTCGAGCACCCGCACCAATGAATCGGATAATTTGCCAACGGCCGCAAACACAATGAGCCCCACAAAGACGACATCCGTCTGGGAAAATTGCTGGGCGTTCAAGATCAGATACCCGACACCAGAACTAGATCCCAACAATTCCGCCACCACCAGGCCAAGCCACGATACGCCGATGGACAGACGCAACCCGAGGAGAAGATTGGGCAGCGCCGCTGGCAACACCAGTTTTGACACTTGTTGCAACCTGCTGAACTGAAGAACGCGGGCCACATCGAACAACTTCGCATCCACGCTGCGAATGCCCATGAAGGTGTTGATATACATAGGAAAAAAGGCGCCCGTGGCAATCAGCACATCTTTCGACCATTCACCAAGCCCCAGCCAGAGAATGAACAGCGGCGTGATGGCCAGATGCGGTATGGTGCGCAGCATCTGCACGGTCGGATCCACGATTTCTTCAAATCGGCGGTACATCCCGGCGAGGATACCGCAGATGAGTCCGAGCCCCGCCCCGAGCAGAAAGCCAAGGATCACTCGGATGAGGCTGATTTTCAGATCGGCAAGCAGTTCTCCGGTGCGTGTCAACTGAATGAACGCGTCCGCGATTTGGATTGGCGAGGGAAGAATGGCAGGCACCACGAGCTGCAGACTGCACACCCCCTGCCACACCACCAACACCGTCACGGGCAGGTAGGCACCGACGAACGGCCACGTCCGCCGGTTCCCCCGCCGGCGTGAGCGCGCCTTTGGCACCGGCGCTTCCAGGCCCCCCACGCTTTGCCCCACCACGGGAACATCCGGGCTGGAACTCTGCATCTCCACATTCTGCACGTCCATTTCCTCCTCAACTGCCACCGTGCCCATTCGCTCTATCAGGACGGATGGGCCGGTTGATCACTGCAGAGCTTGCTGAATGTACTGATTATCCACGACTTTGGACACGTCGACCTTCGCGTCGAGGGCACCTTCCTGGTACAGAAAATCGGCAGTCTCCTGCTGTTGCTTGATGATGTCCGGCGTAATCGGCGCGTTTTCCTCTTCCGCGTTTTTCAGCATCTGCCGAATCACGTCAGGACTGAGGTGGGTGGACTGGGCATAGAGTTGCACCGCTTCGTCCAGATGGCTGTTCTGGTAATCCAGTGCCTGCTGATACACCTTCAAGAACAACACCACCAAGTCCGGATGTTGCTTTGCAAACTGCGTCCGCACAATGGTAAATCCCGGCGCCAACGTGTGCAGGGACTGTTCTGTCGCCAGCGCCACCGCGCCGTGGCCCACCACTTCCTCGGTCACGTACGGATCCCACGTCGCCCAGGCGTCCACCGCATGGGATTCGAACGCGGGCTGCGCCTCATTGGGCTGCAATTGGATGATGTGCACCTCGTTGGCGTTGAGACCTGCCTTCGCCAGCGCACGGTACAACAGGTTGTAGCCGGAACTCCCTTTGGCCACCGCCACCTTCTTGCCCTTCAAGTCCTGCAGACTGTGAATCGGACTCCCTTTGGGCACGAGCAGCGCGTCCCCGTTCTTGCCGCTGCTGTCCACATCAATTTCCTTGAAGTCGACGTTGGCCGCCTGCCCCACCAACACAGGCGCGTTGCCGACCTGACCGAAATCAATGTGGTTGGAAGCAATCGCGGGGAAAAAGGGCGGGCCGCTGGTAAAACGAATCCACTTGACCCTGGCGCCCACTTTGGCGAAGGCCTGCTCAAACCACCCTTTTTTCTCGGCCAAGTACATGGGGCCAACCAACGCCTGAGTGCCGATGTTCACGGTCACGCCTGCATCCTGGGCTGCACCCGTTCCATTAGCTGCGTTCGTCGCCGCATTTTCCCCACACCCGGCCAACACCGCCACCGCCAGCATAGGGGCGGCCACCCGGAAGAACTGTTTGTGCAGCCACGACTTCATCAATACGACCTCCTTCGTTCTGTGTCCCGGGGAACAGACACCGGGGTGTATTCCACCATATGACTTTCCAGTTGGCGCAGCACCTCTCGCCGCAACTCCAGCAACCGCGTGTCGGAACGTTTGCGGGGATACGGCAGGTTGACCGGCACGATGGTCTGCACCGACCCGGGCTTGGCCCGCATCACCACCACCCGCTGGGCCAGCACAATCGCTTCATCAATGTCGTGCGTGACGAGAATGACCGTGGTCCGGTTCTGCAGCCAGACGTTGAGCATGACGTCCTGCATATGCGCCCGCGTGAACGCGTCCAGCGCGCCAAACGGTTCATCCATCAGCAGCACCTTCGGATCGCGCAAGAGCGCCCGGGCAATGGCCACGCGCTGCGCCATGCCGCCGGACAGTTGGCGGGGATACGCTTGCTCAAAGCCATCGAGGTGCACCAAGTGGATGAGCTGCTTGACCTTCTCCCGCGTGGCGCGATCTTTCAGCGATAGGTTGGCGGCAATGTTCTCCGCCACCGTCAACCATGGAAACAGCCGATGCTCCTGAAACACGAAGCCCTTGTCCACTCCGGGTTGCTGTACTCGCTCCCCATCGAGCGTCACATCCCCGTCATAGTCCGGATCGAGCCCGGCGATGACCCGCAGCAGCGTGCTTTTGCCACACCCACTCGGCCCGATGATGGCCACGAATTCCCCTTGCGGCACCTGCAAATGAATGTCTCGCAGCACCTGCAGCGGCCCCTGCGCGGTGTCGAACGACTTGTGCAATCCGCGAATCACAAGCTCCTGCCGGTCACTCACTCGTTTCCCTCCACTCCTGCCTGGCGCGTCGTCTCAAACCACCGGCGCGGCAGTCTGCCGCTGCGCCAGCTTCTCTCGCAACCGTGGCAACACCAACTCGCCAAAACGCGTCGCTTCTTCCAGGTGCGGGTACCCGGACAAGACGAACGAGCTGATGCCAATGTCCACGAATTCCAGCAGCCGATCCGCCACCTGTTCGGGCGTCCCCACCACGGCCACCGCCCCTCCGCCACGGACGGCGGTGAGTCCCGCCCACAAGTTGGGGCCGATGACGAAATCGCGCTCTTGCGACTGCCGCCAGAGCTCATTCTGACGCTTCTGGTTGGTGGCATCCGTTTGCTGCACCTTCACTTTGGCCAGTTCCAGCAGATCCGGACTGACGCGGCTGATCATTCGATGGGCGGCCTCCCAAGCGTCTTCTTCGCGTTCACGCACCACCACCTGCGCGCGCAAACCGTAGCGAATCTTCCGATCTATGCCCTCGTAGCGCTTCTGTTCCGCGCGGTAGAACTCCACCTCCTGGATCTGTGTGCGAATCCAGTCCAGCGGCTCCGCCCACATCAGGTAGACATCGGCCATGCGCGCCGCCAGCACCGGCGCAATCAACCCCGGCCGCATGGCCACCAATGGCTTCAACCGTTGGGTACGGGCCGCAACGGCCGCCCCCACCAGCCAAGCGTCCGTGCAAATGTTTCCGGTGGGAATGAGGGCGAACGTGAATCCTGCGTCTTCCGCTGCCTGCGCGACTTGGGTGAGATAATCGAGCGTCGGTGCACGCTCGGGCGACAAACCGATGAACGCCCCGTCGCCCGACGTGGGCAAGAACCACCCAACCTCCACAGAGCTTACGTCTTCGTGATGTTGAGTCATCGCATCCATCCACCTTCCCCTGCGTTGTTGGTCGTCACCTTCCCTGTCGGTGACGGCATGGCGCACTGCCTTCCGTACCCGCTGTCAGTTTCACGCGCCCGGTGATGGCAAGAGTATATGCCCGGGCAGCGTGTGTCTCAATGATAATTCAAATAAATCCGATTTATTTAATCATCATTAGGCATGATGTTATATCGTCTTCCGATGTTTCCCTTATCTCCGCATCCTCGTGACCTTCCCTGCTCCAACAGCTCGCGTCGCAACCATGGGAATCTGCCAGCCTCTCGTGCCCCACAAATTGGATGGTGGTATAATGATGGGAAACTTTGATTTACCACATGATCAACGCACTGCAGACACCGATGGAGTGATGCACGTTGTACATTGGAGATCAGGGTGTGACGTTTCTCAATTTCGACGGAACCTTGCAGATGCAGGATTTCCACCTCTCTGTACCGCACGAATGGATTGACTGCTCCGACCTATCCGGAACGCGAGGATTATGCGATCCGTTTTCGGCCAGGGAAATCCGACGCCGCCTGGGCCGACGCCGCCATCGCGGGGTGACCCTGATTGGCAGCGGAAATTACCACTACGTCTCCTACTTCCTGCTATCCGAAATTCAGCAACCATTCTCCCTGGTGCTGTTTGACCACCACACGGATCTGGCCCTCGACCCCAATGGGGAGGCACTGCTCTCCTGCGGATCGTGGGTGTCTTTCGCATTGTCCAACCTGTCTATGCTGCGCCGTGTCGTCATCGTCGGTGCGCGTCCCTCGCCACCGGCTGCATCCTTTGCCGAACAGGCTTTGAAGGCTTCTCGCGTGCACGTGGTGGACGAGCAAACCATACAGCGTGCGGAATCCCAACGCAGGCTGGTGCAAACGGTTCAGCGGGCCATCGGGCCATGGCCCGTGTACGTGAGCGTGGACAAGGACGTACTGCGCACCACCGACGCCGTCACCGACTGGGATGCGGGCAGTCTGCACCTTGGCCAACTGCTGTACTGGCTGGTCTGGCTGCGCCGCCATCACCGCGTGGTGGGTGCCGACATCTGCGGGGAATGGCCGACATCGCCGTTGGATTCGCTGTCTTCCCGGGTGCTCACGGAAATTCACAAGAACCAAATGGCCAACCAGGTGATCCTACAGGCGTTTGACTGCAGCTAAGCAACATCCTCGTCCGTGCGATGTTGTCGCGGAGACGGTTATAATGGATGTCGGCCGCATGTCGGCCCGGGTCTGAAAGAACCCGACTGCTCCGAAAGAGGCGATGCCATTGTCAGGTTCTGACATGTATGACGCCATTGTCGTCGGCGGCGGCCCGAGCGGCAGCACCGCGGCCAGAAAGCTGGCAGTCCAGGGCTGGCGGGTTCTGCTGCTGGACAAGGCTCAATTTCCTCGATACAAGGTGTGCGGTGGGGGGCTCACCCTGCGGGCGGCCAAGCAGTTGGACATTGATGTCTCCCCCGTCATTCAGGGTGAAATCCGCGCTATGAATCTCTGTTGCGACGGCACACTGCGCCACACGTTTCGGAGGGATGATCCGCTCATCTACATGGTGATGCGCGACGAGTTTGACCATCTCCTGTTGAATGCTGCCATCGCCGCGGGGGTGGACACCCGGCTCGGGCACCCGGTAACTGCTGTTGAATGCGACGATGATGGCGTGCGCGTGCGCACGAGGGAGGGCGTTTTTCAGGGGCGCTACCTGATTGGCGCGGATGGTGTGAACAGTCCCACTGCGCGCATGCTCGGACTGATGCAAGACAAGAACAAAATTCTGGCGCTGGAATACGAGGTGGACGTTCCGGAACAGGTCCTGCGACGCTATGAGGGAACGGTTGCCATCGACTATGGATTCATCCGGGGAGGATACGCCTGGGTTTTCCCAAAGCGCCGCCACCTGTCCGTGGGCATTGGACTCGGTACACGCGATGGAAACTTCCTAAAAGAACGTCTCCAGACGTACATGGAACGGGAGGCCATTCAGGGACATATTCGCAGCGAGAAGGGCTTCTTTCTCAGCGTGGGTGGCGGCCATCAACCGTTCACCCGCGGTCGCTGTGCCCTCGTCGGCGATGCCGCAGGCTTGGTCGATCCGCTCATGGGCGAGGGCATCTACTACGCGCTGCGGAGCGCCAACATCCTTGCGGAAGAATTGCCCAGAGCGGCGGAAAGAGAGCCCCTTTGTCCATTCTCTGTCTATGAACAGCGGGTGGAACAGGAACTGCGGGCGGAGATGCGGCTGTTCCGTCGAGCCGGCCATCTGTTTCACGCCATGCCTCGACGGGTGCATCGGCTGTTCATCAAACACCCCAGCATGGTCCAACACGCGTTTCGCGTCATTGCCGGGGAAACGACATTTGCCGAATTTTATCATCGTCAACGCAGTCGACGTCCATGGCTGCGGGTGGTTTCCCACATCTTGCTGCGCCGCTCGCCAGATTGAATGCGGCGGACGGACAGCCACCGATGGACCGTCATGGAACCGACAGATACGGCGGGCGATGTTTCCTGCCCGCCGGGGAAAACCCGCGCCCCATCGCAAGCGTTTACATTACAGCGGGCGTTGCCACGGGAACACGTGCTGTACGATGCACCACGTCTGGCGAATACGCCATGTAAATGATAATCAGGAACCAAAACGGCGTAAAAAACACCAACAACGTCCACCAGGGACTCATTCGAAACGCCCGGAAGAACAGGACTGTCCAATACACGACGAAGCATATGTTCACAACGGGAACAAAGAGCCAGAGAACATTCCAACCGCTCTTGCCAATGATCTTGTACAGCGGCAACAATTGCAAAATCGGGAAGTACGCCAGAAATATGTTGCTGACGCCAGCCTTCTGATACACACAGGAGTACGTATACGACATGAACATGTAGAGACCGATGAACAAACTGAAAAACAGCCCCATCGGTACCGCCTCCTAAATGTGTGACTTTTCTGTTAATTTTATATGGCCAATTTGTGAATGACAATCGGCAGACAAGCCCGTTTTCGCCGCTTTTCGTGCAGGGCGGCAAGGTCTATCGGACAACGGTGAACCGAGCCGTCCGGGACATGGGCCAGAGTCCCGAAATGTGTTGTTTTTGTGGAGCGCATTGTGGCCCAGGAATCAGTGAAGATATCATAAGTAGTTGGTGATAGATATGAAAAAACTTGGGTTGCAGCGTCTCAACAGTCATTTCGTGGTTGTCTCCGTGCTCCTGGTGGCCAAATTCGCGCTGGTTCGCTACGCGCTGTTCGACAGCGTCAACGTGTTGCGCGACATCTTTGTGGAAATCGGAGGCATTGTCATTCTGTCGGCCATCATCGAGCTTTTATTCGGCAAAAAGCGGTGGGTCGCGGCAGCCTATTTCGTGTACAACGCCCTGTGTTCCGTGTTTCTCTTTTCCCTCCTCATGTATTTCAACGCCTTTTCGCGCATCTACACGTACCATGCGCTGACCGAAATCAAGATGCTGGGATCGGTCACGGACGGCGGCACCATGGGCATGTTCTTTCACGCCTGGTATCTGTTATTGTTCGCCGACCTGGCCGTGATTGCCGTGCTCGCCCTCTGCCGGAGGTATCCCATTGGCCGGGCGCAACGCGCCTCGTGGAAACCGGTGACGTGGACCGCGGTTTGCGGCGTTGTGCTGTCCCTCATCAACATGGTGATTGGATCGAAGTATTCCAACGACGTGACCGCCTTCGCCGACGACGCGGGCATCCTCAACGCCGAAGCGTTTCAGGTATATGAAAGTCAGAAACAGTCCAACATTCCGCTGTCCACCATCACCCAGTCCGCCATCGACCGCCTCAAGGGCATTTCCGAGCCGACGCACCCTCGCTACTTCGGGATGGCCAAGGGAAAGAATTTGATCATCATTCAAATGGAGTCCATTCCCAATTTTGTGATTGGCGCCAAGGTCAACGGTGTGGAAGTCACCCCCACCTTGGACAGTCTCGCCCAATCTGACGTGTACTTCCGAAACTGGACCACGGAAATCGGCCAAGGGCACACGTCCGACGCCGAGATCATCGCGAACACGTCGTTGTATCCGCTGGAGGAGGGGAGCCTGTTCCAAGCCGACCCAACCAAGGATTTTCCGAGCCTGCCAAAACTGCTGAATCAAGCGGGATATCGGACGATGGCTCTGCATACGAACGACATCAAGTTCTACAACCGCAACGTGGTATATCCATCCCTGGGGTTCCAGCAATTCTACGACATGAAGTATTTCGGGACAGAGGACAAAATTGCCTATGCCGCTTCGGACGACGTGCTGTACCAGAAGAGTCTGCCGCTGTTCACCGCACTGCAGGCCAAGCACCAGCCCTTCTACGCGTTCATGGTGACATTGTCCAGCCACGAGCCGTTTGAGCTGCCCGCGAAGTATCAGACTTTGCCGCTTCCCGCCGACATGGCCGGAACGGAGGTCGGCAAATTCCTCGTCGCAGCCCACTACGCCGACGCGGCGCTGGGGCGCTTCGTGAACCAGTTGAAGGAAGACGGTCTGTGGAATCAGTCGGTCGTGCTCATCTACGGAGACCATTTCCCGTTCCCCGACGAATGGTACCAGAAAAACGCCGCGGAACAGGCTGCGTTCACATCGGCCGTGGGACATCCGGAGAACATTGTGGACATGTACAACATTGCGGGGATTCTGCACGTCCCCGGTATGAAGCATCAGACCGTGGAGATGCCGGGCGGAGAAATCGACACACTGCCGACAGTGGCCAACCTGCTCGGGATTCGCCTCAACCAGATTCATTTCGGCGAGGACGTCCTCAATCAGTCCCAGAATCTGCTCGGGTTCCGGTACTATGAACCGGACGGCACGTATGAAGACAATCAGGTGTTGTACAACCCAACAACGACCGTGGCGGTGGATGTGAACACGCATAACGTGGTGCCCACCACGCCTTTGATGAAGCAGATTTCGGCCCGCGTGGAGGAACTGGAGGCGATGTCCACGGTGTACCTGGAACATCTGCCGGATCGACAGTAACCACACTTCAACTGGGCTGACCAAGACAAAACACCCCGGACGCCTCATCGTGAGGCTCCGGGGTGTTGTTGCTTTGGCCCAAATGGTTCGTCACAGTCGCAGCAGACGCCATTTGAGCGATGGTTTCCCAAGCGGCGCCGACTGTGTCACGGGCACCTTGATACGCTGCTCGCCGGCGGCCACCACCAGCGTGTTGCCCACCAGCGACTGTTTCACCTGCATGCCAGGGAACGCAATGTAGCTTGCGGACTGGGAGGTGGTGAGGGTGACCTGTGACTGCCACGGCACGCTGACCGTTCCAACCGCCTGTCCCTGCGCAACGGTCTTCATGGACAGATACTGACCCGCTTGTTTCAACAAAGTCAAATTTGCCTCCAATGCGGCCTGGAGCATGGGCGTCGCCCGCTGCCCGAGCACCGCACCGAGCGTCAACACCTGTTTGCCGCCGACGTTGTGGTACATAGCGGACACGAAGCAGCCACCGGCCTGCGACGTGCTCCCCGTCTTCACGCCGACAATACCGTTTTTTCCAACGAAGGAATTGACATTGTACACGCGGCCCGCGCCCGGCAGATCCGCCTGTGCTTCGGCGACAATGCTCCGAAACACCGGATCCTGCATGGCGGCGTCGGCAACCTTCAACTGGTCAATCGCGGTGCTTTGCGAATCCGGATTGACACCGGACGCATCGGCATATTTTGTGTTTGTCATACCCAGTGCTTTCGCAGTTTGATTCATTTCCTGGACAAACGCAGCCTCACTGCCAGCCGTCCAAATCGCGAGCTTCGTCGCCATGTTGTCTCCGCTCGGCAACAATAGACCTTCGAGCATCTGGCGCTCGGTCCATTTATCTCCGGCCACCACTTTCACCACGGAATCACCGGCTGCCTTGTCCTTGTTGTACAGATTGACATCCGCCGCCGTCATGGTCACGGTCGGGCCATCGTTGCCGGCTGTCAGCGGGTGGTGTTTCAGCACCACATAAGCGGTCATCATCTTGGTCAGACTGGCAATGGGCACCGGGGACTGATCCGGCGTAGCCGCCATCAGGCCGACTCCGGTCACCGCCACCGCAGCCTGCCCCTCGCTCGGGAACGAGAAATTCATCGTCCCGGGAACCACCGTTTGCGCCGATCCGGTCAATTGTTCAACCGGCTTTGGCAGCGGCCGCAGCCACTGCACCAACACCAGCGCAACCACCAAAAGAACAATCACTGCACCTACAACTTTCGCTTTCACATGTCCCCTCCTCGACCTTGCACTATGTTCATTCTAGCAAAAATTCATTGAACACATTTTGAACATCTATTTCCATCCCAAGGCTCGCTTCCAGCCCGCGATGCTGCGGCGCGGACGGTGCTGCTGCAACCCCCGAATCACGCAATCCAAAGGATTGTCTGCCACCACCATCGGCACCTCCGTCCGATGTTTCAAGCGCTCGACGAGACGAGGGCATTCCGCTCCGCCTCCCACGAGGACAATCCCGCGATCCATGATGTCCCCGACCAGTTCCGGCAGACACGAGGTGAGCGTTTGCACCATGAGATCCACCACCATGTCGGCATACGCATCCAATTGTTCATGCACCAGCGAGACCGGCACCTGACGCTGATCCGGCAACCCCGTGGAGAGGTTTCGCCCTTTCACCACGAGTTCGGCCATGCCGTCATCGCGGGTGGAACACGCCCGCTTCAGGCGCTCTGCCGATAGCTGACCGATGAGAAATCCATACTCCTTCTTCAATCGCTCCATCAATGCCGCGTCAATCGCCGCACCGCCGAATTGCATGAATTGATAGTTTACAATTCCACCCATCGACAGGATGGCGGCCTCGGTGATCCCGGCACCGAGGTTGACCACGAAACAGCCCGTGGGTTCGCCAATCGGCAACTCCGTCCCAATCGCCGCCGCCACGCACGCTTCCATGAACTCCACCTGTTTGGCTCCGGCCGCCGTCGCCGCCTCCGCCAGCGCCTTGCGCTCCACCTGCGTCAATTCCGCGGGGATGGACAGCGTCACCGTGCATCGCCGACGCCATCCGGCGGAACTCAACCGGGCCATCTGGCGTTGCATCAACTGCACCACAGCATCAAAATCGGCCACCGCACCGGCCTGAATGGGGCGCACCACCCGGACCACTTGCGGATTTCGGCCTATCATCTCCGCCGCTTCCGCACCGACCATGCAGCGTCCGGCCTCGTCAAACGCCACCACCGAAGGTTCACTGATCCATTCTCCCTGGCCGGGCACCGCAGCGCGGAAAGTGGAGGTTCCCAAATCAAAAACAATGTGCACGTCGTCATGCTCCTTTCCCTTCGCGCCATGTTCTGGAACGAACGGCAAGTCCGCACACCCGTGCACTCAATCCGCCAAACGCACAACGATGGATTGCTCCCATTGCCCGTGAAACGCGTCTGCTTTCTATCTATCTATGTATCGTCATTCACAAGAGAATTCCATGAACTCATATCCGCAAAGTATGAACAAACACACCCTTGAAATCCAATCCAGCGCACCGCTCTGAGACGAAACTGAGTGCGGGCGACCACATAACTCGCTCTCACGGAGGTGCGGTCCACTGGCTCCTCGCTCCCCTGTCAGCGCAGTCGGACAAGATTCCTTGGTGAGTATATCTTCACGGGGCCCGATTTTGCAACGGCCGCTTCACAGCGCCAGACAGCGTATATTCAAGCATACAGCCCGTTGAACAAGCTCACGCTCACTCACGCTGGTCGCTACCCTGGTGTCACACCGTATGTCGCACCTCCCGTTCCCAGAGTTCCTTTCGCAAATCCCGCAAACGCATCACGCGCAGCATTTGAACGCAGAAGATGATCACCGCCATGGCCACTGCCCCGCAGCCCACGCGCGTCAACCAGGACCATGCGCACACCATACCGAGCGCCGCGGCCACTCCGTTGCCAGGACCAGCATCCACGCCAGCGTGACCGCCACCAGCAGGTACGCGTGAGCGGACAGACAAAACCGCGCATGGCTCCCATGGGTTCCGCGCGTCTCACCGATTGTAGAATCAACATCGCGTACAGGAACCGTGGACGGCGCCGATGTACGGCCAGACGGACGGATTGGCCGCCATCCATCCGCCGAGGGCTGCCCCACCCGCGAAGTTGATCCCGGCCGTGGCCACGAACCACGCCGCCAAACCGGGCCTCATCCCTCCGTCACCGCGCTCCGGTTGTTCCGACACAGCGCATCGCCTCCACCTAGTTCTTGCCCAACAGTTCGAGATGCAGCACCCACTCGTCCCGTTCTGAGCTTCATCAACACACAATACGGCACGCCGCGGCGGTTGCACAACCGTCCTGCGGGTGCCGTATCTTCCATGCCTGTAGCGATGATGTGTGCCGTGCTAGGCACCGATGGTGCCAAGCCGGATCTCCTCGTTCACCGCAACGCCGTCAAGCCATTCCACGTCCGCGGATCCATGGCAATCCCGACATTTTCCGTACAGCACTTCCACCTTCTCGCCATCCATGTAGTCAATCACTTCCGCACAATCCTGACACACAATAATCGTTTTCACGCCGTTAACCTCCCGCAAATTGTGTGTACTATTTGTTGAATAGGGTAACACAATTCACGCATGACGAGAAGTATGCCATTTCCGTCCCGGGGAGACTCGCGCGGTCCCGACCCATGGCACTCAACGATGGACGGGCCCATTACGATTGCCTTTCATTGAGAATGTACCGAAGCATACGCGGTGTGACATTCCACTTCTGACTCAACACCTTCCGGTTGCCCCCCGTCTCGGACAGTCCTTTCTCCACCAACCGCCTGGCCATCATGACTTCCAACTTCTTGACCTTTTTCATGAATGATCTGAAATCCAGCTCATCCACGGATCCCACCTGATGGATTACGCTGTCCACGAATCGTTCCATCTCCCGTTCGAGATGGCAATCCGCGGATGGGGCAAGGGAGCTCAGCGCGGCGTCGGCAGCCAATCTATCTCTGAGCCAAGCGGGAAGATGCTGCTCTCTGATCACTGGA
This sequence comes from Alicyclobacillus contaminans DSM 17975, assembly GCF_000429525.1. Classification (GTDB taxonomy): domain Bacteria; phylum Bacillota; class Bacilli; order Alicyclobacillales; family Alicyclobacillaceae; genus Alicyclobacillus_A; species Alicyclobacillus_A contaminans. Next base: position 15,663 of record NZ_AUCA01000027.1, on the reverse strand, counting down.
CAGTCATGGACGGCGACGATTTGGTTCAAAACGTTGATCAACTGCCGCACATTGCCTGGCCAATCGAACGCCGTCAGCACCTGCATGGCTGCTTCGTCAATGTCCACCTCTAGTTTCGTACTCAGGTAGTGGCGGGTAATCGCGGGAATGTCGTTCGGTCTGTCCCGCAGAGCGGGAATGGTCAGCTTGATTCCCTCGATGCGGTACAAGAGGTCTTCTCGGAAGCGGCCCGTGGTGGCTTCGAATTCCAGGCTACGGTTGGTGGCTGCCACCACTCTGACGTTCGCCTTGATCATCTGCTCTCCGCCAACCCGCATGAATTCACCGGTCTCCAGTACGCGAAGCAGCTTCACCTGAATGGACATCGGCGCTTCTCCGATTTCGTCCAAGAATAGCGTCCCGCTGTCCGCGAGTTCAAAAAATCCCCTGCGTGGTTTCATCGCGCCCGTGAAGGCTCCCCGCTCGTGGCCAAACAGCTCGCTCTCCAGCAAAGATTCGGAGATGGCGCCGCAGTTGATGCCGACGAACGGATGAGCGGATCGCAAACTCAATCCGTGAATAAAGCGTGCCATCAGTTCCTTGCCCGTACCGGTTTCACCTTCAATGAGAACGTTGATCTGCTTCTTGCAATCTTCCTGACAATGGCGAGAATGGCGTGCATGGGACTGCCTGGAGCACAGATGATGCCGTACTGAGCCGCCAGCTTCTGCAGAGACTCATCGTCCGATGACTGTCTTTGCAGGAATTGATCCAAGAGCGATTCCAACTCATCAATGTTTTCGAACGGCTTCTCCAAGTAGTCCCGAGCACCTGCCTGAATGGCGGCCACCGCCGACTTGACGGTGCTGTAGCCGGTCATCATCACCACGTCACAGGCAGCGGTTCGCTGTTTGATTTTCGACAGAATGTCCAGTCCGTTGGCGTCGGGAAGCTTCAGATCCACCAAAGCAAGGCGAAACGGAATTCCTTCGGACAGGAATCGGTCCACCGCAGCAGCATCGTTGGCGATGTGCACTTGGCACTGCTTTCCCGCCAACAGATGCTTGAAAAAAGTCGTAACCTCCTGTTCATCATCGACGATGAGAATCGGTGTGTCCCCCATCAATTTCACCTCACGTTCTGCCGGAGAAGCGCCAGTGTGAACCTGCTGAAGACACCCTCTTCGCTTTCCACGAGCAATTTACCGCCATGGGACTCGGCAATTCCGTGACTCACCGAGAGACCGAGCCCCGTGCCTCTGAATCTTTCTTTGGTTGTAAAAAACGGATGAAAAATTTGCGACAAATGCTCTTCCTTGATACCTGTCCCGTTGTCCCATACGGCTACGTACACCACTTCCATTCCATCCAGTTCGGTGGTGCCCGTTTCCACCTCGATGCGGGCGCCTTCCCTGTGCAGGGTCGCATCTCTCGCATTCAGCAACAGGTTAATGAGGACCTGTTCAATTTGCTGGCGGCTGCCCTGAAAAGGGGGAAGGTCATCAGAGAGTCGGGTCTGTACAGTAATTCCAGAGACCTGCAGTTGATATCCAATCAATTCGAGGACGCCGCCGACCACCTCGTTCAGGTTCAGCGACTCCCAGGCATACTCATCCTGTCTCGCGAAGGTGAGCAGGTTCTGAATGATTTTCCTGCAACGCAGACCACACCGATAAATATCCTCGAGCATTTGCGCCGCCGCTTCACCGCTGCTGCCTCTCATCAACAGTTGAACATTGCCGAGAATGGCCGTTAACGGGCTGTTCAGTTCATGGGCAACCCCGGCAGCCATCTCGCCCAACGCAGCCAATTTCGCAGACTGAATCAGCTGGGCTTCCAGATTTACCTTCTTGCTCAAGTCTTTGAACAACAGAATATTTTCAATGACCACGCCCACATAATCCGCGGCCACCTGCAGAAACGAAAACTCCTCTTCCGAATATTGCAATGCCGCGTGATTGAGTAAAATCAATTCGCCAACTCTTTGACCCAGTTGATTTTGTAAAGGAACGGACAGACGATTCTGCGGTTCGCGGCCCCATGGAATCAAATCACTCACATCTGTACTCATGTCCGCCCGGCTGGCATCTCCCATCGCTTGGGTTCGACTCAACCATTGGCCATTTTCCATCCAACAAATGTGGTTGGCCACGACGGACGCATCGCAGAGCGACAGAATGAAGACATCGAAATCGAATGCCTGACGCAGCTGCGACGCGAGATACCTGCTAATCCCCTCCCATGACTCGTTCACGTGAATCTTGGTGAGCTGATTGAGAATCCGCAATTGGTTGCTCTTCTTTTTCATTTCCTCCATCGCGCGCGTCAACTCCGCGTAGTAGCTCAGCCGCGACGATTGAATGCCCGTCAGTTTTTCAAGAATCTCCTCTTTTCGATCCATCTGGCTAAACCCCTTATCCTACATCGCCTGACGGAGAAGTGCCGCCACGTCATCCTCTGACATGTCTCGCGGATTGGTCACCATGCACACATCCTTCACCGCATTGTGACTCAGAATGGCAATCTGTTCGTCCCTCAACCCCAACGTGGACAGCGTCGTTGGAATGTCCAAATCATCCGCCAACTCCCGCACGGCTTCGATAGCCCGTTTGGCGGCTTGCGTGGAACTGCATCCCGCGACGGGTTCGCCGAACGCCTCTGCGATTTTTCCATATTTTTCAGGACATGCGATGCAGTTGTACTGCATCACATACGGCAGCAGAATGGCGTTCACCTCACCGTGCGGAGTATCGAGCATTCCGCCCAACTGGTGGGAAATGGCGTGAACGGCCCCCAGGATGGCGTTGGAAAAAGCCATGCCTGCCTGGAGACTGGCCATGGCCATCGCCGCCTTCGCCTCGTGATTGGATTGACATGCGGTAGACGGTCGGAGGTAACGCGCCACCAACCGTATGGCCTGAAGAGAATAGACCTCGGTGAGCGGCGTTGCGGCGAGCGATACATAGGACTCAATCCCGTGTGTCAGCACATCCATTCCTGTATTCGCCGTCAACCGCCGATCTTTCGTCGTGAGGGTTTCCGGATCAACAATGGCAATGTCGGGGATCAACGATTTAGACACAATGGTCATTTTCACGCTGCGGTTTGTATCCACAATGATGGAGAACTGCGACACTTCCGATCCGGACCCAGCCGTGGTGGGCACCATCACCATGGGGGGCAGCGGCGACTTGATTTTGTCCACGCCCTCATATTGATGAATGGTTCCCCCGTTGGAGCCCAGCAGTGCAATCGCTTTCGCCGCATCGATCGCGCTGCCTCCACCAATGCCGAGCACCGCGTTGCATTCCGCGTTCAGGTATGCTTCAACGCCTGCATGTACTTCGAAGTCTTTTGGATTCGGAGAAGCGCTTGTCCACAAATGATATTCCAGGTTGTGTTGTTTCAAGTGATGAACCACTCGCTCAACCCATCCATGCGCCAATACCCCTGGATCGCTGCCGATGAACACTTTCCGAGCGCCCAACCGCAGCAGACACTCTCCTACCTGTGAAAGAGCTCCAGCCCCAAAGATGATTTCAGGAGTTACGAATTTCGTGATCCGCACGCTCTTCCCCCCTGAACCTTTGGTTTTCCCCCGCCGAAAAAACGTTCAACCGGCCGATTTTTTGTCCAATGCACCGAAGAATCGACGCTTGATTACCAGTCATTAGAAGTATACGACTTGAAAACTCAATCTTTCAACAAGAAACAACATTGGCATCATTCTTGCTCATACATCTCTCCGCAACACCAAGCACTTTCTGAAAGAAAGGGGACATGACCATGAAAGCTGCAGTCGTGAATCAGTTTCATCAGAAACTGGAGATCAAGGAGGTGCCAGTGCCAGAGGTTGGCTACGGGGAAGTTCTGGTCAAGATCAAAGCCTGCGGGGTTTGCCATACAGACCTCCACGCAGCCCATGGGGATTGGCCTGTGAAACCCAAGCTTCCCTTGATCCCCGGTCACGAAGGCGTTGGCACCGTGGTCAAGTTGGGAGAAGGCGTAAAATCTCTGAAAGTTGGAGATCGAGTGGGTATCCCGTGGCTTTACTCGGCCTGTGGTGAATGCGATTACTGTCTCACCGGTTGGGAGACACTCTGCAAGCATCAGTTGAATGCCGGCTACTCGGTCGACGGAGGCTATGCCGAGTATTGCAAGGCTCCCGCCGCCTACGTGGCAAAAATCCCCGACGAATTGACGTTTGAAGCAGCGGCCCCCATCTTCTGTGCAGGCGTTACCACCTACAAGGCGTTGAAGGTCACCCAGGCCAAACCCGGAGAGTGGGTGGCAATTTTCGGAATCGGCGGCTTGGGCCACGTCGCTTTGCAGTACGCCAAAGCCATGGGACTAAACGTCATTGCGGTCGATATTCACGATGAAAAGCTCCAGTTGGCCAATGAACTGGGGGCCGACTTCACCGTCAACAGCCGCCAGGTAGATCCCGTGGCAGAGATTGAACGTCTCGTCGGCGGCGCGCACGCTGCGGTGAGTGTCGCGGTCACACCGAAAGCGTTTGAACAAGCCTATCAATCCGTACGACGCGGCGGTACGCTGGTGGTGGTTGGACTCCCCACCGGAGACATCCCCATCCCCATTTTTGACACCGTGTTGAACGGAGTCACGGTCAGAGGCTCCATCGTCGGAACTCGCAAAGATCTTCAGGAGGCCCTGGACTTCGCCGCTCGAGGCAAGGTCAGAACCATTATTGAAACCCAACCCCTGGAGAAGATCAACGACGTATTCGAGCGAATGGAGAAGGGCCAAATCAACGGCAGGGTCGTCCTCACACTGGAATGACGGCGAACATCGCATATTTGAATCCTGTCCACCGTATATATCTACCGATTTAATGCAATCGCTTACACGTCCGTGGAGGTGGATCTTTGTGTTGTACGAAAAGCCGGGTTTGCCCGGCAGCAAGGTGACCTTTCGCAGCCGCTACAACAACTTCATAGGCGGCGAATGGGTTCCCCCGGTCAAAGGCGCATATTTCGAAAACGTATCTCCGGTGAACGGAAAACCGTTCTGCGAGGTCGCGCGCTCCACCGCCGAGGACATTGAACTGGCGCTCGACGCCGCCCACGCAGCCAAGGTGAGTTGGTCCAAGACATCCCCAGCCGACCGGGCCAACCTGTTGAACAAGATTGCAGATAGAATGGAAGCCCATCTGGAAATGCTCGCGGTGGCGGAAACCTGGGAAAACGGCAAGCCCATTCGCGAAACGCTGGCCGCCGACATTCCGCTGGCCATCGACCACTTCCGTTATTTCGCCGGAGCCATCCGCGCTGCGGAAGGGACCATCAGCGAAATCGGCCACAACACCATCGCCTACCACTACCACGAACCCCTCGGCGTCGTGGGGCAGATCATCCCTTGGAACTTCCCGCTCCTGATGGCCACATGGAAGCTGGCCCCGGCATTGGCGGCGGGGAACTGCGTGGTTTTGAAACCAGCGGAGCAAACCCCGTCCAGCGTCATGGTGCTGATGGAGTTGATAGCCGACCTGCTGCCTCCGGGTGTCGTCAACGTGGTCAACGGTTTTGGCATTGAGGCCGGAAAACCGCTCGCCAGCAACAAGCGGGTCAACAAAGTGGCGTTCACCGGAGAGACGACGACGGGACGCCTCATCATGCAGTACGCGTCCGACAACATCATTCCGGTCACGCTGGAGTTGGGCGGAAAATCGCCGAACATCTTCTTCGAGGACGTGCTCGCACAGGAGGATGCGTTCGTCGACAAAGCGCTCGAAGGATTCACCATGTTCGCGCTCAACCAAGGCGAAGTCTGTACGTGTCCGTCCCGCGCGCTGATTCAAAAGAGCATCTACGACGACTTTATAGAACGCGCACTGGCGCGCACCCAGAAGATTGTTCAGGGAAATCCGCTGGACACGGAAACCATGATTGGCGCGCAGGCGTCGACAGACCAGTTGGAGAAGATCCTCTCCTATATCGAACTCGGCAAACAGGAAGGCGCCAAATTGCTGTGCGGCGGTGCACGCGCCGAGCTGCCGGGCGATCTGGCCGGCGGATACTATATTCAACCCACCCTGTTTGAAGGCCACAACAAAATGCGCATTTTCCAGGAAGAAATTTTTGGTCCCGTGGTCTCGGTCACGTCGTTTACCGATGAACAGAACGCGGTGGACATCGCCAACGATACGCTGTACGGGCTCGGTGCCGGGGTCTGGACGCGCGATGTGAACCTCGCCTTCCGCATGAGTCGCGCGATTCAGGCGGGACGCGTATGGGTGAACAACTACCACAGTTATCCGGCACACGCCGCGTTCGGCGGTTACAAACAATCCGGCATTGGTCGAGAAACGCACAAGATGATGCTGGAACACTACCAGCAGACCAAGTGCGTGCTGGTCGACTACAGCAGCCAGGGTCCGGGATTGTTCTGAAGCCTGCAGCAGGGGGCGGGAACCAAGGGTTCCTGCCCTCTCTGCAAATCCGCATCGACGAGATCAGGGGGGAATGACCGATGGACACACGGCGAGTCGTCGCCACCGATGCCGCGCTGACATGGATTGAACAACTCCGGGCCAAACACGGGCCGCTCATGTTCCACCAGTCCGGCGGATGTTGCGATGGCAGCGCACCCATGTGTTACCCACTCGGAGAATTCAAAGTCGGACCGCAGGATGTTTATCTCGGCGACATTGGCGGATGTCCGTTTTACATTGGCGCCGCGCAGTACGAGTACTGGAAGCACACACAGCTGATTATCGACGTGGTGCCGGGCCGCGGCAGTGGATTTTCCGTCGAAAGTCCCGAAGGCATTCGCTTTCTGACCCGTTCACGCGGTTTTACCGACGAGGAATGGCAGCAAATTCTATCCGAATCCGCAGGTGATGTCTGAGCGCCGTCTCCCAAAGCGGAGGCCCTCCTCTCCACGTCAGCTCAGATCACCGAAAATATCCTGGTCCGTAAACACGGTGACATGGGGATGGAGTTGGAGCAGCGACGCCGGCACGTCCGTTCCCAGCCACCCTGAGAACGCGCGGATCAACGCGTCGCGTTTCGCTTCGCCAAACGCGAGCAATACAATCTGTTTGGCACGCAGAATACCTGCCATCCCCATCGTGATGGCCTGCTCCGGGACGTCCCTGGCACTCGGAAAGAAGCGGGCATTCGCCAACCGCGTGGATTCACTGAGCCGCGTCACATGCGTGTTCATCGCGAGTCGGCGGGCCGGTTCGTTGAATCCGATGTGGCCATTCTTTCCAATTCCGAGGATCTGGACGTCCGGCCATCCGTACTTCATCAGGCTTTCATCGTAACTTCGGCAGTTATCCTCCAGGTTTCCTATCCCCTTTGGAATGAACATGCGATCCGGCCGCACCGGCAAATACCGGTACACATACCGCCACATGTAGTGATGGTAGCTCTGCGGATGTTCCGGCGACAATCCCACGTATTCGTCCAGATTAAACCCCGTTACGTCCTGCCACCGGGTGAGCAGTCGAGGATTCTCCAGCGATCGGCGCACCAACTGTTCGTAGAGCCCGAGCGGCGTCCCGCCGGTGGCGAAGCCGAACACGGGGCGCTCCGTGTTTCTCAGGACGTCCAGGATCACGTTGGCCGCCAGTTCATGCAAGTGCGACCTATCTGCAGCCACCACCCATTCAACGCGTTGCCGTCGAATCGTCACCGCCGACAATACACTTCTCTCCCCTGCACAAAGGTTCGCGCCACCGTCAGATTTTCATCCAGCACCACCAGATCCGCGTCGTATCCGACGGCGATGGCGCCCTTCCGGTCTCCGAGTCCCAATTCCCGCGCCGGTGTGGTGCTGGCCATGATGACGGCATCTTCGAGGGAGACGCCCACGCGGGAGACCATGTTTCGCACCGCCGCATCCATGGTCAACGTGCTGCCCGCCAGCGTATGCCCGTCCTTCAACAAGGATTTGCCCTCCGTCACGACAATCTCCAGTTCACCGAGTCGGTACCGGCCGTCCGGCCTACCGGTTGCTGCAATGGCGTCGGTGATCAGGGCAATTCGATCCGGACCTTTCACACGAACCACCAGTCTCATCACATCGGGATGCACGTGAAGCGTATCGGCAATCAACTCGCAGGTCACATCGTCCGCGAGCAGACACGCCCCTGCGGCGCCGCCCTCGCGGTGGTGCAAACCGGTCATCGCATTGAACAGATGGGTCGCCTGCGTCGCTCCTGCTTCCATCGCCCGGACTATCTCTGCAAACGTCCCTTCCGTATGACCAATGGATGGGATGATTCCGCGTTCCCGCAACCAGTGGACCAACGCCAGCGCCCCAGGCTGCTCCGGCGCCAGGGTGACCTTTTTCACCAGTCCTGGCGACACATGCTCGAACGCCCGCATCACCTCGACGGACGGGGCGAGTACATGCGCCGGGTTCTGCGCCCCCACCTTGCGCGGTGAAATGAAGGGACCCTCGAGGTGCACGCCCAAAATCCGCGCGCCATCATCCGGCGACGGGCTTTGCTGCACCCTCCGCGCCGCCTGTAAACTTTGGAGGATGGAGGCCACCGGTGCAGTGAGCGTGGTGGGCAGCCAGCCGGTGGTGCCGTGCCGCGCATGAAACCGTCCAATCCTCCGCAGCGCGGCGGGCGTGCCATCCATCACCTCGGCGCCATCCGCGCCATGGACGTGCAGATCGATGAACCCCGGAACCACCCATTCCCCGTCCACGTCCACCGTCTCCACCGCCCGTTCCATGTCCTCAGGTGGCTTACCATCCCCGACTTCCGTGATCATACCGCGCTCCAAGCGGATCCATCCGGCTTGGCACGTCGCGGCGCCGGTCACCAGCCTCGCATTCTTGAGCAACAGCGACGCATTCTGAACGGTCAAATGTCCTCACCTCCCGATCCATTCCCTTCGGCGCACCATTCCATGCGGTCGTGTACCTCTACTGTCCATTTGAGACCGCTCGAGCCCCGCGCCGCGGAGCCCTCCCTTTCACAGCAGCGGCTTTATCTCATCCACCAACAGATCCGCGATGGTCCCGACCACAATTTGCGCATTGTGCCGATTGAGCTTCATCACACCGCTGGCTCCCAACTGTTTGAGCCAAAGCTCGTCAATTTTCTCGACATCTTTCACGTTCAACCGCAGCCGTGTCGTGCACGCTTCAATTTCCAGGATGTTCTCCGCACCTCCGAGTGCGCGCACGTACTCCAGCGCCCGATGCTCTGATGAACGTCCAAAGATGGACGTCGTGTTTTCCTCATCTTCACGCGATGTGGCAGCGCCGACCTGGTATTCGTCGAGAATGAATCCCCCACCTGCGGTACCCGCGCCTTCCAGTTCACGTCCTGGAGTCTTGATGTCGAAAATCCGAATGCTGAAATAAAACACCACAAAATAGAGTACACCGACAACCAACCCAATGGGAATGAGCCACCAACCGTGCGTAGCGTGATTCCGGTTGAGGATGTAGTCAATCAACCCGGCAGAAAACGTGAATCCGTCGCGAATGCCCAGTGCGTACACCACCATCAGGGTCAGTCCTGTCAAAACGGCGTGCAAGACGAACAAGAGCGGCGCAAGAAACATGAACGCGAATTCAATCGGTTCGGTCACCCCGGTTAAAAACGCGGTGAACGCCGCACTGCCCAATACGCCAGCCACCGCCTGCCGTCGTTCCGGCCGGGCGGCCAAAATCATGGCCAGCGCGGCCCCTGGCAGACCGAACATCATGATGGGGAAGAATCCCGCCATGTAGCCTCCGGCCGTTGGATCTCCCGCAAAGAAGCGGTTCAGGTCTCCGGAGACTCCGTGATAGGAGCCGTAAACAAACCAAATGTACGTGTTGATGACGTGATGCAGGCCGAACGGTATCAGCAGACGGTTCAACAACCCGTACAGCCCGGCGCCGACGGCCCCCGTGGCCGCCAACCAATGTCCCAACGTGTTGAACGCGTCCTGAACGAACGGCCAGACCACGCCGAACACCAGCGACAACATGACGGACGTCAGGGTGATGAGAATCACCGCCAGACCGCGTCCCCCAGCTAAGAAGTCCAATCCGCGAACGCGCGCCCGGCTGAACAGATTGAATAGCCATCCGGTCAACAGGCCGGCCACGATGGCGCCCAAATAGCTGAGATTGTTGTCGCTGTGAATCGCCTGTGATCCGTAAGAGAGGACTTGAAACGCTACAAATCCGGCAAGGCCCGCAAGACCATGGTTGTCCTTGGCCAATCCGACCGCAATCCCAATGGCGAAAATGGCGGGAAGGAAATTGAACACCGCATTGCCCGCGGCGGCCATGAACGGAATGTTGAGCGTGTCCGGCTGCCCCAATCGCAGCAGCAGACCAGCCACCGGCAGAACGGCGATGGGGAGCATCAGTGCCTTGCCAATTCGCTGCAGTTGACCCAGCATAACCATCCTCCTCGTGATGGAACGTTTCGAGAAAAGTTCGCAGAGAAATCCATTACGGTCATTGGCACGATTCGTCACCGCCACGTATGGCCGAGAATGAGCGCGACAAACAAGGAGGCCAGCGCCGTGACGAGCGGCACAAATCGCCGTCCACCGAAAAATCCAAGCCAAGCCGGAAGCTTGGTCCTGTAGAAGCGATTGTACATGACACCCGCGAGAACGCCTGCCGTGAGCCCGGCCACCAAAATGAATGCGCTCTTATCGTCCGTAGGAATGGACTTGGAGAGCGCGCTCGCGCCTTGAATGATGACCTCATACCCGAGAAACGCCGCCAGAGCCGCCGCCCCTTGATGCTCCTTCGCCATACCGACGGCAATCCCAATCGCCAGAGCGGCCGCATAGTTCGATAGAATGGCGTACCCGACGGAGACCAGAAACGGAACGTGAAGCACTGTCGGCAACCCCAGCCAATAGAGAATGGCACCAATCCCAAGCACCACCGCAACCACCAAAAGGATAGGCGAAAACGTACTTACTTTTGCTGACATCCAAGTCCCCCCTGTGCTCAACTTGGCAATCCGGTGCGAAAACAGAAAAATAGGCAGACAAGAGCCATTTCAGCTCATGCCTGCCTATTCCTCGCAGTCGCACGCCTTTCCAAGACCAATAATACAAAATATTCGAACATAATGCAATGCAGTGTGGTGGACGAACGTTAGTCCAGGTGGCCCGCGGTGAACCGCGCTATGTGCATCGCGAGGTAAGAGACTTCATCCTCCGGTACGCGTTTCTTCAAGCGCGCCTCTAACACCTCGGCCACCCACTTTGCCATACGGTACGGCTCCGGCAGCTTTTCAGCGACTGCGTCGGCCAGTGGGTGGTGAATCGGTTGATCCCGCAGGATTCTCTGGATGGCAAAGCGCAGGTGGATGACCAATCGCGTATAGTTCAATCGATCTTTCAGAAGTTCCGCCCGCAAGGCGTGTTTCATCGCCCGCACCGCGGTATTGACGGCATCTGTCACCCGCACCGTCTCCGATAAACCGCGCTCATGCGTCGCAGAATGAATATGCAGCGTCAGAAATCCCACTTCTTCATCGGGGATGGGAACGCCAAACCGTTCCGCAATCCACTCCGCTCCGGTTTTTGCGATGTTCCACTCCTGGGGATACAAAAGACGAATCTCATCCAGAAACGGATTCTCAATGTTCAGGCCGCCCCGCAACCGGGTCAGGGCGAACCCGATGTGATCCGGAAGCGCCACGTGGATGTGTTCATGCAGCGGTCTTTGCAGGACGTGCAAAGTCAGCGCGATGAGTTCCTCCGCCACCCCCACGACCTCCGGAGCAACGACGGAGAACAGTTGTTCAAAGTGATCTTTGTTGTCCTGAGTCATCAGGGAAAAACGTTTCTCAATTCGCGGATCCGTACCGTCGATGTACTGTCCACGTTTCGCCCCGAAGCCAATCCCTTTGCCAATCAGAATCTGTTCCTCTCGCCCCTCGGTCAAAACGACGAGAACATTGTTGTTCAGTGCTCTGACAATGTGGTACTGCCCCACTGGCCGCATCGGACAATCCTTCCCCTCCCGTCGACGGTAGAAATCGGACCGCTCCTGATTCGTCTCGCGTGATGCATGTCTTTCTCCCATCTCCACACCATTCCCTGCATGGACCCGCTTCGCTTTGGCGAAGATAGCAAACGAGTCAAAGGAGGGAGCGGATGATGTCCGATTCGTTTACAGACAACGAGCAACGCGGAATCCATGCGCGGACGACCAGCGTGATTGTCAAGCCCTTTCATGCTGTCGGAGATCCTGACGACATGGCCGCTGAACACCCCCAAGTCAGAGGGAGCTCTGCAGAGTGCGGGCCTCGTCGAAATGCTGAACGCATGCACGCGACAGACACAAGCTACGGCTGGTATACCAGCCTGGTCAAGGACAGTGACACACCGTCCGAGCCGGAAGGTCCGCAGCCGCTCAGCAGTCGGTGACACCGCCGGAGGCATCCTCCATGGCGGGATACCTCCGGCGCAATTTTCCTCAAACCCCCGTCGTCCCTTCACTTCCATCGCCGGCACATCCGTCCTCCCCAATCTGTATCAAAGAGCCATCTTGTCCCGATGTGTGTAACGCAGCATGTGGGTCAAACTATCCAGGAATGATTCGCATGTGGGAAACACCCTGTCCATGCGCGAAGGTTGAATGTATTCAGACGCGGAGGCCTGTGCACATGATTTGGTTCGTGGGGATGCAGCTGGTGATATGGGCGACGTTGGGACTGCTCGCGTTGCTCACCGCCCCCCTCTGGGGCCGGTGGATTTTCCTACGTGTGTTCCGAGACGCCGTCAGAAAATTGTTTGAAGAACCGTATACGGACAACATTGCGGAAGGTCTCACCGGTGTACGGAAATTTGGTATCCAGTGGGTCATTGAAAACGAACTGCGGTCTCACGAGGGCGTGCCACTGGCAAAGCCCATCGGAACCACACGGCATTTTCCGCACTTCGACGGATTGCTGTTTTCCCCCGTCCCCCTCCCGGGAAGGGCCGTGGACCATGGGCAGCCGGTTGCGACGGAGACCATCATCGGGAAGCGAGCGCGCCACCCCATGGTGTTGTCCATGCCCATCATGATCTCCGCCATGGGATATGGCGTAGCCTTAAGCAAACCGTTTGTCCGAGCATTGATGAAGGGCGCAGCCTTGGCCGGTACCTCGGCCAATTCCGGACAGGGCCCCTGGTTGCCGGAGTTTCGGGAGCTCGCGCACCGTTTGGTGGTTCAATTTCACGCCGCCCCCTGGTGTCCGCCGGAAGTCGCCTTCCGGTCCGCCGACATGATTGAAATCCGCTTCGGCCAGGGTGCCAACGTCAACTGCGGAACGGTTGTGCACAGTTCCGACCTGACCCCGGAAATCGCCCAGGATATGGGAGTCCCTGATGCGATGAACACCGGAAGCTATATTCCAGCCGGCATCCCCGGCGTGCATAACTCGCGTTCCCTGCGAAAGCTGGTCAATTCACTGCGGCGTATGAGCGGCGGGGTCCCCGTGGCCGTAAAAATTCCGGCCGGACATGCATTGGAAAGCGACCTGCAACTGGTGGTCTCCGCTGGGGTGGATGTTATCGTCATTGACGGTGCACAGGGAGGTACGCATTCTTCCCCGGCCATCCTGGTCGATGACTTCGGCCTTCCCACCTTGGCCGCCCTCTGCCGGGCACAGCGCTACCTAATCCGCCAAGGGCTGCGACATCGCGTCGACCTCGTCATTTCCGGTGGTCTGCGGACGCCCGGCGATATGCTCAAAGCGTTGGCGCTCGGCGCCGACGCGGTGTACATTGGCACCGCTGCACTATTTGCCGCGACGCATACGCAGATTGTGAAATCCATTCCTTTTGAACCCCCCACCGCATTGGCCTGGGCCAAAGGCCGGTTCAGACACCGGTTTGATGAAGACGAGGGCGCACAGAGCCTGCACAAATTCCTCATCAGCTGTGTGGAAGAGATGAAGGTGGGCGCCCGGGCGCTCGGCAAGCATTCACTTCACGAGGTGACAGCGGACGACCTCGTGGCATGGGATCCCGACGTCGCCCGCATCACCGGTCTGCCTCTGATATGACGGGTCGCACAGATGCCGTCGGCGCGGGCGGTCTCTGTCGAGCATGCGCTGACTCCCCCCGAACGGAAACGATGCGCGACAACCCATGCAAACCGACAGGAACAGACGGGAAGGTGTGGAAAGTCTGTGTAGTGACGTCAAGGGGGACTGCACTGTGAGAAATGAACGAGAAATGATGGGTCTGATACGCACATTCGCCGAACAAGACGAGCGGGTTAGGGCGGTCATCATGAACAGTTCGAGGGTGAATTCGAGCATCCCCCGCGATATTTTGCAAGACTACGACGTCGTCTTCCTCGTGTCCCGCCTCGATGCCTTCATCCGTGATCGGACTTGGATTCAGCATTTTGGAAAACTGATCATCATGCAAACGCCCGATGAGAACGTACTGTTTCCAAACAACAGAGACGGTTTTGCGTTTCTCATGCTTTTTGAAGATGGCAATCGTATTGACCTCACCCTATACCCGGTGGAGAAAAAAGACCAGTACGTGCCCGACAGTCTCAGCGTGGTGCTGATGGATAAGGACAACCTTCTGCATCCTCTTCCAGAACCCAGTGACCTCGATTACAGAATCTCACCACCGACAAAGGAGCAATTCGCTTGCTGCTGTAATGAATTTTGGTGGACCTGTACATATGTCGCGAAAGGAGTGTGGCGTGAGCAACTGCCCTATGCGAACTTCATGCTGGAGCATCCCGTCCGAAGCATGCTTTCGTTGATGCTGAAATGGTATATCGGGATGCAGACCAACTTTGCGGTGAATGTTGGCGCCTGCGGCAAATACTTTGAAAAATATCTCGATCCGCGCATCTGGACCGAATATGTTCAGACATTCCCCAATGGGACATACGAAAACATGTGGAGGTCCTTGTTCGTCCTGTGCGGCCTCTTTCGGAAGCTCGCGACGGCTGTGGGCCATCGGTTTGGCTACGATTATCCGGTGACGGATGACGAAAACGTGACAAACTACCTGCTGCGGTTGAGGGAGTTGCCGAAAGACGCAGACAGCACCTTTTGATGTCAGACGGAAGAATGTATCGTTGCTGAACGC
The DNA here is from genome assembly GCF_000429525.1 of Alicyclobacillus contaminans DSM 17975. GTDB lineage: Bacteria > Bacillota > Bacilli > Alicyclobacillales > Alicyclobacillaceae > Alicyclobacillus_A > Alicyclobacillus_A contaminans. Next base: position 629 of record NZ_AUCA01000027.1, on the reverse strand, counting down.
ATTGACCTCAGTATTTCGGCATCCCTAATTCCATCAAGCGCACTGGTTTAATATCAAATTCCTGCTTCATCGGGACTGCACTCAATAATGCACATACGGAGGTTAAATTGTCAGCTTCGACAAGCAAATAGAAAACATGGTCTGGGTGACCCATCGCAGCAAAGTGGATTTTTACACCCAATTCCTCGCAACGGCTTGGTATGGACGGGAAAAATTCTTGTAATGCCTGCCTGATTTCTTCGTTATACATGCCGCAATTATCAACGTCGTGTCTTGGTAAGCGTCAAACCCCTCACACCTTGCGCTTCTCCAGACTTCGTGCGAGAGTCATGCACAGCAACAATCAGCCCCGCCAGGGAACCCAGCGGGGCGATTTCTCATGCTATGCTTTTTTCCCGCGCCTGCGGATCCGTTCCGGCAGGCGGTCCGACCACGGGAGTAACTCATCCATCGCCGCCCGGTCGTCCGTTCGGATGTTGGGCAACCGCTCGAACAGGTATTCCAGGTACAGATACGGGTCCAGCCCGTTCTCCTTGGCTGTCTCCACCAGGCTGTAGGCAATGGCGCTCGCCCTTGCCCCGCGCGGTGTATTCGCGAACAGGAAGTTCTTGCGACCTATCACAAACGGC
>NZ_AUCA01000026.1 GCF_000429525.1 Alicyclobacillus contaminans DSM 17975 | reverse complement strand
CGTTATCACCGTTCCGAGCGGCTGTACATCATCCTGGACAACTTTTCGCCGCACAAGCATGAGCGTGTCCGAAACTGGGCGGTCGAGAACAATGTGGAATTGGTCTACACTCCGACACACGCATCGTGGCTCAATCGGATTGAGTGTCATTTCGGGCCGTTGCGCAAGTTTGTGCTGAGTGGCAGCAACCATGAGGACCACAAGGCACTTGCTGACGCAATTCGGGCATATATTCGCTGGCGCAATAAGCACAGGCGAAACGCTAGCCTTCTACGGGAACAAAAGAAGATCAAGGTTGCCTGAAGGGGCACTACAATGCACCTGTCTCAATATGTGATTACAGCCTACATGATGATGATTGGGCTTTTCGAGCCGATGACCGCTTACTTGGCAGATACACTGGGGACCAAGCGAATTTACATCCTCAGCCTAGTCGTGTTTACCGCAGGATCGGTACTTTGCGCCATAGCGTGGAACATCCAATCACTCATTGTGTTTCGCATCATTCAAGCCACTGGCGGCGGTATGATTATGCCGCTTGCACTCTCCATTGTTGAAAAAACCTTTAGTAAGAAAGAATTGCCTCTAGCTATGGGACTGATGGGAATTCCTTTACTGGTTGCGCCCGCCATGGGCCCAACCATCGGAGGCTATTTCGTTGAATACATCAACTGGAGATGGATATTCTGGATCAATATCCCCATTGGGATCACGGCCGTTTTCGCTTCTGTCTTGTTGTTGCAGGAATTTACCACCATGTCTAAGAAACTTGATCTGTTCGGGTTTATCTTTTCCGCGATTGGATTTGCTGCATTGCTGCTTGCCGTAAGTAATGGCCCGACGGATGGATGGCACTCGTTATCCATCCTCTCTCTATTTATCCTGTCTGGAATCTGTCTGTTGACATTTGTATTCGTAGAAGCCAGACACCCAGTTCCCCTCCTCGATCTAAGGATCTTTAAAAATCGAGTCTACACCGCATCTCTGTGGATTACGTTCTTTATGATGATTGGGCTTTTTGGAAGTCTATTTCTTGTTCCGTTATTTATGCAGCAGCTCAGAGGACTTGGGGCAATGGAGACGGGTATCATTTTAATTCCGGAAGTGATTGGAGCGGCGGTATTAATTCCTATTAGTGCTTTATTGTTGCCACTTGTTGGAGCACGGATTTTAACAATCATAGGGATCGCAATAATGACTGCGGGCGCTTTTCCCTTAACCCAAATCCAGATTGACACAAGTATATCATCGATTGAGAGTGACCTCGTCATTGTCGGAGCAGGCATTGGGTTCGCGATGATGCCCGCAATCACGATGGCCTACACTGTTCTGCCTGAACATCTTGTCAATCAGGGTTCGGCGTTTATCAACATGACGCGACAAATTGGAAGTTCACTAGGTGTCGCTATACTGACCAGTGTCATCCAAGAGCGCGTACCTGTTCATTTCGCGCACCTTGCTGAATCGGTTACCCCTTGGTCTACAACTGGACAGATGCTGCAGGTACTTATTCAACGGTTCCAATCCGCAGGGTATGAACTTCAACAAGCTCATCAAATGAGCTTGTCGGTAATCTACCAGCAAGTTCAACTCATGTCGAACGTATTGGCGTTCCATGATGCTTTTCTTGTCTCAGCATTATTAGGTCTTTCTGGAATCATTCCTGCACTGTTTCTCTTTGACAGAAATAGCGAAAAGGAACAGAGCATCTCCATCTCAGAAGATGTATTCATTTAAACCTTACTCAAGGGTCGGAGAGACTCCTGTAAATGGAGAGTCAAGCACATGCTTTCTGCTCGGATGACTCGCCTTTGCCCCCTGGCAGTGTTCGGGCCATTCCGACGCGGCTACACACTCGGCATCCGCCACCAAGAGAGGATAAAATAGGGACATGACCATTTACCAGCTCACCTATCTGTCCGAGGAACTCCCCGTGCGGGCATATCTCGGCATCCCTGACCACGTACAGATCTGTCCCAATGACATACTGATCCTGCTCCGGGCGCGATACGGAGCCCACAGCGGCGTGACGGTGGAGGTGGTACCGACACCTGCGCCTGCCACTGCCGTGCCCGTCCGCCCCGGCCCGCTGCCAGGTCTCGTGTACTGTCGAGGCGGCATTGGCCGCGTGGGCATGGCAAAACTGGACTGGATTCACGATTTCATGGCCCATGGCGTGGTGGTCATGGCGCCATGGTATCGAGGGACATACGGCGGACCTGGAAGCGATGAGTTCGGCGGAGCCGATTGTGAGGATGTGAACGAAGCCTTTCGCCTGGTCCGGTCGCTGCCTTTCGTACAACCGGATCGAGTGGCAGCGCTGGGATTCTCCCGCGGCGCCATCAATGCCGCCCGCTTGGCGGCCACGCTGCCCGGTGTTCACCACCTCATTCTGTGGGGCGGTGTGGCGGACCTGGCCTGGACGTATGAAGAACGTGTGGACCTGCGCCGCATGCTCCGGCGCGTGCTCGGCAAGTCACCCATGCGGCGCCCGGAGGCGTACGCATCCCGCTCTCCCGCTCACTTCGCACAGGCCATTCGCTGCCCGGTTCTCATCGTGCACGGGACGGAGGATGTACAGGTGCCTTACCGGCATGCGGAGCGCATGTGTGAGGCGCTGCAGAGAGCGCATCGGCCGTTTGCGCTGCACACTTATTCTGGATACGGGCACCATCTGCCGCCCGCAGTGCGCAGACTGGCCATCCGTCGGATGTTGGAACACGTCTTTCAAGACCCATGATGCGGATACGCATCCACTGGAAATTCACCAAGCTGCCGTGGCAAACGCACAGGAACGGATACACAGCCCTGCGTATGGTGTAGGCAGAAGCAACCCTGTAAATGTCCCATACGGAGGCTGATTTCATGGAGATGACCAAAGAACATTGCCGGAAATACGTGGGCCAGTGGGTTCATGTCCACTCCATGTACGGCATGCACGTGGGAATTCTGCACAGAACTCTGCACGACGGCATCATCCTCGTGCATCATACCCAACTGACCCACGGGATCCATGCATCTTCGGACACGTTTCAACCCGGCGTGCATCGCGCAGCAGACGGCGTGGACGCGGCACAGGTGCAGTTCTTCCTGCCGGCTCCCGGTCTGTTTGTGCCCTACGCCGGATTGTTCGGCATATGGCCCCGCCCGGCATTCTTCATCTGATGTCGTGCCCTACGCGCCGAATCCGCCGCCCCTGGCGCCAAAAGAAGCCCCCGCATCCATGCGGGGGCTTGTCTATCCGTTGCCCAATGGCTCAGTGGTGTCCATGTCCTTTTGCGTGGACTTGACCGTGGAACGGGGTAAACGCGTTCCAGGGGCCGAAGCCCTGACTGACTGCAACGACCGTTACGCTTGCGGAGGATGGATTTCCGCCCCCGGATCCATCCAACGGCCGTCGTGTGCCATTTCAATATATCCGTGATCCTGCAATGCCTGAAGCACCTCGAACAGACTGTTCTTCTTGTCCGCAGGCAGATCGCGCACGAACTCATTGATGTCACGGGCGTGCCGCAACTGGATAAAGTGTACGCCGCCGTACTTCGCGTGCAAGGAACGCTCGCGTTGCATCACATCTCCCCCTCGCCACTAGTCTGCCTCAATGGTTTGCCGCTATTCCGCCGCACCGGTGACGCTGCAGACGGCATCTACGGGCCCCCGATATGCTGGAACCATCACGGCGAGGAACCAATACTATATCGTAGCCGACACCCCATCCAGGGCCGCGAGGGAGGTGGTACGCTTGGCTGGCACGCCCACCAGAAGAACTGGGGCACACCCGACTTCCAGGGCGCGGCGGACCGGCGTCGCGCCCCGACGGAAATCGACGCCGCAAAAGCGGAAGCGCAGATTGAACAAGCCGACGGCCGCACCGTCCTCGGCTGCTCCGGGATCGACCAGCAACCGATTGAATTTTGGGAAACTCCTATCGCCCAAAAATCTGCAGGACACGCTGAAAAGCGTCGGCAATCTGCGCGGCACCGTGAAAAACTGGCTGCAATATTTACAACAGGCGGATCAATTGTTGGACACGTTGTACGTGGCCTCCAACTCGCTGAAAGAAACCGGCGTGCTCGACAAACTGGTCAAGCACAAAGGAAGGAACCTGAACACCGAGGACTTCACCAACATCCTGATGGCACTCATGAACACGCCGGTCGGCGCTCAGTTGTTCAAAGGCGGCCGTGAAGACAACGCGAACACGGAGTCGTGATGGCTTGGTTCTGCGGTGCCCCGGCGAATGGCCGTCCTCCACACAAAACCCCCGCGTGACGCAGTCACACGAGGGTTTTGTTGTACAGCGTGATTCCGGATGTCAGCCCTTCGCCTTCGGAACAAACTTTTTGATTTGGTTCAGCGTCTCGCTGTCCACGTTCTTCCCGTACTTTTTCACCAACTCATCCACATTGGCGTTCGGACCGTTCTTTGTCGCGTCCTTGTACGCATTCACGAACTGCTTGATGCGCTGTTCCGGCACCGGCAGCCCGAGTTTTCCCGCGAACGTCTTCGCCAGTTGTTCCACCTGGTTCGGATCTTGCCATTGCTCCGGCCGGACCTTTTTCACATCATCCAGAATCTCGAAAATGGCCCTGCGCTTGCCGGACAGATTCTGTTTCAACGTATCCAACGGTTTCCCGCTCGGCGCTGATGTCGTCTCCGCCACCACCGGTTCCTGCTGCACCGGAGCCGGACTGGGCTTGGCAACGCGAACCCTGTGCTTCTTCGCGGTACGCTTGACTGGTTTCGACACGCTGCACCCTCCTTCAGTGTGTGTCGCTCCCCAGCACGGGGAGCCTTCCACACACTCTATGGCCGGGCCGAGGAGGATGCGCCAACTTCTGCGGAAATCGGGCGGGTCTCCTCACCCGACTCCTTGCGCGACCGTGGAACCAGCGGAAAGAACACCATGCCCACCGCCAACATGGCCACGCCGAGCAGGAATGTCTTCCAGTCGGACGATCCCGCCTTGACCACCCACACGGAGTACACACTCGCCAGCACGGCGATGATGCCGTCCGCCAGACGCCCGCGCGGCTGCGTATCGTACGTTTCCCCGCGGACAACCATCACCACGTGATAGACGGTCGAGACCAGATAGGGCAGCAGGTACGACAGGGTCGCCAACGTGATCACAAACGTGAAAGCGCCGGACATGGATTCCGACAGGGTGGAGAAAATGAGGATCTGCGACATGACGTTGGTCACCGTGAGCGCCCGCGTCGGAGTTCCGCGTTGGTTCTGTTTCGCAAACCACTTCGGGAACATGCCGTCCTTAGCCGCTTGGTACGGCACCTCCGCACTCAACAGTATCCACCCAATGGTGGATCCGACCAGCGAAATCAACCCGAGGCCGGCCATGACGTAAGCGCCGCCCGAACCAATCACCCGGTCCAGCGCGTCAATCAATGGCTTGTTGGTCTCCATCAACACGTGTTGCGGCAACGCGCCCATGGTGAGCAGTGTAATCCCCACGTAAATCGCCAGCGCGATCAACAGGCCGAGAATGGTCGCGACCTTGATATCCTTCGCTTTGCGAGCGCGAGCGGACAGCACAACGGCCGATTCCACGCCCACAAACGCCCACAGGGTGGAGAGGGCGGCGTGGTTCACCTGCCCGAGCAGAGACAACGGCGCCCCCGAGGCATCGGTACGCGGTTGAACGAGGGGCAGGAGGTTGGCCTTTTCAAACGTGAACAGGCAGACGACGATGAAAAACACAAACCCGAGCACCTTGGCGGTCGTTGCCACCAGGTTGACTTTACCGGCACCCTCTATACCGCGCACAATCAGTGCGTGAATGACCCACAGCAGCGCACTGCAGACGAGGAACGTGAGCGCGCCTCCGACGGTGACCACAAACCGGCCTACCTGAAAAAGGACCGCCTGGCTCGCCATCACAGGAAAGAATGTCGACAGATAGCTTGCGAACGTCGTGATGGTTGCCACATTGCCGGACCAGTTGGCCGCCCAGTACCCCCACGCCACCATGTATCCCGCAAAGTCGGACCGCCGCGTTCCAGCACGGAAAATCGCTCTGGCGTAGGCCTGGGGCCCGCCGTTCAACTCCGGCCTGCGGATGGCGAGGTTGCCAAAGACAAGCGCCAGCATCAGCACACCAAGACCCGTCACACACCACGCCAGCAGTACACCCGCAGGGCTGGCGGCCTGCGCCAAGGAGGACGGCAGCATAAAGATGCCAGAGCCCACCATATTGCCGACCACCAACGCGGTCAGAATCCAGATTCCAAACAGCCCGTTTTTCACAACGCATCCCCCTCTGAGCACAACAAGGCACGGACAGCAGCGATGGGATGAGTCTTTCCGCTCACACGCTGCAACAGCACCGATTTATTTCTTTACCAAACTAAAGTGGTCGGACAACAAAAAAGGCGCGCATGCGTCCATGCAAGCCTATGAATCCTTCCGCCCGGCGCCCCGCGATACCGCAGAACGCCGAACGTTGTTTCGATGTGTCCTAATATACCTCAGAACAAAAGAAAGGATCAAGCGATTTCTAGAAGGCAATATTCTGCAGACGGAACGCGGTTTTCCAGGCCTTCCTCAGTCCGGTTCATATATCATTTTCTTGGTCATCCCGCCGTCCACCACCAGATTCTCTCCGGTGATAAAATCGTTCTCCGGATGGGTGAGGTACAGACAAGCCCGCGCAATGTCGGCCGGTCGCCCAACCCGACCCGCGGGGTGTTGCGCGTGGTCAATGTCGCGCAGGACGGCTTTCGGATTCGTCTCAATCCATCCGGGGCTGATGGCGTTGACCCGGATGCCGTGGGGCCCGAGCGAGACGGCCAACGCGTGCGTCAAGGAAACAATGCCGCCCTTGGATGCCGCGTATGCCTCGGAGTTGGGTTCGGACATCAACCATCGCGTGCTCGCCACATTGACAATCGCCCCGCCTCCCGTCCGCCGCATCACCTTCGCAGCCTCACGGGCCATGAGAAACGTCCCGCGCAGGTTCACGGCGAGGACCCTGTCCCACTCCTCCACCGTCAGTTCGAGCGGAGACTTCCAAATCCCGATGCCCGCATTGTTAATCAGCACATCCAGTCGGCCATGAGCCGCGGCGACCGCCTCCACGGCACGGATCACATCGGCCGGAGCGGCGACATCGGCCACCACGGGCAGGCAGGAGCCCAGGCGCCCGAATTCGTCAGCCGTCTCCTTCAGTGCAGCCGCGTCCACGTCAACCAATGCCACATGGGCACCCTCGCACAGATACGCGTACGCCACGGCGCGGCCAATCCCCCGTGCCGCACCGGTCACCAAGACCACTTTGCCTTTGAATCCCGACAATGTTTGTGTCAACCTCCGATTTTCGACATTTCCACGCGCGGGGAATGGGTGGTATGCGCGGATCGAACTTCCGAATACCGATCCACGCGGCGGCCCCAGACTCCTGCGAGCGCGTCCAAAAGAGCCTCGTCACTCCAATTCTGCCGCAGCCAAGCGCGCACATCGTGCCCACGACTGCCAAACAGACAGGTGAAGAGCTGTCCGTCCGACGACAGCCTCGCCCGCGTACACCCTCCGCAAAATGGACGCGTCACCGAGGCAATCACGCCGATTTCGCCAGCGCCGTCCAGGTAGCGATAGCGTGTGGCGACCTCTCCCGGATGGGCGGGCGGCACCGGCTCCAGTGGCCAACGCTCGTGGATTGCCCGTAGCATGTCCTCGGCGGGCACCACATCCTCCATTCGCCAGCCGTTGGTGTTGCCAACGTCCATGTACTCGATAAAGCGAAGGACATGCCCCGTGTTGCGGAAATATTCCGCCAACGGGACGATCTGTTGGTCGTTCACACCGCGTTTGACCACTGCGTTGATTTTGACCGGCTGAAGCCCCGCCGCAGCGGCCGCATCCATCGCCGCCAACACGCGGGACACCGGAAACCGGACATCATTGAGGGCCTGGAACACGGCATCGTCCATTGCGTCGAGACTGATGGTGACACGCCGCAACCCAGCGGCTTTCAGAGCTCTCGCACGTTCCGGCGTCAACATCGATCCGTTCGTGGTCAGCGCCATGTCCTCAATGCCCTCGACCTCTGCAATCATAGCCACCAATGTCTCCAGGTCGCGGCGCAACAGCGGTTCGCCGCCGGTCAATCTGACTTTGCGTACGCCAAGTTGGACGAACAGGCGAACCAAGCGGACAATTTCCTCGAAGCTGAGCAGCGCGCTGTGGGGTAAGAACGGGTAATCCGCGCCGAATACTTCCTTCGGCATGCAGTACGTACAGCGAAAGTTGCATCTATCGGTCACCGAAATCCGCAGATCGGACACTGGCCGGCCCAAGCCATCCCGGACTGCTCGCCTTGGTGCCATCATCATCACAACGTTTCTGTTTGGAATGCGGAACGCACGCAAGCCTCCCGTCTTCATCCATAATACCGAAAAGCTGCAGAGGAACAAAGCGGGCACCGTAAAACAAACCATCCGATGCCCACAGCCTGGGCATCGGATGGCGATGAATCACTCGGACACGGGCGTCAGCGCACACGGAGTGCCTGCCCGTATTGACCTTCAAAGACAAACGTTTCGAGCCGACGCCGCGTGGACGGTTGCTCGCGAGCCTTCAGCGGTTCCGGAAGCTCCGCCGGGTCTCCGTAGTAGCCCAGGCTGATGACCACATGGGGAACCACGGACTCCGGCAGATTGAGCACGCGCTTCGCCTGCTCTTTGTCAAAGCCACCCATGGCGTGCGTATACAGACCGAGGCGCGCCGCCTGAATGGAGAGGAATCCCCACGCTGTGCCTGCATCAAATGCGTGTGCCGTGTTCTCGCCCTCCCCGTCCGGGCGGAGCGATTCGGATGCAAGCAGGATGAGCACCGGGGCCTGTTTGCACCAAACCGCATTTCCTTCGAACAGGAACGAAAGAAACTTGGCTCTGTCTTCCTCCGTTTTCGCCACGACGAATCGCCATGGCTGCCAGTTCACCGCGGAGGGCGCCCAGCGGGCAGCCTCAAGTACCTGGAGCAGTGTCTCATCGCTCACGGGACGAGAGCTGTATGCGCGAGGCGACCAGCGCTGGAGGAAAACCGGATCGATTTCGTACTCGGCCTTTCGGTTCGTGAGGACCAGTTGCTGTGGATGTGTGTTCGCGGAAACCGTCATGCGTTGCACCTCCATCGAAATGTGCATATTCCGCTCGGAAATAGCGGTGTCGCACCCTACATTATATCGGATGACACGGACAGATTCACAGACGCGCGTCGTCCACCTGGTTCAGCCACTGCTCGATGTGACCCACGACGGACGCGACGCATCCCTCGTCAAACGGGGAAACCAGCCGCGCTTCCTCAACCAGCCGGAGAAAGGACTGACTCCCTCCCAGTTTGCAGAGACGCAGATAGTCTGCCCAGGCACTGTCCCTATCCTCGTGCATCTTCTTCCAGAATTGCAGCGCGCAAATCTGCGCTAAGGTGTAATCGATATAGTAAAACGGCGACGTGAAGATGTGCTGCTGTCGGAACCAGTAGCCGCCGCGCTCCAGGAAGGCATTGCCTTCGTAATTGCGATGAGGCAGATACACCTTTTCGAGATCGCGCCACACCTGCTTCCGTTCGGCCGGCGTCATGTCCGGATTTTGATACACAATGTGCTGAAATTCGTCCACAGCCACGCCGTACGGGATGAAGAACACCGCATCCGTCAGGTGCGCGTAGTGGTACTTCTCGGTCTCATCCTGGAAGAACTGTTGCATCCACGGCCAGGTGAAAAATTCCATACTCATGGAATGGATTTCGCACGCTTCGTACGTCGGAAAATGGTATTCCGGTACTTCGTAGCCGCGGCTGAGGTAAACCTGGAAGGCGTGGCCCGCCTCGTGGGTGAGGACGTCGATGTCCCCCGCCGTACCGTTGAAGTTGGAAAAAATGAAGGGCGACTTGAACTCCGGGATGTACGTGCAGTATCCGCCACTGGCTTTTCCAGGTTTGCTGACCAAATCGAGCAGCTGATTTTCCTGCATGAAGTGGAAGAATTCCGCCGTCTCCGGCGACAGCGCTTCGTACATCCGCCGGCCATTCTCCACAATCCACTGCGGATCTCCCTTCGGCGTCGCGTTGCCGCTCTTGAACATGAATCCGTCGTCGTAGTAGCGCAGGGTATCCACACCGATGCGCCGGCGCTGCTTCTCCCGCAGCCGCGTGGCAACCGGCACGAGCACCTCGCGCACCTGTTTGCGAAACGCGGCAACCATGTCGGCGTTGTAGTCGGTTCGATTCATCAGGAGGTACGACATCTCCGCGTAGTTGGAGAATCCCAATTTACGCGCCATTCTTGTGCGGATGGCCACCAGGTCGGAGTAAATTTGGTCAATCGTATCCTCATGCTCCGCGAAAAACGACCAGCGCGCGTCCGCCGCGCGCTTCCGCATATCGCGATCCGGCGACAGCTCGAACGGCTGCAGTTGCGGCAGGGTGCGCGTTTCCCCTTCGAAAGGAATCTCCGCTGACGCAATCAATTTCACATAATCGCTGACCCGCTTGTTCTCCTCCTGCAAATCCGCCACGATTTCCGGTGAAAAGGACCGCACGGTGCATTCCGCGAGCGCGAACAGCTGACTGCCCCACTTGACTTCCAGCTCCTGGCGGAAGCGAGATGCGAGCATGGCTTTGTACAGGTCGGCCACCAACGCCTGGTACTTGGGCATGGTCTCGTCGAAATAGTCCTGTTCCGCAGCGTAAAATTCGTCCTTGGTATTCACGCTGTGCCGTATATACACCAGTTGGTACATGGAGTCGAAGTGTTCCCGCAGGTCAATCAACCGCTTCAGCGCCGCGTTCTGAGCCTCAGCCGTGGCGGCCGCGTTGAACTCGGCCAGCCCCGCGTCAAACGCCGCTTTCAATTGATCAAAATCCGGCCGTTCGTACGTCATTTCCTGAAATGTCATGGCATCGCACGCTCCATCCCGTTTTGACATTTTGTACTTCCGCCATTATACCCGTTCCCGGTCACTCGCGCCGCCTGTTTGGCGCTCTGAGAACGGACAGGCTCCATGGTACAATGATGGACAAACATACAAGGAGGTTTCTTTCGCGTGAGCATCCATATTGGAGCCAAACCCGGAGACATCGCGGATACCGTGCTTCTCCCGGGCGATCCGCTTCGCGCCCAATACATTGCGCAAACCTATCTGGAAAACCCCGTGCAGTACAATCAGGTGCGCGGCATGTACGGTTTCACCGGGACCTACAAAGGCCGCCGCATCTCCGTGCAGGGAACGGGCATGGGCGTCCCCTCCATCTCCATCTACGTCCACGAGCTGATGGAGCAGTACGGCGTCCAGAATTTGATTCGCGTTGGCACCTGCGGCGCCATCCAGAAAGACATCCGCGTTCGCGATCTGGTGCTCGCGATGAGCGCCTCCACCGATTCGGCCATCAACCGGGTGCGCTTCGGAAACATCGACTACGCGCCCACCGCGAACTTCAGCCTCCTGCAAACGGCGTACCAAGTGGCCAAGGAACTGGCGGTGGACGTCCACGTCGGCAATGTGTTCACCGCCGACGCGTTCTACAATGAAGATGAATCCGCCGTCCACAAGTGGGCACAGTACGGCGTCCTCGCCCTGGAAATGGAAACGGCGGCTCTGTACACGCTGGCGGCAAAGTTTGGACGGCGGGCGCTGACCATTCTCACCGTCAGCGACCACGTTCTGACCGGAGAAGCCACCTCCGCAGAGGAGCGACAGACCACGCTCAACCAGATGATTGAGATTGGCCTCGAAACGGCGCTCCGGGCATGACCTTGAGATGAGCACAGACAAAGGGAAACCGCTCCGATGGGAGCGGTTTTCACTTCTCCGGCTGTACGCGGACGGGACTCCGTTCATCCCCGCTGCCTCCCTCAATGGCAAGCAGCGAGATGTTCAATTATGAATTCGGCCGTTGCGCCATAAATGCTTCAATTTCCTCGACCGTTTTGAGAATATTTTTTGATAAATTTTCGTGTCCATCCGAGGTCACCAGCACATCGTCCTCAATGCGGACACCAATCCCCTCTTCCGCAATGTAAAGCCCAGGTTCAATGGTGATGACCATCCCCGGCTGCAGAGGATCCGCATCGGACAGCGCGGTCACATCGTGGACGTTCAATCCCAGTTGATGCCCGACCGAGTGGTAGTAGTAGCGGCTGAGTTCCTCGTCCTGGGTTATGAGGCCCAGCCCTTTCAGTCCCTCCGCCAGCCACTGCTTCGTCCATTCATTCAACGCTCGCCACGTGACACCGGGACGCACAGCGGCAATCACGCGTTCCTCCACGTCCAGTACCAGATTGTATATCTGCTTCTGCCTGTCGGTGAACTTCCCATTGACCGGGAACGTACGACTGATGTCCGCGCTGTAGTACCCGTATTGCGCGCCGAGGTCAATCAGCACGAGATCGCCATCCTCCGTCCGGCGGTTGTTCTCTTCATAATGGAGAATGACGCCGTTGGGGCCGCTCGCGACAATCGACGCAAAGCCGGGCTCGCGCACTCCCTGCCTGCGGAGGGGGAACTCGTAATACGCCTCCAATTCGTACTCCATCATGCCCGGCCTGGCATGCGTCAGCATGTTCTCAATACCTTGCCGCGTGAGATCAATGGCCGTCCGAATACACGCCACCTCTTCTTCCCGCTTGAACATGCGCATACCCGCGAGCATGCGATGGGCATCACGAATCACGAGGTACGGGTGTTTGCGCTGCAGTTCGGCGGCGAACTCGTGCGCCTTTGACAACGGAATGTCCCAACCCGCCCGGGCGAGGTCGAGATAAGCGGCATCGCACCGGCTCCGCGCCAACAAGCGTCCGAAGACAGCGGAGAAGTGGTCCAAGATGTGCACGGTGGTGACGCCTGAAATCTCCATCGCCTCCGCGGCCCGCAACCTGCGCCCCGTCCATTTTTCCAAGTCCGGGTTGGCCGGCTCGATGAACAACATCTCGGAAACGTTTTCCGCCTGCTTGGTCAGCAGCAAAATCATGTTTGGACGTGCAATGCCCGTCAGGTAATAGAAGTTCCGGTTCGGCGTATACGGATACTCCATGTCTTCAGACTTGTGGGGAGCGGTCCCGGAAAACAGAACACAGACCGAGTGCTCCTCCATTTGTGCGGCGAATTGTGCTCTGCGCTCTGCGTAGATGGTTGAATTCAGCATGGTTTATGTATGCTCCCTTCGCGTGTTCCTGTTTCCAGTATACCGATTGTTTCCCCGGAAATCGTGCACCGTCACCGCGCTCCCCGAACCGACAGGGTGACGGTGACCCTCGTTCGCTTGCATTTCAGCGCTTCATCCGGGACCTGGCCCAGTTTATGAAGCGCCTCCAGTTTTTCTTTGTCCACAACTTCCACCACGCATTGTTTGCGCGCCTGTGCCGGCAACAACGGTAAAACCTCATCCAACTCGTAGGTGGTGTATCGCGCGCTCAGCAGCGGACGGTCCTGCGTCGCCCGCTCGACGCGGGCCGTTCCATCGGAAGTCGTGATGACGCCGACGCCCTGTTCCGCCATGTAGGGCTCAATCACTTGGCGCAGCGCCTCCATTTCTTCTCGCACCGCCTTCATCTGGGCGTGCAGCCGCACGAACGCATCCACTGCCCCTTGAATGTCCTTGCGTACCGTCACCGGCATGGCCAGTCCCCCTTCACACCACTTTTTCTCTCTTTCTTATGAGAGAAGGGGGAGAACCATGCAAAATGTGAACAAGGTCTGCCCGTCCGCATGGGACTCGGCAGACCACATTCTTGCATGCACCATTCAACCGCCTGCGCTCTCCCCGAATCAACCTCGGCCGGAGCGCAACATCAGCCTTTGATGGAACCTGCCAGCAGACCGCGCACAAAGTACCGGCTGAGCAGGACGTACACAATCAGCGTCGGCAGCGCGGACAGAAACGCGCCGGCCATTTGCACATTCCACTGCACAATCTGGCTGCCCGACAGGTTCTGCAGCGCCACCATGACCGGTTGGTTGGGCGGTTGCGTCATGGAGACGGCAAACAGGAACTCGTTCCAAATCGAGGTGAACTGCCAGATGCCGACCACCACGAAGCCGGAGATGGACAGCGGAAGAATGATCCGCCGGTAGATTCCCCAGTACCCCGTGCCGTCAATCGTGGCCGCCTCAATCAGATCCGTCGGAATTCCGGCGTAGAAGTTCCGGAAAATCAGCGTGCAGATGGGCAGGCCGTAGATGACGTGAATCAGAATCAACCCCGGAATCGTGTTGTACAACCCGATGTTGGTCATGAACTGAATCAGAGGAATCAACACACTCTGATACGGGATGAACATGCCGAACAGCATGATGGGAAACAGCACGTCCGCGCCACGGAACTTCCACTTCGACAGCGCATAGCCGTTGAGCGATCCGAGCACCGCAGAGATCACCGTTCCGGGAATGGCGAGGTAGAAGCTGTTGCCCAGATTCGGCGCCAACTTATTGAACGCTTCCCCGTAGCTCGAAAAGTCCAGGTGTTTCGGCAGCCACCACATGTGGGACAGATCAATTTCCGCGTTGCTCTTCAGACTCGTGACAATCACCACGTATACCGGAATCAGGTAGATCAACGCGAAGATAATCAGAAGCAGATACAACAGCGCTCGATTGAGCCGACGCACCGCCATCAGTCACCCTCCTTCCGCAGGCTGGTCACCATGTACGGCACGATGAACACAGCCAATGCCAGCAGCATGAAGATGGCAATCGCGGCACCTTCCGCGTAATGCTGGCCCTGGAAGGTGGTGTTGAACATGTTGACGCTCGGCATGTCGGTGACGAATTCCGCGCCGGGGCCGGTCATGGCATAGATCAGGTCAAATATTTTCATCGAAATATGGGCCAAAATGATAATTGTGGTCGCGGTAATCGGCCGCAGCTGCGGGAACGTGACCTTCCAGAACGACTTCCACTCACTGGCTCCATCCACGCGCGCCGCTTCATGGATCTCATCCGGAATGGCGCGCAATCCGGCCAGGTACAGCGCCATCGCAAACCCGGACATCTGCCACACCGCCGCAATTACCACAGCGACCAGTGCGACGGGAATGCCGAACTGAATTTGCCCCCAGTGAATGCTCGGGATGATGTTGGTGGACGTGTACCACCCAGGCAAATGGTTCGGATTCCATCCCAGGGCCTTCAAAATCAAGTTGAACCCGGAACGCGGGCTGAGCAGCCATTGCCAGACCACACCGGTGACGATGAAGGAGAGCGCCATTGGAAAAATGAAGATGTTGCGGAAGAATCCTTCCGCGCGAATCTTGCGGTCCACCATCACCGCCAGGAGCAAACCTATGACGAGACACAGCAGAATGAACAGCAGCGTAAAGAACAACAGGTTGCGCAAGTCTGCCTGAAACCGGAATTCGGTGAACAGGCGGGCGTAGTTCTTCAACCCGACAAACGCCATATTCGGCGTCAGCGTGTTCCACTTCGTCAGGGAAATCCAGCCCGTCCAGGCAATGAACCCGTAGACAAATACGACAATGGCCACGAACGAAGGCAACACGGTCAAAAACGGGAATGCCCGCTCCCACGTCCAGGGTCGCTTGCGCTTCGTCGGTACCGGCGGCAGACCTGCCGCTGGCGGGGTGTTTTGGGACACCGGAATTCCCCCTTTCATAGCGCATGAGTGATCACGGAAGTCTCTCGATGCAGAAAGTCAGGCAGCGACGTGCGCTGCCCTGACCCTGCACTGCTTTCGTATGAATGGCAACACACAGTTTCCAACTCCGCCATTCTTAGCTGAGCGGGTTCTGATCCGCCGCAGACTTCAGCTGCGTGATGAAGCTGTTGATGTCACCGTTGCTGACGAACACCTGCATCGCCTGGTTGACCGCATCGAGGAATCCAGGATTTGCAGCCGATCCGTGCGCGAGACTCGGCGTCAGCGAATCCTTCTTGAAGTCCGCAATCGCAGACTGGCTGTACACGTCGTACTTGCTGGTATCCGCGTCGAGACGCGCCGGGATGGAACCCTTCAACGGGTTGAATGCATCCTGCCCCGCCTGGCTGCCGAGCACCTTCAGGAACGCGATGGCGCCGTCCTGATGCGGTGCGCCTTTCGGCAGTCCGAACGTGTCGGAGATGACCATGAAGTCACTGTCGGTTCCGGGCGTGGTGACCCAGCCAAAGTCGACGTTCGGCTTCAGATGCAGGTCGGTGGTGAAGTAACCCTTCGCCCAGTCGCCCATCACATTCATCGCCGCTTTGCCGTTCGCCACCAATTGCGAAGCGTCCTGCCAAACGAGGGATGCGTGGTCACTGTTCACGTACTGCAGCATCTTCTTAAACGTCTCGAGCGACTGTTTCACGCCCGGATCGTCAAAGGACAGCTTACCTTGCCACAGTTGGTCGTACTTGTCCGCGCCAATGGTGCCAAGCAGCACGTCTTCCCACAGCATGGTGGCTTCCCATGTATCCTTGTCGCCCAGCGCCAACGGGGTGACCCCGTGTGCCTTCAGGACGTCCGCGTCCTTGAAGAAATCATCGAACGTCTTCGGCGGCGTCAGGTGGTATTGGTCAAAGATTTTCTTGTTGTACCACAGCACGTTGCCGCGGTGGATGTCCACCGGCACGCCGTAGATTTGCCCATCCTTGCTGACCATGTCAATCAACTGCTTCGGGAACTTGTCGTTCCACCCTTCCTGCTGATACAGGTCGTTCAGCGGCTGCATCTTGCCCGCGTCCACCCAGGACATCAATTCCGCACCCGCGTGAACCTGGAACGTATCCGGTGGGTTGTTTGCGTTCATCCGAGTTGCCAACACCTGCTTCGCGTTCGTCCCAGCGCCGCCGGCCACGGCAGAATTCTGAACCTGAATGTCCGGATTCTGATTTTGGAACAACTTAATCAACGCCTGCAGGCCGTCCGCTTCGCCGGCACCTGTCCACCACGAGAAAATCTCCACCTTTTTCGCCGACGATCCGGACGAATTCGACGTATTCCCACCATTGCTGCTGGACGTTCCACAAGCTGTGGTCAGCGCGACGGCCACAGCCACCGCGGAACCCCATTTCAACGCTTTGCTGAGCTTCACGAACTGAACCCCCTCGTCAATCCTTGATTTTCCTAAAGGAACGCTCGAACCCATTTGTATCCGGTTTCGTAAGCGGATACAAAACTCTGGCTCTTCTGCGCAGAGCCCCCCACATTTCTATTCCGTTTACGACAGTTTGTTTATTTATAAAACCAAGGTGTACAATTGTAAACGGATTCAGTGTATCATGTGAGAGTCTGCACAACATCAGCGCCAGTCTTGGTTTGTATAGTAAACTATCTTCGCTGCGGTTGCAACAGGTTTCCACACCGATTCATGCAGTTTTTAGGGGTGTTCTGACAGAATGACGAAGCGCATTGACGCATCCACAATGAGGCAGTGGAACAAGGCCACCGTCTTGCACTGCATTCGGTCGCAGAGCCCAATCTCGCGCATCCAATTGGCGGAAGTGACCGGCTTGAACAAAGCCACCATCTCTTCGCTGGTAGATGAATTGCTGACGGAACAGTACATCGTCGAAGTGGGTTTCGGCGACTCCAACGGCGGCCGCAAGCCCATCCTGTTGGAGTTCAACGCCAACGCTGCGTTCACCGTGGGCATTGACGTCCAGATCTCGCACGTCACAACGACCCTGTGCAACGCCTTGGAACAGGTGGTCTGGGAGCACACGGTCGACATGACCGTTCCCGGCACTGAGGTGAAAAACATGCTCCTGGAGCTGCTCACGTTGGAAGCCAAGCGCGCCATCGCAGCGGCGCCGGCCAGTCCACACGGGGTCCTCGGCGTAGGCATCGCGTTGCCCGGCATGGTCAGCTTCGAGAATGGATATGTGTACATGCTGCCGAACCTCGGTGTCACCGAGTGGGATGTTCGCACCCCGCTCCAAGCGCGCCTTCAATTGCCCGTGTTCATCGACAACGACGCCAACTGTGGCGCATGGGCGTCGTACCGGCTGCATCCGGAATACCAGAATCTCATTTATGTATCCGCGGGCATCGGTGTGGGCGCCGGATTGGTCATGGAAGGAAAACTGTACCGCGGAAGTCGCGGTGTGGCGGGAGAATTCGGACACACCACCATCGTGGCGATGGGAATCCGGTGTTCTTGTGGAAACTATGGTTGCTGGGAGCGATACGCAGCGCAGGACAGCCTGTATCGGTACCTGCTGGAAAACGGCGTCACCGAGTTTTCTGAAGGAGAACGAGACTTCGTGGCTCGCGTCGTGCAAGAGGCCAATCGCGGCCGCCGGGAGTGCGCGCGTGCGCTCACAACGCTCGGCCAGTTCCTCGGCGTTGGTGTTGCCAACATCGCCAATACGCTGAACCCTGACGCCATTTTCCTGGGTGGTCAATTGATTCAAGCCGAGTCCTGGCTTCTGCCGCAACTGCGCGTGGCCATGCAAATCAAATCGGTCGAAGCGGTGCGCCACACGCCCATCCACCTGGCGAAAGTGGACAGTATGGCGGTGGGCGCTGCCGGCATCGCCTTATCTGAAACACTGTACCCAATCCGTATGGGCAGCGACACCCCTGGCACCGTCGGCTCCACGCTGCGCCACCGCTGAAACCCCAGTGGTCATCCGCCGTGCTTGCTGCACAGCCGCTTACCGAGCGGCGCGTTCACTTCCACCGCAGGCGTTCCTGGTGGAGCACCGCATGGGATTCCGGCAGTCGTTCCAGGGTGACCGGTCGCTCCCAATAATACCCCTGACTCAGCGATACACCGATTTCTTGGACGGCCTGGAGGTCGTCCTTCTCTTCAATCCCTTCGGCAATCACTGACTCTTCTGTATTCATGTAGTCTGCCAGGTGAATGAGCAGTCGGCGCTTTCTGTCTGATGCGGCAATGCCCTGTACCAAGGAGCGGTCGACTTTGACGAAATCCGGATCGAGCTCAACCAGCGCACTCATGCCAGACGCGCATACGCCAAAGTCGTCCAACGCAATCCGCAATCCCATGGAACGCAGGGAACTGACTGCGTCAGCGAGGTAGCGAGGGTTATAAGATATGTACTCGATGAGTTCAATCACGACTTCCTGCGGCACGAGCATGCCATGGTCGAACAACTCCTCCAAAGCCCGCAGGAATCGCGGCTCGGAAATCGTGGTCGGGGTGATGTTTACAAACAGCGGCATGACGTTGTCTGTCATCGCATATGACGCCACGTGTTTGACGGCACTGTGCAATGCCAACAAATCAGCTTCCACCGCCAAGCCGCACTGATGGGCTGCGCGAAACCACAAATCCGGTCTGACCATCTCTCCGTTTGCCTGGGGCCTGCTCAGCGCTTCATGACCGAATAAGATGCCCTCCGCGTGGTTGACAATCGGCTGGTAAACCATGTGCAGATCCCCGCCTGCGAGAACATCCTGAACGATGGATTGCATATTTTTCGGGCGCAGCACCGCGATGTCCGCATCCGTCACGTTCGCGCCATCCCCCGTTGCCCGACTTTTTGTCTCTCTCTTCATGCGCTTGCCCTCACCCCACTAACAAACAACGGGCAACCCCAATCACAGGAGTTGCCCAATTGAAATTCATTCAAATATGGCGTGGCAACCCGGCGATCATAGACCTCCAGTCCGTAGACCCGTAGCTTTGCGCCCCAGCGTTTCCACTGGTTTGCCTTGAGACACTTACTTTTTATGTGATTTGTTTCCACTCAAGCAACTCTATTCTTTCGTTGAATTGACTGGTTGTCAACCCCCAAATCGACACGCCGCGCCGGCAATCGACAGTTCACGACGCCGAGTTTGGATTTCCCTTCAGAAGAATACGCTGAACCACAGACTCCATGGCCCAAGCCACCAGGAGAAGTACCGCAATCAACCCCACCACGCCCGGCCAGGCGAGTGCGCTCCAGAACAGCCCGCCGACGGCGCCGACAATGCTCGAACCGGCGTAATAGAAGAACAGATATAGGGACGACGCCTGAGCCCGAGCGTCTCGCGCCAGTTGGCCCACCCAACCACTGACCACGGCGTGTGCGCCAAAAAACCCGAACGTGAAAACAGCCAGCCCCACCAACTTGATCCACAATGCCCCAAACAGCGTGACAAGACAACCGAATAGCGCAAGGACCACGGCGATGCGCAGCGCGCTGCCTCGCCCCATCTCCTGCGCCAGTCGCCCCATCCAGGCGGAACTGATGGTCCCCGTCAGATATACCAGAAACAGAAATCCAACCACCGTTTGGCTGAGGTGGTACGGTGGTCCCACCAGCAGATAGCTGATGTAGTTGTACATGGTCACAAACCCGCCCATCAAGAGAAACCCAAGGCCATACATGCAAATGAGTGCAGGGTGTCGGATGGCCCGCACAAACCGTCGCCACATTTCCCGGCCGCTGACCGGCTGCGGCGTAAAGTGGGCCGGTTTGGGCAGGCGCAGCCAGAACCACACCGCCAGTGCGAGGCTGATGCAGCCGATGGCGAGTATCGCCAGCCGCCAAGAATACAGGTCGGTCAATACCCCCGTCACAATTCGGCCGGTCATCCCGCCGACGGAGGTTCCACTGACGTACAGTCCCATCGCGGCCGCTGCGGAGGATGGATGAAACTCCTCGTTCACATAGGTCATGGCGATGGATGGAAATCCTGCCAACACCACGCCCTGTACGGCGCGCAGCGTCACGAGCAAACCGAAGCTCGGTGCTGCAGCCACGCCGAAGCACAGCAGGGAAGACAGTAACAGGGACAGAGCCATCACCCGCTTCCGTCCAAACCGGTCGGATAATCCTGACACGAACAGCATGGCGACAGCCAGCGCCCCGGTGGCTGCGGACAGAGAGAGACTGGCCACTGCGGGGCTCACCCCGTAGTCACGCGACAACAACGGCATCACCGGCTGTGTTGTATACAGCACCGCGAACGTGATGAATGCACCGGAAAACAGCGCCAGCGTGGCGGCGCCATATCCCGGTTGTCCGCGTTCGATGTAAGACACCATGAGGACTCCCTTCGCTGTGGTCTCCGTCTATTTTCGCAGATGACGACCCTGGACTCAAAAGCCCGATAAAACCTTCCGTCATCGCGTATGCTGCACAGAGCCGCGAAGGGAGTGACATTTTACTATGACATGCGTACCAGGACGCCTTCGTCATGAGCATTTTGGAGCAAGAGTGCAGCCCCTGAACAAAAGAGGGGCTCCTTGAGTGAAACGGGCTGTCCCAAGCCATTGAAAGATGGACTGAAGGGACCGGCCCTTTCTGTGATGGAAAGCAGCTTTGTCACAGCAGACCGTTCTGTTTCAGCCACTCTTCCGCCACATCGGCAGCCTTTTTGTGCTGCAAATCCACTTCCTCGTTCAATTTCTGCATTTCTGCATCGGTGATCTTGCCCGCCAATTTGTTCAGCACATCCTTCAGCTCAGGGTGCGCCTTCAGGACACTGTCTCTCACAATGGGCACGGCATAGTATGGTGGGAACAGATGTTTATCGTCCTTCAGCAGAACGAGGTGATTGGCGGGAATATTGCCATCTGTGGAGAAGGCGTCAATCACATCGACCTTCCCATTGGTCAAGGCGGAATACTTCAAACCAATTTCCATCGATTTGACAGCCTTGAAATGGGTGTTGTACAGCTTGTTCATCGCGGGAAGACCATCGGCCCGCGTGATGAAGTCCTGCTCTGTCCCGAGCGTGAGTTGATCGGACTTTGCGGCCAACTGAGAGACGGTCGAAATGCCGAGACGCTTGGCTTCGCCTGCTCGCATGGCCATGGCGTACGTGTTGTTAAACCCGATGGGTTCGAGCCAGGTCACGTGGTACTGTTGTTCAAACTGCTTTTTCACCTCATCGTAGACCTTCTGCGGATCGGTCATCGGCTTCTCCTTGAGAATGTTTGCGAGACCGGTGCCCGTATATTCGACATAAACATCGATGCTGCCGTTCTTCATCGCGTTCCAGACCACGTTGCTGTCCAGCCAGGTCTTCGTTTTCACATGCAGCTTCGTATCTTTCTGAATCAAATCGGTCAGCATGTTGGCCATGATGTCCTGTTCGGTGAAGTTCTTCCCACCGACAACGATGGTATCTGCATCGCTCACGCCTGGACCGCAGGCGGTCAGCCCCGCGGTGAGCCCGACGGCCAGTACGACAGTGGACAGTCCTCTCGACACGCCGCGCATTGAAATCCACGGTTTCACGTTCATCCACATCCTGCACATCCCTCCGTTGTTCTCATCTCTGGCAAGGTTAAGCGCCACGCCGCCGAATGTCGGCCGTCTCCACCGTCACATTCCCGTCGGCTCTGCGCTGCCCCGAGCGCGCAGCAACCCGCAATCCACGCGGGGTGAGCCAGCGGTCCAACCACATCAACAACACGTCGAACACGATGGCCAGCAGGGCTGCCGGGATGGCCCCCACCAGAATCGTGGGCGTGTCAATCATATCTATCCCGCGCATGATGATGTCTCCCAGCCCGCCGGCGCCGATGAACGTGGCCAGCGTCGCCACGCCGATGGTGGTCACCGCCGACGTACGCACGCCGGCGATAATGATGCCGCGCGCCATCGGCAGTTCCACCATCCACAGAATTTGCCGGCGCGTCATCCCCATGCCCGTCGCCGATTCAATCAGGCTTCGGTCCACTTCCTGAATGCCCGTGTAGGTATTGCGAACCATCGGCAACAGGGCGTACAGCGTCAACGCAATCACCGCCGGAACCGTGCCGATTCCGAGCAGCGGAATCATGAAGCCCAGCAACGCCAGGCTGGGAATCGTCTGGATGACGGAGACCACCGTCAACACCGGTCCGGCCAAGCGTCGGTGGCGCGTCAGATAAACACCCAGCGGCACCGAAATTACGCATCCCAACACCACGGCGACCAGAGACAGAAACAGATGCTGCCCAAGCGCGGTGGCCAAGTCACCCCAGTTTTGCGACAACGCCTGCATCAGTGCGTTCATTGGCCGCACCTCCCCTGTAGGTCTCTACCACCAGTCGAATCACACTGGCCCGCGTAACCACCCCGAGCAGCTTCCTGTTCGCGTCCAGCACAGGGAGGTACCCTCTGCCCGATTCCATCGCCGCCAGCACGCGAGGGAGCGGGGTGTCCTCCGACACGACGGGCAGATCCCGGTTCATCACGTCCGCCACAGTCTGGCGTTCGTTACCGTAATTCCGATACACTTCCTCAGCGCCGACGACCCCCAGGTAGTGCTGGTGATTGTCGGTAACCATCAGCCCGTTGACGCGCTGGCGCCCCATCAAATGCACCGCTTCCGCAAGGCCGCGGGACGGAGAGATGGTGACAGCGTTGGTCATCACATCCCCTGCCACCGCCGACCACGCGGCCTGCCGGAAACGTTTCTCCCCAACAAAGTCGCGGACAAACTCATCTTTCGGATGTCGAAGGATTTGATCCGGAGAGTCTGCCTGAACAATCTCCCCGTCCTTCATAAGGATGATGTTGTCGGCCAGTTTCATGGCTTCGTCCATATCGTGGGTGACAAACAGAATCGTTTTGCGGAGCGTTCCCTGCAGGCGCAGCAATTCATCCTGCAGACTTTCGCGGCTGATGGGGTCGAGGGCGCTGAACGGTTCATCCATCAGAATGATGTCCGGATCCGCCGCAAGGGCGCGCGCGACGCCCACGCGCTGCTGCTGACCGCCGCTGAGTTCCCCAGGATAGCGGTGGCGAAAACGGGCCGGATCGAGCCCAATCAAATCGAGCAGTTCCTCCGCGCGTCGCAGATAGGCTCGTTTATCCTGGCGGTTCAGCCGCGGCACCAACGCGATGTTTTCCTCAATGGTGAGGTGCGGAAACAGGCCAATCTGTTGAATCACGTAGCCAATGCTCCGGCGCAGTTCGACTGGGTTGCGGCGTCGGACATCTTCGCCATGGACCAGGAGGGTTCCGGACGTGGGTTCAATCAAACGATTGACCATTTTCAGCGTCGTCGTCTTACCGCACCCGGATGGGCCAATCAGAGTGACCAATTGACCAACGGCAACGGCGAAGCTGATGTCCCGAACGACTGGATGGTCACCGTACGACTTGCTGACATTGCGAAATTCGACAGCGAATTTCTCCATGGTATCCCCCTTTTCTCTCGCACGGCGCGCCGTGCAGCATCACCAAGGCAGGGATAGCCAAGGACGAATATGAAGGTGGGTACGATTAGGCCGCCGAACGTCTGTGCGTGGAGACGTCCAGCAACCCATGCGCGTTGTCTCGATGTATGCTGGCATGTGTGAGTCTGGATGAGGAAAACCAGCAATCCCACAGTATTCGCCTACGAGGTTAGCTGACGGGTTTGGCAGACCAAGGCCGCCTATGCGCGGAAGCTGGCGCAGCCGCGCAATTCACCCCCGAACGTTGGTTCCCCCGCTTTTGAGTGTCCCCACTCAAAACTCGGCCCGTCCCTAGATTGCCTAGTGTGGAAATGAATTGATTTCGGTTAGTATAGCAGAAATCGCAGGCAATGTCTAACTTTTCTCACTGCGATCGGTGCTCCCGTGCCATCTGCTGCCTGTGATGCCGGTTACATGACCACTCGCTTCCCCTCCCGGACCGAGAGGCGGTTGGATGGCATTGGACACCTGTGCTGATTCGTCATACTGTTGTATTGGGAGATGATTCATTTTGCGATTCACACACTTGCTCCGGCTGTTGTTGCAGACATCCATCCTGGTGGTTGTGGCGTGGTTGGGCCACGAAATTTCCAGTTTGGCGCATTTACCCGTACCTGGCAGCATCATTGGTCTTCTTTTGCTATTCATCCTGTTGCAGTGTCGCGTGGTGAAAATCGAGTGGGTGGAGCAGGGTGCCGCACTGCTCATCTCCAATATGCTGTTGTTCTTCATCCCGTCTTCGTTGGGATTGATTCAATACGGACGGTTGATCCGGGAAAGCGGCGTGCAATTGCTGTTGGTCATTGCCATCAGTACCGCTGTGGTGATGGGGATGACCGGGTGGTTCGCTGAGTTTCTCAATCGTCGCAGGAAGGAGGCGAAAAGCCGTGCGGCCTTGGATTAACATCGGTCTCACGCTGGCGGTGTACCTGATCTGCCGGTGGGTCTACCGCCGATACCCCCTGCCGTGGTTGAATCCCATGCTCACGAGTGTCGCCCTGCTCATGGTGTTGCTGTTGTCCACACACACGTCGTATGCCGCATACATCCGAGGGTCGGACCTGTTGACGCTGCTCCTGGGCCCGGCCACGGTCGCGTTCGCGGTGCCGCTCCATCGCCATTTCGAACTGTTGAAGCGCCATGCGGTGGAGCTGCTGTGCGGCATAGCGCTGGGGTCTTTATTGGCGGTCGTCTCCTCCGTATCGCTCGCGCGCCTCCTGCGACTGACCCCCATCCTGATGGACAGTCTGGCACCGCGCTCCGTAACAACGCCGATTGCGATGCAAGTCTCCGCGCAGTTGGGTGGGAATGCCATTCTTACGTCGGTGTTCGTGATTGCCACAGCGTTCGTTGGACTGGTGGTGGGGCCTTTGACCATCCGCTGGCTGAAGATCCAATCGGCGCTTGCCAAGGGTATGCTGATGGGCATGGGGGCCCACGGCATTGGGACGTCGCGCGCATTTGAATTCGGACCGCTGGAAGGCACGTTCTCGAGCCTGTCCATGATTCTGGCGGCGGCGTTCACCGTGCTGTTGGCTCCCCTCGTGGTGCCCTTTCTGCGGTGACCGACGCAGAGAGACAGCGCACCGTCGTCCACGTGCTCCACGGTCCGCGCTGTCTCCGCCCGCTCCGGCTTACTCGGCGACAGCTTCTCGTTGGAAATGATCGCGCAACGCCTTCTTTTTAATTTTTCCGGAGGCGGTGGTGGGGAGTTCCGCCATGAATTCCAGCCGATCCGGAAATTCGAATTTAGCCAGCCCATGCGCCGCCAGGTGTTCCCGCAGTTGGTCCAGCGTGAACGGCTCCGCGCCGTCCTGCAGCACGATGCATGCCACGGACCGCTGTCCCAGCGTCGGATCCGGCGCTCCCACCACGGCCACCATGGAAACTCCAGGATAAGCCGCCACGACGTCCTCGACGCGTTTCGGATCAATTTTCGTACCGCCGCGGTTAATCACATCGTCGGCGCGGGCAATGAACGTGTATCGGCCGTTCTCGTCGCGACGCAGCAGGTCTCCGGAGTGGAACCATCCCTCCGCATCCCACTGCCTGCTCGCGACCACCGGATTCTCGAAGTACCCCGCGCCGAAGTTGGGGCCGCGCGACCACATTTCGCCGGGCGTCCCATCGGGAACATCGTTTCCCTCCTCGTCCACAAGGCGGATCTCAATCCCGGGAACGGCGGCACCAACCGTCGTGCTGAGGACTTCGAGCGGATCGTCCGGACGGGTGATGGTCGCCACAAGCCCTTCGCTCCAACCGAACATGCACCCGACCTTCATGCCACCATCCGTCTGGAGGCGTTGCAGCACGGCGCTGGGTACAGGGGCGCCGGCGTAGATGAACAGCTTCACGCTGGACGTGTCCGTGGTGGCCAGCGCCGGGGCATTGGCGACGTGGATGACGTGCGGCGGTGCTCCCACCAAATAGGTGGGCCGCTCTTGGGCCACCCACTTCAACACACGGGCGGCGGAGAAGCGATCAAGGAGCAAGATTCTTCCTCCGCTCGCCACGGTCATCATAATGCCCGCCAGCATGCCGGTCTGGTGATAGATGGGCGCCAAGTCGAGCACGCCCTGCCCGGGTTCATATCCGAAGTTCTTCGCGTAAGCTCTTGCGGCCCAGAGGTAGTTGGCGTGGAGATGGACAACGCCTTTCGGACTGCCGGTGGTTCCAGAGGTGAACACCATGAGGAACGCGTCGAGCGGTTCTGGACGCTGCGCCTGGAGGATGTCCTCGGACAGTGCTGCGTGTCCGCTCCTCAGGTCGGTGAAAGAAAGGGTATCGGGTCGAGGTTTGGCGTAATCTCCCTGAAGAATGAGCTTCTGCACACTGGGGACGTCTTGGAGGAGGGACTTGGCGTTCTCGTAGAGGGGTTGTCCACGGTAGTTTTCGCTCAGAATCCACAGTTTCGCCTGGGCCTGGTTGAGGCTGCCCACCAGCGCCTGACGGCCGAGGTCAATCTGCAGGGAGACTCCAATGGCCCCAATCCGCGCGATACCAAACACCGCCACCACATGGTCGAGCGTGTTTGGCAGTTGAATGGCCACTCGGTCTCCTTTCCGAATCCCGAGTTCATACAGATGGGCTGCCAGAGCTTCTACCTCCTGCCACAGTTGGCGGTAGGTGAGCGTCCGCTCTTCATCTCGGTGAATCAGGTCCGGCCAGGTTTCTGCGGTTTTCTGCAGCACATCGACGAACGATTCTTGCGTCCATACACCTTCCTCCAAATACCTTTGGGCTCGCTCCAATGACAAGGTTCTGCCTGCGAATTCAATCACAGTGCTCTCCTCCCATCTTGTGCATGTCCGTCAAGCCAACCGCTGTGAAAGGTATTCCACCACGTTGGACACTGTGGACAACGCGTCAAAGTCCGCATCCGGAATTTCCAAATCGAACGCGTCCTCGAAGGCGACGACCAGTTCTGTCAAGTCCAGCGAGTCAGCGCCCAGGTCATCCACGAATCGGCTGTTCGGCTGGACCTGTTGAACGTCGACCTGCAATTGCTGACACACCACCTGTGTCACCTTCTCCTGAATTTCTTGTTTCGTCATCGAAACCACTTCGTTCACTCCTCGCGAGGGATGATGCAGAATTCACATGCGTACGACTTCTGAGTCGATCTTAGCACCAGATCGTAAAAAATCCAAATATCTCAATCTAACAGTTCTCGTCGTTCCAGTTTGTTGCCAGAGCGGCGGTGCGTCACACGCCCCAGTATGAAAAGGGCACCCATGGAGGGTGCCCTTTTCCTGCTGAA
The DNA here is from genome assembly GCF_000429525.1 of Alicyclobacillus contaminans DSM 17975. Lineage (GTDB taxonomy): Bacteria > Bacillota > Bacilli > Alicyclobacillales > Alicyclobacillaceae > Alicyclobacillus_A > Alicyclobacillus_A contaminans. The sequence continues at coordinate 22,690 of NZ_AUCA01000026.1, read as the reverse complement.
TCGAGCATTGTCAGCCATCTGTCAATCGACCCGCGTTTCGTTGCGCCTGACGGAAGATCTGCGCAAGGCTCAGCTTGCGCCGCTCCGTGTGTGGCTCCGGCACATGTGCGGATGGTTCCTCGGTGGGGGCATCCGCCCTGTCCACCTCGGCACCGCCAGCGGGGTCGGAAGCGGACGACGTGGATGCGGGTGGTTCTTGCCGAGACGTCTCAGTCGGGAATTCGATCACCGATGGCTCGCGCGGATGGACGGACTGACCATCGGCTGGGTCGATGTCCACCGCCGCTTGCGTCGCCGCGGCTGTACGCCCCTTGGATTGGATGTATTCGGTAAGAATGTCGATGACCCCTTGGCTGAAGTTCCCTTCATCCTTGAGGCGATTCAGGTATTCGATGACCTCCGGAGGCGTTTCCGCCGGCACGTACAGCGTGACGTCCTTCCCAGGTCGCACGTACACCGTGGAACGGCGCTTTTTCAATTCGAATCCGTCCCGTCCTCTGTCTTCGCAGCGGAGGTGTCTGCCGCAGGCTGCTTGCCGACCGCCACCTCAGGCTGGGTCTCCAGCGCGTGGCTCAGCAGCAGGAACGTTCCCCGCGCGTTGCGGAATTGACTGTACTCCACGGCGTCGAAACGAATGGGCAGTCCCAATTCGGCATTCAATTTTTCAATCCAAGGCTGCAGGACAATGGCTCCGCCGCCGATAAACCAAAACTCATTCGCATAGCGCACGTGCTTCCACGCGCCGCGGGCGGACTTCAACACCTTCTCGGCGAGGATGCGCATGTGCCGGTTGACCAGGTTGGTCATGTCGAAGACGACTTTGCCTTCCCTATAAATCTCGTACTCTTTGTTCACCAGCATCTGTGTGAGTTCTGCGGTGTTGGCAATCAGTTCCTCGCCCTCGGCGTTCACTTCGTTCCGGATGTTTTCGAGAGCATCATTGAGGTGGATTTTGGTTCCGGTCGAATGCCGTTGATCCAGTTCCAGCCCCGGCCGGAAAAAGGCGATGTCCATGTCCACGCCTCCGACATCGGCAATGCCGAACCCTTTGTGGGACAGCGGAGATTTGGACGTGGCCTCGATGTCGTAGACACCCGACACGTCGTCAATGCCAATGTCGATAGGTAGAGAGAATTCCAGCTCGACGGTCACGCCCTTGTAGACGGGTGTTGTAACAAAGCTGACCGAGTGCACGCCCTCGGTGATTTTGGCTGCAAACTCTGTTCGAAACTTGGCAATTTCACTGATGGGCAGTCCGGTCCCAAGCTGCACAGCGGCCTTGATGCGCTTCACGCCCCGCCGAATGTCCGCCTCGTGCTTTTTGGCCACGGCATAGGCGGCCCCCGTCAGCAGCGTCACCATCGTCTCGGGGCGCTGGGCCTTCTTCTGCGCCGCCTTGTCCCCGACAATCTCGTGGACAACCCCTTCGTCGCCAATCGCCAGGTTGCCGACGTACACGTGGCGATACTGTTCGCTCTCAATCGCCGGCGAGGTGATTTGGACATCGAGGAAGTCCAAAGGATTCCCTTGCTCCGTCAATAGGAACCGTTCACCAACGGGCTGCGATACCACGTTCGGGAAAATGAACGTGTTGTCCAACGCATCGTAAATCCCCTTAATGTGACTGCTGCCGTTGTCCATGGACAATGCGATGGTCGTTACGAGCGCTTCGTTTTTTGCCAAGTTCGTTCTCCTCTCCATCCAATCGTTCTTTACCCTAACAGTATAAGGGATTCCGCCCGGCCCGCCAATCAATTGGACATAAACTTTGGCAGTCTAGACTTTAAATCGTAAAGCTTAAATTTTACACATTCAAAGTTCGAAGTTCGAACTCTAAACTTTATAAAGTTTAGAGTTTACACTTTACGATTTAACGTTTGGTGGCGGAAAGTTTGTCTGTTGGGATCTCGAAAAAACGCCGTCTCCGCGCTAGAAAGCGCGAACGACGGCGGCGTCAGCAAGGACCTCGATGGAGAAACCGACGGAGAGTCCAAACCTACCAAAGCAGGCCCCACAACGCGTAAATGATGAGAAACGATACTGCCCAGCGATACCAAGGCGCAGGACCGAACCCGTACCCCGGAACCCCCCCGTTGGGTCCCCATGGACCCACACCTGCACGCCGGGGCCCTGACCGCGGTATGCCCCACGTCAACGACACGTCCATGCGAGAAGTCTGCCCGTCAGCCGTTGCCGCGGACAGCAATGCCGCCGGCATGTACCTCTGTGGCGTCACAACAATCATCGAATCCTCGGACACACGCTCCACGTAACCCAAATGACATCCATACTGTGTCCGAAACTGCACCCAACGCCCGACAAACCGTTGACACTCCCAGCAGTTGTACATTCCGAACCCCTCCCCTGCGTTTCCAAACAAAACGGCGCGGCGCCGGGCCCCCTCTTCCCATGCGGTGCACCCTGTGTCACATCGTCCTCCATACCCGGATGTCGTGGTACCTGTATTCACATCCGTGGCCACCAGCAGCCACAAGAGCACAAATCAGCGGAAACACCACAGCCCAACGCCTATCTCCTCCGAATGCGCCGTCGTACACAGGGGGCCCTTCCTTCCTCGCAGCACAGTCCACCGTATGCGTGGCCGTCCCAACCGGTAGCGGTAGCCGTCCAAATTCCGCACCCCCGACACTATTGTCCGCCTCGGGACGCCAGCAAAGCCCCTATCTGTCTTGCGGTATGTCGCACCAGCAACCGCGCCATCCCCATCGCCTCGGCCGTGCTCATGGGCCTGGTGACAATCGAAAACACCGCCACGAACTGTTCCCTGAGGCGCTCGGACCAGTTCTCCGCTTGCGCTTCGCCCGAATCCGCAGCGGAACACCCGTCAGTGCCGAGCACACCGTCCGCCAACCCGCCCGACACCAGGATCGGCTTGACCCCGTACCGACGCGCCAACTGAGCCACCAAGTACGGCACCTTTCCGCGCACCGTCTGCGCGTCCGTCCGCCCTTCCCCAGTGATCACCCAGTCTGCACCAAACAGCCTTTTCTCGAGACCCACGGAGTTCGCCACCAGCGCCGCACCCGACCTCACGGTTGCCCCCAACGCCAAAAGCGCAAACCCAAGTCCGCCCGCCGCACCGGCGCCCGGCTCCGCCGCCACGCAGCGCCCCACGGCCGCTTCCAGCATTCTCGCAAAGTTGCCCAACTGCCTGTCCAGCACAGGCACCAAATCTGCAGAAACCCCTTTCTGGGGCCCGAACACCGCAGTGGCGCCCTGTGATCCACACAGCGGGTTGTCCACATCACTCGCCACCGTCAGTTCGCTCGCCCACAAGCGCGTATCCACGTTCCTCACATCCACCCGCTCGGCGCGAAACAGGCCTTCGCCTGTGTGTGACACTTCCTCTCCGGCATCATCCAACACGCGAACCCCGAGCGCCTGAAGCATGCCCAATCCTCCATCGTTGGTGGCACTCCCTCCCAGACCCAAAATGAACTTTCGATACCCCGCATCCAGCGCATGTCGAATCAGCTCGCCCACACCATACGTGGAAGTCCGCAACGGATTCCGATCCGGCTCTGGCACCAGTGTCAAACCAGCGGCCTGCGCCACCTCAATCACCACAGTTTCACCGTCGCCCAGGACTCCGTAGCTTGCCGCCCGACGTTCCAGCAACGGCCCACAAACCTCCACGCACACCGTCCTTCCCCCGGTCGCCGATACCATCGCGCCCAAGGTTCCTTCACCGCCATCGGCCATCGGAACACATGTCACATTCACGTCCGGCACCGCTTCCGCCAGCCCTTCCGCCATTGCCTCACACACCGCTTCCGCGGAAAGACTTCCTTTGAACGAATCACAGGCAATCACCACGTTCACCTGACGTCCCCCCTCCTGGTGCATGTCAAGGTCCCTCAAACCAATGTACATAAAATGTTGCTCGATTCGTCTAGCCGACAGGAACCTGCATCATCTGCAACGAATCGATGATGAGTGATATCGCTCAACGGCCTACGGAGGGATTGTGTTTTCTTCGTAGCAGAGTATGGCACGCGAATCGTAGGAGCGGTCATGGGATGTTACGACGGACGGCGCGGGTTTGTCAATCATCTTGCGGTTGACCCAGATTTCAAGGATACCATCTCGGAACGAAAATCATGGATGAACTTGAAAGCAGATTACGAGACAAGGGATGCGATAAAGTCAATCTATTGGTGTCACCTTCAAATGCCAAAGTGATCGCGTTTTATGTAAAACTCGGATACAACACCGACGAACTGATTTTCATGAAGAAATGGCTGTCTTAAATACAATATTTACTGAGAACTGAGCGTACAATGTAAAATTTTAAACCATCTCACCATTCAGCTTGTGGAACCACTATAATAAATCTACGGTATCTGAACCACGAAAGGGGACCGGCATCCTTGAGCCGATTCAGCCGACAGGAGACCAGCTGGATCTTTTACGATTGGGCCAACTCCGCCTACTCCATCATCATTACAACGGCCGTCTTCCCCCTGTACTACATTCATGGCATCCCAGGCGGGCGACAGCCCGACCCATTCGACCGCATATCTCGGCTACACCATCTCCGTCTCCACCTTCATCCTCGCCATGCTCGGACCCGTTCTGGGAACGATTGCAGATTACGAAGGATTCAAGAAGAAGTTCTTCACCGTTTTCTTTACGCTGGGGATCGCCTGCACGGCGCTGCTGGCCTTTCTGCCATCCCGCTCCTTGCTCTGGCTCCTCGCCGTCACCGTACAGCTCACGCACCATTCCAGCGACGGGGTGTTCAGTCTCATTCTTCTCTTCCTCATCGGCATCGCCGTTCTCTCGCGCGTCCCGAATCCATCCATTGCACCGACTTCGAGTGAGCCGACGGCTTCGTTGCATCCATGAGGTATCGCCATTCCATCCATCACCTCGTGCCTACTTATGATACGGTTCCCCCCGCGCAATCCGAATCCCGCGATACAACTGTTCCAGCAGAACCACTCTCGCCAGCTGATGAGGCAGCGTCAACGGTCCAAAACTCCACCGGACATCCGCGCGCTGCAGCACTTCCTTGGAGACCCCCAGAGATCCTCCCACCACAAATACCACGCGGCCGTATCCCCCCGCCATCAACGACTCAAACCGGGCGCTCCACTGTTCCGACGTCATCGCCTTCCCCTGGATATCCAGCACCACAACAGCGTCCCGATCCCGCACATGCCGCAAAATCCGCTCTCCCTCTGCGGCCAGCACGCGCTCCCGCTCCGCATCCGACGGACCATCCGGCGTCGCCTCGTCGGCCACTTCCACCAACTCCAGCTTTACATACGCGGAAAGGCGCTTGGCGTATTCCGCCAGCGCCTGTTTCCAATACCCTTCTTTCAGCCTTCCCACAGCAATCACAGCACATTGCATCCTGCTCTCAATCCCCAACTCCGTTTGGCATTCCAAACCACCCGCCACCCACGTCGTCCTCCGCCGGACTGCTCGTCGTGTTCATGGACTGCATGGCGCCGAGCTTCACCTTCACCAGCTTCTGTTCGTTGCCCCGGTACACCCGGAGCGCCACCGTCTGACCCGGCTGTTTCTCGAACAAGTAGGTGCGCAGATCCGCCATCGTCTTCACCGTATGCCCGTCAATGCCGACAATCACGTCCTGCGACTGAATGCCGGCCGCTTTCGCCGCATTCCCTGCAGATCGGACCCAGATGCCATAGTCCACCGGAACGTCCGGCCAGTACTGCTCCGGCACCGCCGACAGCGAATACCCAGAAATCCCGAGCGCCGGATGCACCGCATGACCGGTCCGCAAGATTTGATCGGCGATGTGGCGAACCTGGTTCGAAGGAATCGCAAATCCCATCCCCTCAAAACTCTGCGCCACGATTTTGCTGCTGTTGATGCCCATCACATCGCCATGTACGTTCACCAACGGACCGCCGCTGTTGCCCGGATTGATGGCAGCATCCGTCTGAATCACCGCCTGGTAGTCGAGGACCTGCTGCATCGTCGGCTCTTCCACCGGCATGATCCGCTTCTTCGCGCTCACAATCCCCGCCGTGACCGTATCGGCAAAGTCGAGTCCCATCGGCGTGCCAATCGCAATGGCCGGTTCCCCCACCTGAATCTTGTCCGAGTCCGCAAACCGAACCGGCTGGATGTCCTTCACCGCCGCCACTGGCACCTGCAACACCGCCAAATCCGTGTACGGATCCGTTCCGACCACTTTGGCCTGCACATGCTTGCCGGAACCCACCACCACTTCGACCTTGGCCGCGCCTTCCACCACGTGATTGTTCGTGACGGCGTATCCGTATGCACCGCCCTTGCTGAACAGAACGCCCGTTCCCACGCCGGTCGCCTGCAGCTTGCTGCTCTGCGAGAAGAAATCCGAAACCTGGGCGTAATTCACCACACCCATGACGGCCGGTTCCACCCGCTTCACCGCTTCTGTAATCCCGTCCGTCACGTTGACCTGCACCGCGGTCGGCCGCGCCTTGGCATTCGCATCCTGACTCTCTGCGGCCAACGGCGCGAACGTGGAGCGCGTGCCATCTGCCGCAAACACCGTGAGCGTCGCCCACGTCGCGGCACCACCCGCAGCCGCCGAAAGCATCGCCACCGCCAGCCAACGCCCCCACTGGCGTTGACGCCTCGTCCGTTCCTCTGTCGCGTGCCGATAATAGCCCATGTCGCCTCACCCTTTCCTTGCTGCCCAGCATGGGCGCCGTTCGATTGCGACATCACGGCACGCACATTTTCCCCAAAGTCGGAAAATCTATACAGAACCAATCGACCTCAACGCGGTCGCGGTATGGCGAGCGGTCCGATGCAATCGCACCTGCTCCGCGAAGGTAGCACTCATTTCCCGGAGAATGGACGTCACGGTCAGTTCCGCCAGATCCGGCTGATTGTTCTCCTCACTCAGGTGGGCCAAAAACACATCGACCTCCCGATTTTCCAACAAATCCGCCAATGCCACCGCCGAATCTTCGTTCGACAGATGCCCTTTGTCCCCGAGGATACGCCGCTTTACACTCCATGGATAGCGGCCGGCCCTCAGCATGTCCACATCGTGGTTCGCTTCCCACACGTACGTTCCACAGCCCCGAATGATGCCCTTGATGTGGTCGCTCACATAGCCCAAATCGGTGACCACCGCCAGACTGTCCTCTCCCGCGTCAAACCGATACGCCACCGGCTCCTCCGCATCGTGCGACACTGTGAACGGCGTCACTCGAATGTCGCCAATGACAAAGGATTCGTCCGCTTTTACAAAGCGTCGATCGTCCTTTGTGCAAACGTCTTCCAACTGCTTTTGAACATGGTGCCAAGTGCCTTCGGTGATATACAGCGATCCACCCGACAGCTTCATCACCTGCTTGAGTCCTCGCACATGATCCACGTGCTCATGGGTCACCAGCACCGCATCGATGGACGAGAGCGACGCACTGGCCGCCTCCGCCAAGCGTTGCTGAATCTGCTTGCCGCTGATGCCCGCGTCGAGCAGCAGCGCAGTTTCGTCACTTCGAATATACACGGAATTCCCCGAGCTGCCGCTCGCCAATACACTGAACTGCAACACCCGTAAGCCTCCTAGGACGGCGTCTCCACTTCTCCCGTGAACGCGTTGATATAAAACGTAGATTGATTGGTGATCACGCGCCAGACCGGAAACCAATAGGACGTACTCGGCAGCTGTGCCCTGCCCGCCGTTCCGTCCGCAGGCTTGTGGTAATACCCGAGCGCAATATTCAATATCTTATTATCCGACCCGTCCGCTGATTTGTCCACCGAACTGGCCAGGTTGTTCAACGCGTCCAACGCCGTGATGGTCGGTTTCCTGTCGCCGGTTTCCTCCATGGAATCCACGTACGTCTGGAGGTACCCGACCATCATTCCGTTCACGACATCCAGCCGCACCGCAGCGTCAAACACCGGAAAATCCCCGAAGCGCTCCACATACCACGCCGCGCGGTGGCCCTCGCCCACCCCGGAAACGTCCAGCGCATCCCGGCCGACATCCGCCGTATAGCGGCTGCCCTGCCACACATACTGCAGTTCACCATCCGTACCTTTGGCCCCCAGTTTGCGTCCCGCAGCGTAGCTGACTTGCCAGGTTGCGTCGTCCCGATGGAGCACGTGAACAGTACCTTCGTCGGTGCTCACCTGGTCGCCGGTGATCTCCGGTCCCGCCTGCGCCGCCGCGTCCGGAAACGCCTGCTTGGCCAACTGCGTCAGTGCCGGAACCTGCGGTATCGCCTGCAGAAAGGCCATGTCGGGGTGATCCACCGGCACGGTCGTATCCAGGCTGAACCCGTGCTCAGCCAGAAGCGTCTTCGTGTTCGCAAGCTGGTCCGCATACGATTCCACATACCCCGTCAACTCCCGGTGGCTTTCGTACACCTGCCAGCCGAGCATCGCGTCCAGCAACAGGAACATCACAATCAACCAGGTTTTCGCCAGTTCCCAGTTCATTCGTCACTCATTCCTTTGCTCACCCTGCCCGACACGGCGTCGATGGTCGCAACGACCGCGCTCCCCTGGCGAATCGTGTACACAGGCCACAACTGCGCCACCTCCGCGTCGGCGTTCACGCGCAGCGCATACCCGAACTCCACCGTCAGCGTTCGCCGCAACACGCCATCAGAATCCTTGGGATACCGCGACTCCAGCGTGCGCAGCACCGATTTGTAGTCCATCACCCGCACGGTAGATTCCATCGTTCGCTGCCCCAATCCATACAGCGGACGCTGGAACTGCTCCACATGCGTCCCCATCAGCTGCATGGAATAGACCTGGTTATCTCCCAGAATGGGCAGCCCATTCACATAGGTCCGGAACTCCAGTGTCGATACAGCGGCCGGCGAATCCTCGGGAGTCAGCACTGTTGTCGGCCGAATACCTCCGTGATTCCGCAGAAATTCCACCGCAGAGGACAGATCCGGGGCCTGCGCGGGAACCGTGTTGACGACGTTCGGATCGGCAAATGTCAACGTTTGGTTCTCCGCGTCCCACCAAACCACGCGGCTGCCGTCCGTCCACAGTGTGGTCGACAGATTTTCCTGGGCCTTCGTGAGCGCCGTCGGATTGACGAAGAACGAGTGCACGAGCGGCAGTGTCGACGGCATGCTCACAGCCACCCGAAACGTCGGCACCGAAAGCGGGGCGTTCGGCACGTAAACCTCCCCCACCGCGTCCCACGGCTGCCAGGGGGACTTCTGGACGACCTCGGTTACGTCGTGCGTGAATGACGCGGCGGACAGGTTCGTGCTGGCTTCGAAGGACCGCGCGCCTTCACAACGCACGGTCACCTCGTCCGCCCCTTTGCCGACGTACAGCACGATGCGGTCGATCCGCTCATCCCCGATATTCCCCAGCAACGACGGCAACCACGTCCGCAAGTCGCTGGTCGAAAGCAGTGCGCCAAATTCGTACGCCACCGAAACGGATGCCGGATTGCTTGCACCGGATGCCGCGCGCCAATCGGAGACGATCAACTGACCGAGCCGGCGCAGCCAGTCCGTGTACACGGTGGAATCCGGCATGCCAAGCGAATTCTGCCCCGCTGCGGTGAACGCAATCCGGTAGGGCGCCGTCACATCCTTCACCCGGGGAGATTTCACCGGATTCAACTTGACACCCTCGTTCAGTGAAACCGTGCTGGTGCCCTGCCAATCTCCGCGCCATAAGACGAAGCTCAGGCCGACGCTGATCACCACCAAAACCGCCAGCACCACGGACTTCACTCGTTCCTTAACCATCCACAGCCCCCCTGTAACGGGGAAGTCGAACCGTCACTTGCGTTCCACTCCCAGGTTCGCTGGCGATGTTCACGGTCCCGCCATGCCGTTCGGTAATCTCCCGGACCAGCGCCAGCCCGAGTCCGGTGCCGCCCATACGCCGCGACCGAGCTTTGTCCACGCGGTAAAACCGTTCAAACACGTGGGGCAAATCTTCCGCGGGGATGCCGATGCCCGTGTCGGTCACGGTCAGCACCACATCCTCGGTCTCCGCCACCACTCGCACCGCAACGCTTCCATTGTCCGGCGTATATTTGATCGCGTTGCTGAAAAGATTGTCCAGCAACCGATCCAACCAATCGACATCGCCGTACACGACCGCCTCCTCGTCGCACGCCACGGAGAGCTGCAAATTCCTGGCCAGAATTTGAATGTGAAACCGCTGCACCGCCGCCTCCACGTTCGCCGCGACCTTCACAGGCGCGGGATTGAACGCCGTGCGCCCCTGCTCCAAACCGGACAATTGCAACAAATCGTCAATCAGCCGCGCCATTCGATCCGCCTCCTGCCCAATCACCTGCAGAAATTGCGACCGAATCTCCGGGTTCTCCGCATCTTCCTGCAACACTTCGATATACGATTTGATGCTGGTCAAGGGCGTGCGCAGCTCATGCGACACATTGACCACGAAGTCGCGCCGGGACTGTTGCAAGCGCTCCTGCTCGGTCACGTCGCGAAACACGGCGACGTACCCGTCCGCCGCCCCCGACTGATGGATGGCCGTGACGTGCACGTGCAGCACATTCGATCCCAATCGCCGCAGAAACGCCCCTTCCGAGTTGCCGCGCTGCAGCCATTCTCGAATCCCGAGGGCGTCGACAACGTCCATGGCTCCACGGCCGAGCAGCGCCTCTGCCGCCCGGTTCAGAAACACCGTTTGCAACCCGGCATCCAACGCAATCACGCCATCTCCCATCCAGGTGATGACCGCGCGCAGCCGCTCCCGCTCCCGCAAATTGTCCGCCAAAGCCGCATGCAGTTTGTCCGCCAGGTGATTCACGGCCATGGACAAGTCCCCGAACTCATCGTCGCTGCGAACGCCCACGCGCCGCGTGAAATCTCCTTTGGCCATGCTTCGAGTCTGAGCGATGACATCGAGAATCGGCCGCGTCATCGACCTGGACAGAATCACGCCAATCAGGGCTGTCAACAGCAGCACCACCACGCTGCCGGTGTAAAAAATGGTGGTGATTTGGCGGACCGTGGTGTACGTCTTTTGAATCGAGGCCACGTACTCGGCCACGCCGAGGAAACTGCGCTGATTGAAAATGGGCACGGCGACGGCCAGCACGTGTTCGCCGGTGGAAGGGTCGGTGTGAATGGCGACCGACCGTTTCTGCGACACGAGCGCCTGGGTGGCCACGGAATCCACGCGCTTTTGGCCAATCAGAGCCGCACCGGAGCTGGTGTCCACCACCACACCATCCTTGTTCAGAATGTACACCACGCCGGTGAACAGCTGAGGCAGCGAATTGATGATGGACGCGTTGTCCGCCCCTGAGGACGGTGAGACCTCCGGCGCGGCCAACGTCGCAATGAACTGGGCTTGGCTTTCAGCCGCGTCGGTGGCGCTTCGCACCATTGAAATGGTCAGCGTGCGGACGAAATACGCCCCAACCAACTGCAGTGCGAACAAAATCAACAGCAGGTAGACCAGCACGAACTTGCTCCGGATACTGCGCAGAGGCCGCAGCACGGCACTACCTCCTCACAAAGTATCCAACCCCGCGCTTGGTCAGAACGTAGGTGGGATTGCTCGGATCATCCTCCAGCTTCTCGCGAAGCCTCCGCACGGTCACGTCCACCGTCCGATCATCGCCCACATAATCACTGCCCCACACCTGGGTCAGCAGGCTGTCTCGGGTGAACACCACCCCTGGACGTCCGGCGAGAAAAGCCAGCAGTTCAAACTCTCGATGCGTGAGCGGCACGGGCACGCCCCGTTTTGTCACAGTATAGGTGTTGAAATCCACCGCTAAATCGCCGATACGAATGGTTTCACGTAGTTCCGCCCGAAACTCGTCATCGGAGAACGTCCGCCGTAGATTGGCCTTCACGCGAGCCAGCAGTTCCCGCATACTGAACGGCTTCGTGACATAGTCGTCCGCTCCCAGTTCCAACCCCAACACTTTATCAATCTCTGAATTGCGCGCGGTGAGCATGATGATGGGAACCGTGCTGAATCCGCGAACTTCGCGACAAACCTCAAAGCCGTCCATTTCGGGCAGCATGACGTCGAGCAGAATGAGGTGGGGCTGCCAGGTTCTCGCCAGGCGAACCGCGCTGGTCCCGGTGGTGGCCGTCTGCACCTGGTATCCCTCTTTCTCCAACGTGAATTTTAGAATGTTCAAAATCGGTTCCTCATCTTCGACCACGAGGATGTTCACACGAATTCCCTCCTGGCTCAGGATTTCTCAATTTTCAGCGGCATGCCAACCGGCGCGCTCGTCCAAACTAGCTGTGCGACATGCAAATGAGGGGGCTTGCGACATGCGGGAGCGCACCATCTTGGCATCATTCTATTCAGGGGCGGAAGCCCAGAAGGCCGCTGACCACATCCAGGCGATGGGCGTTGAAACCGTTCAGGTGGATCAGCTTCACGCGCTGGGCGGATGGACGCCACCGGATAGGCGGTATCACCCCATCACCGGGGATGTGCCCAGCCTGTCCACGCTCACCTTGAACACGGAACCCCGCACCCGGGACGCGGGCGTGCTGCTCGCGGTCGACCCTGCCGCCAGCGGCATGTCCGACGGCCAGGGGAACATCACCGGCAGAAACTTTCTGCTCACGGTGGTGTGCCCCGAACCATTGGTGGACAAAGCGGTCGAGGTCATTCGGACCTGCAACGGCTACACTTGATACCGTACACTGCGCCGAGGCAGCGCTATGGCTGGGTCTGCACCCAGACCGGTTGCGGTGCCTCCAGAATCGCCGCGTACTTGCCCAACTGGTTGAGCAGATACGCGTAAGGATGAGTGAGCCCCTGATCGTCTGCATTCGGCGCGTATGACGCGAGGTCAAACACGGGCGGCCCAAACCACCACGGCTTCACCGTGATGTACCACTCCGCATGGACGAGGGGACCCTGTTCTGCGTACTCCGGAATATGATAGACAAAGGCGAACTTTGCCCAGAACACCAGCAGCAGCATCACTACACCGGCACAGGCCGTGCGTACCCAAAAACGGAGACTGCGCAGCGCCCGCAGCCGCCGAATCCGCCGAACGCGCGCCAGTCGCCGCTTTCGGCGGCGACGCCGCTGTCGCGCCAACATAGCTTGATGTGCGCGTCGGCTTCCGTTTGGCCGGATGCTTTCGTTCATGAATCCACGTGCGCCTTTTCCAGGTTCACAAATTTGTTATAGTTTTTCAGGAACACCAGTTCCGTTTTGCCGACCGGTCCGTTCCGCTGTTTGGCAATGATGATTTCGATGATGTTCTTTTTCTCAGATTCCGGATCGTAATAGTCGTCCCGATACAAGAACGCCACGACATCCGCATCCTGTTCGATACTACCGGACTCGCGGATGTCAGAAAGCATGGGGCGCTTGTCCTGACGCTGTTCCACGCTTCGGCTCAACTGAGCCAAGGCGACCACCGGCACCTCCAATTCGCGCGCCAGTTGCTTGAGCGAACGCGAGATTTCAGAGATCTCCTCCTGTCGACTTTCTCCTGAGCTGCGCCGGCCCCGAATCAGCTGCAAATAGTCGATGGCGACGAACGCCAGGCCAACCTCCATTTTCAAACGGCGCAGTTTGCTGCGAATTTCGGCAATGGTGATACCCGGCGAGTCATCGATATAAATGGGCGCATTGCTCAGTGTGCTCACGCCCATGGACAACTTCGGCCAATCCTCGTCGTCCAACTGACCCGTTCGCATTTTATGTCCGTCAATGTACGCCTCGGCGCAGAGCATTCGCTGCACCAATTGCTCCTTCGACATTTCCAGACTGAAAATGGCCACGGGCAAGCCGGCGCGCACCGCGATATTCTGCGATATATTTAAGACGAACGCCGTTTTCCCAACGGAGGGGCGCGCGGCGACGATAATCAGATCGGATTTCTGAAACCCGCTGGTCATCCTGTCCAGATCACTGTACCCGGTGGGAACCCCCGTCAACTGTCCTTCGCTGCCGTAGAGCTGCTCCAGGTGCTCAAATGTGCCTTCCAGAATCTCTGAAATATGCGTAAAGTCACGCGTCCGCCGATTCTGGGACAGCTCCATGATCTTGCGTTCCGCATCCGCCAACACATCCATGGCCGGCGCACCCGCGTAGCTGGAACTGGCCAATTCGGACGCGGTTTGGATAATCCTGCGAAGCGTCGCTTTCTCCCGGATAATGTTGGCGTAGTGCGGAAGATGGAGAGGGGTCGGCATCAGGGACGCCAACCCAGCGATATAATCCGGGCCGCCCGCGGCCTCCAACGATCCAGGCGTCGCCTGCAACTGCGCCGTCACCGTGATCACGTCAATGGGCTGCCCCGTCTCCGCCAACTTCTGCATGGCGGAAAACAAGACCTGATGCTCGCGCTTGTAGAAGTCTCGCGCGTCCAACAGTTCAATCGCTTCCGTCGCCGCGTCCTGGGACATGAGCATTGCACCAAGGACATGGCGCTCCGCCTCCAGATGCTGCGGCGGCAGCGCGATAGCGGAATCGGTTACGGGCACGGCCGCACCGGCAAACAGGTCTACCCCATCCATGGACTCACACCCTCTTCCCGTTCTCCCAGCGTAGTTCCGTGCATCGATGTCCCATGGAACGGTTATTCAGCGGAGACAAACACATGGATGGTCGCCGTCACTTCCGGATGCAGTTTGACATGAACCACGTGGCCCCCGAGCGATTTGATGGGCTCCGCCAGTTGAATCTTGCGCTTATCCACGTCGTAGCCGAGTTTGGCCAACGCATCCGCGATGTGCTTGGTCGTGATGGCGCCGAACAGTCGGCCGCCTTCGCCGGTCTGCGCGGTCACCGGCACACGCAGCTCGTTCATCCGGTTGGCGAGGTCCTTCGCCCGCTGCAGCTCCTCTGCCTCTCGGCGCAGTGCCGCTTCCTTCTCCGCCTGCAGCTGTTTGAGATTGGCTTCGGTTGCTTCCTGCGCGAGATTGCGCGGAAACAAATAATTGCGGGCATACCCTTCCGAAACGTTCTTGATCTCGCCTTTCTTTCCCTGTCCTTTCACATCTTCCAACAGGATGACCTTCATCGCATCTACCCCCTATCCGAAACGTTTCCTGCCATTCATGATATCTATCAGACCTGCCAATACGAAGAGATTGTTGATGACAGGCAGCGGAGAAACCATCAGAAGCAGCAAGCGAATCCACAACTGACCGGCGGGACTCGCAATTCGCGCCGCCAATCGCCAGCTCCAAGCAAGCCCTTGGACGCCCAGGAAGAACTCTGCAATCAGCGACGCATTGCTGCACGCCTGCCACCAAAACGGGGCGATATCTTGCCAAGAGAACAGTTGCAGCAATGCCGTCAACACATACACGCCCGCGACACTGGCCGGAAGCCGGAACGCAAGCAGCCATCCCGTCGCGTGGGCGCGCGGGCCGAGCAGCCACTGCCCCAGCACCAACTGGATGACTGACAACAAAAATCCCTGTATGCACAACAACGCGGGGGTCAACAGGTGGAACTGTTGCGCCATGACGGCACCAAAATCCTGGGCGTCAGCGGCCGAGACGCCCTGATCCACCAACGCCTGCACCACCGCCTGCCGCCATTCGCCGTAGATGTCCACGCCCGCGTTCTTCAAGGCGGCCAATCCGACCAACTCCAGCAGCACAATGACCAATGTGCACCAGATGAGCGCGTGGTACGGGCGTTGTCTCCATTTTAACACGTCTCCCAGGGTCCAGCCGATGAAATAGGCTGCCAATCCAATCAACAGCGCCGCCCATTGAAAGCCGCGCACGTACAGCAGAACAGCAATCAACGCTGCCATCATCGGTGGACCAACGCGAACGCCCTTCGCCGCGAATACCACCAGCGGTACGGGCAGCAATCCCACCACCGCCACCCCTACCGGCCAGGCCACCACCAGGGCGCACAAAACAATGAACAGCGCAGCGGCGAATAGGATGGACCGCTCGCCGGAATTCGGTGACGTCAATGATTTCACCTCGAATTGAGATACCTTTGTACGACGGAAAAATCCACCGTCGCATCCGCGTCATACTCGAGCCCCTGCGGCAGACCGGATGCGGCCTGACGGTCCACTCCGGCGAGATTCAGGCCGAGTTGCTGCCCCATGTAGTAGGCAATCGCCACTAACCCGCCGAGCGCCTCCGTCATTTCCCGTTCATTTCCTGTCTGGATGCCTCGAAACACATCCGAGACCTGCTGAATCAAGGCGATTTTCGCTGTCTCAATGGAACGGAGTTTGCGGGCAATCTGCTTGTGGGGATCCGTATTCGGCACAGCGATGCCCTCCTCTGATGGGGTAAAGTCAGGAAACCGACAACATGTCCATATTCCACGCGCAACAAACGATTTCCTGCCCAGGGACTTCCGCGGCTTCGCGCCCCCGGATTGCACAAGCGCCCCGGTCTGGATCATCCTTCCTTGGGAAAACACCGTCCGTCGAGCGGAGGGGAGAAGACTCGTATGGATGAATGCGTGGATTGACATCGTGCGCCCGCAGAGCATTCAAGCTCTGTCCCCAGATTCTTTATGATAAAAGGGCTGCTTCGCAGTCCATCCAGCGATGGTCTGCGGAACAGCCCTTCTCATTGTCACTCTGTGGTGTACGGCATCAGGGCAACCTGACGCGCACGCTTAATGGCAACCGTCACCTGGCGTTGATGACGTGCGCAGTTTCCGGAAATCCGTCTCGGCAAAATCTTGCCGCGGTCAGTCAGATACTTTGACAGACGATTGACATCCTTGTAATCAGCGAAATCAATCTTGTCCACGCAGAACTGACAAACCTTACGACGCTTTCCGCCACGGCCTTTGCGCGGCATGTGAATCACTCCTCGTCGTAATTTGTCTGTATCGGATTACACCTGACCGGACGAGCCCCCGCACTCAGAATGGCAAATCGTCTTCTGAAATGTCGATGGTCTGGCTGTCGTCCGCAAATGGATCATCCTCAAACCGTGGAGTACGCCTGCTTTCCCCCGGAGTGACGCGCGCTCCGCCGGAAACCGGCATCCCGCCGCCGCTGCTCCCCGCCTGATCCCCTCTATCCAAGAACCGCACCGTTTCCGCCACGACTTCCGCCACACGAACTTTCTGGCCATCGCGATTTTCGTAGGTGCGAATCTGCAACCGTCCGTCCACCGCAGCCAACCGACCCTTGTGCAGATACTGTGCACACAGTTCGGCCTGCTTTTGCCATACAACAATGTTGATGAAGTCCGTCTCGCGTTCGCCGTTTTGGTTTGGCCGAGGTCTGTCGACCGCCAAGCCGAACGACGCCACCGCCGTACCGGAATTGGTGTACCGGAGCTCAGGATCCTGGGTCAAACGGCCAATCAAAATCACCCGGTTTAGCATGCATACCCCTCCAACGAGATCTATTCGCCTAAACGCACGGTGAGATAACGAAGAACCCGGTCTTCGAGTCTCAACACGCGTTCCAGCTCGCGAGTCAGGTCCGTGTCTGCGGAGAACTGCATGAGCACGTAATAGCCTTCGCGGTTCCGATTGATCTCGTAAGCCAAGCGGCGTTTCCCCATCTCCTGAAGTTCGGTGATCTGGCCGCCGTGCTCGGTGACGAGGGCTTGGTACTTGTCCACCAATTCCTTGATTTCCTCCGCCTCGAGCTCTGGCTTCAAGATGTACATCGTTTCATACTGGCGCACGCGATTTCACCTCCTCATGGGCTGCGGCCCAATCCCTCGGATTGAGCAAGGCAGGTGTGCACGATGGAACGTGCCAAGGCTATATGTTAACACGCCCATGGCAAAACAGCAAGAAATTTATACGTTAAACCGGAAATGCATCACATCTCCGTCCTGCACCACGTAGTCCTTGCCTTCCAGCCGGAACTTCCCGGCTTCCTTCGCTGCGGTGAACGATCCCGCCGTAACCAGGTCGTCATAGGCCACCACCTCGGCCCGAATGAATCCGCGCTCGAAATCGGAGTGAATGACACCAGCGGCCTGAGGCGCCTTGGTTCCGCGACGAATGGTCCAGGCGCGGACTTCCGGTTCACCTGCCGTGAAGTAGGTGATGAGACCCAGCAGCGAATACGCCGCGCGAATCAACTTATCCAGGCCGGATTCGGCCAATCCCAGATCTGCGAGGAACGCCGCCCGGTCGTCTCCGTCCAATTCCGCAATCTCCGCTTCCAGCTGGGCACAGATCACCACCACCTCAGCCTGTTCGGCGGCCGCACGCTCGCGCACGCGGGCCAAGTGGACATTGGCCTCCGGATTCGCAACGTCGTCTTCTCCCACATTCGCCGCGTACAGCACGGGTTTGGCGGTCAACAGCGGCAAATCCCGAAGCAGTTCCCGCTCTTCATCGGAAAGATCCACGGAGCGCGCAGGCTTGCCTTCCTCAAAGGCGGCCACCAGCCGTTCCAGCGCTGCGGCCTCCACGGCGAACCGCTTGTCTCCCGACTTCATGCTCTTGCGCGTTTTTTCCAGACGCTTCTGGACCGACTCCAGGTCCGCCAGGATCAATTCCAAATCAATCGTCTCTATGTCGCGGATGGGATCCACAGAGCCGGAAACATGCGTGATGTCTCCATTTTCGAAGCACCGGACCACATGGACGATGGCGTCCACCTCACGGATGTGGCCGAGGAACTTGTTGCCAAGCCCCTCCCCCTTGCTCGCGCCCGCAACCAATCCGGCAATATCCACGAATTCAAAGGCGGTTGGGACGATGCGGCGCGGATGGACAATTTCCGCCAGCGCCTGCAACCTCGGATCCGGCACCTCAACCACGCCCACGTTCGGATCTATCGTGCAGAACGGATAATTGGCCGCCTCGGCCCCCGCCCGTGTGATAGCATTGAACAGTGTGGATTTCCCGACATTCGGCAATCCGACAATCCCTGCCTGCAATGGCATGTCAGCACCTCTTTCCAACGCGTTGCTTGCCCCATTATAGTGAAAGCGAAACACCGAAACAATGACCTTCAGCAGACTTTCATACCGTTGTGCACAGCGCATGCACCAGAACGCCGTGACACCTGCCGCTTCGGCAAAATGTCCGTATGGATACAAACGTCCATCTATGGCAAACTAAGAACAGCAAGGAGGTGTTTCATGATGCTTCGGCGTTTGCTGCGTAAATTGCGGGTGCGCAAAGTTCCGACAAAAGCCTTGGCGGCCGAAATGCTCGCGCCGAACAAGCCGTCGAGCGCTACCCTGAACTGCGCTTCCTGACCATCCGGTGAATTGTCTGAACTTATATTCGTATATCCGGGAGCCCTCGGCGGGCTCTTTTTCTCTTATCTCGCCAAACCTTCCGCGTCGACCACCGGCTCCAGACTGACCGCGCAATCGTACTGAGCGGTCTGATCCCCAAGATCCGCTGAACGAACGGAGGTGAAATGATTCACGGTGATGCCCTGCCCCCACCAGCCGGATTCCAGTTTCACCGCACGCGGATGCCCACCTTCGCGAATTTGCACGCGCACAATCAGCTCCGCGCGATCGTTGAACAACCGTGCCAAACCGCCGTGCTGTACGCCCGTTTGCTCCGCCACGGCCGGCGGTACGTCCAAACTCGGGATGTGTGGCAGGTTCGGCGCCAACCGGTGCTGCGAGTTCTCGGACACCCGCGGATGAATCGTCAACAGCGCGTACGGATGCCTGCCGCGTCCGATTTCCTGCGGCGGGATGTAGACCGCGTGCGCGCTGTGGCCTTCCGCTTGAGCCCGCGCCGAGACAAATTCAAATTTGCCGGACGGCGTTGCAAACTGACGGTCCTGCCAGGGAACGTCGGGCAGCGGCAGGCGAATCGTCCCGCGCTCCTTCAAGGTGTCCAGCGTTACCCCGTACGGTTTCAACGGTTCTAGCACGGCCTCCATCCACGCATCCAGTGGTCGGCGCATCTCCGAACCGAATCCCAGTCGATCCGCCAGTTCAGCGAAAATCCACCAGTCCGGCTTGGCCTCTCCGCGCGGCGGCAGCACCGGGTGAATGTACGTCACATACGGATGCCACATGGTGGAAAATACGAAATCCTCTTCTTCGAGCACATTGGTACAGGGCAGAAAGTAGTCGGCCAGTTCTGCCGTCTTCGTCATGAATTGATCGATGGCGACAATGCTGCGGATGGACCGATACGCCTCCACCAAACGCGCGGTGTCCGGTACCTGCACGGCTGGATTCGTCCGCGTCACAAACATCAGTTCCACGGGCGGATTGGCCGAGCGGATCTCACTCGCCTGTTGTCCGCGTGAAAACGTTCGGACATTCGCCGCACTCCGGTTCGCAATGGCCTCCTCGTTCAGAAACTCCGTCATTTGCCGGTTTGCGTACTGGACCCCGCCTCCGGGGACGCCAACGTGACCTGTGGCTGCCGCCAACGCATCGATGGCGCGGATGGCGTTGCCGCCACCGGGATACCGCTGCATACCAAGGCCCAATATCGTCGAGACGGGTTTCTGACAGCCGTAGAAAGCGGCCAGTGCATTCAACTGCGAGAGCGGAACATCGGTGCCGCTGACCACGTCGTCCAGCGACAGTTCGTCGAGATACGCCGACAATTCCGGCCAT
Organism: Alicyclobacillus contaminans DSM 17975; assembly: GCF_000429525.1. Taxonomy (GTDB): domain Bacteria; phylum Bacillota; class Bacilli; order Alicyclobacillales; family Alicyclobacillaceae; genus Alicyclobacillus_A; species Alicyclobacillus_A contaminans. The sequence continues at coordinate 2,228 of NZ_AUCA01000026.1, read as the reverse complement.
CCAATCGACCATTGTTGCACAAACGCCTCATCAACCCACCCCTGCGCCTTGCACAGTTTCAGGACGCCAAGCGCCAACAGCGCGTCCGATCCGGGCCTCGGCGCCACCACCAACTCCGCCCGCTCGCCCAACTCAATGGGCAAGGGATTGACCACCGCCAATCGGGCCCCGTCTTTCAACGCCCGCTTCAGAAACGGAATCAGATGAATGTTGGTGACACTGGCGTTCCGCCCCCAGACCACGATGCCTCTGGCGTTGCACAGGTCGTTCGGAGCATGGCTGCGCGCCTGGCCGAAATCGTAACGCTGCGCCTCAATCCCTGCATCCCAGCACAGACTGCCCACCGTCTCCGAGCAGCCACCAAGCAAATAAAAAAAGCGCTGATTCAGGTTTTTCAGTACGGTGCCAGATCCCCAGTCGTACGCGTGAAGGATAGCATGATGCCCGTGGCGGTCGAGGACTTCTCGCACAAGCCCGGCAATTTCGTCGAGCGCTTCGTCCCACGATACCGGTTGCCACTGTCCTTCCACCTTTTTCAGCGGATGCACGATTCTGTCGGGGTGATCCCGGCGGTCTTTCAACCGACTCCCCTTGTTGCAGATGAACCCCTGGGTGACGGGGTGATTCGGATCGCCCGACAGACGACGGATTGCCCCGTCCTCCACCTCCGCAAGCATGCTGCAGGCGTCCCAACAATCCAAGGGACAGGCGGTTTTAACGATCATCTGCCATTCCCCCTTCGGCGGCTTTCAGCAGTTTTCGGACAATCCGGTCAAACCGAGCGCGCGGAATCAGCACACTGTGGCCACACTTGGCGCATTTCACGCGAATATCCATGCCGAGGCGAATGACCACCCATTCGTTGGCACCGCACGCGTGCGGCTTCTTGAGCTGGACGGTGTCTCCCAAACTGTAGGAAATGGTCATGAAACCCCTCCTGTTTGCCGTCCGTCCGCGGTCTTCGGCACGGGCCCCGCCGCAGGACCGGCGGACGATTCAATCCGTATGACATGCCGCTGCAGCGGCGTCTCGATGCCCTCTCGGTCGAACGCTTCCTTGATGCGCTGGTAAGCCAATCGCTGTACGGCAGCGTGGGTCATCGGCTGGCACTCGGCGGTCACTCGGATGATGATGTCGTTTTGTTCCATCGCCTGGACACCGAGGATTTCCGCATCCCGCAGCATGTTGTCATCCTCCAGCCGGACCTGTTTCATGGTGTTGGCGATGACCTCCATCGCTCGGTTCAAATCCACATCGCGGTTGACGTGAATGTCCATCACAGCCAGGGAATTGTGCCGGGAATAGTTGGTGACCTGCTGGATCTGGCCATTCGGAATAATTTCCACTTCCCCCGTCCACGCCCGAATGCGGGTCAAACGCAGTCCGATGCTCTCCACGGTGCCTGTGAATTGATTGATTTTTACGCAATCGCCGACGCCATACTGGTCCTCGAACAAAATGAACAGCCCCGTCAGCATGTCTTTAATCAAACTCTGCGCGCCAAAGCCGACTGCGAGACCGGCGATGCCCGCGCCCGCAATCAGTGTCTCGACGTGCACGTGCAGCGACGTCAAAACCTCGACGACGAAGATGAAGTAAATGATGTAGCGCACCACGTTGTCCAACAAGGAAGTGAGGGTCATTCGTCGACGCTCGTCCAATCGCATCAACTGCGATTTCATCAAGCGGTGCACGGCCGAAACGGAAATCCGGATCGCAATGCGCGCGAGGACAAAATACACAATCAGCAGCAGAATGTGCCCCGCCGCAGAAACCAGCGGGAGATTTCGCGAGTCGGAATACCAATCCAAGTAGCTTTTCACCTACGAACCTCCTGCCTTTCCATCCTCCCATGATAGCACAGCAAACGGGGGCGAGGCAGGGTCTGTGGTGAAGCCAACGGCTAGTGCCCCTTCAGGCAACGTAGTTTGAGGAAAGTGGAGGATCAACCAGTGGAATGGAGAATATCACCAACGGTGGTGATATTCATGTGCCTGTATGTCCGTGAATTGAGCCCTGCCGAGGGTAACAGATTGGTTCGTATTGCCCGTAAGGGGTCCAATCCGGTCTCCGTGCGTAGAGCACTGGTTGTCCTGGCTTCTGCTCAACGAATGAAGGTCCCCGAAATCGCACGACTCTATCACTTGTCGGAGGAACATGTCCGCCATGTGATTCACGCATTTAACGAGAAAGGCTTTGAGGCTCTTCAACCCCGCTATGGTGGTGGA
>NZ_AUCA01000025.1 GCF_000429525.1 Alicyclobacillus contaminans DSM 17975 | reverse complement strand
CTGTACATCATCCTGGACAACTTTTCGCCGCACAAGCATGAGCGTGTCCGAAACTGGGCGGTCGAGAACAATGTGGAATTGGTCTACACTCCGACACACGCATCGTGGCTCAATCGGATTGAGTGTCATTTCGGGCCGTTGCGCAAGTTTGTGCTGAGTGGCAGCAACCATGAGGACCACAAGGCACTTGCTGACGCAATTCGGGCATATATTCGCTGGCGCAATAAGCACAGGCGAAACGCTAGCCTTCTACGGGAACAAAAGAAGATCAAGGTTGCCTGAAGGGGCACTAGTGAGAGCACTGGCTGTGGCCGGTGCTCTTGTTATTACACTGGCCCTGCAAGGCGGCGTGCGGCCGAACACCTCCCACCGAACCGGAGCGGTGCTGCAGGGCTTCCTGCGGTTATGAGGTGATTTGATGCATTTTTGCTGGACCTGCAATGAACGCATTCCGCCCGGCATGAGGATGTTGGGCTGTGAACTGTGCGAAAGGTGGGCTGTGACAGTGGGTGAGCACGTGGCGCAGGAAGCGTTGCGAAAACGCGAGACTGCGAAACTGAAAACGCGCTATGCCAAGGCTGTTACAGTAGCGCAACGGGCAACTGAGGTGCGCAGGGCACTCCCGCCCGGTACGAGTCACGACCGCCAATGCAAGGTGGGTCGCTGCAGTAGAATATCGGGATATGCTGGTGGCCCAACGCAGGGAACTGGGTGAGGACGTATAAAGAAAGGGCGCCGTGTGAATCAAGGCTACGGGAAGACGATAACGATGGCTCGTCGAGAGCGTTTGACGTTTCGCGACATTGAGGATCAAGTCCGAGATTTTGTGTAAAATCCCCTCTTCGGCATGATTCATAAAAGGTTCACATTTACCTATCTACTCAGACGAGCCACCTTGTCTTCGTGATATGGGGTATTCTCTTGCTCCTGCCGCCACTGCAAGAACGCCTCCATGTTTAGGTATCGATGTCCTGTCATCCATGCTTCGTCGATTTCCATCAACAGTGCACCTACGAGGCGTATCACGGATTCTCGATTGGGAAAGATGCGAATCACCCGTTCTCTGCGGCGAATCTCCTCATTCAGCCGCTCTACACTGTTGGTTGTCCGTAAGCGGCGTCGATAGCGTTCTGGCAGAGCCAGTACAGCCGTGGCATCGTCGAATCCATCCTCGAACACCTGAGTGACCTTTGGAGCCCGCTGTGCATATTCCTCAACGAACTGATCCCTGAGCAGCCGGGCTGTGTTCATATCCGGTGCATTCAAGATGGCCCTCACACGTTTGCAGATTTCTTCCTGCATCGATTTCGGGCAGGCGTCTAACACGTTACGCATGAAGTGCGTCTGACACCGCTGCCAGGTGCAACCCTGGAACTGGGTTTGCAGGGCCCGCACGAGGCCAGTATGGCTGTCCGACACGACGATGTCCACGCCACGCAGGTCCCGTGATTTGAGCCAAGCGAAAAATTCTCTCCAACTCGCTTCTGACTCGCTGTCTCCAACCATGAGACCCAGAATCTCACGATACCCGTCCTCATTGATTCCGCAGCGTCAAACGGCCGACACGTGTCGTGATGGAATGGTAGTTTTTGAAGTGCTTGGTTGTGGATCATTTTCATTACGGAAAAATAGATACTGTAAAAAGAGAAGATATAAGAGTAAGATGGAAGTTGGAAATCCTCGTACACACGTGCTGATCGTGCGCGGTAATCTGGACACGCGCAATCGGTGAGGAGGTATGAACCGTGTCGTTGCAAAGCCATCGTGTCGTCATCGTGGGCGGCACTTCAGGAATTGGCCTGGCGGTGGCAAAATCGTTTCTGGCGGAGGGTGCCGAGGTCATCGTTGCCAGCCGGTCACAAGAGAAAGTGGATGCGGCAAAGAAGGAGCTTGGACAGGCAGCCCACGGGCATGTCCTCGATTTCCGGGATGAAATCCAGACCAAGCAGTTTTTCGAAAACATTGGCCCGTTCCATCACCTCGTCATTACGGCTGGCGACGCGGCCATGGGACCCTTCGATGCGTTGCCAATCCGTGATGCGAGGGCGGCGTTTGACAGCAAGTTTTGGGGACAATACGTGACCGTCAACGGTGCGTTGCCTTTTATCAAGGATTCCGGCTCCATCACGCTGACTTCCGGTGTGTACGGCGTTCGCCCGGCGCGAGGGGCCGCGACATTGGCCGCTATCAACTCGGCCATTGAAGGGCTCGCCCGCGGTTTGGCGGTGGATGTGGCGCCGATTCGAGTCAACGTGGTGTCGCCCGGACTGGTGGATACTCCGATTTACAGCGGGATGGACGCCGAAAGCCGTGAAGCGATGTTTCAATCGGTCGCGCAGTCGCTCTTGCTGAAGCATGTTGCCCGGCCGGAAGAAATCGCTGAGGCCTATGTGTACCTGGCGAAAAATACATTTACGACGGGTACCGTCATTCAAATCGAGGGCGGCGCCATGCTGTCTTAATCATGCAAGAATTGTTCAATCCGAAACATCATTGGGCAAGGCAATGAAGCCTGCTGCGAAGAGAGGGAAAAACCATGAACATTGCCATCATTGGTACCGGGAACATTGGCGGTACATTGACCCGCCGTTTGACGACACTCGGTCACAACGTGTCCATTGCGAACTCGCGGGGACCTGCTTCGCTGCAGGATTTGGCCGCGGAAACGGGAGCGAAGCCGGGAACCGCAAAAGAGATTGTTCACGGTGCGGACATCGTGATTGTGACCATTCCGCAGAAGAACATTCCGCATCTGCCCGCGGATTTGTTTGCCGATGTGCCGGAGACAACGGTGGTGATAGACACCGGGAACTACTATCCGAAACAGCGGGATGGCAAGATCGCGGAGATTGAAGAAGGAATGCCAGAAAGCCGCTGGGTGGAAAAACACCTGGGGCGCCCCGTCATCAAGGTTTTTAACAACATCCGTGCACAACACCTGCTGGAAAAAGGGCTTCCGGCTGGCGCGCCCGGGCGAATTGCGCTTCCAGTTGCCGGAGATGACCCGGTGGCGAAGCAAAAGGTGATGCAGTTGGTAGATGAACTCGGCTTTGATCCGGTGGATGCCGGGGGGTTGGACGAATCTTGGCGGCAGCAGCCAGGAACACCGTGCTACGGCGCGGATCTCGATGCTGAAGGCCTGCGCAAAGCGCTGCAGGCGGCAAGCCCGGTTCGCACAGCGGAGTGGAGGGCCTGAGCGTTGGAAATCGGGATCAGCACGTTTGTGGAAACCACCCCGGACGCTGAGACAGGGGTCGTGATCAGCCACGCGCAGCGCTTGCGAGAAGTGGTCGAGGAAATTGAACTGGCCGACCAGGTGGGGCTGGACGTCTTTGGCGTGGGCGAGCACCACCGTAAAGATTATGCATCGCCGTCGCCGGTGGTGGTGTTGGCTGCGGCGGCATCGCGGACGAAGCGGATCCGGTTGACGAGTGCGGTCACTGTGCTGTCGTCGGCCGATCCGGTGCGCGTGTTCGAGGAGTTTGCCATGCTGGACGGGATCTCGAATGGGCGCGCGGAAATCATGGCTGGCCGCGGATCGTTCATCGAATCGTTCCCGTTGTTTGGCTATGATTTGAACGACTACGACGCGTTGTTTGAAGAGAAGTTGGACCTGCTGCTGAAACTCCGAGCGTCCGAGAAAATCACGTGGCACGGGAAGTTCCGGCCGCCGATTCACAATCTTGGCGTGTATCCGCGGCCGGTCCAAGATCCGCTGCCTGTGTGGATTGCGAGCGGGGGCACACCGGAGTCCGTCATTCGAGCGGGACTGCTTGGCTTGCCCTTGGTGTTGGCGATTATCGGTGGGAGTCCGCGTCAGTTCGCGCCGCTCGTTGAATTGTACAAGAAAGCTGCCGCTCATGCAGGACACGATGTCTCTCAATTGCCGGTGGCGTCGCATTCGCATGGATTCGTAGCCGAGGAGACGAACCTCGCGGCGGAGAAATTTTTCCCTTCCACTCAGCAGGCGATGACAGTGCTCGGGAAGGAACGGGGGTGGGGACCGTATACCCGCACGCGATACGATGCCGCGCGCCGTTTCGACGGGGCTCTGTACGTCGGCGATCCGGACTGGGTCGCGCAGAAAATTATCGATCTGCGGAAAACCGTCGGGATCACCCGGTTTTTCCTCCATGTTCCGGTGGGCACCATGCCACACGATGATGTGATGCGGGCCATAGAGTTGCTCGGGACAGAGGTTGCACCGCGGGTTCGGGAAGAAGTTGCGCGATGGGAGGGGCAACCATAACCATTGCCGATGCGCCGGAGCGATTTGCGAATGCGAAGAAGCGCTTTCTTCAACATGCTATACGAAAGCTTGACGTAAGCTGGAAATCCTCTGGAATCCGGTGCGCTGAAGAAATGGGGAGTGCATCATGCCGATTGAATATCGCGTGAACGTGCCAGTCACCGCACAAGAAGCGGCGGATGTGTTCATGCGTTCTGGAATTCATAGACCAACGGGGGACATCCAGAGGATTCAACAGATGCTGGATTACGCGAATCTCATGGTGACAGCGTGGGATGGGGAGAAGTTGATTGGAATCGCCCGTTCCCTCACAGACTTCTGTTATTGCTGCTATCTCTCCGATTTAGCCGTGGATAAAGAATATCAAGGTCGTGGCATCGGGCGGGAGCTCATAGAACGCACACGACAGCAGCTGTCGGAACAGGTCTCGTTAATCCTTTTGTCTGCTCCAACCGCTATGTCCTACTATCCGAAGGTTGGATTTGATAAGGCCGAGAATGCATGGATCATTCGCCGAACACGTTAGGCACCTGAAATCCAAGGGTGATGCTCATGATGACTGCCAGATTTGAAATGTTCGTACAGGATGTGCGAGTGTCGGTTGATTTTATGAGACCATTCTCGGATTTTCTCCGGGACGCCATCGAACAGCAGAATACACCGTGGTCAGCAATGGCGAAGTGCAAATCGGATTGGGGGTTTTGTCGAAGCTATCGGCGGATCATCCGCTTCAATTGCATCATCCCGATGAGAGAAAGGGGATTGGCGTCGAGATTGTCCTGGAAGTCGATGATGTTGATGAGCTATATGAACGTGTTCAGGCCTCGGGTTATCCAGTCAGTGAACCGTTACTGATGCGGCCATGGGGCTTGAAAGATTTTCGGTTACAGGATCCGGATGGGTATTACCTGCGGATTACTTCACGGGACTGACAGCGGAACCGTGGGCGCGTTTGCCTCACGGTTTTTTGCTATCTACGAGGAACCGCTTTTGGAGAAAGGGAGGTGAGGCCCATGTGGCTGGAGATAGGACGGACATAAACCCAAACCGATATTGAGGAGGATGGAATATGACAAAGCGCTTAGCGGCCGCATTGCTATTGTGACGGGAGCCAGCAGGGAGCGAGGGATTGGCACCGCGATTTGTCGGTCACTGGCATGTGAGGGCGCGGACATTTTCTTTACGCACTGGGCTCCATTTGACGCTACAACTCTCGGAGGTTCGAATGAGGCGTGGCCAGCCATATTGGAACATGAGTTACGCGCCTTGGGTGTTCGGGTTGGGCATTTGAGTCTAGATCTGGCGAGTTCCGATGCGCCGGAGTTCCTGCTCGACCAGGTAGAAAGGATACTCGGTGCTACCAGTATCTTGGTGAACAACGCTGCACATTGTGAAGAAGTCAGCTACGCGACACTGAAGGAGAAATTCTCCATCGACACTATGCCGTGAATGTGGCCGGAACATGTCTGTTGTCCGCTGGCTTTGTCCAACGATATGGTACAATCAGTGCCCAACGAATCATCAATTTTATTTCCGGTCAGGACAAGACGCCAGAACCCGGAAATATTGCATATGTGACCACGAAGGGGGCCATTTCCACGTTCACAAAGTGGTCTGGCCCGAGAGGTTGCTTCGCTCGGGGTCACCGTCAATGCCATCGACCCCGGTCCAACAGATTCAGGGTGGATGACACTTCAAGTCAAAGAATTTCTACGACCGAAGTTCCCCATGGGTAGGATTGGACAACCAGAGGATGCCGCACGACTGGTCGCTTTTTTGGCGAGCGACGATGCGCAGTGGATTACGGGACAGATTATTCATTCAGATGGTGGGTTCTGGGATTGACCAGAGGCAATCGATCATTGCGATGTGATGAAATTGAGCTCCCGCTTCCCGGGAGGCGAGTGCTGTCGTTTGTTTACGGCTGTTTGGATGAGAATCTGTAATGAATGTCAATTTTGAACGGTCGCACCACGGTCTCCGTCCCTTACCGGATGTGAGACCTCTTATTTTTGGCCGAACTGGGGGACAGATGGTTGGGGGTACCGAGCAGGCAGTCCAATGAAGACGCGTTTTGGCCTCGGCGCGATTCCGAAGCACACGGTCAAACCTTCATCGCCCTCATCTGTGCTGCCATGGCGGTAACGTTTAGCCAAGGGTTGATGATTCCCTGGATGGCTGAACAGATCCATATGCCTCTTGATGTAGTGTCCGTATCGTTGGCGGGGTTTGTCGCTGGGAGCGTGGTATTCCAACTCCCTTTGGGTCATTTTTCTTCACGATGATGAGGTAATCGACACCCCGACCGGATGTGCTCATGTTTGCTATAGTATGATGAGTGATATCGGGGAAAATCCACCGATTCTGAGAACGGCGGAGTGTGAAACGTGAAATCAGTCGTCTCCATCATCCTATGTGTCGTACCATTGTTACTGGGGGGCTGCGGGCATTCACAAACTCAAAGCACAACGCCGCATGCTGTACAATGGACCGCACTTTCGCCCAATGTGCAATGAGCCATCATTGAGGTTTCGAAACATTTTGGCGATGTGGATCCAAAGGTGTTGAAGATCATGCAGGATGAGACCGAAGTCGACCACAAGCCGATGTATTTCGTATGGTTAAGCGGACATTTCAGCGACGGCAAAGCTGAGTCCGATAACTTGTCTTTCTCAATCCTGGCGGATGGCTCGGAGGCATGGGCCATTACCGATGAATCAGGGGCCATCCATGCCGATAACCTTTTCTTCCACTGAGCGCACATTGCGCGTCATCGCACTCGTTGAAGTGGTGTCACCGCCGGAGCGGATACGAATGCAACTGCAATGAATGATTTTGTAATTCAAAAGGGAGGGCATTCAAGCATGACGGAGCTGGCAAAAACGCCTGAGCCACCGTACTACGCGGTGATTTTCACGTCTCTTCGCACACGCGGCGACAACGGGTACGGTGTGATGGCGGAGGAAATGGTTGAATTGGCCAAGGCGCAACCCGGATTCTTGGGTGTGGAGGGTGCAAGGGAATCCAATGGGTTTGGGATTACGGTCTCGTATTGGGCGTCGGAAGAAGCCATTCGACAGTGGCGGGAGGATGCCCGCCACCGGATTGCACAAAAACTGGAGCGCGAAACTTGGTACGAACGTTTCACCACCCGAGTCAGTAAGGTGGAACGGGCGTACGCCTTCGAACGTTAGCCTTGCGCCGGGAGGTACGACGAAGGGGGGGGAGGAAATGCGCATGATGCCCAACCAGAACGTCGTCCATCAGGCTGGGCTCGGCGGGCGAAGCCGATGTTTTGCATGTGGAACTCCATGACAGAGAGGCGATGAACCTTGCATGTGCTCAGGGTGTGGGCATTGAACGTGTTCAGTAGTGTATTCCAAATCCTATTGACCGGTGTTTTGGGCGTATGTGTATTCTATGTGGGAGGATTTAACCTCGGACTCATCATTTGGATGATCACGGGCGACGGCAACGAAGGCGTGGTTCTCGCACCCATCCTCTCCGCCATCCTGTCATATGTTCTCTACGCCATTGGCTGGTTTCTGTTCTGGTACGCATTGAGACAACTCGGCGAACGGGAATGGCTCTATACCCGGATTTTCTTTGGGTGGATCCCGCTCATCGTGTTCACGGTGTGCTACCGACCGGCGCCTCCGGATCCAACGGCGATGCAACTCGTGAACATGCCGAGTTCATTTATTTTCAGCACCTTCGCCACGGCAACTATTCTGTTTCCCATGTACTGTATTTGGTTAAATCGGTATGTCCTGGAACCAGAGGTCAGGCGAAAGCGGAAAGGGGCTGTGTATGCCGGGTTTTTTGGGTTGATCAGCTTGGGGGGAATCGTTTATCCCTTGGCATGGCATGCCACCAGCATGATATACCACTGACTGCTCGAATGTGTGTAAGGAGGCTATGGTGAGGCCGTGGTCCCTGGCGATTGGGCGTTGACATCAGGAGCGAACACGGGATGGGATTTTCATCCACGCATTGTCCGCGTACGATGCCCATCGTAGAAGGAGTACTGAGTGCATGGAGGTGGCGACCTTGATACTGTACGGGGCGAATGTGTACGTGCGGCCGTTTCAACCGGACGATGCAGAAGATCTTTACCAACTCCGTCTGCGTAACCGTACCTTTCTACAGCCCTGGGAGCCCACGCAGTCGGATGAGCAATTCACACGTGCGGCGCAACAAGAGGCAATCACCAAGGCCCTGGCGAACTGGCAGGCGGGAACCGCCTATGGGTTTGGAATCTTTCTGAATAACGGCGGACATCTGATAGGGCGAGTGAATCTCAGCAATGTGGTTCGAGGGGCTTGGGAGAGTTGCACCATCGGATATTTCCTGGACCAAGCCATGAACGGCCGGGGATATATGACCGAGGCTGTGGGATTGGTTGTTGCCGGTGCTTTCACGCAACTCGGACTGCACCGCGTGCAGGCAGCGGTCATGCCTAGAAACGCCGCGTCCGTTCGAGTCGTCGAGAAGGTCGGCTTCCGGTATGAAGGATTGGCCGAATACTATCTCAAAATCAACGGCAAGTGGGAAGATCACAACATCTACAGTATGACGGTGGAACATTGGAACGCGACGCTGCGTGGGACGACCATCACGGGCCATTGTTCAGGTAATACTGGCGACTGACCAGGGGAATTTGATATTCTCCAAGCGGAACCGTAAGCACCTAACATCAGTATTTCGTGCACAGAGGCGCACCAAGCCCGTGGGCGCGTCTGTGCGTTGCGGCGATGCTCATGATGCGGGTGGGGCTGGCGTGGCGGAACCGTATGCGACGTCGAACCCATCCGTGTCCGAATCGGGTGACGAAGGCGTGGACACTTGGACTCCGTTTTGAATCATCACACCGCCTTCGGTACTGGTCAGGTGCGGATTGCCGCCATTGACGGTGTCTGGATCAAACGTGGCTTCCCCATAATTGGCGAGAGTCGCCACCCTGCCGTTGACCGTGGGGGCTTCCTGGATCCACTCCGCTGATGTCTGCGGACCGGAATAAGCTTGCTTGGTGGTGAACGATTGACTTGTGGTCACGTCCTGCAAAGTGATGGACCACGTTCCACCGCCGAGATTTTGGATGGAAGCGTGCATGTGATCCCCGGGGTGGATGGTCAGGCTGGGAATCACGGTCTCCGCAGCGGGGAGAATCTCCCACCAAGCCTGATAATGTGCGGAACCGTTGTAGTAATCCTGTTCCGTCCCTGTCTGAATCAGGCTACTGTTGTTGAACCCGTCAATACCAATCCAACTGGATGAGTAGGTAGCCTTTGTAGAAGGCTGCACGGTGGGCACCGTCCAGTCGCCCGTGATACTGTTAAAACCGCTGCCGGTGATGGCATAGCCAGACCAGTTGCTGGATGACCACGAGGCGTTGGTGGCGGTTTTCGGCGACGGAAGGGCAACTCTCGGTGCATGGGAGATGACCGGTGGTTCTGCGGCCACGGCGGATGGCGCGGCGGTGGTGCAAACGGCTCCAAGACAAGTGATGGCGCAAAGAGTCCTCCACGGCAAACGGGACATGGCACATCATCCTTTCCTCACAGATGAATTGTTATTGCGAGGAAATCATTCTGCGAGAAAATGCCTGTCCCTGCTTGTGGAAATATTCAGAATAATACGCGGTGGAGGGGGCGAGGATGCGGCGTGGGGCCGGTGGGAGCAAGGCTCCTTCGCGGGTTATGAATCATAGCCGGGGCGATGGAGCCGTTTTCGTTTCGATCCGAACAGCCCAACACGCAGGGAGACCAGGAACGAGCCCCACCACAGGGCGCTGGTGACGGCCTGCGGCAAGCCAAAGTAGAGATTGAGCGGCGTTTGGAAAATGGTCACTTGGTGGAATAGCGGATCGTTCACGCCGGCCAGGTTGAGCGACTGGTGCAGTTCGTGAAACTTGAACTGTGCCCACCACGGCGCGAGGATGTGATGCAGGCTGTCCGCGATGTGGTACCACGGGTAGAGCGGGCCGGAAACCAGGACCGCCATCGGTTGGATAATGAAGATCAATGCATCTAACAGGAGAATGACGGCTGGAATCTTCCAATTTAGTCCAAACATGCGACGGATGAGACCGTACAGTAGAGAAAAAATCCAGACGCACGCGGTGGGCAGTGGAAACAATATCAAGAGCGCCAAAGCCCGTCGAAGCGAACGCGGTCTTCTGGCAGCCTGCTGCGTCCATCCCTCGCGCTGCGCACGGATGGTGCACTCCGCTGCGGCGATTTCGAATTCACGTCTTGTGAACTTGCGCTGCATCAATTGGTCATCCTGTGGATGAAAGCCGTCCAGATCAAGCAATTGGATATGAAGTTCCTTCTCCCATTCGGGAATCGTCTTTCTTTCTTTTCTCATTCACAACACTCCAAGTGGGTAGACGGGCCGCCGGATACGTCTTGGTCTCCAACTCGATGGTACGACAAAGTTCAACCGGAGGGGAAGTGCGGTCGTCGCCACGCTTTGTGCCGGCGACCGCATCGGCCGGTCATTGTTGCATTCCAGTGTAGACGCGGATGGCTTCGCGCAGGAACGCGGTCATCCCCGGTTCCGCTTCGTAATAGGATTGAAAATGCTCGTCATCCATATACGTCTGGGCGAGGCGGGCGTGCGCCTCTTTGCTGTAGGTCGGCCAAAAATGGCACAGCCATTGGCGGTGCAGATAGGCCGCGCGCTGTGCGGCTTCACTCGCGGGATTGCCCGTTCGAAAGGCTGTCGCCAATGTGACTTTGACCGCCTGCTCCAACTGCTGTGCCTGCTGAAATTCCTCTGGAGTCATGTTCAGCAGTTTTTGGTTTGACTGATTGACGATATCGTCACCGTACTTGGCGCGAATTTCTTCCCCGTACTTCCGTTCGTTGTCTTCCACCAACTGTTTGCGAAAAATCTGTCGAATGGACTCCAAGGGCATACCGAGTTCTCGATAGAAAAGAATTTGTTGCAAGCGATTCACTTCGTTCGGACCATACATTCGATACCCGGCACTGTTGGTCGTTGCCGGCCGGAGCAGGCTAATCTGGTCATAGTAGCGAATCGTTCTGGCGCTGACGCCGGCCAGTTCACTGAGTTGGTGCACCGTATACGCCATTGTTTCACCTCCTGTTGCCGTCACTTTAAACCTTGACGCAACGTGAAAGTCAACCCCGCAACCGTTCCTAAATCACCGGATTTTGATTGACTAATCTATACAGGTCAGGATAAAACTATGTCATTCGTTTTCTGGGGGAAGAGACATGGAACATGTGGAGCGGCGTTCGGATTCGTCAAGGGAAAGTTCACAGGCGTCAATGCGTACAAAAGCGCCTTGCAGACCGCATTAGTGGGTGGGCTTGCGGCCGGAGCGGCGTTTCTCTTGGCAAAGCTGTTTTCTGCGTGAGCTGGGTACCGACGTACAAATGGGTGATGAACAGGCTGTGCGCATTATACACTGTCATTAAGAGAACGGTCCGAGATTATGGCTCGGCAAGGGAATGTCCCGTCCCGCGCCGCCCTGCCATCCTCTGGGGCCGTTCGCGTTTCGAGATGCGGCAGGCAGGAGAGACGAAACTTGAACATTCGGATTCCCGTCACAGGACCGTTGGACTTTCGGCAATCGATGCGACGTCCGCTGTCGCGACCTACGCGGCTGGCGCAGATTCCGCCGGACGGTGCGGCATATACGCGAGTGCTGCGCAGCGCAGGGGAGTCCATTCCAGTGACCATTCGACTCGAAGACGGTGTGGATGCCGCGTTTCTGGTGGTGGAATTGCCGGATGGGGTTTCCGCAGCTCAACAGCGAGATGTTGCCTGACCGGTGGGACACATGTTTCAAACGGCCGTTTCGATGGATGATTTTTATCGGACCGTAGGTCGTGAGCCGGTATGGAAGCCGTTGGTCGCCGCCGACGACTTGGGCGCCATGGCGCGTTATGCCGCCTATTACCTCTGGCAGACGCTGCTGCCGCCTCTGGAGATACGCCGATGAGCGTGTCCGCAGACAATGGAAATTTCGTGCAAGAAATCCGTGAAACAGCGCATACTAGTGGAATCCATGACGAATCGGGGGATGAACCGTGAAGCGATTCGCCAAGACAGTGCTTACCGCGATGACCGTCCTGGTGGCGGTGATTGCCGGGGGCGTGGGGTATGCGTACTATACGTTGCAGCCGCGTCATCACTTCGCACGCGTAACGCCTGTGGTGAATCCGCGCCAGGCCGCGCCGTCGACCGGAGTGAACGTGTTGCTGCTGGGATCGGACGCGCGTCCACACGACGTGGCATCGCATACCGACTCCATTCTGCTCTGCCACCTCGACTTTGCGCATCAGGCGTACGATGTGCTGAGTATTCCGCGCGACAGCCGGGTGTATGTTCCTGGGCGAGGCTACACCAAGTTGACCAATGTTCAGTACCTCGGCCAGGCGAACGGCAATGTCCAGCAGGGGGTGCTTGACACGGTGACGGAGGTGGCCGACCTGACCGGTGTTCCCATCCATTACTACGCGGAAACGAACTATTGGGGCCTGCAGTCGATGGTGGACGCCATTGGTCCAATTCAAATGACCATCCCGTTCCGCGAAACGCTCACGCATCCATGGTATGCCAAGAACCAGGGGAAGGTCATTCCACCGGGGACGTACGAGTTCAACGGGGAGATGGTCGCCGAGGTGGTGCACGAGCGCGATTCACTGCCACAGGGGGACTATAGTCGGCAGCAGTTGCAGGAACAGGCGCTGATGGGGATTGCCAAGGCGTTGGTCCACCCCGCCAATCTGCCGAAACTGCCGGCATTTTTTCGAAGTGTGCCCAACTATCTGATTGCCACCAACATGTCGGAGACGGACATGCTGAGCTTCGCGCTGGCTGCGAAGTCCTTTCAACCTGCGCAGGTTCATTACTTCACGATTCCGGGCGCCAGCGTCAGTGCCTACGACGATGTGCTGCACGCCTACAGCGACCAGATTGTGCTTGATTCCGCCAAGCTGAAATCAATCGTGTCAGAGCATTTCTTGCAGTGAGCGCCGCCGCAGTCTCGCTGAGGCGGTGCTGCAGTGGGGAGTTTTTTAAAATTTGTGCAAACTAGTCCGCACATCTGTCGGCAACGCGTTGACAAACGATGGGCAAGAGGATATACTTCGACTTGTAGCTTGAATTTGTTTAGCGAATTGTAAACAGTAAGTTTGTGGAGGGGAACGTAGGTGGCAAAAGCAAATTGGGCAATTGACGTTGCGCACAGCAACATTGAATTCTCTGTCAAGCATATGATGTTTTCGACCGTTCGTGGCAGTTTTAAGCAGTTTGACGCGACGGTGGTCGCAGATCCGGAAGATCTGACCAGCGCGGAAATCGAATTCACCATTGACGTTGCGAGCATCGACACGGGCAACAATGACCGTGACGTGCACCTGCGTTCCGCCGACTTCTTCGACGTGGAAAAGTTTCCGAAGATCACCTTCCAGGCCACGCAAATCGTGAAAACGGGTGCCGACCAGTACGACGTCACCGGCGACCTGACCTTGCACGGCGTCACCCGCTCGGAAACCTTCAAGGTGACTTTCGAAGGTCAGGGGAAGGATCCGTGGGGCAACGAGAAAGTCGGTTTCAGCGCGCAGGGCAAGCTCAACCGCAGCGACTATGGTTTGACATGGAACGCAGCGCTGGAAACGGGTGGTGTGCTGGTTTCGGACCAGGTGAAGTTTGAACTGGACATTCAGGCTGCCAAGCAGGCCTAAGGTCAGTGCGGCAAAGATTGCAGTGAGCGGACCAGGTGCCAAGTGCACCTGGCCCGCTTTTCCTTTTCATGCAGGAATTACGGCCTTGTGCCACGAAGTTGGAGGACAAGATGAAGGAGGATTGCGCGATGAGTGAAGGACAGATGTTGGATAGACAGGATACGCTTGTGGGGGCGCTCGGGATTGAGATTGTGGAGGTGACAGCGGAGCGGGTGGTTGCCACCATGCCGGTTCACGCGGCGACCCGGCAACCGGTCGGAATTTTGCACGGTGGCGCTTCCGTGGCGTTGGCGGAGACCGTGGCAAGCATTGGCACCTGGCATCTCATCGACCAGGAGCGGCAGATTGCGGTGGGGTTGGAGATCAATGCGAACCACATTCGAAGCAAGGCTGACGGCGTGGTGACCGCGGTGGCGGTTCCGCTCCATCGGGGACGAACCACCATGGTCTGGGATATTCGAATCGTCGACGAGGAGGACAAACTGGTCTGTGTGTCCCGGTGTACAGTGGCCATTCGGGACAAGCGGGGGTAATCCGGCACATCGCGGGCAGGGACGGCACACGTTGTCATGGCGGGTCTCACGGCGATACAATACATAAGAACCACCACGCCGGGAATACGGGAAGGAGCATAGGAATGGAACACAGTCACCATCACCCTCATACCCATCACCATGAAGACGTGTTTCATTCTCATGCACCGGTTGGCAAGATGCGCAGCGCGTTCATTCTCACTCTGTGCATTTTCGTGATCGAATTGCTGGGCGGCGTGTGGTCGCACAGTCTGGCGTTGCTGTCGGACGCCGGGCACGTGCTGACGGATTTGGCAGCGCTTGGCCTGTCGTGGTATGCCCTGGTTCAGTCCGAACGACCGTCCAATCGCCGGATGACATTCGGTTATTATCGCGCGGGAATATTGGCGGCCCTGGTCAATGGGATGACGCTCATTGCCGTCACCGTGTGGATTTTGTGGGAAGCGGTGCAGCGGCTGCAGCACGTGGAACCCGTCACTGGGCCTTTTGTGTTTGTCAGTGCTGGAGCGGGTCTGTCAGTCAATCTGTACCTCGGATTGAGGATGCGGTACGAGGAGAACCTCAATGTGCAAAGCGCGGTTCTTCACATGCTCGGCGACGCGGTGGCCTCGGCTGGAGTCATGGTCGGCGGCGTCGTCATGTGGATAACGGGTTGGTACGTCGTGGACCCGGTGCTCAGCATCCTGATTGCACTGTTGATTGCGTTTGGGGCATGGCGGCTGGTCCGTCAAACGGTGATCATCCTGATGGAGGGAACGCCTGCAGAGGTTGACGTGGATAAGGTGAGCGCGGTCATCTGTGCCGTACCGGGCGTGCACGATGTGCACGATCTCCATGTCTGGAGCCTCACCAGCGGCATGAACGCATTGTCTTGCCACGTGGTGATGGATGGATCCCTGACAGTGCAGCAGAGTCAAGAAATTCTGCGCGATATTGAGCACCGTCTGGTTCATATGAGCATTGGGCACGTGACGATTCAGGTGGAAGATCCGGAGCATCCTCATGAACCGTCACTGCTCTGCAATGCCCAGACATCCGGCCATCGACATTGACAAGCGCTTCACGGACAGGAGCACTGCGGGGGAGCGGAGTTACTCAGACTCGGCTCCATCCAGCAGCTGTTTGCACAGATCTGGCGCCAGAATTTCATAAAACGCGTCACGGTTCACACGGTAATAGTTCCACGTTCCGTGGATATCCCGCGTAATAAAGTTTGCATCCATAAGAATCTTTAAGTGATAGGACAAGCTGGACTGCGGGATGTCGAGCACATCCGTCAAATCACACACGCACACGCGACCGCGGCGCGCCAGCACCTGAACAATCTGCAATCGCTTCTTGTCAGCGAGCGCTTTGAATTTCAATTCGTGCGATTCCCCCCCGGACGGACACAGGGGTGCCGCGGGGTTGGTATTCATCATGAGACAACCTCCAAACTCAATCGATTACACTTCCCAGTATACGGACATTTCTACAAGGCGGCAACGGAACCGCAACCGTGGAAAGGCGAGAAAGCGGGGCTTTTGATGAATGTACAAATTTATTCTGTTTGATTTGGACGGAACGCTGACCAATCCGAAAACGGGCATTGTGCGGTCCATTCAATATGCGCTGGCCCGATTTGGCATTCGCGAAACGGACGAACAAAAACTGCAGTCGTTCATCGGCCCGCCGCTGCTGGACGCCTTCAAGCAGGGCTACGGCATGGATGAAGGCCAAGCCCGGGAGGCGGTTCTTGCGTACCGCGAACGGTACGAAGCGGTGGGAATGTTTGAAAATGAAGTGATTCCGGGGATTCCGGAAATGTTGAGCACACTGAAGGAAGAGGGGCATGTGCTCGCGCTCGCCACGTCCAAACCGACGGTGTACGCGGAGAAAATCTTGACCCATTTCCACATGGCGGACGTATTCACCGCCATCTGCGGCAGTGAGTTGGATGGGCGGAACTCGGACAAGGCGGAGGTCATCGCGGCAGCGCTCAGTGCGCTGGGGCGCCCCGATGTCGGGCAGGTCGTGATGGTGGGGGATCGAAAATACGATATTCTCGGCGCCCGGCAACATCACGTGGATGCCATTGGGGTGCTGTTCGGCTTCGGTTCGGAACAGGAACTTTGTGCAGCGAAGCCCACCGCCATGGTTCGGACGGTGGGCAAGTTATCCAAGTTTTTACGGGGCGTTATGCAGTGATTTCAGTCGGAGTGGGAAGGTTTGCAGAATGGTCGACTCCGCGTCGGTGGAGCGGAGTTCCACGAGATTTGGGCCGTCGGTCCGGAGCAGCATGTGCTCAATCATCCAGGCATCCGACGGAATGACGCGGCCTTCCAGGCCATGCGGCGGGAACCAAGCCAGTGCGCCCTCCGACGTGCCTTCCGGCAGCAGCTCACCGCCGGTAATGCGCAGTTGAAACATGAACAACAGGAATTGACTGTCTCCCTCCACGCCGGGGACGACTTCCGAAATCACACCGCAAAACCGTTCGACCGCCGCATGCAAGCCGGTTTCTTCTCGGAATTCCCGGCAGATGGCGGCAGAGGGATGCTCACCGAGTTCGAGTTTGCCGCCGGGCAGACACCATTTCCCGATGAACGGCTCCTTCTCCCGGCGAAGCAGAAGAAGGTTTCCGTCCTTGAGCGCGGTGCCGATGGCAGCCGCTGTGATTTGATTGCTGTATCTGGACAAGCTTTGCGCCTCGCTTCCATTCCGTTGTCCCGGAAACTGCGGCAGTCACTGTACCGAGGCCAAAAACGCCTGGATTTTGGTCCACTCCGCTTCATCCTCAATATTGGCGTACGTCCGCCGCCCGTCTGGATGAATCACCACACGCAGCAAAGCGTATTGCTCCGTGTCCTCGAGACCCACCGCGAAGGCGTACGGCTGCCCTTCAATCTGCAGTTCGTCGGCAATGTAAAACGGGTGAACAATCCCCGCTTCATCCATCAGGTGAATGGTTTCCGGGGTCTTACAGCTGCAGGTGTCGTGTCCACAGGCACAAGCCATTTCGCATCGCTCCTTACACAATGAGATTGAGGAACTCATCCTTTGTGATCTGGCCAAAGTAATGCGTCAGGTCAATCCCGTCGAGCGCGGCGGCCAACGCATCGTGATCGCAGCGCACACCGGTGATTCGCTGTTCCAGGTCGGCCACGTCGCCCACGCCAAAGAAATCCCCGTAGATTTTGCACGACTGAATCACGCCGCGTTCGACGAATAAGCGCACATCAATCGATCCGATGGGGAACCGGTGGGAACGTTGAACGTTGAAGGCAGGCGACTTTCCGTAGTTCCAGTCCCAATTCTGGTACCGCTCTTCGGAGATTTTCCGAATCTGACGCCAGTCCTCTTCAGTGAGCTTGTACTCGGGAATCGGGGACTGCCCGCGGAAAATGAACTCGAGCAACCACTGACGGAACTGGTGAATGTCCATGGGTTTATCCAGGAACTCGGAGATGTTGGCGACGCGGCTGCGAATGGATTTGATGCCCTTCGATTCAATCTTGTCCGCCTTCACGCGGAGCGCTTGAACGACCGCGTCGATGTCCGTGTTCAGCATGAGCGTACCGTGGCTGAACATACGTCCGCGCGTGGCGAATTGCGCGTTGCCGGAGATTTTCCGTCCGCCTGCCAGAATATCGTTCCGGCCGCTGAGTTCCGCGGGAACGCCGAGTGCCCGCAGCGCTTCAATGACGGGTTCCGTAAACTTGCGGAAATTATTGAAGCTGTTCCCGTCGTTGCGGGTGATAAAGCTGAAGCTCAGGTTGCCGAGGTCGTGGTACACGGCGCCGCCGCCGGACAATCGACGGACGACCACGATGCCGTGCTCCCGAACGTATTCAGCGTTGATTTCCTCAAACGTGTTCTGATTCTTTCCAATGATAATGGAAGGTTGATTGATGTAAAACAGCAGATAGGTTTCATCGATATCGAGGTGCTTGACGGCGTACTCCTCGATGGCGAGGTTCACGCGCGGATCTGTAATACCCTGGTTGTCAATGAATCGCATTCGGTCCACCTCCTGTTGGGAACAGGTTGTCCAACCATCGTTTTCGGCGGGGGCCGCCGGATGCACGTTTGCCTTGGCCCAAACCGAAGGGTGAGATTTGGGATCTCACCTAGTATAAACGTTTTGCTGCCACCGTGCACGGTTCGGGAATAGCGCGGGTGAAAAGACCGCGTCGCAGCGTTCGGGCGGTGCGACGTTACCCGAGCATGCGGCGTACATGCGCCTCCGCCGCGCGCCGCAGCGGCCGTCCCACCACGGGCAGCCGGCCGAAAGCCGCAGGCGTCAACTCTCCTGCTACCAGCAGATACGTGGTGCCCGCCATGACCATGAATGTGGCCCAGAGAACGGGATGGTGGTCAAACCGCAGGTGGTCGGGCACCCGGCGAGCGGTCATGCACATTGCGCAGACCACCACCCCGCAGAGGAACGCCTGGCAGACTGTCGTATAGGGGAACGCGAACGGAGACGTGCGGATTGTCATATGGAGCAGGATGGCCGTCTGCGCCAACACGGCCAGTGCGCAGGTGATGAGGATGCCGGCCACCGCCAGGTGCCACACGCCAAGACACCACCAGAGGCTCAGGAGCCGCAGGACGTCCGCAACGAGACCGCTGTACAACAGACCTCTGCTTTGGCCCTGGGCCTGCAGGGCGGCACCGAGGGGCGCCTGTAGATACAATGGGAAGGCGATAGGAGCCAACCACGCCAACAGCGGTGCGGCTCCCGTGGCCCCGAACCAGCGGCAGAGGTCCGGTGCCAGGACATAGAGTGCGGCGCTGGCGGGGATGGCTATCATAGCAACGACGCGAACGGTGCTGCGGAGTGCATGGCCCAACACTTCTCTCCCTTGCTCAACGCGCTGGTGAGTGAGGGTTGGCAGCAGGGCCGTAGCCATTCCGTCCGTCACGAACATGGGGGCACACAACAGTGGGAGGGCGACCGCCGCGTACTCCGCGATCATAACCTCGGCTTGGTGCGAACCGTACTGAAGGGCGAGGTAGTGTTCCGCCAACGGCAACTCCACCGCGTAGCCGGCGCTTGCCAGCAGGGATTGGAGCGTCGGGGACAGCGCCATGCGGAGAACAGACAGGTAGAGCGCCCTGTGGCGTTGCTCAGGTTCTCCACGCGGCCCGGTCTTCAGGCGTCCAGCCAGCCGCAGGAAAAGGAGTGTGGACACAAGGAACAAGAGTTCGAACAGTTCGGACGCGGTGAGGAGAAACATTCCCATTTCAGCACCGGTCAAATCCTGATGAGGACCGGGGGTTTGCGTCACAAAGAACAGCAGTGCAACGCGTGTGGCAATCTCCAACGTCTGCGCCAATGCTGGCGGCATATTCATGCCGAGCCCCAGCAGGGCGGCCTTGATGGTGGCGGACAGACTGTTCATCACGAGGAGAGGGACGGAGAGCAGTAAGAGCTGTACGACGTCCGGATTGTCCAATTGCAAGGGGTGTGCCAACCCGACGGTGACAAACAGGAACAGAACACTGGACAGCGCGGCGAATCCAGCGGTCCATGCGCATGCGCGTGCGAGACCATGCGGAATGGCGCGGGATGTCTGGCGTCCAGTGGATGATAGCAGGCGCGTGACGGCCTGCGGAATGCCGACGGTGCCCAGGGCGGAAGCCACGCCGAGCACCGGCAACACCGTGCGAAGGAGGCCGCTCGATCCGAGACCGTAGAAATCCACAAACCGCGCGAGGAACCAGAGACCGAGCGCGCGTGAGATGAGTTCAGACAGACTGTACACAGCGGACGCTTGAACGGGAAACGCCGTGTTCATGCGCGCAGCCTCCCTCCTGGCGATTCTGCTTCGCGTGCCGGCCGTGGCATCGCTGGATGTGCGCATCGCCGAGCACGCAAAGAAGGGACAAGATCCAGCCCGTTTTCATGTCTACGCAATGCGACTGTCGAATACAACAAAAACAGGCGCCGGGACTCGACGCCTGTTTGTGCTTCGAATGGCATATTACTTCGAGGACGTGGGCTGGATAGCATCGAACACAGGAACCACGGCGCCCTGGAAGTGCGACTTAATGTACGCCGCTACATCCGGCGAGGTGAGCGCCTTGTCCAGCGCCTGAATGGCGGGCTTGTTTTCGTCGCCCTTGCGCACCACCACGCAGTTCGCGTAGGTCTTGGCCGCCAGCGAGTCCGCCTTTTCCGAGTACAACGCTTCGGACGGCTTCAATCCTGCGTCAATCGCATAGTTGCCATTGATGACCGCGTAATCCACATCGCGCAGTACCCGCGGGATAGTTCCTGCTTCCAGCTCCTGAATCTTGAGGTGATGCGGATTTTGAACAATGTCCTGGACGGTCTCCGACAGCGAATTCGGATCTTTCAGTTGAATCAACCCGGCATCCTGCAGCAGGAGCAGCGCCCGCGCTTCATTGGTTGTATCATTTGGAACCGCCACCGTGGCGCCATCCTTCACGTTCGTCAGAGACTTGCTGCGGCCCGCGTAGAGTCCGAGCGGCTCAAAGTGGACCGACACGGTGGGTACCAAGTCGGTGCCGTTCTTTTTGTTGTAATCATTCAGATACGGGACGTGTTGGAAATAGTTTGCATCCAGATCCCCGCTGGCCAGGGCGCGGTTCGGTTGGATGTAATCCTGGTATACCACCACTTCCAAGTCAATGCCTTCCTTCGCCAGCTTCGGTTTCACGTAATCCAAAATTTCCGCGTGCGGCGTAGGGTTGGCTCCAACCTTGAGGACTATCGGCTTGCCATTCGATGCGCCGGTCGCGTTCGACGAGTTGTTGTCGGCCGACGCGCCGCAGCCTGCCAACAGCACAACGCTGGTCACCGCAGCTGCCACCGTCTTGAAGTAGGATGTGATTTTCATGGTTTCCCCACTCCTTTTCTTTTCTCGCTCTCGAGAGAGCCGGACATATCAAAACCCTCTTTCCAGGGGAAAGAGGGCGTATGAGTGTCTCCGCCTCTTATCTCCCGGAACATGATTCCGCAGGAGTTAGCACCGTGCATTTCTGCCGGTTGCCGGGCATCATTGGGCCAGTCCCTCAGCCTTCTCTCGATAAGAGCTTGTGTGCTATGATATTTGTAGCGCATCCATCGCGCCGATTACACCACCCGATGATAGACGCGCCAGGAACGAAAGTCAACAACTTGACAAAAAATTTTTGAGCAATACAATAAACAGCATTGTCAGCGGCATCCGAACATTGTTCACGTACTGGAATTGCGCGCTGATATCGGTACGGCGGTGGACGTCGCTGGCGGCTGGACCGTTCACCCCATCGAAATCGAATATAACGGTGTCTCATCCAGAGTGGCAGAGGGACAGGCCCTGCGAAGCCACGGCAACCGAATCTTTACGGTGCCAATTCCTGCGGACGTTGCTCGCATGCGTTTCGTCCGAAAGATGAGAGAAGAGCTGACGGTGTGCGCCCTTCTCGGGCGCTTTTTTCGTGCAGGGATGCTGCCGTAGCGCCCCTGACTCGTCGGACGAAGAAATCTGTGGACAAAGGGAGGGATTTCGGTGATTGTTCTCGACCATATCACCAAAACATACAAATCCCGTCATCAGACCGTGACCGCGGTCCAAGACGTGTCGCTGCGCGTGGAAGACGGTGAGATTTTTGGTTTAATCGGGTATTCGGGCGCGGGGAAGAGCACGCTTCTGCGGTGCATCAACCTGCTGGAACGTCCGACCGCAGGCCGGGTGGAGGTGGATGGAACTGATCTCACTCAGCTCGGCCGGCGCGAATTGCAGCAAGCGCGAAAGAAAATTGGCATGATTTTTCAACATTTTCATCTGCTGAATTCCGCCTCTGTGGCGGACAACGTCGCGTTTCCCCTGCGGCTGGCGCGCGTGCCGCGGCGAGCGGCGATGGACAAGGTGCATGAATTGCTGGAGTTGGTGGGGCTGCGCGGCTTTGAAAAACATTACCCGGCGCAGCTCTCCGGCGGGCAGAAGCAGCGGGTGGCGATTGCGCGCGCCTTGGCAAATGATCCAGACGTGCTGTTGTGCGATGAGGCCACATCCGCGCTCGATCCGGACACCACCCAGGCGATTCTCGACCTGCTCCTCGATATTCACCGCCGCCTCGGTTTGACCATGGTCATGGTCACGCACGAGATGTCGGTGATTCAACGGATGTGCGACCGCGTGGCGGTGATGGAACACGGCAAGGTGGTGGAATTGGGGCGCGTGGCGGATGTCTTTTTGCAACCGCAGCACGAGGTCACGCGCCGCCTGCTGAACGTGGACGGGCGCCATCGACGTACGGTGCTGCCGAGCCACGCAACGTCGGCGCCGGTCTTCGAAGTCACGTTTGTGGGTGACATGACGTATGCGCCCGTGTTGGCGGAGGTAGCCCGCGAAACCGGGGCGTCGTTCAGCATTCTCGAAGGCAGCATCGGGGCGTTGAAAGATGTGCCGTACGGCAAGCTGTTGGTGGCTTGGCAAGGTGAAGAGGATGCAGTGGCTGCGGCCGTAGCGGCTTTACGTACCAAGGGTTGCGGGGTGGAGGAGCGTCGCCTGACCCCTGTTGCAGTGGAGGTGTGATACATGTTGTCTGATGTGGTTTGGCCGGAGGTTTGGCAGGCAAGCCTGTCGACCCTGTACATGGTGGCCGTCGCCACTGTGCTGGCAGTGGTGATTGGGTTGCCCATCGGTGTTCTGCTCTATCTGTTTTCCAAGCGGGCATCGGTTCAGCATCGAGTGGTCTATGAACTGTTGTCCGTCATCGTGAACATTTTCCGATCCGTACCGTTCATCATCCTCCTCATCGCTCTGATCCCGTTCACCGAATGGGTGGTGGGAACGTCCATTGGGACCAACGCAGCCATCGTGCCGTTGGTGGTGGGCGCTGCCCCGTTCTACGCGCGCCTAGCGGAAACAGCGCTGCGCGAAGTGGACGCAGGCGTCATTGAGGCCGCCCAATCCATGGGCGCGTCCACCTGGCAGATTGTGTACAACGTCCTGTTGCCGGAAGCCAGGCCGGGGCTCATCTCCGGGGTGACCATCACGGCGGTGGCGCTGATCAGTTATTCAGCCATGGCCGGTGTGGTGGGCGGCGGCGGCCTTGGAGACCTCGCCATCCGGTACGGATACGAACGATTTCAGACGGACGTGATGTTTGTTACCATTGTGATCATGATTGTGATGGTGCAGGTGATGCAATGGATTGGCGACCGCATCGTCGCCTCGGTGTCGAGAAAACGGTCAAGGGGATGACGGGATGTTCACACACGTGGTATTGTTCCGACTCAAGCCGGAAGCCAAGACCCAAGCATCGGCCTTGGTGGCGCAGGCCCGCGCCATGAAAGGGCGGATTCCAGAACTGGAAGATATCGAAGTGGGCGTGGATGTCGTGCACTCGGCACGCAGCTATGACATTGCGTTGATTGCGCGACTTGCCGACAAATCAGCGCTCGAGCGGTATGCGGTGCATCCCGTACACCAAGAGTTGCTCCAGGTGCTCACACCTGCCGTGGAGAGTTCGGTGGCTGTGGATTTTCTTACGGAATGACGATACATCGCCCTCTGGTCAGCCACAAGGTGGAGCGCCTGACCAGAGGGCCTTCACTTTCTCTCGGCGAATTTTATTCGTTCGGGCGTCCGGTGCTTTCGACCTCCGTTCGTGTTGGGCATGGACGCGTATCTCCTTCGTACAGGACGCGATACAACCACTCGCTCGGTATTCGAATCGGTGCCATCGACGAGAAGCGTGGGCCGGTGTGGTTAAGAAGATCGCGCGCATCCACTGGATCCGGTTGCGCCTGGAGACCCGCCAGGTGAGCGAAGACACCCAACACGCGCTGTGCCGGGACACCCGCGTGGCGCAGCGCGGCCAAGGACGCGTCCTCGTGCCGCTTCGCCAAGCGCCGTCCGTTCTCGTCGCAGAGCAGAGGGACGTGGGCAAATCGCGGAACGGTACGGTGCAGCGCTTTGAACAGCACGGTTTGAATCGCCGCTGACGTGAGCAAATCGGCCCCTCTCAGCACATGGGAAATGTCCATCTCCGCATCGTCCACGACCACGGCCAGTTGATACCCAATGATCCCGTCGGACCGTTTGATCACCACATCCGGGAGAAACCGCGCGGCCACCGTTTGCACGCCTGCATGGATATCGTGAAACCGAATTGTCTCGTCCGGTATACGGAGTCGCCACGAAGGCGTTTTGTCCCGAGCGCGCTCCGTCCGTTTGGCTTCATCCAGGTCTCTGCAGGCGCAGCGTACAGGCGCTGAATCAC
Organism: Alicyclobacillus contaminans DSM 17975; assembly: GCF_000429525.1. Lineage (GTDB taxonomy): Bacteria > Bacillota > Bacilli > Alicyclobacillales > Alicyclobacillaceae > Alicyclobacillus_A > Alicyclobacillus_A contaminans. Next base: position 26,437 of record NZ_AUCA01000025.1, on the reverse strand, counting down.
CGTCCGCATGGGGAGCGCTGGCGATGGCGAGTCGTTCGGATCGAGTGCAGAAGCAGGGGTACAGCCATCCGCTATGCACCAATTGTTGAAACACCTGCTCATAGCGGTGCACCCGCTCACTCTGGACGTAGGGCGCATGCGGGCCGCCGACACCGGGACCTTCATCCCAGTCCAGCCCGAGCCAGCGAAGGTCCGCCGGAATGGTCTCCGCATACGCTGGCTTGCAGCGTGCGAGATCCAGATCCTCCATGCGGAGCACCAGGGATCCGTTGTGACGGCGTACCTGCAGCCAAGCCCATAGGGCAGTCCATGCGTTGCCGAGGTGCATTCGTCCGGACGGGGTGGGTGCGAATCGCCCTCGAACTGTGGACGCTGGCATGACCATCCCCCCTGTATCAACTCTTTACGCATGATACGGCAAGAGCAGGGGAGGGTTCAAGGGCAAGGAGAACGGGTCAGAATTCATCGTTCGGACGCGGCCCTCCGATGGTCAGGACGGTGCGGAGCGCAACAGCCATCAGCAGCATGCCTGCGCCCATCAGCACACCGGCACTCCAACAGAGGAACGGTTGCCACGGGACAAGCGTAGTGTCGAGCCACGGCGCGACGACGGCTATCATCACGCCCGCCAGGTAGATCCAGAAGGACGTTTCCGTCAGCCGGTGAGGAACCATGTCATCGATGGACGGCGCGCTTTTGCGTTCGGGGCGTCGGCTGAAACGGTATTCGAACCAAAGAAACGGCACAATCTTTTGCATGTACGCCAACATCAGGGCCACAAGGCCGCCGAGCGCGTACAGCACCGCCGCAGATGAAACGAGGGCGTCCTGATGCAGTGCCAGAGCCGCACTGAGCAAAATTTGCGCAGCCGTAAACTGGAAAGAGGCCACCAATGCATGCCGAACCGGACGCACAAGGCGCCGGCGCTTTCGCGCTCGGAGAATCTGCGTGAGATCCCAGGCGAATGCTGCTGCTCCGAGACTCACGCCGAGGGCGCCGAGGTCGCGGACAAGGGTGGCGCGAAGCCCCGCCATCCACGCCGACACCAATAGACATGCGTATCCGCAGGTGTACAGCACCATGGTGCGCCGCAGGGAAACGGTGTACTCGTGGCTGAGGCTGAACATGGGAATCAGTTTGTACGACAGGACCATCACCAAACTGCCCCAGAACGCGTACCCACCGACGATCACGTGAGAATGAACCAATGAGGGACCGGCCGCGCTCGGTGCGAGTGCCTGTATGACGCCAATACAGAGGACCAGGCACAGGCCGACGATGGGGAGAAGCAGGTGGCGGTGGACGATGGTTCGGTTTTTTGCCTGTCGAAAACTGCGCAGGATGTGTCCAAGAAATGCGCCGGTCGCACATATCAACGAAAGACCGCCCACGCCCACCCAGGGCCATGATGCGAGGATGAACCCCCATGTGATGAACAGTACGGACACCATGTGCCACGGCAGATGCCAATACAGCACGTGGCGCGGCACCGCAGGCGCCTGGAAGGCAATCGGAATCATTTGATACATCACGCCCAAAGCAACGGTCAACATGAAGCCGAGGATGAGTGCGTGGATCTCCGCCAGAGAGGCGGGGGTGAAGACCCCACCGCGCTGCCAGTCGCCAAGCATCGCGCCGATGGGGAACATCGCCAGGGCGCCGAACGCAAGGCCGGTCAGCAAATAATACACGGTGGCGGACAATCGCTTTTTCGTCAATGGTTCTTGCAAACGCCTTCCCCTCCGAGCGGTGGATATCCCCTTCCATTGTATCCTGGCGTCCGTTCCACGGACTGTGGGATGGATCACATCGGAGGGACCGGCTGCATTTGACTTTGCTTACTTTTTGTAATAAATTGACGTTGTTCTAGCATTTTAGATCCCACCGCATCTGCGACAGAGCTACATACGCTTCACCAGTCGTGCGGCCCAATCCTTGAAGTCCTCGAGGGAAGGCTGCTTGCCCGCCTCTTTGCAGGTTTGCTGATAGAGCGCCCAAATGGCCGCCTCCGGCCGTTTCTCGCGTTTGACGGAAGTCATGTGGGGAAATACCTCCTAATTCGTCGGCTGTCCGGCACTTTGCATTGGCCGGGCTTGTTCTCTAGGATTGTACCCAGGGAGGCGCCGGAGGTTGCACGTTGCGGGTTTGCGGTGAGGCTGCGCTCCAGTGGGGAATGGCACACTACAGACAAGGAGCTGAGTGGAGACATGGCGCACTTGTTCGAACCGTTTCAACTCAAAGGTCTAGATTTGAAGAATCGAATTGTCATGGCCCCCATGTGCCAGTATTCGGTCACGGCCAAGGATGGCAAACCGAACGATTGGCATTTTACGCATTATACGAGCCGAGCCGTCGGCGGCACGGGATTGATTCTGATGGAAATGACCGACGTGCATCCGGATGGCCGAATCACCGATTATGACCTGGGATTATGGTCTGACGACCAAATTCCGGCCTTTGCCCGGATCATTGATGCGGTGCATGGCTATGGCAGCAAAATTGGCATCCAAATTGCCCACGCCGGCCGCAAAGCGGAAGATGCCGCTCAGCCGGTCGCACCGTCTCCGATTCGGTTTGAGGGAAGTCAATACAAAACGCCGCGCGAGATGACGACGGATGAAGTCAAACGGATGGTCGAGTTGTTTGCGGACGCGGCCAAGCGGGCGGTGGCTGCGGGCGTGGACACGGTGGAACTGCATGGTGCGCATGGCTATCTGATTCACCAATTCCATTCTCCTTCCACCAACCGTCGGTCCGACGAGTACGGACAGGACCTGGCCCGCTTCGGCGTGGAAGTCGTGCAGGCTGTGAAGAGCCAACTGCCCAGCCAGATGCCGCTGTTGATGCGGGTGTCTGCGGTCGAATACGTGGATGGTGGTTACGGGTTGGAGCACATGATTGAGATCTGTCGTGAATACCAGCGCGCAGGGGTGGATATGTTCCACGTCAGTTCCGGTGGCGAAGGCCGTCCGGGGGCGCGCAAACCGGGGAACTACCCCGGGTATCAGGTACCGTTTGCTCGCGCCATCAAGGAAGCGTTGCACATCCCCGTGATTGCCGTGGGGATGTTGGAAGACTTCCACGTCGCGGAATCTGTGGTCGGAAACTGTGACGCGGACCTCGTGGCCATAGCTCGGGGCATGCTTCGCGATCCGTACTGGGCGATCCACGCCGCGCAAGCCCTTGGGGTGACGCCGGAGGTGCCGAAGCAGTACACGCGGGCGTTCTAAAGGCGCGCGAGTCGGCAGACAGCGAGTGTATTGAATCACACAGCACGGAGGGACAACGATGAGTCTGCAGGGGAAAATCGTATGGATCACGGGCGCGGGGAAAGGCATCGGCAAAGCCATCGCAGAACAACTGGCCGCAGAGGGTGCGAACCTGGCTCTGATGGCCCGTACAGATTCTGATTTGGAACAGGTGGCCAACGCTGTTCGCAGCGCGCATGGCGTCCGGGTCGCGACGGCCACGGTGGATGTGTCAGACCGGGCGCAGGTGGTTGCCGCAGCCGCGAAGCTGCGGGAAGACCTGGGCCCGGCCGATGTGCTCATCAACAACGCGGGTACGGCAACGTTCGGATCGGTTCTGGAGATGGATCCGGAAGAATGGGAACGCATCATCCGGGTGAATTTGTTGGGGACCTATTACGTGACGCACACTGTGTTGCCGGACATGGTGAAACGGCAAAGCGGGGCCATCATCAACATCAGCTCCACGGCCGGGCAGCGCGGTGCGGCGACCACTTCGGCCTACTCCGCCTCGAAATTCGGCGTGATAGGCTTCACGGAGTCGCTGATGCAGGAAGCCCGCAAGTTCAATATTCAGGTCACGGCGCTCACTCCGAGCACGGTCAATACGGAACTGGCTGTGAAGGCCGGACTCAAGATTGGTCCGGAAGACCGGATGATGCAACCGGAGGACGTGGCCCAATTGGTGGTGTCCATCCTGAAGCTGCCGCCGCGGGTGTTTGTCAACGTGGCGGGCATTTGGACGACCAATCCTCAATAATCCTTCATTCTTCGCGAGATCCACAGAGCCGCAGGTTTCCATGCCTGCGGCTCTTTGTTTGTTCTTGGTGAATCGCCAGACGTCTGCAGGGATTGACAGATGGCTTTGGATGGACAAAACTGGAACTGTCTCTCGGTTTGACCACGGGCTTGGAGGTCGTTGCGACATGGAAACGTTGGTGGATGCTCTGCCGCCCGCTCCAGATCCCGTGCTCACGGTGGAGAATCTGACCGTGGTACGCGGCGGCAAGAAAGTCGTGCAGGGCATTGATTTTCAACTGAAACGAGGTGAGGTGTTTGGACTCATTGGCCCCAACGGCGCTGGAAAGAGCAGCACCATCGGCGGATTGCTCGGGCTGCATCCGCTCGATGATGGCGCCATTATCGTGGATGGGCAACGGTTTGGCCGTGGGCGTACCCTGCCGGTTTCATTGCGGAGACGCATCGCCTACATTCCTGAGCAGCCGATGTACTATCCAGATTTGACACTGAGGGAGCACCTGGAATGGAAACAGCGACTCTGGAACATGGTTGAACGAAGCGAGTGGGATCAACGGATTCAGGAACTGGTGGATGATTTTCAATTGCTTCCGCACATGGACAAGCTGCCGCACGAATGTTCCAAGGGGACGCTTCAAAAATTGATGATTGTATCGGCACTGTTCGTTCCCTTCGACATTCTGATTGTCGATGAGCCGTTCGTCGGCCTCGACGTGATTTCCATTCGGAAACTGCGCGAGCGAATGGAACGCGTTCGGGCGGAGGGGGCGGCGTTGCTGGTATCGACGCACGTGCTGGACTCCGCCGAACGCATGTGCCATCGCTTCGGCTTCATGATGAACGGACGGTTGTTCGCACAGGGGACATTGGCCGATCTGCGGTCGATGGCGGGCAATGTTGGGACCTCGTTGGAGGATATTTTCATCCACATGTTTGAAGCGATAGGAGGGTATTCGGTCGGCCATGAGGACGCGTGAGGCCCGCCTGCTCGCCGAATGGTCGGCACGGCGCATTGGGTACTCCATCCGGTTTTGGACCAAGTACCTGAGGCTGGTGGTGGACTGGACCGTCGCTCTCTACATCGTGATTCCAGGCCTGGCGCTGCTGACGTACAGTGTCGTTCAATATTACCGCGGCGCGTGGACGAAGGGACTGAGCCCCGCGACCATCATCCTTCCGCACATTCCGCTCGCCGTATTGGTGGACGGATTGCTGTTGATACTCTTGTTCCTCTATCACCTTGTCAGCTATGGTGGGGTGACATGGCCGCTGAACAGCGGAGATCGACTGTTTCTACTGCTGTCCCCAGTGCGCCGGTGGAGCGTTCTCACAACACTGTGGGGGGAAAATTTCTGTGTATGCCTGGCTTGGTTTGCCTTTGTCGGGGTGGTGGGAACCCCCATCATGTGGGTGCTCGGGGTTCCGACGATTCGGTGGGTCGCGTTGATGCTATTGCTGGCAGCCTACACCGCCACGGTTCGAATCATCAGTCGCGGCCTCTCTCCACAGGGGGCGGGCGGGTGGCTGCGCTGGGGGGTGTTCCAGCTGTTCCGCGTGGTGACCGCGCTGCCGGGAATGATGGTTGCGAGTCGCCTGCTGTTGACTCAGGATATTCGGTGGCTGTGGGCGTTCGCGGTGGTGATTGGAACGGGACTCGCGGTGGCGGTGCCGATGTTGGCGATGCGGTCGTGGGAGACATACTACGACATGGGCGCCGTGCGCTCGTTGAAGAACTTGGCGCTGCCCGCCGACATGGAGTCTCGCAGCCAGTTGCATCCATGGATGAAGCGCCCCTCGCAGTGGCTGGTTGGAGGCGTGGAGCGGCTTCTGCATCGTCCGTTGCAGCCGATGGTATGGTGGATACTGCTGCGCTCCCTGCGCCGTCAGGGCACCCTCCGTGATCTGTGGCTGCTCACCATGGCCGCGCTCACCAGTGCGTTCGGTCCCCCGTGGTTTGCCATCAAGATGGTGTGCGTGGCTTTCTGGGTATTCATGGCCTTCGAGTGGTGGGGGTTTTGCATTCGCCCCCTGTATGAGTCCGCCATCCAACAGCAGCAGGTGGTAGATCCGTGGCAGCTCAAATTGCCCGCGGAACGGATGCGACTGGGATTTGCCCTCGGACTGGGTGTCTTATGGCTCGTGCTCTGGGCAGGTCTGCGATGGCTGGGGCGATGAAATGATATTGTTGAAAAAAGTAAGCAACTATATTAATATTCGTTTGAAGCGAAAGACCACACTGGAGCAAAGAAGGGGTATCCATCGTGAAAATTGTGGCGATTGTCGGAAGTTTGCGGCGGGAATCATATAACATGCAATTGGCGCGCACCATGCAGGAGCGGTACCGTGATCGGTTGGACATCGAGATTCTGGATATCCGGCAACTTCCATACTATGATCAGGACGAAGAGAACCATCCACCCGAGACCGTGGTTCAGTTCAAACGACAAATCGCGGATGCCGACGGCGTGCTCATCATCACGCCGGAATACAACTGGTCTGTGCCGGGCGTGCTGAAGAACGCCATCGACTGGGCGTCGCGTGTGGACAAAGTGTTCATCGGGAAACCGGTGATGACGGCTGGCGTTTCCCCGGCGATGCTCGGAACCGTCAGGGCACAGCTGCATCTGCGCGAGATTCTCGCGAGTCCCGGCGTGCAGGCGAAGGTGTTGCCTCCCGGAGGGAATGAAGTTCTTATCAACTTCGCAGGGCAGAAGTTTGACGCAATCACCGGCCGACTGACGGACCCGGTGACGCTCGAGTTCCTCGACACCGTGGTTGATAAGTTTATCGCCTTCATCCAGATGTCCGCCGCACAGGCGTGAAGAACGGTACCCCAAGCGCTTGTGCAGAGACATGGGTTCATGCTCGAGTGAGCGGCGTCCTCCCGACACAGGGTCCGGGCGCCGCAGACCGGGCGATGACAAGATTCAAGTCCCCGACATTCCTCCGTGTTCCTCTCTCTATCTTTCATCTCCGTATACCAATTACGGTACGATGCGGTATCACGCTCCGGGTTATCCGGAAACGCGATGGGGACACCGTATCCTCCAATGACGCGAACGACTGCGTATCGAGTATTGTCATTGCAGGAGGTGGTCGGCATGCAGGAGCGCGAACCTCGCGTGGACGAACAGGCACTGCACCGACGAACGGTGCAGGCGCAATTCGGTCCGGTTGCGGATCGGTATGTGACCAGTGAAGGGCATGCGAAGGGCGGGGACCTGGTGGAACTGGTGGACTGGCTTCGGCCGGAACCGGGGTGGCGCGTGCTCGATGTGGCCACGGGCGGAGGGCACGTGGCCAAAGCGTTATCACCTCACGTGGCCCGTGTGGTGGCGAGTGATGTCACCAAACTCATGTTGATGGCGGCTCGCCAACACTTGGCGGCGGCCGGTTGTGACAACGTCGATTATGTGCTTGCGGACGCAGAGCAGTTGCCCTTTCTGGACGCCTCGTTTGACGTGGTGACGTGTCGGATTGCCCCGCATCATTTTCTGCGTCCTGACGTGTTTGTGCGCGAATCACACAGGGTTCTGCGGCCTCAAGGCCGATTGCTCATCATAGACAATGTGGCCCCACCCGAGTCTGAGGCTGCGGAATACATCAATACCATCGAAAAAATGCGCGATCCGAGCCACGTCCGCTGTGCCTCGGTGGATGAGTGGCGGCTGTGGTTGAATGCCGCCGGATTTGACATCGTCCGGGAGCGTACGCGCAGAAAAGCGTTTCCATTTACGACGTGGGTTCGCCGCATGGTCCATGAGGACGGGCTGACTGCGGACCTTGAACAGTACATGCTGCAGGCGTCCGCTGCAGGCCGGGAGTACTTCTGCGTCGTGGAGAAACATGGTCATGTGGAATCCTTCGAGGGCGACGAGTGGATGGGACTCGCAGTCAAACGATGACCCCGAACGCCTTCGCAGGTCTCCGTTCCGAATGAAGGGCCGGATTCATGAGCGGCATCGCGCTGCAAGACCACGTGACCAACGAACCTTTGTCAGGAGTGATTTGAGTGAACGTGCTGGTCATTTATGCACACCCAAATCCAAACAGTTTCAATGCGGCCATTCTCAAACAGGTTGAGCGCGGATTACTTATACCATGGATTCTCCCAAGTGGTACGCACGGTTCTGGCGCAGAAGCGCCGAGTGGGTGGCCGTGTGGGCCGGCACGTTGAAATTCTGTGGACTTCATCCCGTGAGGCGATTTGTATTCGCCCGCGTCAAGGGCAGTTCTGAGTCCAAGCGGCAGAAATGGCTGGAGCAGGTCTACCGTCGGATTCGCCATGGCCTGCCGGTTTCGTCCAACGGGCGGGATGGAGCGGTATGGACGGGATGATGCAATACGTCACGGCTCACCCGCCTTCCGCTGCAGATCCGCGTCGGCGCCGACGGCCAGTATCGGCGGACAGAGCGCCTGGATCAATCGCGCTTCCAGTTGCTCAATGTAGGTTGTCTTTACGGTTTCTTCAAATGCGAGCAGTTGCTGCGCGACGGCATCGAGGATGTCTGCCAACACGTCTTCCGTCAATGCCTTGCCCAGAAATCGTTCTTCCAACAGCTGATGAATGCCAGACTGACGCAGCCACTCTGCGGTGAACGAATCGTACACGTCCACAAACAGCCGCCAGCAGGCCGGAGGGAGGTCGTGGAGAATGTCCGGATTGACCAGATAAACCGACAGGTATCCGTCCGATTCCATGAGACAGGGCTGGTAATGTTTGCGCAGCAATGCGCCGATTTTTCGTTTGGTCCAAGATTCCACATCTATGACTGCATGCACGGACACGTGCACTCACCTTTCTCCTATCCAGTGTCGCTCGAGGGGAGTGGGAAACGCTTTGTGAGAGCAATTGCACCACATGAAAGGGTAGTGGTGCTCCGAGAATCGTTCTTTTCCGCAATGATCACATCGATATCGAATGGCGTTTGAAACACAGATGACAATGCCTGGGAGGGGCGGCGAAGACGTCAGTACCGTCGGTGACCAGTGGTGAGGCATGGGCTCGACGTGCTGTTCGCGCGAGGGCAACGTCACGTTCAGTTGCTCACCGGACGGATGAACGAACGTGCGTCTGCCGCCATAGTACTTCACCGCGTTGTGACGGGACGCCGCTTCCACGTAATGGATGAAAACCTGATCCGTCCGGTTTCCAATGTCACCGATGTGCAGGGTCCCAGTCAGACGATACCATCGAAACGGCGTGCGCGCCACGAAATTCACCCGCCTCATCCATTCTAAATGATAGACGATGGTCAAGGTGCAAATGTCACACGAAGTTGGCAACTTTTTTGTAACGATCCGCGACTTCTTCAAAGTTCCACGAATTATGGGATGTGACGCAGTCCTCTGCCGGTGCGGATATCTTGAATCCCTTCTTCACATACGCCATAGGCGCGCCAGAAGCAGGTACTGCAGAGCGAATGAATGTCGTGAGGCACGACGTGGTGTCGAATGCGGTCTTCCACGGTTCGCCAGGGTATCTGTTGCCCAATGCGCAGATGCAATTGTTCGAGAACGGCGGTATCGCGCTGGAAGATGTGGTCGTCCTCACAATGGCGGGGCTGTGATGGTGGGAATTTCGCGCACAGATCATCCGGTCCGCTCACCAGCAGCAACGGGGTATCGGGGTACGACCGCAACGTTTGATGGACGTGCGTCATGTTGGAAACATATTCATTGGAATAGCCCATGCCGCGGTATCCAACGAGACACAACAGGTGGTGGCCGCGCAATTGGAACACGGATCAACCCTCCAAGCCTTTCAGATGGGATATCGACATGGTACCATGCCCGGCGGATGAGGGGGAAAGCGAATGGGTCACAGGCGCCGCCGAGGTGTAAATGTGCATCCACTGATGGGACGACGATTCGACGCTTGTGCTATGCTGAGCACAGTGGCCCGCCGTGGTCATCAACATCCTCAGGGAGGAGGACCGCGTATGTTGGAAACCGTATTCACGAAATGCCTCGGCATTCAATATCCCATCATCCAGGCCGGCATGGCGGGCGGCATCACCACGCCGACACTGGTGGCCGCCGTCGCCAACGCGGGCGCGCTTGGGACGATTGGCGCAGGATATCTGTCTTCCGCGCAATTGCGGACTGCCATCCGTGAGGTTCGAGACCGGACCGACAAACCGTTCGCGGTCAACTTGTTCGTTCCGAAAGCGGTCACCGTCTCTGAGGTGGATATCCAGCAGATGAACGAATACTTGGAGCCCATTCGCCGCGAATTGGGCATCTCGGGCACCTGCTCCGCCGACGGGGCGGTGGATGAGCAGCGTTACGTGTTTGAGGAACAGATTCAGGTGATCTTGGACGAACAGGTTCCTGTGTTCAGCTTTACCTTCGGCATTCCCGAACCTCATGTGATGCAGGCGTTGCAACGGCGAGGGGTAAGGATTCTCGGTACGGCAACCACGGTGGAGGAAGCTGTGGCGTTGGAGACCGCGGGCGTGGATTGTGTGGTTGTGCAGGGCAGCGAGGCAGGCGGACATCGCGGAACATTTCTGTCGCATCCGTCCCGGGCACTGATTGGCACACTGGCCCTAGTTCCACAGGTGGTGGACGCGGTATCCATCCCGGTCATCGCCGCGGGCGGCATCATGGATGGACGAGGACTGGCCGCCTGTCTGGCGCTTGGGGCTGCCGGCGTTCAGATGGGAACGGCGTTTCTGTCGTGCCCAGAAAGCGGTGCGCATCCGCTGTACCAGCAGCGCGTGTTGACAAGCCGCGAGGATGAGACGGAGGTTACGAGTGCATACTCCGGAAAACTGGCGAGAGGCATTCGAACAGAGTTCATGAACCGAATGGCGCAGTATGCCGGGACCATCCCCGAGTATCCTGTTCAGAATCAGTTGACGCAAGACATTCGACGCGCGGCCGCTCAGCAACAGAATGCGGAATTCATGTCGATGTGGTCCGGTCAGGGTCTGCGCTTGGCGAAGCGCCGGGCCGCTCGGGACGTTGTCCGGGAGACGATGGACCAAGCCGTAGCGGTCCTGGAACGGTTGGCCGGTCGTTCAGACGGATCGCCGATTTGAATTCTTGCCCTCTCATCTCCCTCCTCTGTTCACCCCGCCGACAAGCCGGCTATACTTTGAGTGAATGAGGGGGGACGCAACATGCGGGAGGAGCAATGGCAGGCTATCGTGCGGTGCGACCGCGCATACGATGGGCAATTTGTGTACGCAGTCCGGACCACGGGCGTCTTTTGTCGGCCGTCGTGCAGGTCCCGGACGCCGAAACGCAGTCATGTGTTGGTGTTTCCCACGGCCGCAGCTGCGCTCGCCGCTCAATTCCGGCCGTGCAAACGCTGCCGTCCCCAAGCAGAGCAGCTGCCCGACGACGATTTGGTTCGACGCACGGTTCAGTATTTGGATGCTCACTTCTCAGAACCGCTCACCCTGGAGATCATTGCAGACGCCGTGCACATGAGCCCGTACCACCTTCACCGTACGTTTAAGCGAGTGATGCAGGTGACGCCGGCGACTTATGTGCGGTACAAGCGAATATCTGAAGCGCAGCGGTGGCTTCGGGAATCTGAGATTTCGATGGTCGAGTTGGCCGAACGCCTGGGGTTTGGCAATGGCGGATATTTTTCTACCGTGTTTCAAAAGGTGGTTGGAATGAGTCCGACGACGTATCGCGCCATCGCTCGGGAAGGGGTATCGTTGGACAAAGATCTTCGGTGACAAGGACAGGTGGCCGCACGGATTCACGGTGCGTCTGAACCTGCCCACTTCATGCCGTCGGATGTGCCCGCCAGTCTTGCTCTTTTGGCCGCGTACAATGCGATGTCCGCTTTGCGAAGCAGTGTACTCCCGTCGGTTCCATCCGCAGGATAGCTTGCGATTCCAATGGACGCCGAGATCTCCAAGGTGACCGCTTGGGTGACTATGGGCTGACGGACAGCGCGTAGTATGTTCTCCACCATGACGTTCACTTCCACTGGAGGTAACGCGGGAAAGATGAAGGCAAACTCGTCTCCGCCCATACGGGCGACCGTATCCATCCTGCGTATGACTTGCGTCATTCGATCCGCCACGATGACGAGCACCAAATCGCCTTGATCATGTCCCCACCGGTCATTGATCTCCTTGAAGTCATTGAGGTCGAGCAGCGCAACGCACCGTCCCGTCAGCATGGACTGTGCGAGCGACAACTCGCGTGTCAAGCGTTCGTGAAACAATCGACGGTTGGGAATCCGCGTGAGATAATCATAGTAGGCGAGAAAATGGTTTTCCCGGTTCAGACGCTCTTTTTCGATGACGAAACCGGCCGTCAGGGTCCAAAGCCTGACGATCTCCGTCTCGAATGTGGACAATGGCCGCGGTTTCTGAGAGCCGAGCAAAAACAGGCCAATGCTTATTTCTTTCGAATTCCGGATGGGCTGCATCTACGCCACATGCACGCCGGATGCTCGGTACGCGTCGGATAGGTGATGCATGAAATCTTCGATATCTCATGTCTCATCCGCACCGGAACTGCGAACGGGACGCATGCTCGTCTCCATCATGATGGATTCCGGAAGATTGACGCTGGCGCGCAGTGTAAAGGACACCGACTCCGGTTTTGTTTCCAGCACCCAGATGGCTGCGATGCAATCCCCGAAACGCCGTTCGACCCCCGTGATGAGCAACGACAACATGTCCTGGAGGGAGGTTTCCGTAACCAAGCCCTTCAATATTTCCATTTGAATCTGCATGACGCCGTCCGCCGAAGAAACCTCGATAGATATTTGCGTCTGAAAACTAAGTTTTGGAATCTGTTCTTTCTGTCATCTCTCGACGGTCGCGGCGGTGTCGCGTTTGACAGTAATGCCCTACAGGGGTATGGTTTTTTCGAAAACCCAAGGTGAGGTGCTCTCCGATGTGTCCCGAACTTCATCATCACAGTTATACCCCGAAAAAGGACGACCTCCTGAGACGTTTGAAACGGATTGAAGGGCAAGTGCGTGGAATCCAAAAGATGATTGATGAGGAACGGTACTGCGTGGACATTCTGATTCAAATTGCGGCCATCAAGAGTGCAATGCATCAGGTTGGCCTGTCGATATTGGAATCGCATACCCGAGGCTGTGTCGCGGATGCCATAGCTAATCACAAGGACGGGGAAGCCAAAATTGAGGAATTGATGGATGTGATTCGTCAATTCGCCAAGTCGTAACGACGGTCGGTGAGGAGATGTCAGCATGTCGGATACGTGTGAACTGACGTTCCCAATAGACGGAATGACCTGCGCCGCGTGTGCGGCACGCATTGAGAAACAGGTTTCCAAGGTGCCGGGCGTGAGAGACGTGCACGTAAATTTGGCTTCGGAGCGGGCGCGGGTGCTGCTCGATGACGTGGCCTCCTGGGCGGCGGTGGTCGAGAAAATTGAAAAAACGGGATACCATGTCCCAACCAGCCAGGTGATGTTTCGGATTGACGGGATGACGTGCGCCGCTTGCGCCGCCCGCATCGAAAAAGTGGTCGGACGAGTGCGTGGCGTTCAGTCCGTTCAGGTGAATTTGGCGTCAGACTCAGCACAGGTCACGTTTGTGCCAGGCGTGGTTCAGGAGTCGGATCTGATTCGGACGATTGAGAAGGCCGGGTACGGCGCCAGATTGGCATCCGAGACCGCTGCGGAAGAAGAGCGGCTTCGCAAACAACAAGCGTATCGGCGCGACGTCCTCAAGTTTTGGGCATCCGTGGTCATGACAGCGCCGCTGGTTGTGCAAATGGTGTACATGCTGTTCGGCGGTATGGGATTCTTGCCAAATTGGGTGAGCTGGCTGCTGGCCACGCCCGTTCAGTTTTATGTCGGCTGGCGGTTCTACCAAGGCGCATATCATGCGCTGCGGGGTGGCGCAGCCAACATGGATGTGTTGGTGGCGCTCGGTACCTCCGTCGCCTACGTGTACAGTGCCATTCTCACGGTACAAGGTCGGTGGGATGTGTATTTTGACAGCTCAGCCACTGTTATCACGCTCATTTTCATGGGGAAGCTGTTGGAAACCCGCGCGAAGGCAAAATCCAGTTCTGCCATTGCGACGCTCGCCAACATGAGGGCAAAAGTCGCGCATCGCCTGCGGGATGGTGAAGAGGTGGACGTTCCAGTGGACGAGCTGCGCGTGGGCGACGTGGTTCGAGTACGCCCTGGAGAAAAAATTCCGAGCGATGGGATTATCCGGGAAGGCACCACCGCGGTAGACGAATCTCTGTTGACCGGGGAGCTGCTGCCCGTTGTTAAGGGGCCCGGAGATGCCGTGGTGGGTGCTACCGTGAATCAGACGCACGCGGTCACCCTGGAGATCACGAAGGTGGGCGCGGATACCGTCCTCGCGCAGGTGATCCGCTTGGTGGATCAGGCGCAGGGATCGAAAGCGCCCGTACAGCGCCTCGCTGACCAAATTGCAGGTATTTTCGTCCCCGTCGTCCTTCTGATTGCGTTGCTGACGCTGATTGGGTGGGGGTGGCTCGGCAACTGGTCGGCCGGGCTGCTGTCAGCTGTGGCCGTGTTGGTGGTTGCGTGCCCGTGTTCTCTCGGGCTCGCCACGCCAACGGCCGTGATGGTGGGGACCGGAGTGGGGGCGGAAGCGGGCATCCTGATTAAAGGCGGGGAACACCTGGAACGAGCGCATGAAGTGAACACCGTCATCTTTGACAAGACGGGAACGATTACGACTGGCAACCCCCAGGTGACAGACGTGTGGACGCCGGATGGCATTTCGGTGGACGACTTGTTGTTGGCCGCTTCGGCGCTGGAAGCGCAGAGTGAACATCCGTTGGGCGCGGCGATTGCGCAGCATGCGAAGGACCGGGGGCTCTCCCTTCGAAAAGCGGTGCAGGTGCGGGCAATACCCGGCAAGGGGATTGAAGGCGTGGTGGATGGTGTCCGGGTTCGCGTTGGCAATCGGCGGTGGATGGTGGAAAGCGGGATGAAGGAATTTCCCGAATCGACGCTGCTCGCGTACGAGCAAGCGGGGAAAACGGCGGTGCTGGTGGCACGCGAGCGGACGCTGCTCGGCGTCATCGCTTTGGCGGATACCATCAAACCGGACGCGCCGGAGACGGTCCGACAGCTCAAACAACTGGACGTGGATGTGTGGTTGATTTCCGGAGACAATGAGCGAACGTCGACCGCCATCGCGGCTCAGGTGGGCATTGAACACGTGATGGCCGACGTCCTGCCCGCGGACAAAGCTGCCCAGGTCGAAGCACTGCGTGCACGCGGACGCGTGGTGGCCATGGTGGGGGATGGCATGAATGATGCGCCAGCGCTTGCCGCGGCAGACATTGGAATGGCCATGGGGACAGGGACCGATGTGGCGATGGAGGCTGCGGACATTGTGTTGATGAAGAGCAGCACGATGTCGGTGGTGGATGCCATCCGACTGTCCAAAGCCACGATGCGAAAAATTCGCCAAAACCTGTTCTGGGCGTTCATCTACAATGTACTCGGGATTCCGCTGGCTGCCCTCGGTATCCTCAGTCCCATCATTGCGGGGGCGGCCATGGCACTGAGCTCCGTCAGTGTGGTCACGAACAGTCTGTTTTTGCGGAGGCTCCGGCTTGGAAGGGAGGTGCATGCCGCACGCTAAAGCACTGCATGGAATTCGACGTGGATGCGTTTACTGGTCCAGTATAGATGAAGGAGATGTATGCAACATGACCACGACCACCATTGTTGTCAAAGGCATGACCTGCGGGGGATGCGTGAACGCTGTGACAAAGGCGCTGCAGAACGTGGACGGCGTGCAGGAGGCCAAGGTGGACCTGGAAGGTCAAACGGCGACTGTGACGTTTGATGAGGCAAAAACCAGTGTGGAAGCATTGAAAGCAGCGGTGGAAGAGGCGGGTTACGACACCCACTGACGCCGAATGGGCATGCAGTGATGGTCAGTTCCGTCATCCGGGACTGGCCCGAAGACTTCAGGATTGACACGCGGCGAGACAAAGAGGGGCCTCCGGTCGGCGCACGGAGGTCGGATGATACCATGTCGTGCGCGGCGGCAGGCCCCCTCTACTCACAATTTCATCATCCGAAGTCGCCAGTGTCCAGGCTCCACCTCAGAAATGACGACATTCATGCCCATGCTCTCCAGCGCGGCAATCAGATGACTTGCTCGATTAGGAACGTGAACCTCACACAACGTGCCGATGGGAGCATCGCCGACAAGCGTCAGGATTTCGTTCCTCGGTTGGCGTCCGGATTGAATGGCGCTGCGCGCATCAATGATGAGTCGCGGTCCGTCCATTTCAATCCTTAACAACTCGTTCACAGACATCCCCGCCTCCCTCCGAATGCATGCTTTCTGCGCTGACGGACAAAGATACTGTCCTGCTCATTGGGGATTCCAGACTGTGTTTCGCGTCGTCGTACAGCGCACTCAGGCCGCCATACAGGGCATAGAAGAACGCGTCGGGCGCATGGAGAGAGAACGATCGGTAGTTCCGCGGATCCATCCCGAGCACATGCTCAAACAATCGTGCGCTGTCGTACGCGTAGAAGCAGAAATTGGTGTACTCGAACGCCGGCATCTTGTCGACGATGGTTAAAATTTCTTGAGCGTACGTTGGAACGTCCTCCGCAGCCACTTGTACCATCCGGATCGCATCTTCCAAAGCAACGGAAATGCGAAGCGTTTTTCATCCATAACTTCGATGCTGGCCATGACCAGCCTCCCTTCTTCAGAAGGCCCTCCCTCCGACCAAAGGGTCAAGCCCAATCGAAGACCACCAGAGTCGTCTCGATGGACGCGGTGTGGCGTCACGCCTCAATGCATCCAATTTTGATCCGGAACTGTTCCGGGCCGCGTTCCACGTAATCCCACGTGAACATGCCTGGTCGCTCCAGATCGAACTGATGGCGGAGAGGTTTTGGATCATGGTCGTTGATCAAGAGCATCGCCTCGCCGGGATTTAGTTGGTCGAATGTGTCGAAGATGACCTTGTGCTTCAGGTGCGGCGGATATTCCGTGGCATTCACGGTCTTCGTGAATTCACTCATGATTCATCCCTCCGAGTAAGGTTGATGGCTGCACATGAAACTGTACGTGCCCTGCGCCTTCTCGGTGGTGATGAAAATCACATAGGTTGGTCGGTCTCTCGCTTCTCGGTGTGACCATCGAAATCGCAGACGTCGGCTTTCAAAGGCATCCAACCAGATAGGACAGCGCCGCCTTCGGGGGAATTCTCTGCGTACAACTCCCCGCCATGACTGCGAAAAATGCGCCGTGCGATGGTGAGTCCGAGTCCGGCGCCTCCGGTGGCGAGGTTTCTGGATGCGTCCCCTCGATACATGGGTTCAAAGATGTGCGCCAAATCCTTCGGTGAAAAGCCGGGGCCGGTGTCGTGGATCACGAGGACAATCTTCTCTGGATCGCTCTTCACTTCAACCGTGATCTTGCCCGCCTGAGGCGTGTGTCTGATTGCGTTATCCAACAGATTGGTGATGGCTCGCTGCAAAAGATGAGGGTCCCCTGAAACCCAACCTTCGCCGGGGCGGATGGTTGTGTCCAGTGAGATCCGTTTTTCCCGTGCCTTATGAATCATGCTTGTGACCGTTGCCTTCACTACGTCAGAGAAATGAAAGGACTCCCTCTGCAGTGTCTGCTCCATATATTCCAATCGAGTAAATGCGAACAAATCGGAAACCAACCGTTCCAGATGAGCCGCCTTCTCTTTGCAGACGTTCACATAGTGCGCGAGCTTGTCCGGAGATGAAGCAATGCCCTGTTCTATGCCGTCGAGATATCCGCGCAATGCAAACAGGGGGGTTCTCAGATCATGTGCGATGGCGCCGATAAAAAACCTGCGCTCCTCTTCTAACTTTTGCTGCTTTGCGAACGAATCTCGAAGCCCTTTCACCATCACCTGAAAGGCCGTGCGGACCTGTTTGATCTCGACCGTGTTGGACGGTGCAAGTTCAAAGTCCAGATCTCCGTCCGCGATTTTTAGCGCGGCGCGACTCATCGATTCCAAGGGTTGAACCACATTTCTTCCCATTTGAAAACTGACAAAGACAATCGCGAGGATGACTGCGAGGACGGCGCCTATCGCCGCCGGTGGGTCGGCCTTTCCCGGTTGGGATAGCTCCACGGTTCCAACCCATTTCCCGTTCACCATCACCAGCGCTTGCTGCGTCGACATCCAGTGATGGTGGCCATGCTGTGAGGTTGCAAAAATCACCTGATTCGATGGAGACAGGATTGCCGCCGCCACGCCCTCACGCTGTAATTCCAGTGTTATCTGTGCCTGCCAACGGGGATTCGTCCAATTACGCTCGTTCTCGGTGATGGCTTGCATCATCTGCGAGAGGTTCGTCTGTTCATCGCGGTTCACTGTTCTCCACGGCTGTGTGCTGGCCAAGTGTATGATGAGATACACAACCCAGGGAAACACAACAATGGATAGAACGCCGATGACCATGTATTTTCTAATCCTCATTTTGGCTTCCCCTCGAATCGGTACCCAACGCCCCATACATTGACAATGTATTGCGGCTTGTTGGGATCGCGTTCAATCTTCTCCCGTATCCGGGCAATGTGAACCCGGACCGTATGTTTGTCGCCAACTCCATCCCAGAACTGGTCGAGAAGAGACTCATATGTGAATACCTGGCGGGGGTGTTCCGCCAGCAGGCAGAGTAAATCAAATTCTTTCGGGGTGAAAGGAACGGTTTTGCCAGCCACGCGAACCTCGCGCGCCGATGGATTCAGCACGAGTCTTCCGTAATCGAAAGTGGGGGGACGCCTGGGTTCCTTCGAACGAACTCTGCGCAATACGGCTTTCACTCTCGCCACCACTTCCGCCGGCGAAGCGGATTTGACAATGTAATCATCTCCGCCGATGCCAAGGCCTCGTATCTTATCTGCATCGTCATCCCGGGCACTCAGGAAGAGGATGGGCAGGTCATGGCCTGCACGAATTTGCTTACACAACTCAAACCCGTTCTGCCCCGGCATCATCACATCGAGGATCATGCAGTCCACGGGAACGCGCGACAACAAATTTCTTGCGTCTTCCGCACAGGTTGCGGTTTCCACCCGAAACCCTTCGTACTCCAGAAAATCGGTCATCAGTTCCACAATCGACAGATCATCGTCGACGACCAACACGGTCTGTGTTCCGTCCATGGCAGTCCCTCACTTGTCAGGATTCGATGGGCATCGAATATGGGATTCACGGCAAGTGTAGCATGTTCCGTACGCCATCTGTTTCTCCGACGATGACTGTGCTTTAACCGTGACGCATTGTTGATCCTTTCGTGACACCTTGCCTCATGAATTGGAGACATTGACTCGGTATCCTCACGCCATGCCACAAATGTGGCACAACGTGAAGGAGGGATTTCAAATGTGGTGTAATAATCATCATGGATTCGGTGTACTTCCGTTCTTCTTGTTTCCGCTGGGATTCTTTCTGATTGCGGTTCTGTGTTTCACCTTGGTTCGTATCATGTTCTTCCGCTGGTGTCGGCGTCGCGGGGGCGCAGGCTGTGGACTCATGGACGGCCCTTGGAACCAAGTTCGCGACGCGGAGGCCATCCTGAAACGGCGGTTGGCCATGGGCGAAATCACGGAAGAGGAGTACAGGCATCTTCGAAGTGTTTTGAAGGACCAGACGGATCGTCCCAACTAAGGCAATAGACGTCACCGAATCCACAGATCAGCTTGTCTTGGCGTGAGTGTCAGACAAGACGTTTGAATCGCTCATACCAAGGCGAAAGGGCGGTACTGCATGCAAAGAGTGGCCATCATTGGGGCGCCGGGAGCCGGAAAATCCACGTTCGCGCAACGACTGGGTGCAATTACGGGGATTCAGGTCTTCCATCTTGACCGCCTGTTTTGGAAGCCGGGATGGGTGGAGACGCCAAGAGACGAATGGATCACTCTTCAAGAGCGCTTGGTCCAAAATGAAGCGTGGATTATCGACGGCAATTACGGAGCCACGATGGACATCCGCGTTCAGGCTGCGGACACCGTCATCCATTTGGATTTCCCGCGGCGCGTGTGCCTGTGGCGGATTGTCAAGCGATGGATCCGCTACCGGGGACGCACGAGGCCGGACATGGCCCAAGGGTGCCCGGAAAAGATGGATTGGGCGTTCTTTCGGTACACTTGGGCGTTCCGGCGGCGGGAGCAGGCAGCCATTGTTCAGCGTTTGGAAGAAGCGGCCCGGCAAGGAAAACAAGTGGTTAGCCTGTGCACCGTGTCGCAGGTGAACGCCTACCTTTCCGCTGTGCAAGGAGGTGATTGCTCTCGGAGCGGGGGCCGCGGCATCGATTAGAGTTTGGGGGTGAGGCCTTGTGAAGCGAGTTGTCTGGCGAGGATTGGATGGATTGTCCTTGGAATACTGCACGTTTCAATTGACAGGTGAAACGAAAGTTTGTGGGCAGGTCATCGGGGACATGTCCGGCACCCTCGGCCGCGTAAACTACGAGGTTCGTTGCGCACAGGATGGTTCGACGCAAGGGGTGGCCGTCCAGTTCAGCACCCTGCGTACAGAATCGGAGCTCGAACTACAGCGGGAGACGAATGGAAT
Organism: Alicyclobacillus contaminans DSM 17975; assembly: GCF_000429525.1. Classification (GTDB taxonomy): domain Bacteria; phylum Bacillota; class Bacilli; order Alicyclobacillales; family Alicyclobacillaceae; genus Alicyclobacillus_A; species Alicyclobacillus_A contaminans. The sequence continues at coordinate 5,898 of NZ_AUCA01000025.1, read as the reverse complement.
CTGGAAGGTTCGTGGGGAACAGAGAGCGGATCTTGCGAACTGCTTGGATGTGGATATCGGAGTGACTCCTTCCACCAATGCCATGGCGATTCGGCGATTGAGATTGCAGCTCGGCGAATCTCGTGCGTTGACCGTCGCTTGGCTGCGGTTTCCTGAGTTCAAACTAACTGCAATGAGACAGCGGTACACGCGAATCGGTGACAATACGTATCTCTACGAATCCTTGGAAAGTGGCTACAAGGCTGAGCTGACAGTGGATGACGACGGGATCGTGCAGACCTATGGCAGTGAATGGGAGATTGTCACGGATTCATAAACAGCTCGTCGCCATGGGCGCGCGTTCATCCGGGCAGACACGGTCCATCTACAACGCAGAGAAGGGGGCACGGCCCCCTCTGCTCGCGGGTGAGCGTGGCGCGAAGTCTCCAGGCCTCAGTGCTCACGGAGCTGGAACATCCGGCGAAACATCGCTCGGTTCCGTTCGCGGAAGATTTCGTTGTGGGAAGACACCATGGCTTGCGCCGCCGCGCCCGGTTCGATATATTGCTTGGCTTGGTTGACCGCGTTGGCCGCATCCTGAAACGCCCCTGCAATCAATTGCAACTTCCCGGGATGGCGGAGAATATCACCCGCGGCGTAGAGACCAGGGACAGACGTTTCGCTGCGAGCGGTGCCGTCAACATAGCCGTCCTGATCCAAGCGGATGTTCAAATTGCTGTTTCGCAACAGGGATGTATCCTGGGTGAAGCCGTGATTCACAATGACCTCATCCACAGCAACAACGGTGCGAATGCCCGTGACCAGATTCGTCAGTTCCACCGCTTCAATGGCGTCGCGGTACGGGCCGGCCAGCAGTTTGGTGATGGAAGATTGAAAATGACATTCGACGGAACTGTTCAAGAGCTGGCTGACGTGTGATTCGAGACCGTTCAGTCGGTTGCCGCGATACACCAGATACACCTTTTTCGCGATGCGTTCCAGTTCATTCGCCCAATCGACCGCAGAGTTGCCTCCTCCCGAAATGAGCACCACTTTGTCCTGAAATCTTTGCAAAGATTGCACCGTGTAATGCAGGTTGGCGACCTCATAACGCGATGCGCCTTCCACTTCCAGCTTCTGATGCTGCAGGATGCCGCTGCCCACGGCGAGAATCACGGTTCTTGAAAAGTGTTCCTGTCCAGATGCGCACTGAAGGACAAAGGTACCGTCCGCTCGCCGCGAAATTTGCACCACTTTTTCACCCAGAACCACCTCGGGTTCAAAAGTCAGTCCCTGCTTCGTGAGTTGTTCAATCAGTTGAGCGCCGGTCAGTGGTCTGAGGCCGCCGATGTCCCAGATCATCTTTTCAGGGTAAATATGAATCTTCCCGCCGAGGACATCTTGGAATTCGATAATCTTCGTTTTCATTTCGCGAAGTCCGCTGTAGAACGCGGAAAATAAACCAGCGGGTCCGCCGCCGACGATGGTGACGTCAAAACATTCCTCCGTATGCACACAGTCCACCCCTGCAATCCATTTGCATCTGTGATTTCACCGGATTATTATTCACTAACCGTTGACATTAGTCAAAACTAATCATATGATGCAAGTGAAACATGACTAATTTAGTCATGTTTTGTGGTTGGCCCACGTTGCTGCCGTGGAGTCGGGGGAGGAAACAGGAAATCGGTGTGTCAAGGAGGGGAACAAGGATGGCGCGCCTGCAAACGGAGCGACTACATATTGGGTACGGTGATCGCGTTGTGGTACAGGACCTGACGCTCGCCATTCCCGACAAGAAAATCACGGCCATCATCGGAGCGAACGGTTGCGGGAAGTCCACATTGCTCAAGGCCCTCACCCGGATCATCTCGCACCGTTCCGGCTCTGTGCTGCTGGATGGCAGAAGCATCACACAAGAAAACACCAGGGAACTTGCCAAAAAGATGGCGATTCTGCCACAAACGCCGGACAGTGTGACGGGGCTGAGCGTCGGGGAACTGGTCTCGTACGGACGCTTTCCATATCAGCGGGGATTTGGACGATTGACGGAACGGGATATCGATATCATCCGCTGGGCATTGACTGAGACAGGGATGCTCGCCTATCAACATCATCCGGTCGACGCATTGTCGGGAGGTCAGCGTCAGCGCGTGTGGATAGCGATGGCGCTCGCCCAGGAGACCGACATCATCTTTCTCGACGAGCCGACCACGTACTTGGATCTGGCCCACCAACTGGAAGTGCTGGAGTTGCTCCAGACCTTGAACCGAACGCAGGGGAGAACCATCGTGATGGTGCTGCACGACGTGAACCACGCTGCCCGGTTTGCCGACCATATCATCGCCCTCAAGAACGGACGAATTGTCCGCGCGGGTCCGAGCGAAGAAGTCATCTGCCAGGAAGTTCTGAAGGAAGTATTTCAAATTGACGCAGTCGTTGGTCGCGACCCATACACCCACAAACCGATGTGCGTCACCTATCAATTGGTCAAAGGAGAAGACGATTGTGCTCAAACGATTTAAACCGCTCGTGTCCCTGGTTTTGTTGCCCATGTTACTGGTGAGTGCCTGCGGAGTGACACCCAATGCCACCCAGCCGGCGGAACAGGGCAGTTCATCGCAGATGGTCACCTATCAGTCTGAGAACGGTCCCGTCCAAGTGCCGGCGCATCCGAAGCGGGTGGTGGTGCTGTCGACGTTCGACGGCGATGTGTTGGCGCTGGGGGTGCACCTCGTCGGGGTGGATCCCTACGCGAAGGCGGACCCGTTGTTCAAGGACCGCCTGAAGGACGCCACGGTTGTCTCTGATGACGATTTGGACAAAATCATGGCGCTCAAACCAGACCTGATCATTGGCTTATCCAGCACGAAAAACGTGGACCGGCTGAAGCAAATTGCGCCGACCGTCACGTACACCTACGGAAAGCTCGATTATCTCACCCAATTTGAAGAGATCGGAAAATTGCTCGGCAAGGAGGCGGAGGCTAAGGCTTGGGTTGCCAATTACAAGAAGCAGACAGCCGTCATCGGTGAACAGATCCGGGCGAAAATCGGTCCCAAGGCAACGGTTTCCGTGATAGAAGCCTCCGCCAAGCAGTTGTGGGTGTTTGGTGACAACTGGGGACGGGGCACGGAAATTCTCTATCAGGCGATGAAACTGAATATGCCCGAGAAGGTGAAGGAGACGGCGTTGAAGCAGGGCTACTATCAGATTTCACCGGAAGTATTGCCCGAATTCTTCGGGGACTATGTGATTCTCAGCAAGATGCCCGGTGAGGATACGTCGTTCCAAAACACGGAGACCTACAAAAACATTCCGGCGGTGAAACAACACCACGTGTTTGAGGTCAATGCGTCCGTCTTCAGCTTCAACGATCCCATTTCCTTGGATTACGAGTTGAACTTCATCAAGAAGTCATTCCTGGGAACCTGAGTAACGCGGGGGAGATTTGGGGAGGCGTCCGCGCAATCTGTTTCAACATTCTTGGGTGGAGAAGATGAGATGAGAGATCGACAAACGTGGCCGTTTGCAAGCAAAATGCTCGTCGGTGCAGCCCTGCTCACCGTCTCCTTCATCGTCACGATGGTGTACGGAGCCGCGAACGAAAGTTTGAGAGAGGTCTGGCTTGCTCTGTTCACTCATACCACCAACGAGTCGGCCAATGTGATCCGGGAAATTCGTCTACCGCGCGAAGTCGGCGCCGTATTGGTCGGTGCGGCGCTGTCGGTCGCTGGGGCGGTGATGCAAGGACTCACCCGGAATCCGCTCGCCGATCCGGGCCTGCTCGGGTTGACCGCCGGGGCGAACGCGGCGCTTGCCATCGTCCTTGCCTGGTTTCCAGGAACGAGCGACTTGGCGGTGACTGTGGTGTGTTTTGTCGGGGCCGCACTGGGTACTCTGCTGGTCGTTGGCATTGGTGCCGCCCGGCGCGGCCGCTTTTCTCCACTCCACGTCGTCCTCGCCGGCGCCGCAGTGACGGTCTTTCTGGACGCGGCGGCACAGGGGATCTCCATCGCGTCCAACACCGCGAGGGACGTGTCCGTGTGGACGGCGGGGGGATTGGTGGGGACGACCTGGAGCCAGGTCCGCATGGTCGCACCGTTCATCGCCGCAGGGATCGTGATGGCGCTCGTCTTGGCGAGACAGTTGACTGTGCTCAGCTTGGATGAGGAAGTTGCGTTGGGCCTGGGCCAACGAACGGGGCTCATCCGCCTCATTTTGTACATCGTGGTCACTCTGTTGGCCGGCGCTTCTGTGGCGTTGGTGGGGAACATCGCGTTCTTCGGTTTGATGATCCCGCACTTGGTGCGGCCCTTCGTAGGGACGGACTATCGATATGTTTTACCCATGTCCGCTCTTGTGGGAGCGTCTTTCATGTCGCTGGCGGACACGTTGGGGCGGGTCATCAGCGCGCCGTATGAAACACCGGTTATCGCCATTATCGCGGTCTTTGGCCTGCCATTCTTCCTATTTGTCGTGCGCAGAGGGGTGAACGCGTTCTCATGATCCATCCGGCCGTCTTGCGTAAACAGAAGATGGTGGTGTCGGCGTTCATCCTGTTGATTGTCCTGACCATGATCTTGGCAATGGGAATTGGCAGTTCCGCTGTCTCCTTTCATGCGCTCATCCCGACGCTGCTCGGCAGAGGAAATTTCTACGACGAATTTCTCCTGTTCGGGATCCGCTTGCCGCGCATGATGGTGACGTTGCTCGCGGGAATGGCGTTGGCCGTGTCTGGCGCTGTGCTCCAGAGCATTACCAAAAACGACATCGCCGACCCGGGCATCATGGGCATCAATTCGGGGGCCGGTGTTGCCATCGCCGTATTCTATCTGTTTTTTCCGTTGGACGCAGGTACGTTCACATACGAAGTGCCAGTTGTGGCCTTCGTGGGCGCTCTCATTACAGCGTGTCTAATCCACGTGTTCGCATATCAGCCAAGGGTTGGCTTGGAGCCGGTGCGTTTGATTCTGGTCGGTTTTGGCTTTTCCATCGCCCTCTCCGGTCTGATGGTCATGCTGATATCCTCTGCGGGCCCCGAGAAGGCCGACTTCATCGCGAAATGGCTCGCCGGAGAGATCTGGGGTACGAGCTGGCCGTTCGTTTGGGCGATTTTACCCTGGCTGGTGGTGCTGATCCCGTTCACCATGTACAAGGCGAACCGGTTGAACCTCTTTGGGTTGCACGACGCGGTGTCGATTGGCCTCGGCCTGCACCTTCGGAGGGAACGGGCGATACTGCTACTCACTGCAGTCGCATTGGCGGCTTCGGCTGTCTCGGTTACAGGCGGCATCGCGTTCGTCGGACTCCTGGCGCCACATTTGGCCAAATCGTTGATTGGCCCAAGAAGTCAGTTGTTCATGCCCATCGCGTTGTTGATGGGTGGCTGGCTTCTCCTTGTTTCCGATGTCGTGGGGCACAATTTGGAATTGCCTGCTGGCGTGATGGTCGCGCTGATTGGTGCACCGTATTTCCTCTTTCTATTGACGCGAAAAAGATGACCTGTGTGGCATCTCCTTCGGGGATCAGTACGCCATTCCATACGACCTCATCCTATGATCACCAATTTCCTCTCGCGCATGTACAGAGTGGAGGACTGGTATACTGGCCCCAGAGTCAACCCAGACAGAAGGGATGGGTTAAGATGAAGTAGAGGTGTTTATGATGCCGGGACGTAAGTGGACAGTGGACGAGAAGATGAACATCGTGCTCGAGGGCATGATGCCCGGTGCGAATATCAGCGAGGTATGTCGGCGGCATGGCGTGGCCCAGAGTCTGTATTACAGGTGGCGTGAAGCGTTCCTGACTGGTGGACGGGCTGGGCTTCAGTCCGGACCCTCTACGAGGGAGCAGGAGCTGGAGAAAGAGTTGCAGGAGGCTCGGGCTAAGATCGGTGAACTCACGATGCAGGTGGAT
>NZ_AUCA01000024.1 GCF_000429525.1 Alicyclobacillus contaminans DSM 17975 | reverse complement strand
TTCCTGTTCGCGAATACACCGCGCGGGGCAAGGGCGAGCGCCATTGCCTACAGCCTGGTGGAGACAGCCAAGGAGAACGGGCTGGACCCGTATCTGTACCTGGAATACCTGTTCGAGCGGTTGCCCAACATCCGAACGGACGACCGGGCGGCGATGGATGAGTTACTCCCGTGGTCGGACCGCCTGCCGGAACGGATCCGCAGGCGCGGGAAAAAAGCATAGCATGAGAAATCGCCCCGCTGGGTTCCCTGGCGGGGCTGATTGTTGCTGTGCATGACTCTCGCACGAAGTCTGGAGAAGCGCAAGGTGTGAGGGGTTTGACGCTTACTTTTTTATTGCCTCAAACCCGAAATTACTTCATTACAGGAATGCTGCCCGATGGAATGAAAACATGGTATCCCATTTCTCCGACGCGTTGGTCGTTTGTGGCCGGTCCTCGGGGATGTGGTACAGTATGGATGGAGTCCATCTGGCACCGATGTCTAGGAGGGATGAAAGGATGTACAGCAACATCGAAGAGTTCATACGGGAATGGAATCAGGAAGCTGGCACCACGCAGAAAGTTCTGGACGCCTTAACGGACGCGTCGCTGCAGCAACAGGTTTCACCAGATGATCGTACGCTGGGGAGAATCGCTTGGCACATCGTGACCAGTATCCCCGGCATGCTGACCGCGTTTGGACTCCGGGCTGAACCTGTGGCTGGCGCGGACACCGTCCCAACCTCTGCGAAGCGCATCGCTGACACGTTCCGTCAGGTCAGCACTGCCGCCACCGAGGTCGTGCGTCAGCAGTGGACCAACGCGTCCCTGACAGAAATCCGTCATGTATTTGGCATGGACTTGTCCGGTGCTGCACTCCTGTCGCTGCTGATCAAGCACATGATTCACCACCGCGGGCAGATGACGGTGCTCATGCGCCAGGCGGGCGTGAAGGTCCCCGGTGTCTACGGACCAGCCCGAGAAGAATGGGAGTCCAGGGGAATGAAATCCCCAACCGTATAAATTTATTTGGGCTCTTCCGCCTCAGTTGCAATGCCTTTCACTTAGTTTGGATCCATCGCGACCGAAATCCGTTGGTAGCTCGGGGAATGCGGCATCTGCGCGATGGACCCATTTGTCGTCAAAGATACGGCGGTCGGGTATGTGCCCAATGCCATCCGGCCGCCTACGGCATGACTTCTCCCCATTTCGATTTCGTGTATAACAGGTGTCCGGCACCACGGGCGTTTACCGCCGGAGACGCCCTTTCGGGATAGGTCCCGTCCGCATCCCTTCGCAAGTTCTCTTCTTCACATTTATAATTGGGAATACAACAAATTTACTGATTTGTAAATATAACTCCTCATCTGACATTCCCTCAGTTGGACTCTCCAGTGGCTCCCCTAATGAAATACAGACAGCAACGCCACCACCAGCACTGCGAACAATCCCACGGTTGCGAGAATGTGTCTGTCCTTGAGCAGGATGATCTCCGGTCGCCCCCCTTGCCCTGCAGCGTACAACAGGTACGAATAGCGGAGGATTCCATAGACCACCAGTGGAATGGTGAGCATGAGAAAGCGCGTATGCCCGGAGGAGAATGTGAAAAGCGAATAGGTCATGATGACCAGCGCAGCCGTGATGCTATTCAACTGATTCAACAATTCTTCCGTGTACTGTGACAACACGGGGCGTGGTGCGCGCCGTTGCTGATATCGCCACACGGTGAACTCGTATTTCCGCTTCCCCGCCGCCAAAAACAGCGATAACATCATGGCACAACATAGGAACCACGGCGTCAGTTCAACACCGATGGCGAATCCTCCAGCGGCGGCGCGTAGAACAAATCCTGTTGCGATGGTGAAAATGTCGAGAATCACTATGTTTTTCAACACAAAGGAATACGCGACATTCAGCGCAAGATAAGCCACAACCGTCAGGAAGAACCTTAGATGCAGAGCGAAGGCCCAGGGCAGGCATACGACGAGCAGGACGCCCGCCCAGGACAGGGCGAGTCTCGGTGTGATCAGTCCAGCGGCCATGGGACGATGTCGTTTTTCCGGATCGTTCCTGTCCAAGGGGAGATCCAGGCAGTCATTGACGATATAAATACATCCGGAAACCAACGAAAATATGACAAACGCCTCCACCTCATGCAGCACCATCACCATGTCGATCCGAGGAATGGTGAAGATCAGAGCCGCGAATAACAGCAGGTTCTTCGTCCATTGAACCGGGCGCAATTGGACAAAGAGCATCCGTATATGGATCGTTTTACGGCGTGACGCGATAGACGGTGTATTCACCGTACTGTCCGACATATTGGAAAAGAGAGGGCTCCCGCTCTGCCCATGCATCGACTTCACCTCCCTTCGCGGCCACGAGGTACTGCGGTTTCGACTCAACCACCGCGCTCAACAGATCCGTTCTCGTGTGCGCGTACAACACATCCACCGTGTTTTCCACCCTTTTTCCATAGAAGGCGTAGAGTGCCGGCACATTCGCATCCACCATCAGGTGTGTAGGTCCAGTCAACGAGTCCACCCAGCGATATTCCGGAAACACCACACCGCCGATGGTCCGATGCTGTGGCGCAGTGTGAAGAGCCCGGCGCACAGCCTCGCCGACGAACCCGGAATCCCTTTTCTCACCTGATGTGAACAGCACAATGCCCACACCATAAGACATGCAGATGGCGGCCAGCACTCCGCTGGATAGGGTGGTTCGCAGCCAAGGAGCTGGAACCATACTGACCACATAGGCCAACGCCCACGCACCCAGCGCTGCCATGAACAAGGTGTAACGGGCCCACCAATCGGCGGGCTCAAGCACAAAGATAACTAGGAGAGGAACGACAACCTGCAGCAGCAGGACCCAGTTTTTCCGGATCAAGTAGATTGTGAAAACGACCAGCGCGGGTAGTTCGAGGAATGTCCACTGCAGCCCCAGCCCCCCCAGCCGCATGTCGTAGGCGTAAAACGTCGGTATACTCGTCCATGCTTTCCAAACCCTTGCCCACCATGGCAGGTGGATTAAGGATGCCGGTGTGTTTGGTGCCATGATCAGCGTCTCAACGGACCCCTTCCCTGGAAACACCACGTGACCGTGAATGCTGACGGTAAACGGATACACCGGATTTCCAAATTGAATCCAATCCCGGAGATACCAATAGCCGCCGAGACCAATCAAAGGAATGGCGAACAACACAATATCCAGAACACTTCGTCGAAGCGTAATTCGGTGTTGTCTGCCCCAACGCACGCCGTGGGCGGCCGCAACTGCGCAGCAAACGCCCAAATACATGACGGCACTCGACTTCATCCCGAGAGCCATCCCTCCCGCCACGCCCGCCAACAACGCGTACCGCCCATCGGCCGTTCTCAAATACTTCAGATAGTCGTAGAAAAACATCAGGAACATGGAGACAAATGCAAGATCCGTATAATCAGTGGTCGCCTGGAGAATGATGGTCGGCGCCGTGAAATACAACACCCCCGCCATCACAGCGAACGAGCGGGATAGCCCCAGCAACCGCGCAGTCCCCATCACCGCCGTGATTCCGGCGATTCCGAACAGCCACTGTCCGAGGTGAACCCATTGATCCGTGCCCACGGACATGTACAGCCAGGTGTAGAGAAGTTCGGCATTTCGCGGATACACATCCGCCCAGAGAAATCCGCTGTCCACCAGCCTGTGATGGTGTATCCACGCCGCCACGGAAACGAGATGGTATGCCAGTTCATCGTAGGCATAGGGAGGGAGCAAGTATCCTACGTAAGCCGTTCCAAGCAGGAGCACCACCAGTACTGTTCCGTACAACGTGGGCAGCCATTGTACGGAAGGAAAGGCGCTGGCACGAATGCGCAGCGGGACAAATGGCCTGCGTATTCGCAATGCGAGCAATGTGCCAAAGCAGAGCACTGCGTTTACACCCAGAAACGCGACATTGGTGAGATGTCCGAGCGGCCCCGCGCAAAGGAACACGGCACCGCACAGAAGTGTCATCCATATCAGAAAGAACGCGCTAACCCGATCCTTCAGATCTTTAAATCCAAATAGAACGGTGATACCGACCGCTGTCAAAATGGACAGGCCGGTGCCGAGCCACCATGCCATCAAATTCATGCTGAACCCCTTGACAAATAATTTATACATACTGATGAATCGGAAACCATATTACATAACAACAAACGAGAAAATATATCCACCTTTTAGATATGCAGCTGGCGCGAAGCATCATGTTGTTTAAGCTCTAATGCTTCGCAATGAGTTGAAATATCTTCGTTTTTTTTGCATCGTTCACCACCCTTTAGCCAGAATTGGTCCCAACGACTTAAATATAGGACAGTCTCATCACTACCGTGCGTTAACTTTACTAACACTTGTTACAAAGTCTATATCTAACACAGATAGTAATATATCAGTCAGTTCATGTCGCAACACAGATGTATCACGAATATCCAGACTATTGTATAATGTGGAAAGTGAACGCTGACGTTTTAGACTTTGCCAAAGGCGAAAATACAACAGGATGTGAGAAAAAAGTGTGTGAAATAAGTTTTGTGCTAGCGCTGTACATGTCCTGGAAATGAGTCTCCAAGACAACCCTGTGTTGATTCTAAATTTGCGACAATCGTCAAAGAAGTACGTATATACACACGAACCACACTGTACATTTTACAGATTTCACATCTATGAGGTGAGAATTATATGGAAATCGGGAAGGAGATTCGCCGTATCCGGTTAAGTAAAGGACTCACCCAATCTGAAGTTGCCGACGGGCTTTTTGATCGTTCGTATCTTAGCCAGATTGAACACGGTAGAGTCTCACCATCAGTAAATACGCTTCGTCTACTTGCTGAACGTCTTGGAACATCGTTCGAATCACTGTTACCTTACCTGCATGCCAAAGATAAAGTTAACGAAGCTGAACGTCTACTTCAAAAAGGAAAGGCTAATGGTGATGTGGCAAAACTTACGAAGGCATGGTCAATATTTCATGGTTTCAAAATGACAGATAAGATGTTAGAGAGTGTGATAGCTTGGAGTAATATATCTAAATACACACCTGAACTGTTGGATGCTTTGTCGACTTCCGTGTCTTGGTCAACGACTGAGACAACACATCCCTCTGCAATGTACTGGGAAGCAGCAACTCGATTAGGCAATTGCTATTTTAGCCTTAAATTGTATGATAGGTCATCGTGGGTGTATAAAGAGATCATTCGACGCAACGCTCCTGCACATTTTGTAATGCGTTGTTGGGTAAATCTAGGTAGCACTCTCATCGAATCTGAGGATATTCCCGAGGCATTAGATGCCTTTGAGCAAGGCTTAATCCTTGCATTGGAAGACAACAACTCGAAGATAATGGCTAGGTGTTACCATGGCATGGGCATATGTTATAGACACCTTAAGAGATGGAGCGAATCATTTAAGTACTTCCAAAAGGCCATGGACATCTATCTAATATATGATTCAAAAAGGTACCATGAGTGCCAACACAACATATGCGCCTTGTGGATAGATGGTGGTAACTACATACAAGCTCGAGATAGCCTGGACAAATGCCTTAACTACTACACTCAGATGAACTACACGGAGAACAAGGCCAGGCTCTTAGAGGAATACGTTCGGCTATCATGCGCTGAACAGGCATTCGATGAAGCCCTCTACCACGCGAATCAGGCACTTATTTTAGCGAAGGATACGGATCTTCGTCTGTCTGGACGTCTGTTCCTATGGAAGGCCATAGTTCACAACTCCGCAAACAACCGTGAACTGGCACGGGAATGTTTGCTTGCTGCCCAGTCTATGCTTGGAGATGAAGTATACAACGTCTTAAACACTTTTTCTACAGAATCATGCATCCATCTTTCAGAACTAATCAACAATTTTCGCCAGACGTTTTGCTGAATTTCGGATTTTGTCAGGCAGCGAGGTATAGTTTGTTCTGAATGATTGGGGAGACACTTTGATTGAGACAAACGTGGGATTTTCGATCCTTCATTAGGATGGCGGTTGAAGGGGATTTTTCATCCCCTTCGATCATCACACCCCCGCCGCCACCGCCCGCACGTAGGCCCGGGCCCGTTCGGCCAACCCCGCGAAGTCATGATTCTCCAACAGTTTCCGGTCGGTGAGCGCGCTGCCCACGCCAACCGCGATGGCTCCCGCATCGAGGAACGACCGCGCGTTGTCCAGGGTCACGCCGCCGGACGGCACCAGCGGCACGTGCCCCAGTGGCCCCATCACATCGCGGATGTAGGCCGGCCCCAGTGAGCCAGCGGGAAATACTTTCACATAGGTCGATCCGAGTTCGTACGCCGTCCAGATTTCCGTCGGCGTCAGCGTCCCCGTGATCACCGGTACCCGGTGCTTCCGCGCGGTTTCAATGACATCCGCCCGAATGCACGGGGTGACCAAGAACACGGCGCCGTGGGCAATAGCGCGCTCGGCGGTCTCGCCGTCGAGTACCGTGCCGGCGCCAACGGTCAGCCCCTGTTGGCGGAGCACGTCGATGGCGGCAAGCGCGTTGTCCGACTCCATCGTCACCTCCGCCAGGCGCACACCGCCGGCGTACAGCGCCTCCCCCGCCGCCGCCATGTGCGAAAACGGCAGCTTTCTCAGAATGGCAATCAACCGAGCGCTTCGCAGCAATTCGTCCATCACCGTTCCACCTCCCGTCTGCCTGCGAACCATCCATCCAGTTCCCGCCGCGTTGGATAGCCCTCGAAATCACCGGGGCTCCGCAGCGCGAACGCCCCCACCACGGAGCCACGGACCACCGCATCCCGCAACGACAGGCCGTCGAGAAGCCCGGAGAGAAAACCGGCGGCGAACCCGTCGCCCGCACCGACGGTGTCCACGACGTCATGCACCTTTGGCGCCGGTACCACGCCTGAGTCGGACGCAGAGCGATAGTATACGCGTTTGTCCTCCAGTTTGATGACCACACACGAGGGGCCGGCTGCCATCAGCGCCGCAGCTTGATCCTCCGGCCGGTGATGGCCCGTCAAAAGTTCCGCCTCATCCTGGCCGGGCAGACAGATGTCCACGTCCTGCAGCAGTGAGCACAGCGTCTCTCGTGCTTCTTCCGGCGTCCAAAGTTTGCGACGAATGTTCGGATCGAGGCACACCTGTACGCCGTGCTGCCGGGCCACTCGGACGGCGTGCCGGACGGTCGCCAGCGCATCGGCGCTGAGCGCGGGTGTAATGCCGGTGATATGGAGAAATCCGGCGGTGGCGAGGTAGTCCGGCGGTATGTCGTCCGGCTGCAGGTGGCTGGCGGCAGAACCGGTTCGATAGTAATAGACGTTGGTTCCACTCCACCCCAGGCGTTCCTTGAACATCACACCCGTCGGCCGTTCGTCCGAAAAGGAAACCCAGGTGGTGTCCACGCCTTCTCCGCGAATGGTGGACAGAATGAATTCGCCGAAGGGATCCCGACCGAGCCTGCTGATCCACCCAGCCGTGTGGCCCAATCTGCAGAGGGCGATGGCGACATTGGACTCCGCGCCGCCCACCCGTTTAGAGAAGGTCTGGACGTGTTTGAGCGGTCCTGGTTCATCAGGCGTCAGGAGGACCATGGACTCTCCCAAAGTGATCACGTCGGGCATGTGACGCCCTCCTTTCCGCCTGCGGTCCATGGCTGCCTGGGAGACGACAGCTTGCCAATGGCCTCCCACAGACCGTTCAGATAGGCAATGCCGAGCGCTCGGTCGTACAATCCATATCCCGGCCTGCCCTTTTCTCCCCAAATCATGCGTCCGTGGTCCGGTCGCATGTATCCGTCAAAGCCAATCTCATGGTAGGCCTTCATAATCTCGAACAGGTCGAGAGAGCCGTCGGACGACAGGTGGGACACTTCGTGAAACCATTTGTCGCCGAGGATTTTCACGTTGCGCACATGTGCGAAATGAATCCGGCCCATGGCACCGAAATACCGCACCATGGCGGGGATATCGTTGTCTGGATTGACGCCGAGCGCGCCGCTGCAGAGCGTGAGACCATTCGCGGGGCTGTCCACCATGCGCACAATTCGGTCGAGGTGCTCCCGACAGGTTACAATTCGCGGCAGGCCGAACACGGACCAGGGCGGATCGTCCGGGTGTATCGCCAATCGAATCCCAACCTCCTCGCAAACCGGAATCACCCGTTCAAGGAAGTATTGGAGATTGTCGAACAGCCGTTCCTCGTCCACCTCCCGATACTGGTGAAGCACCCGTTCCAGCGCCCGCAGCCTGTCGAGTTCCCATCCCGGCAGCGTGAATCCGTTGGCGTTTTGCGCCATCTCCGCGACGAGCGTGTCCGGTTGGATGCGTTCCACCGCGCGGTGGTCATAGTACAACACTTCCGAACCGTCCGGGAGCCGCTTCGCCAAGTCGGTGCGCAACCAGTCGAACACAGGCATGAAGTTGTAGCAGACGACCTTGATCCCGGCCTGCGCCAGATGGCGAAGGGTCTGCTGATAGTTCTGAATGTATCGATCGCGCGTGGGCAGCCCCAGCTTGATATCCTCGTGGACGTTGACGCTTTCAATGACCTCCAGTTCAAGCCCGGCCCGTTCCACCTGTCGTTTCAATGCCTGAATTTTGTCCAGCGGCCACACTTCGCCCACGGGCACGTCGTAAAGGGCGCCCACAATGCCCGTAACGCCCGGAATCTGCCGAATCTGCTCCAGCCTGACCGCATCATCCTGTTCCCCGAACCACCGAAAGGTCATTTTCATGATGGATTCGCTCCTCTCCTGCCTGGGTACGCAGCCTGGGCAAACGCCCGAGCCAACGTCTCTCGCACAGCGTGTTTGCCCGCCATCAGCGCGAGAAAGTCGCGCTCAATCCGGTCGGCTAACCCCACAGCGCATAGATTCACACCGAACAGCCGCTCATTCTCGAGGAGTGGGCGGAGTTGTCCCGTGTACGATGCGGGCTGGCCCCATGTCACCCCGGCCAAGGGCGCGCGCAGCGTCTCCAGCATCGGATCTGGACTCAGCGGCATGGCGGCGCCGTCATCGTCGACGCCCATCAGGTACCTGAACCACCCCGCAATCACCAGCGGGATGCCGCGCAGTGACCGGATGTCCAGATCATCCCTGGCGTGGTAGGCCTTCAGCGTCTCTCCGAAACGGATGGGCATCTTCTGAGAGGTGTCCGTCGCAATCCGCTGCGGTGTGTCCGGCAGATACGGATTGGGCAAACGCTGCGTCAACACTTCGCGCAGGAACGCCTCTGGTCGAATGATGCCGGGATTGGCAACCACCGGCAACCCCTCTTCGTATCCGATGCATTCCACCAACCGGCGCAGCGCGTCGTCCCGCATTGTCGCCGCGATGGACGGATGTCCGAGGAGGCAGCCAAAGATGGCGAGAGCGGTGTGCAGCGGGTTCAGACAGGTGGTGACTTTCATCCGCTCCACCTTCTCGACGGTGTCTCGGTCGGTGAACCAGACGCCGGCGTCCGCCAGGGGAATCCGACCATTGGGAAACCAATCTTCAATCACCAGATATTGCGGCACCTCCGCGTTCACAAACGGGGCGATTTGGGTGTTGCGGCGCGTGCGGATGATGTCCATGTCCGCCACCCCGAGATCGGCCAGGGTGTCCCGCACCAACGGCGACGGACCGGGTGTGATTTTGTCCACCATGGACCACGGAAACGACACCCGGTCGGAATCCGTCAGGTAATCGAGAAAGGCCCGCTCAACCCATCCGCGCTCGGCCCACGCTTCAGCGATGGCCGTAACGGCAGACTGGAGCTTATCGCCGTTCTTCGAACAGTTGTCCATGCTGACAAGCGCCACGGGCAAGCCTCCCGCCAGATATCGCTCGTACGCGAGTGCGGTCACCTTCGCCATGGTGTTGCGAGGCGCTGCGGGCCCCTGTTCCAGATCCGCCGCCACATCCGGCAACCACGCCCCGGTCAGGTCGGTGACGCTGTAGCCCTTCTCTGTGATGGTGAAGCTCACCATGCGCAGCGACGGAGCGGTGAAAATCTGCCGGAGACGCTGCCAATCCGCGAAGTGGGCCGGATCGCCAACCAAGCTTTCGGCCACGCTGGCCACCACGGTCCGATCCTGGCGCCCGTCCGGATGAAGCCGCACCAACAATACCAGGTTGTCATGCGGGCGGTACACCCGCTGCACAATCTCCTCGTCATACGGAGAGACGACCACGATGCCCTGCTCCACCACGCCTCTGTCCAACAGCACCTGCTGCAGCGGGGCAATGAATCCGCGGAACAGATTGCCACCGCCGATGTGCAGCCAGATGGGGGCTTCCTTCGTCTTGGCCACCATCTGCGCCACGTCAAATGCAGGGCGCCGAATGTCGGCGCGGTCCCATTCGGCGGCCTGCTTCAGTCCCTCCCAGTTCAGCGTTGGCATGATGTCCACCTCACTCTGTGTTGCGCCTGCGGTGTGAGTGCACGGCCTGATGTGATTCGGCCAATGCTACCAGCGCACGAAGTCCCAGAAATTTGTGCGGACGAGGCGATCCACGTCGCGCTCCACATCCGCGCGAGTGACGCACCATCCATCCTGAGCGAGGCGCTCGTATTTGTCCGCGAGGACCCGTTTGAGCACGGATCGCACCCGGTCCCATTTGTAAATCAACTGTTCCAACACCCTGGCATCCGAATGCTGGGCGATGAACGTAGGACCGAGCAGTTCCAAGCGCATGCGCGTGATTTCCTCCACCAACGAATCGGTGTTCACAAACCACCAGCAGCCGAAAACCATCAAATTGTGGAATTTTCTTGCCGCCACAACGATCTCGTGCTGATTCTCCCTGGATAGCATGGTGACGAGGAAACGATTGTCCGGATGGTTGACACAAAGCGCCTCCAACGGACGCACGGAAGCATTCGCAACGCTGTCACCTGCCAACTGCAATTGCGGATTCACCTGTCTGCGTGCGCCCACCATGAGCGCCAACGCCAGTTTGTGCTCCCGACACACCGGCAGCACCACCTCATCCAGAATCCGGCCGCGAATCCCACCGTCGGGATACACAAAGTCATCTGCCACAGAAAAGGCCACGTAGACTGGCTGCGTCCGCTCAATCCAGGCTTCCAGAAAGCGCTTCAATTCGGGTACAGATTTGCCGCCCAGTTGCGGATCCACCTCGTATCCATCCGCTCGCAACAACGGACATACCTGCTCCAGACGGTTCATCATGGCATCCAGCCGCAGGGCGGCGTAAAATCGCGGATCGTACCGAAATGTGTCTGTCCAACAGGCGCGTTCCGCCGGATCAAACGGGTCGTTGGTCATGACGATTTCGTCCACGCCCGCAGCATCGAGCACGCGCTGCACGTACTCTGGCGTCGGTCGACTGGGCAGTGCCTCCCGCAAAGATTGCAATGACAGCGCTGCAGGGTCACAGCCCAGGCGGCGCGCAACCGAAATCACGCCGGAAGCGGCTTCACTGAGCGGACTGTTTTCCACAAAGAGAGACCGCCAAATCTGCGCGCTCTGCTCCGCCTTGGAAAGGCGCCAGAAGTCCGAATACGGCATGCGATGCACGCGAAATGACTCCGAAATTAAATAGTGGAAGGTCAGCAGCTCATCTGCCCCGCAGAGCAGGAGAGACCCAAACTCGGGCGCGAACAGATGCGTGTGCATGTCTGTGACCCGGGCACGGTCCACCACGTCTTCCACCATGGCGCGTAACGCGCTTGTATCCATGCTCATGCTGCCCACACCTCGAATGGCTGAATTCGCATCTGCCAACCATCCGGCAGATCCGGTGGTCCAAGAATTTCGCTGCGAGGAAATGCACGGCGCCGCGCTGTGGAACACCATGCCCACTCAACCGGCCGTTCATCAACCAGCAACCCCCGAACGAATACTAGTATACTAGTTGCCGACGCTATTGACAATGCGCCGCTCCTGCCAACCGACGTCGCGAAACTCTTGTGACTAGAGAGAAATCTGCGCTCTTTCGCCATAAGAACGCCAGTGCGCTTGGATTTCTTCCAGCGTTTTCCCTTTGGTTTCTGGCAGGAAACGCAGTGTGAACAAATACATGAGAATGCACATGAGGGCAAACACCCAGAATGTCACCGTCGCCCCGAAGTGGTGCATCATCACTGGGAAGAACTGTGTGACCAGGTACGTGGCGCCCCACAGCGCGAATGAACCGATGGCCATGGCCCTGCCGCGAATGCGCGTGGGGAAAATCTCGGAAATGATGATCCACACGCCCCCGCCCCAGGACAGTTCAAATGCAATGGTATGCAGCAGAATGCAAGCCAAGACCAGACCGACGCTGATGTGCGGCATGGCGAACGACACGCCGAGGGCGATGAGGAAAACCGCCATGGCCGCTGAACCCATCAACAGCAGGCTGCGGCGGCCGACACGGTCAATCAGGAACATCAAGACCACCGTAAAGATCACCTTCAACGCACCGATGAAGACGGTTTCAATCAAGGACGCATTCGCCCCTGCACCACTGTCCCTGAAGATGATGGGCGCGTAGTACGCCACCGCGCTGACGCCGGTGAATTGCTGCATCACGGCCAGCACCACGGCTACCAGCAGCGCCACGCGCAACCCGCGCTGGAACAGTTCGGAGAGGCGCCCACTCTGCTGCTTCTCTGCCTCCAAGGAAGAAGCGATGGTATCCAATTCTGTATGCGCCAGGTTTGTGCCGTTAATCCGCCGCAGCACGGCAAACGCCCGGTTTCTTTGCCCCTGCTGCACCATGAAGCGGGGACTCTCCGGCACCCAAAAAAGCAGAATGAAAAACAGGAGCCCAGGTATGGCACCCACGCCAAACATCCAGCGCCACCCCACCAACTGGTCCCACGTCTGCGTGTGCACATTGGCAATGACAGCGTTGACAATGTACACAATCAAGATACCGAGAACGACCCCCAATTGGTTGGTACCGACCAAGCGTCCGCGAATGCGAGCCGGTGAAATTTCGGAAATGTACATTGGAGAGACCATGGAAGCCACACCAATCCCAAGCCCACCAATCAACCTCGACAGCACCAACATAGCGACCGAATTCGCAGCCGCACAGCCAAGACTGGAGATGACAAACAGCACGCCTGCCAACAGGAGAACCGGTTTTCTTCCAGCCCGGTCACTGAGGAACCCTGCCACCAGCACCCCAATCATGGCCCCCAAGGGGATGCTCGCCGACACGAACCCGGTAACACCCGGACTCATCTGAAACTGTGTCTGCAGGAATCCGATGGCCCCTGAAATGACCCCTTGATCGTAGCCAAACAAAAATCCGCCGATGGCTGCCACACCGGTCACCAACGCCACGTACAGGGCACTCCCTCGGTCTTGCTGCAATTCGCCTGAGGATACTTGAACGGACATCAACAAACCTCCATTCTGCAGATATTTTTGGGTGAACACAGATAAAACGCTTTCAGTATCGCCGAAAATACCTGTTCGACCATCCATTCGATAACATGTCAGCCCCGTGCCTCACCTCCTTCAAACCGTACCAGACAGCACACATGAATACTTGTATACAACTATACACCAGGGATTACGACTTCTTCACTGCAAAATACGAAGGATATTGCCGTTTGACCGCATCAATGTCCACACTGAGCCGCCGCAGATGCCGTGTGAGGATGTGTATGGCCGCCGCAGTGTCTCCGTCTTGTATGGCGGTGAGCAACTGGCCGTGCTCTCGAATCAGTTCCTCCGTATTCTTGAGCTCATTCAACGTCAGCGTACGCACGCGGTTCAGGTGGAAGCGCATCTTCGTGACCATCGAAATCAGGGTCATGTTCCCGGTCGCCTGCAGCAATTGCCGATGGAACGCCTCATCCAGGCGCAGAAAAGCCACGAAGTCTTCTTTGGCTTGTGCCTGTCGCTGCGCTTCCAGGTTCCAGTGCAGTTCCCGTTGCAGTCCCTGATACTCCGCTTTGTCCGCAGCCCACTGTTCCATCACTTTGCGCAAAGCCCCAATCTCCAGCATCTCGCGCACGAACCGTGTTTCTTCCACTTTGCTCTCGGAGATGAGCGTGACCTTCATGCCGCGCTGCGGCAGAATTTCAATTAAATCTTCCATGGCCAACAAGCGCACGGCTTCGCGAATGGGCGTGCGACTCATGTCCAACATGTTGGCGAGTTCGGATTCGTAGATATCCTGCCCGGGTTTCAAGCGCAGTGTCAAAATCGCTTCGCGAATGGCTTCATACGCCTGTTCCGAAAGCGTCTTTTTTCCTTCGTTCAAGACCACGTCTAGATTCACCTGACCCACCTCCGAAACGCATCGGACAGGATATGGCATCTCCATGCTGCCGCACGAAACTGATTGCTCTCATTTTAATGTATACTTGTATATTAGACAAGAGCTCGTCTCACTGGTGCACTGCCTGTCACAGCGCACACCCATCCGGTCCGCCCCATGGCTGGCGGTTTCACTCAGGCCCCCAGCCCCATGGGTTTGTATCATCCCGTCAGCGCTGTTTTAGCGCCCACGTCTAGGGCAAAGGCGTGCGACCCGAAGGCCGCACACCCCGGGCGGACAAGACGCCCAACCGCCGACGCCTTCATCCTTGGGACAGTTGGAGCAGCGTGTGGTACAACACCTCAGCTCCGGCGGCACAGTCCTCCGGCGAACTCCACTCGGCCGGATGGTGACTCACTCCGTCTTTGGATCGCACGAAAATCATGCCAATGGGACAGAGGTGCTGCAACTGCATACCGTCGTGCCCAGCCCCGCTGACCACGGTCAGCGGCGACAGGCCCACCTGCGCACAGGCCGTGCGAATGGCTGCCTGAATGCGCTCGTCACAGCGAACGGGCGCAATATCCTGAAGCACCGCAATGGAGAGATCCAGTTGCCGATCCGCACAAATCCGGGCCGCCACCGTGCGAATGCGCTGCTCCACGCGGGTGCGCACGGCAGCGTCCACATCGCGCAGATCGAGCGTGAATTCCACCTGGCCTGGGATGATATTGACCCCGCCCGGCTCCACCGTCAGCTGACCCACCGTCCCCACGGTGTGCACCTCTTGTCGACAGGCCGCCTCAATCTCCTGGATGATGGCCGCCGCCCCCACCAGCGCATCGCGGCGAGCGTCCATCGCCGTGGTTCCGGCGTGTCCCGCCTGACCGCGCAGGCTGAATTTCAGCCAGAGCGGGCCGGCGATGCCAGACACCACGCCCACCGGCAGGTTGGCCCGTTCCAAAACCGTGCCCTGCTCAATGTGCACCTCCACGTACGCCGCGACACTGCCGCTCGACCGCGCCGCCTGGCCGATGTCGTCTGGATTCAGCCCGACTGCTGTCATCGCATCGCGAATGCGCACGCCGTTTGCGTCCACCGCCTCCAGATGATCCGCTGTGAGTGTGCCCGCCAACCCACGGCTGCCAATCATGCCAAAGCGAAAGCGGGCGCCCTCTTCGTCGGTGAACGCCACCACCTCCACCGGCAGGGCGGTCTCCACGCCGGTTTCCTGCATGCACTGCACCGCCTCCAGTGCTGCCAACACGCCGAGCGGCCCGTCAAAGTTGCCGCCATTGTATACCGAATCGAGATGAGACCCGGTCAGGACCACGGGGCCGTCGTTCTGTTGTCCGGATCGCCGGCCAATCAGGTTGCCCACTGCATCTTCGCGCACGGACAACCCGGCTTCCTCCATCCACCTGCGCACGGTGTCCTTGGCCGCCCGTTCCTCTGGCGAAAACGAGAGCCGGGTAATGCCCCCGTCCGGTTGCCGTCCAATCTCAGCCAACGTCATCAACCGCTGCCACAGTCGCTCCTGATTTACCATGCCCTGCTGATTCCCCCCGCTTCAGATGCTGGCGCCCCTCTGCTGTCGCGCCAGGCGAGTCCATCCCTTTCAGTATACGCCTTTCCCTGTGCGGACGGCGCAGAGCGAGTGATGGCCGCAGACAGGTTCTCCCCGCCTACGCGCTGCGCCATCGCCGCTCCAAAACCGCGTCACGCAAGGCAGCGAAGCAACGCGCGCCACCGTAAATCAAAGCCGAGATGACTGCGACAAAAAAGCCCACAGGTAATCCGGTGTCATAGGCCAGTACCAGCGCCAGCCAGACGGTGAACCAGGCCATCAGGACCGCTCCGGCGAGCGCACGGCCGGGATGATGGGTGAGGTGCACGGCCGTCGAAGCCGGGCCCATCATCAGGCTAAAGCTGAGCAGCGCGCCAATCGCCAGAGCCCCCGCTTCCACCGCTACCGCCAGCACCAACAAGAACAGGAGGTCCACCCAGCGGACAGCCACGCCCCGCGCCTGTGCAGTCTCGGGCTGAACCGTGGCAAAGAGCAGCGGGCGGTACAGGACCATGAGCATCAGGATGGCCACACCACTGGCCAGAACCACACCCTTGACCACAGCCCCGTCCACCGCAAACAAAGATCCGAACAAAACCAGCATGGCGGTGTTGGCGTGAACTGTGTAATGGGTGTCGACAGTGCGATGGTCACGTCATCCATGGCCTGCTGATGATAGACGAAGACTTTCACAGCATGCTGTTTGAAGAGATTTTCCTGCTTGGCAACATCCTGCGGTGAGGGATCCACGTCGTTCATCACGGCGGCTTCAAACGACCACGGGGTCTTGATGTCCATTCCCGCAGCCTGGAGCAGGTAGTCCGCAACCGGCTCCGTCACGGCCACGGGCGTGTGGGCAAGGGTCTGTTTCACCCGCGCCAGCGCCTGGTCCCAGGTTTGCAGCGATTGGTCAAACGTCTTCAGCTGCTGTTGAAAGTAACTGGCGTGGGCAGGGGCCTGCTTCGCCAGTGCGTTGGCAATGAGCTGTGCCACGCGCGGCATGGTATTCGGCAAGTACCACAGATGCGGATTTTTCGTTCGGCGAAATATCGGTTGAAATGCCACGAATCCCACCATCATCACCTGGTCTGTGTTGGCTGTGGCGAGACGTTTGCGCTGGACGAGTGTCCCATGGATCAACTGCGGACCAAGATAGACAGCCGGTTCAAAGTCTTGGATCACCGCTTTGAAATCTATGGCTATTGTTCACACTGCAACCCAGCCTCGTAACCGCGGACAGGGGGGGTGCCGCTGCGGCGCCCCCCTGAGAATCAAACCGCACGCTCGACGAAGCGGATCACAATCGGGACAAGCTGGTGTCCACCGTGGCGGACGCCTCCCGCGCCAGCGCCGAGACGACCAACACCACAACGAAGTTGACAAATAGCGCGATGAAGCCTGTATTGAGTCCAAAGAGCAAGGATTGGTTACTCAAGGTGAAGTACACCACCAGCAGGACACCCACCAAAATCCCGACAAAGGCGCCTGCCTTGCTCACCGCCCGCCGCGCAAACAGCGCCAGCACCACCGTCGGGAAGAACTGCGAAACGAAGTTGTAGCCCATCAGCAGCAGCGCAGCGATGGTGGCATTGCTGTGAATCGAGAACAGGAACGTGACCGCCGCCACAATCCACACGAAGATTCGCGCCACCCGCTGCACCACCGCGTCGGACACCGCACCGGCCAACGGACGATAGATGTTTTCCGCAATCAGCGTGCCCGCGCACATCAGCATCAGGCTGCCCGGCACAATCGCCGTGAGCACGCCGGCTCCGCCGATGACGCCGGCCATCCAGTCTGGAAACACTTTCTGCACAGCGGCGAGCAGCGCCAAATTGGAATTTTTCAATCCCGGCACAATCAAAATCGCTGCGAATCCGGCGAAAAACACGAACAGCAGCACCAGCTGGTAGAGTGGCAGGAAAATGGCGTTGCGCCGAAACACCCGCTCGTGCTTGGCCGAATAGATGGCGGCGAATGCATGCGGCCACATGTAGAAGCCCAACCCGGTCAATGCCACGGTGGAGATGAACCATGGGATCCCCATACCCTTGTTGCCCAAGGTCAGGAAGCCTGGTTTCTCCTCGTTGATTTGCGTAAACATGGCGTGCAGACCCCCGACGTGCGCGGGCAGCGCAAGGCCCACTACGACCACGACAATCAGGATGAGGATATCTTTCAACACCGCAGTCCAGGCGGTGCCATGAATGCCGCTGATGGTCACGTACAGCGCCAGCACCACCATCGCGATGGCGATGGCGACAGCCTGATGGATGGCGCCGTACGACGCCGTTTCCACAATCAACCCGAGGCCGGTCATCTGCGACTGCAAATACGGAACGATGGCCACCACGCCGACCACCGCCACGAGGATCCCCAACCACTTGCTGTGAAACATTTCATTGAAAAAGTCCGATTGGGAAATCAGGTTGTGTTGCTTTGCGTAGCGCCAGATGGGCGGGAGAAAAAAGTAGGATAACAGGTACGCCACCGCGCCGTAGGCCAGGATATAGGCCGTTGGTCCACCGGTGCCGTAGGCCCATCCGCTGCCGCCGAGAAAGGTGAACGTGGTATAGATTTCCCCCGCCATCAGGAGAAACACGAGCAGAATGCCAAATCCCCGACCACCCACGGACCACTGCTCCAAGTTCATCTGCTTGTGCCGTTGCGCTAAAATACCGAGGATCAAGGCAATCGCGATGGTTGCGAAAATAATGACGATGGAAGACGCGTGCATGGATGTCACTCTCCCTCCCGATTCGCGGGATCCAACTTGTAAACAATCGCCAGACAAACCGAGGTGAGCACCACCCACAGCACGATGTAGAAAAACAAAAACGGCATGCCGAGGACAATCGGCGTGACGCGGTTGGCGAAGATCACCCCGACGAAGATGCCGAGCAACGGAACCATCGTCAACCAACGAATCGACATCCGGATCGACTCCTTTCGTATCGCCGGTCCCAGGCAGCCATCCTGCCCGGGACCGACAGATGATGGTTTATTCGCCGAGGGCTTTCAGCACAAAGGCCACGAACGACTTCACCCCGATGGGCAAAGCGTCCTCGTCAATGGTGAACTTGGGGTGATGGTGGGGGTAAACAATGCCTTTTTCCACATTGCCGGCACCGACGTTGAAGAACGTCCCGGGGACGACGGACTGGTACGCGGAGAAATCCTCGCCCCCCATGTGCGGGTCTCCCTCCACCACGGCCGTTTCACCGAACACATCCACCAACGCGCGCTTCACTTTCTCGGTCAGGGCGTCGTCATTGACCACCGGCCGGTACCCCTGTTCGTAGCGGAACGTGTATGTCGCGCCGTGCGCTTCGGTGATGCCCCTGATGATCTGCTCCATGCGCCGCGGCACCTCCGTGCGAAGCTCGGGCTTGAAGGAGCGAACGGTGCCGTTCAATTCCACCGTCTCCGGGATGATGTTATGGGCCGTGCCGGCGTGGAACTGCGTGACGGAGAGCACAACGGGATCGAGAGGATCGATATTTCGTGAGACAATGTGCTGAAGGTTGGTCACCACCTGGGCCGCGATGACAATCGGATCGACCGTGGCCTGCGGTTGCGCGGCGTGCCCGCCGCGACCGTGAATCGTGATGTAAAACGTATCCGGCGCGGCCATGAACGGTCCGGAACGAATGGCAATCTTTCCGACTTCGAGGGGGGACCACAGGTGGATGCCCACCACCGCATCGACGCCCTCCATGACGCCTGTGTCCACCAGCTGCTGAGCGCCGCCGGGGAATAGTTCTTCGGCGTGTTGAAAAATGAAGCGCACCTCTCCGTGCAGGGCGTCCGCCAGTCCGGACAGAATTTTGGCGGTTCCGAGCAACATGGCCGTATGGCCGTCATGCCCGCAGGCGTGCATCTTGCCCGGATGTTTCGAGGCGAACGCAAAATCGTTCTCCTCCTGGATGGGCAATGCATCCATGTCTGCCCGGAGGGCCAGAACCGGTCCGGGATGCGCTCCGTGCAGCCGTGCCACCACACTGGTTTTCGTTGGCCGCGACAGCGCCAGCCCTCCAAACGACGAGAGGGTATCGTACACGAACTGGGATGTGCGTTCTTCTTCAAAGGATAGTTCTGGGTGCTCATGGAGATGGCGGCGCCAACGAACGACGTCATCCTGCACGCTGTTCACCAACTGCTCCAATGGACTCACTTCTACCGACATCCTGCTCCCCCCAAGCGCAGATTCCGCGTCGTTCGATGACGAACGAAGTCACGAATTACGGTTGATTTTCGGACTGGTACAATCATACCATCATTGAGAATTCTTTGACTAGTTTATCAGGGGTGGGGTAGGCAGATGTCATAGATTTTGCGCGGACGACCGCGCACGTGGGTCGTGTCCTCCCCCACCACGTGAGCCATGCCATGCGCTTCCAGTGTTAATAAAATCCGACGGGCGCTCCGGGGTTCTATGTGCAGGTAGTAAGCCAGTTCGTGCGCCGTGATGCGCGTGGATCTGCGGTGATGAAGCACGCTGACCAACCGCGTCAGGGTCAGGGCGCTGAGCGGCAGCTGTCGGCCCAAATTCTGAAGTGCCTCGCGACCGTAGGTATAGGGAACCGTCCGTTCTCCACCCAGCGGACACAGCACGCGGTTGCCTTGGACAGCGGCTCCCCACTGACCTGGACCACACAGCAGCGCCTGCTCCAGCGCCAGTTGCGCGCGCTCCTCCGCTTCGCGGATGGACTTGCCAACGCCTATGCCTCCGTTCACCGCCGCTATCGGTAGGCCGGTCCATTCGGTCCATGGCGGTACTGCGGTGAAGTCGTAGGTGCATTCGGAGACCGCCGCCCGGTGGGCAAACACCTGCCACTGCCAGGCGTTCATCTGCTGCGCCGCCCCGGACAACGACCGCGCGTAGCGAGTCATCGCCGTGCCGAACACGCCCTCCTGCACCGCTGCGGTTCGCCGTATTCTCTGCACCGCAATCGGTGTATCGCGGCTCGCCAGCAGCTCGTGGGTGCGGATGACCGTCTCCAACACCTGTTTGACCTCACTCGGCGTCGGCGTGACGTGCACCGCTCGAACGCCGAGGGCGTTCAGCTTGACGGCCGCGGATTGCAAACAGGTGACCGCGAGTTTGGTTTTCCCCTGAACCCACAACGCACGGTGAAATTGCACGAGTTCATCCGAGGAGATGCTGCCATCGTAGTGTTTCAAATAAAATGGAGTATCAATGCCAACCTCGTCCAGCCAGGCTCGGAGCACGTCCGTAGACAGTGTGTCAAAACTGATGTCGGAAATGCGCAGACCATGCTCGTGCACCCAGTGCAGCACGACGCGATACAGTCCTTCTCCAGAATGCCGCGTGTAGAACGCCGGCGTCTGAGTATCCAGATATTCCATGAGAATGGCGTACGGCACCTGGCCGCTGCACAGCCACGCATCCACCGTGCCGAGGTGCGACTTCACAACCTCTGGAATGTCCGCTTCCTCCCAGTAGACCAACGGAATCAGTTCCAATTCCGAAAATGATCTGGCCACGTTTTTAATGACCGCTACCGAATCGTCCGCGCCGAGCACCCCCAGCCGAACCACGTTGTCCACGTTCATACACCATCCAATTCGTTCTGCAAGCGAGCAAAAAAATACGCAACTGTGAGCATCCGAATCCTCACACGCCTGCCAGCGCGAGACCGACCTGGCGACCGGTGAACAGGCAACCGCCGAGGAACGTGCCCTCCAGCGACCGGTACCCGTGCATGCCACCACCGCCGAATCCCGCGGCCTCTCCCACCGCATACAGGCCAGGGACGGGCTCGCCGGTCGCATCCAACACTCGACCGAACAGGTCGGTCTGCAGCCCCCCGAGCGTTTTGCGACTGAGAATCCTGAGACGGACCGCAATCAGGGGGCCGTTTCTCACATCCAGGAACTTGTGCGGCGCGGCCACGCGAATCAGCCTGTCTCCTCGGTACCGCCTCGCGCCCCGCAACGCCGTGATTTGCAGATCTTTCGTGAACGGATTGTCCACTTCTCTGTCCCGTGCCCGGATCTGCCGCTCCACGTCCGCCAACTGAATGCGGTCGACGCCGACCATCCGGTTCATGCCGTCGACCAACTCCCGCAGTGTAGGCGCTATCACAAAGTCTTCGCCGTGCTCCATGAAGGCTTTGACCGGTCCGGGAGCGCCCGCCCCAATGCGCTTCAGCAGCAGGCGTACGCTCCTGTTGGTCAGATCCGGATTCTGTTCGGAACCGGACAGCGCGAATTCTTTCGCAATCACCTTCTCGGTCAGGATGAACCAGGAGTAGTCGAAGCCCGTGTCCAGAATGTTCTTCAGCGTACCGAGCGTGTCAAATCCCGGAAAATTCGGGGCTGGCAGCCGCTGTCCGTTGGCGTCCAGCCAAAGCGAGGAAGGACCGGGCAGTATGCGAATGCCGTGGTTGGGCCAAATCGGGTTCCAGTTGCGAATGCCTTCCGTGTAATGCCACATGCGATCCCGATTGACCACACGTCCCCCCGCCCGCTCGGCAATGCCCAGCATGCGCCCGTCCACGTGCGCCGGCACGCCGCACAGCATGGTGGCGGGCGGTTGTCCCAAGCGTTCCGGCCAGTTCTTCCGAATCAACGCGGGGTTTCCACCCAGGCCGCCGCTCGCCACCACCACGGCGGATGCGCGAAATTCAAACTCCCCCACCACGTCTCGGGAACTCTCCTGGCCCCGCTCTACGGTGCTGGGTACGAGCACTGAACCCCGCACACCAATCACCGCGCCCCCCTGCATGATGAGGTCATCCACCCGATGGCGCGGGCGGTAGTCCACCATGCCGTCCGCCATCGCTTGGCGCACCGCGGTCTCGAAGGGACGGACAATCCCCGGCCCGGTTCCCCACACGATGTGAAAGCGCGGAACGGAGTTGCCGTGGCCCTCCGCCAGGTAGCCTCCGCGCTCCGCCCATCCCACAATCGGGAAAAAACGCACACCGAGGCTATGCAGCCAGGCCCGCTTCTCCCCGGCAGCGAAGTCCACGTACGCCTCGGCCCACCTCCGCGCCCACCTGTCCTCGTCATCTTCGCGGTCGAATCCGGCGGTCCCCACCCAGTCCTGCCAAGCTAGGTCGCGCGAATCGCGAATGCCGAGCCTGCGCTGCTCCGGTGAATCCACGAGGAACAATCCGCCGAAAGACCACCAGGCCTGGCCGCCGAAGGATCCCTCCGGTTCTTGATCCACCAGCACCACGCGTTTGTTCGCAGCCGCCAGTTCAGCTGTCGCCACCAATCCCGCGAGCCCAGCACCCACGACGATGACATCGTATTCCATGGGATCCACCCCACAAATGACCGAATTTTACGGATGTTTTCGCCGCGTCCCGCAGAATCC
Source organism: Alicyclobacillus contaminans DSM 17975 (assembly GCF_000429525.1). GTDB lineage: Bacteria > Bacillota > Bacilli > Alicyclobacillales > Alicyclobacillaceae > Alicyclobacillus_A > Alicyclobacillus_A contaminans. The sequence goes on along the minus strand of NZ_AUCA01000024.1, from coordinate 32,324 downwards.
CCTGCTCTTCGCACGATGGTGGATGGATGCGCGCCGTTCAGCGCGCACAGAGCGCGTCACCGAGCACCTGTGCACACTTCTCCAACGCAGCGGTGGCACCGGGCGAGACGCCGTGGAAGTGGGCAAAACCGTGAATCAGTCCCTCGAAGTTGTCGTAAGCAACGGACACCTCCGCCGCTCGCAGCGCCTCGGCGTAGGCGCGTCCCACGTCGCGGAGCGGATCGAACTGGGCTGTGGCGATGTACGCCGGAGGCAGTCCCCGCAGGTCCGGATAGAGAATCGGCGACACGTACGGATTGGTGAGCTCGTCCAGGCTGTTCAGGTAGTGCCGCCGGAACCAGATCATCATCTCCTCGGTGAGCAGATACCCCTCGCCGTTCTCCTTCAAGGAGGGCGGCGGCGAATCCGGATGATACCCGGTGGACGGATAGATCAACCACTGATACGCAATGTGCGACTCCCCTCTCTCCTTGGCGAGAATGGCCGTCACCGCAGCCAGATTGCCGCCGGCGCTGTCTCCCCCCACCGCAATCCGATCCGCGTCCACCCCAAACCTTTCCGCATGTTCCGCCACCCACCGCGACACATCGTACGCATCCTGCACGGCGGCTGGAAATTTGTGCTCGGGCGCCAGCCGGTACTCGACGGAAAACACCAAGCAGCGAGCCACTTCGGCAACCACGCGGCACACAGGGTCATGTGTCGCGATGCTGCCCGTCACCCAGCCGCCGCCGTGAAAGAACACGAGTGCCGGATGCGGTGCCGGCCCCAGGGAGTTTGGAATGTAAACGCGCACGGGGAGTGTTCTCACCGGCAGTTCCACGGTGAGGTTCTGCACTTCCCGGACGGGAATGGGCTTCATCGGCATCGCAATCTGTCGGCGGCGAAACGCCTGGGGCGTGACCTCCGACAGAGGTGGGCCGGGCAGCGCGTGGAGACGGTCAAGAATCTGTTGAATGACCGGATCGAGCGTCATCATGATTCCTCCTTCTGCAATGCGACATCAATGTCAAAAGGCCGGACAGATCAGGGTGTTGAGAACGGTGGAGGGGTCAGCTTCACAATGACGTCCTCGTGCTGTGGGAATCTGGACAATAATTCGTCGCGGCCAAACAGTTCGAAGTCCTGAAAATCAAATCCGGGAGATACCATGCACCCCACCAGCGCGTAATCGGAGGTATCGTCATCGAGGGCGGACCCGAAAATGCAGCCTTTGGGAACCAGCACCTGCGGTCGCTGTCCTCGCGCCAGGTCCAGTCCCAACTTCAACGCTTCCAACCGTCCGTCGGGGTGGATGACATACACGGTGAGCGGAGCACCGGCGTGAAAATACCACAGTTCGTCAGACTTCAGGCGATGGAAGTGGGAGACGCTATCCTTCGTCAGCAGAAAGTAGATGCTCGTTGAAAGATGTCTGGATCCCTGATACGAGACGGTGAGCTCTGCGTCGGTGATCTCCTCCGGCGAGACGTAGGTTTGCCGATAGTATCCTCCCTCCGGATGCGGCAGCAGTTGAAGCCCTTCAATCCAGTCGATAGCACGATACGCATGTTTGTCCATGGTTTCTGTCCTCTCTGATTCGATGACTTATCCCCCTCGCGTTCGTCACGCCGCACGGCACCCACCCGTTTGACGACGGCGTCCGAACGTTGCCATTACGCGAAAAGCCATTGAGGTCTACGAAGGAACACTTCATAAACTCAATGGCTTTGGCGAATGGCGGCATGCCGTCGCGGCACTCTGTCGAAGCGCCGGTACGAAGGCGCGCGCCGATGAGGTACGGCGTCAGGACAGCGTGAAAGCGGCCAGCGTCTCCGTCAACACCGGCACCACCTGTTTCTTGCGGGAGACAACGCCCTTCAACAACGCCCGGTTGTTCTCCAAGGTCACGTGGTACGCCTGCTCAACCGCCCGCGCCGCACGTCCGAGGGCAATAGCCACCGAGTCATTGTTCAGAATATCGGTGACTACAAACACGAACAAATCCAGGTTCTTTTCATCAATGACGCGCTGAATGAGCGCCTCGACCTCGGATTGACGAGACAGCACATCATCGGTATCCACCGCATTGACCTGCGCGATTTCCACTTTGTACGAGCCCATCTGAAACTCTTTTGCGTCGAGCGAAATCAGCTGTTCCACGGTCTTATCACTGAGGTCGGCGCCGGCTTTGAGCATCTGCAGCCCGTATTCGTCCAGGTTGACACCGGCCAGTGCCGCCAGTTCCCGCGCGGCTTTTGCATCTTCCGGCGTGCACGTGGGCGACTTCAGCAACAGCGTGTCCGAGATGATGGCCGACAGCATCAGGCCGGCAATGCCTTTGTCAATCTCAACGTTATTTTCCTTGTACAACTTTTTGAGAATGGTCGCCGTGCATCCCACCGGCTCAGCCCGGTAGTACAACGGATTGCTGGTTTCAAAGTTGGCGATGCGATGGTGATCAATGACCTCCACCACCTGGACCTGGTCCACATCGGTTGCACTCTGCTGCCGCTCGTTGTGGTCCACCAAAATCACCTGTTTCGCCTCGTTCGCAACCGTCTCCACCAGCCGTGGCGCGTCAAAATGGAACGTGTTGAGCACAAACTGCGTCTCCGGATTGACTTCTCCCAGTCGAACCGCTTCCACCGTCTGACCGAGCTTCGTCTTCAGATCCGCATAGGCAATGGCGGAGCAAATGGAATCCGTGTCCGGATTTTTGTGTCCAAAAATCAGCGTCTTCTCCACTGTGATCCTCCTCCGTCTCGCTATCCATTGACATCATAGCAGATTTTCAAGTCAAAACCGCAACATCCACAAGGAGTTCGGCTTCGACAAAACTTCTCCCTTTCAGACAAAACATCCTTCTTATTCACAAAGGAATCAGACATTGGATCGAAGAAGCAGTTCCCCCGACATCGCAGTCAGATAGGGGGAACTTCACGTGAAGCCATGGAAGATTGCATTGTTCACGGCGCCATTGACCGCTGGCATGCTGGCCATCGCCACACCGACGGCACAGGCCTCCGCGACAAGCGATATTCAGAGCGAACAGCCCACAGCCCCGGCCGATGCCAAGGACCTTGGTCCATCGGATGCAACGCAGACCGTCACCGCGTCCATCATTCTCAAGATGCACAACCCATCCGGTCTCCAGGATTTCATCCAGGCCACCGTCACACCTGGCAACCCCCGCTATCGGCAATTTCTCTCGGTCGGTCAATTTATCAATCAGTACGCGCCCTCGAACGCGCAGATTCACCAAATCATCAACTACCTGCAGGCCTATGGCCTGGTGGTCAACGAAGTGTACGCGGACAACCTGTTGCTGAAGGTCACGGGCACGGTTGCCCAGTTCAACAACATGTTCAGCACATCCATCCACGATTATTCCGAGAGTGGACGGAGATTCCACGCGCCGAAAAAACCGCCGAAGGTGCCCTCTCCGCTGGCGGACAGCGTGCTGGCCATCGCCGGGCTCAGCACACAGATGGCGGCTCATCCCTTGAGTATGGTCGCGCCACAGCTCGACGGAGAACCCGGAGCCACCGTGGTGCTGCCGAAGAACGGCACCGCCACCAACGAACCGGGCAGCTACACGGTCGGGGACGTCGCCAATCGTTACGACGTAACCCCGCTCTATGCGAAAGGAATCACCGGAAGAGGTCAGACCATCGGGATTGCCACGCTGGCAAACTTCAATCCGGATGACGCATATACCTACTGGAACACCATAGGCCTCAAAACCAAGCCGGCTCGGATTCAACAGGTGCACGTGGACGGCGGGGGCGACCTTGGCAGCGACGCGGGATCCGCAGAAACCACGCTCGATGTCGAACAGTCGGGCGGGCTGGCTCCGGACGCCAACATCGTGGTCTACGACGCGCCGAACACGGACGCCGGATTCCTCGACATATTCTACAAAGCCATTTCCGACAACCGGGTGGACACCCTGTCCGTCAGTTGGGGCCTGCCGGAAATCTTCTACGTGTCCGCCCTAAACAACGGTGTCGATTACGCCAATGAACTGCAGGCCCTCGACCAAGTCTTTATGGAGGCGGCCGCGCAGGGCATCTCAACGTTTGCGGCGTCCGGCGACTCCGGCGCGTACGACACCAACCGGCAAGCCCCGGCCCCCGCCTACTCCACGCCGCTGACCGTCGACGCCCCCGCGTCCGATCCGTACATCACCGCCGCCGGCGGCACCACCGTGCCTTTCACGCGCACGTTCCGTCTCGGCACGGTGACCATTTCCGAGGAACGTCCCTGGGCCTGGGATTATCTGCAGAATCTCGGATACACGGGGGTCTTCTCCGTCGGCGACGGCGGCGGGGTCAGCGTTCTCTGGCAGCGCCCCTGGTATCAATGGGGTGTGCCTGGCGTCAAGAATTCGGAACCGGGTCAGAGCTTTGTGGACGACACCGGCACCACGCCGGTGGACCTGTACGACTTACCCGCAAACTACCCTGGCCGGAACGTGGCGGATTTGTCGATGAACGCAGATCCGGAAACGGGTTACCTGCTCTACTCCTCCACGGATGGCGGGTGGATTGCCGGATACGGCGGAACCAGCTTCGTGGCCCCGCAGTTGAACGGGATCACAGCGCTCCTGAACCAGTACACGGGCGGGCGTATCGGATTCCTCAACCCGACGTTGTACCGCTTGATGCGCATCGGAGGCTACGGGAAAAACGCGCCGTTCAACGACATCAACGACGGCGACACCAACTGGTTTTACAAAGCGGTGAACGGATACGATCCCGCCGTGGGCATTGGCACCCCGAACGTCGCCAACCTGGCGGACGCCATCCGACAAGGGCGCTGACACCATGACAAGGACCTCCCGCCGCACCGAGTGCGCAGGAGGTCCCGGCAAGATGTCACTGGAAACCCAGGACCGGATGGGGCACGTACGGCGCTTCCAAGCGGGCCACTTCTTCCGGAGTCAGTTCCACGGACAGCGCTGCCACCGCATCCTCCAGATGATGTATTTTGGTGGCCCCGATGATGGGAGCCGTGACGGGTTTCTTTTGCAGCACCCACGCGAGCGCGACCTGCGCCCGGGAAACTCCGCGCTCCTTGGCCACCTCCGCCACCACGTTCACAACCCGTTTATCCGCTTCGGCCATGGCACTGTACAGCGTCTGTCCGAATTTGTCCGTCTCCGAGCGGGCCGTGGTCTCGTCCCAGTCCCGGGTCAGTCGTCCCCTGGCCAGCGGACTCCACGGAATCACGCCAATGCCCTCCGACTCGCAGAGCGGCAACATCTCCCGCTCCTCCTCGCGGTACAGTAGATTCAAATAATTTTGCATAGACACAAAGCGGGTCCACCCGTGCGTTTCCGCCACGTGCAGCGCCTTTAAAAATTGCCAGGCGTACATCGAAGACGCTCCGATATACCGCGCCTTCCCCGCCTTCACCACGTCATGCAGCGCTTCCATCGTCTCCTCTATCGGCGTCTCGTAGTCCCAGCGATGAATTTGGTAGAGATCTACGTAATCCGTCCCGAGTCGCCGGAGACTGTTGTCAATCTCACTGAGGATGGCTTTGCGGGACAGCCCTGCGCCATTCGGGCCGGGACGCATTCTACCGTGGACCTTGGTCGCAATGACCACCTCGTCGCGCTTCACCAGGTCTTTGAGCGCCCGGCCGAGAATCTCCTCACTGCTGCCGCCGGAGTATACGTTCGCAGTGTCAAAGAAGTTGATGCCGAGCTCCAGCGCACGCTTGATGAACGGACGGCTTTCCTGTTCGTTTAACACCCACGGATGGCCTCCTCGCTCCGCCAATCCGTAGCTCATGCAGCCCAGACAGATGCGGGACACTTCCAGACCCGTCTTGCCCAACTTGACGTACTCCACGGCAATCCCACCTTATTGGCATACTTTGTCGTACATGTTCAGTATACATGTCCCTGACAACCTGCGCAGACATTGCCAACCCTTACCCCCACCAGCAGCAGGCCAAACTGTGGTGCAGGCCGTCGTTGCAACTTTCAGCGTTCTTTCAGGTTTGCGGACAGCAGAGCGGCTATCATTGACTCTATATGGGGTTGCCTGCCTGGTAGCCCCAGTCCCGACTGAGAAAAAATCTGATGGGTGTGGGGTGAATGACCATGATCAACCTCGGCACGAATACGTCGCTGCTCACTGGACTGGTGCAGCGATACTTGTCCAACACGACCAACGCCACGAGCAACACCAGCTCGACCGACGCCAGCACGGATGCCGGTACGGCCAGTGCCACTTCTGCCACAGATCTCCTATCGAACGATATGGCCAACCTGCTGGCCACAGACCCAACCACAACAGACTCGGATCTGAGCACTTCCTTGTCCGCGTTATCCGACGGACTCGGCCTGTCCACCCAGGATTTCCTGAACCAACTGACGGGCATGACCACAGCTGTATCTGGGCTGACCGACAGTAGCGGCAGCACTGCGAACGACTTGCTCAGTGTGTTGGATGCTGACGATACGGACGACAGCAACTCAGAAGACGATGGCCTGACCACCGTTCTCGAAGACCTGAATCCCCTGGTCGCAGCCGCCAATGCGCTCGGCGTCAGCGAATCCACCTTTCTCAATGGGCTGATGTCATCCGCTGCAAACAGTGCCACCACCGATGTCTCCAGCAGTCCCTTGACCACCGACAACAGTGCCCAGGATTCTGCCATCCCCAGTCTGGACACCGATGTGACCAGCAACACCTAACCCGCAAACCAGGTCCACAGCAAAGGCATCTCCACCCCTGGACTTACACGGTCCAGGGGTGGAGATGTCCTCAGCGTCCTGCCCGCGTCAATTCCCGCCTTGGCAAGCTGCTCGCTGGCCCGCCGTGGTCAAGAAGGCCAGCACCTCGGCCCGGTTTGGGACAGACGATTGTGCCCCTGGCCTGGTCACCGCCAGGGCCGCGGCAGCCGCCGCGTATTGCAGCGCTTCCGGTAGATGTCCTGATGATCCGTAGGCCGCCGCAAAGGCACCGACGAACGTGTCGCCGGCTGCTGTGGTATCCACCACCGACATGGGGAACGCTGGCTGGTGCAACAGCGTCAGTGCGGCGTCACGCACAAGCACCTGTCCCGCCGGCAACGGCTGGTGTGTGACGGCGAGTGCATCCGCAGCCCGCGTGCCGTACACCAGTCCGGCAGCGCCCAGCGTCACAATAGCTGCCGCCGCACCACTGTCAAGCAGCGCGTCCACGATGTCTACGAAGGCTACCGCGCCACGGCCGATGTCCGGCAGCGCCATGCCCGTCAACGCCGCCGCCTCCGTCTCGTTGACCACGAGCACATCCACGTCCCGCATCCACTCGTGCGTCACACCGGCCACCGGGGCGGGATTGAAGACCACACGCACCCCAGCCTGCTTGGCGGCGCGCATCATGCTGCGCGTGACTGCCGCCGGCACTTCGTTTTGCACCAACAGCGTATCCACGCCTGTGAGCACGCCGCCAGCGACAGCGGTCTCCACATCCGCCTCCTGCAACTTCGCGTTGGCTCCGCCTGCCACAATGATACGATTTTCGCCGTGGCGGTCCACGGTGATGAACGCCATCCCGGCCGGTCCGGGATAGGTACGGACCCACGAGATATCCACGCCTTCGGCATCCAGATGCTGCCGCAGCGTTTCTGAGAATGCGTCATCGCCCAAAGCGGCCAACATCCGCACGGTGCTACCGGACCGGACCGCGGCAACTGCTTGGTTGGCTCCCTTTCCGCCCGGATGGTAGGCCAGTTCCAGCCCCGCCACTGTCTCCCCCGGTTGCGGATGGGCAAATACCCGGTTCACCACATCCATGTTGATACTTCCAACCACCAGTGCACATGCCATCCCAACGTCCTCCTCATCTCTCTATAACCCTATCCACCGGGATGATCAGAAGCCTTTGAACGAGGACCCTTTCTCCACCAGCTGCAAGGGCGACGGAACTGTGGCCGGCACACTCTGGCCATCGATGATGGACAGCGCCTTGTCCACCCCGAGCACGCCTTCCTCTTTCGGCTGCTGAGCAATGTCAGCATACATCAGGCCTTGGTTCACGTCATTGATGGCCTCCGCCTCGCCGTCAATGCCGACAATCTTGATGCCTGATTTGTTCGCCTGTTGAATCGCTTTCAGCGCGCCCAGTGCCATCTCGTCATTCTGCGCGAATACACCCTGGATATCCGGATGAGCCTGCAAGAGGTTTTGCATCACGTTGAGCGCTTTGCTCCGGTCAAAGTCGGCGGATTGCCGAGCCACGACCTGAATACCGGGTGCGGTCTTGATTTCATCATCAAACCCTTTCTCCCGATCCCGTTCCGACGACGCACCGATGACGCCCTGCAGTTCCACCACTTTGCCTTTACCACCCAGCGCTTTGATGAGTTCGTCCGCCGCCATCTTGCCTGCCTCAACACTGTCTGAAGCGATGAACGTGGAAACCTGCCCACTGCTGACGCTCCGATCCAGTGTGATCACCGGGATGTTTGCCGCATTGGCCATTTTCACCGCCTGCGCCAGACCCTCACTGTCGGTCGGGTTCAGCAGGATGGCACTCACCTTCTGCTGAATCAGGTCCTGCACCTGGTTCAACTGGGTGGACGGATCGTTGTTCCCATTCATGATCACGACTTTGACACCCTTGGACTGTGCCTCCTCCTTGACCCCTTCCTGCATGGCCACGAAGAACGGATTGTTCAGGGTCGACACCGCAAATCCAATCGTCTTGCCGCTGCCCGTGCTGCCAGTGGAGTTCCCCGCCGCGTTGCCATTCGATCCGGTCGTTCCGCATCCCGCCAGAACGCCCACCGCCAACACAGCCGTCACTGCCGCCTTCATCTTGTTCATCTCACATGACTCCCTTCAATATTTAGCAGATTTTATGGAAGCAGACGCGGCGCGTGGAAAGCGCCCATCCGCGAATTGCCCGTGCGCTGTCGTCAGCGCGTCACTTTCTTGCGGTCCAACAGGATGGCCAGCAGAATGATGGCCCCGCGCACCGCGTCCTGCCAGAACGAGTTGACGTTGAGAATATTGAGTCCGTTGTCAATCACACCGAGAATGGCGGCGCCGATGAGGGTGCCCACCAACGTGCCCTCTCCGCCGAACAGACTCGTTCCACCCAACACGACAGCCGTGATGGCATCCAGCTCGTAACCGGTCCCCGCAGTGGGTTCCGCGGATCCCAGGCGGGACGTCAACACCAGCCCAGCCACGGCCGCCAGTACACCACTCACCATGTACACCAGCAACAGGTACTTCTTCACGCGCACCCCCGCCAGATACGCGACCTGTTCATTGCCGCCGACGGCATAAATCCGCCGTCCGGGGATGGATCGATGGAGGATGATCCAGGCGGCCACGAGAATCAGCACCGTCAGAATCACCGGGACCGGGATGCCTGCCAATTGCGCGGTGCCGAGCCACGAGAATCCGGTCGGGATATTGAAAATCGGCGTCCCTTGCGTGTAGATCTCGGTCATCCCGCGGAACAGCGTCATCGTGCCCAACGTGACGATGAACGGTGCAAGTCGGGCATACGCGATGAAGATTCCGTTGAGCAGCCCGGCAAGCAGCCCCACCACCAGCGCGATGACGACGGCCAGCCAGATGGGCGTGTGTCCCACCATCAGCCCCGCGGCAATCGCGCTGCTGAGAGCCAAGGTCGAACCCACGGACAGGTCGATGCCGGACGTGAGAATGACGAACGTCATCCCCACCGCAAGCAGCGTGTTCACCGACATCTGCAGAGCCACATTGCGCAGATTGCCGAAGGTCAGAAACTGCGGAGAAACGATGGACAAAATGATGAACAACAATAGGAATCCAATCAGCGGCCCCAGGTGATAGCGCCGAAGAACATTTGCCATTACAGTTCGCCTCCCGTGGCCAGCGTCATAAAGTCCTCTTCGTTCAGGGATTCGCCTTTTACTTCACCCTGGGTGGTCCCCTGGTACATCACGTACACCCTGTCACACATCCCGAGAAGTTCCGGCAAATCGGAGGAAATCATGAGAATCCCCTTCCCCTCGGCTTTCATCTCATTGATCAATTGATAAATTTCCTGCTTGGCGCCAACATCCACGCCGCGTGTGGGTTCATCGAGGATCAGCAGGTCCGGATTGTGTGCCAGCCACTTGCCGAGCACAACTTTCTGCTGGTTGCCGCCGCTGAGGCTGCCAACGGCCTGCTCTGCATTCGCAACTTTGATCCGGAGCCGGTGCACCATGTCATTGGCAAATGCCCGCTCGCGCGCGCGATGAACCAACCCACCGCGTTTCCTTTGGTCGAGCGTGGGCAGGGCCAGGTTTTCTCGAACGCTGAAACTGAGAATTAACCCTTCCCTTTTTCGGTCCTCCGTAACGAAGGCAACCCCTGCCGCACTGGCTTCACCAGGTGACCTGAACATGCGCGGCTGCCCCCGAAACCGCATTTCGCCACCGCGAATCCTGTCGACTCCGGCAATGGCGCGTGCCACCTCGGTGCGTCCAGAGCCCATCAATCCGCCGAGGCCAACCACTTCCCCCGCTCGTACGTTCAAGTGAATATTTCGCACGCGATGTGTTGTAAGCCCTTTCAACTCAAGCAACATTTCACCAGGAACCGGGTCCCTACGAGGATATCGTTCATCCACGTCGCGCCCCACCATCATTCGGATCAATTCGCGCTCATCCGCTCCCGCCATAGACCGGGTACCGATAAATTTGCCGTCCCGCAAAATCTCCACTTTGTCGGCGATTTGATAGAGTTCCTCCATGCGGTGCGAGATATAGATAATGCCGACGCCGTCCGCACGGAGCTGGCGAATCAAATCAAACAGGCGAGCGGTCTCCACCTCGGTCAGAGCCGCGGTCGGTTCATCCATGATGAGGAACCGAACTTTGGATTGGATGGCTCGCGCAATCTCCACCAATTGCTGCTCGCCGACCCCCAGTGCGCTGACGGGCGTGGAGGTTGGGCGTTGCAGGCCCACTCGCAACAGCGCCTTCGCCACATCGCGGTGCAATTTGCGGTAATCAATCAGCCCCGGCCCTGTCCGATACGCGGCTTCGTGTCCAATGAGAAAGTTTTCGGCGATAGAAAGATTCTGGAACAGACTCAGTTCTTGGTGCATGATCTCAATGCCGAGCGCGCGACTGTCCTGAATCTGGTGAATGGACACCGGTTGCCCATCCAGCCGAATTTCCCCCGCGTCGGCGCTGTAGACGCCGGTCAGAATCTTCATCAACGTGGACTTTCCGGCCCCATTCTCCCCCAGCAGCGCGAGCACTTCGCCGGACTCCAGCCTGAGGTCCACCGATTCCAGGACCTTGACTGAACCGAACGACTTGGTGATGCCCTTCATTTCCAAAACACTCATGCAATTGCACCCCCTCACCTAGAACGGCACACCCGCCCGCAAAATCACATTTGCGTACGGAGTCCACTCCCCCGTTCGAATCACAGCTCTGGCCCGCCTGGAGCGGTTCTTGAACTGTTCGTGCGTCACAAATTCTGGTGCGGACTTCAGCAGTTCTTCCATCTTCGCCACATAATCAGGCTTGGCGGATTTCAATTCCTCCGCCAACACCCACGACTCCACGACCAGTTCGGACAGCGTGGTTTCCACCACGTCCAAAAACGCGGGGACACCCGGCTTGACCGCCAAATCAATTTGTGCCACACCTTCGGGAACCGGCAGGCCGTAGTCGGAAATGACAATTTCCTCGCCATGGCCCAACCTGGCCACCAGTTCGGACAGGCCGCCGTGAAGGATACCTGTGAATTTCATGATGCAACTCCCCTCTCCGGACCCCGATGTGTGTAAAGGTGGTTGTGTGGAAACGTTTCCACATCGGTTACAAAATCACGCATTCTCCGTCTGTGTGGATTGCCTGATGAGCAAGGTTGGTTCCAGTTCCTTGGTCAACACTGCATCCATTCGCTGCTCCAGCAGAGCCAACAGCAATTTGGAAGCTTCGCGTCCCATGTCATAGCCCCGTTGCTCCACCGTGGTGATGGACGGGTACACGTATTCCGACATGGAGATGTTGTCATATCCCACCAATCGGACGTCGCGCGGAATGCGGATTCCCAGCCGGTTGGCCGCCTGAATCACCGCAACGGCCATCATATCGTTCGCGGCGAAGATGCCTTCGGGCGGATCGTCCGCGGTAAACAGCTTCATGGCCGCATCATATCCACCATCGAAGCGAAAATTGCCCTGCGCAATGGTGCCGTACACCCCCACCTGCTCCTCAATCGCCCGACGGAAGCCCATTCTCCGCGCCGTGGCTGAGGGTGAATCCTCCGGTCCCGCGATATGAGCAATCTTCCGACAACCGACGTCCATCAGGTGTTGGGTGGCGAGATACGCCCCCACCTCATTGTCAGACCATACAGCGCTCTTGAGGAGATTGGGTTTGCGATCCGCCAGCACGATGGGCAGTCCGTTCAACAATGCCGCCAATTCCTGTTCCGGCGTGCGACTTCCCACCAGCACGATGCCTTCCACCCATTTGCCTTGCATCAGACGAACGTACATCTGCTCACGCTGCAGGTTCCAATCGGTATTGCAGAGGATGACCGTGTACCCGTTCGCGATGGCTTCGTCCTCGACCCCGCGAGCGATATCGGAAAAAAACGGATTCGCCACATCCGGAATGATGAGTCCGATGGAACCAGTTTTGCGGCTGACCAATCCTCTCGCTACCGCATTGGGTTGGTAATTCAACTCCCGCATGGCTGCCAGCACACGGTCGTACACGTCCTTCGCCACATAGCCGCTGTGGTTGATGGCACGCGAAACCGTGGAGACGGAAACATTGGCAAGTCGTGCAACGTCTTTGATTGTGGCCATTGGCTTCACCCTTGCAGTGGCACTTCGCTTCCACCCCCGACAGATGCAGCATCGTGTGAAAACGTTACCACATCTGTTTGAAGTTATTGTAGCACAGGTAGAAGCGATGTCAACCATGAAAGTGTATTCAATGACAACACGCGCTGCACAACACAGGCCGACGAACACAATGTGAAAACCGCCTCCCCGAATGGGGTGGCGGTTCCCCGGTTACTGGTGGCAGTGCAGCGCCGCAAAAATGTCATCCATTATCTGAAGCGTCCGGATGGACGTCTCGGGCGAGTTGACCGTGGGAAGTCCGTTCCGTACGCAGCTCACAAAGTGTTCCACCTCGGCCACGTATATATCAAACGGATGGAACGTCTCCACCGTGCGACCAGATGCGTTGGTCAACTCCAGCGTGGGCGTCCCGTGATCCGGCCGGAATGGCAGGGAAAGGGTCAGCGCTCCGTCGGTTCCAGCCAGCTGTACGAACTGACGTCGATGGGCCTCGAACGAGCAATCGAAATGCCCAAGGACACCAGATGGAAACTTTAGAACCGCGGAGAGCGTGGTGTCCACACCGTTGGTGAAGCGTGCCACCGCATGCACCTCGCTCGGCCATTCATCTCCCATCAGCATCTGTATGGCATGAACACAATAACACCCCACATCGTACAGGGCTCCGCCGCCCATGGTCGGAGACATCCGAATGTCCGCGGGGTTCTTCAGGACAAAGCTGAACGATCCGCTGATGACCCGCAGTTCGCCGATGGCTCCGTCGTCCATCAGCGCCTTCACCCTTGTCCACTGGGGATGGAAGCGATACATGAAAGCTTCCATGAAGGTCACGCCCTGGCTTTGGCACACCTCGAGCACTTCGCGCATCTGGTCGGCGTTGAGCGCCGCCGGTTTCTCGCACAAGATGTGCTTTCCCGCTTTGGCAGCTGCAATGGTCCACTCGGCGTGCAGGTGGTTGGGCAGCGGAATGTACACAGCGTCAATCTCCGGATCGGCCAACAACGCCTCATAGCTGTCATACGAGCGGGGGATTCCGTTGCGCTCCGCGAACGCTGCGGCGCGTTTCCCGTCCCGGCTGGCCACCGCGACCAATTCCGCCGTGGATGCGCCGTGAATCGCCGGAATCACCTGCTGTTCGGCAATGCGCGCGGTACCAAGAACACCGAATCGAATGGACAAGAACCACCACTCCTCGAAGTTCAATTCAAATTTGCGTCAAGCGGCCTGCCGACGTTTCGATTGGATATCAATCCACACGGCGACAATCAGAATCAGGCCCTTGACCACGTACTGCCAAAACGGGGCGGCATTCATCAGACTCATGCCGTCGTCAATGCTGCCCATCACCATGGCCCCGATGACCGCACCGGTCACCGACCCGACGCCGCCCATCAAACTCGTGCCGCCAATGACGCAGGCCGCGATGGCGTTCAATTCGAAGTTGGTGCCGGCGTCCACGGTACCGGCGTCAAGTCGAGCGGTCAGAACGATGCCGCAGATGGCCGCCATCAGTCCGGACAGCGCAAACACCGAGAGAATCCTGCCGCGAATCGGTATCCCGGACATCCGAGCCGCTTCCAGGTTGCCGCCGATGGCGTAGATGGACCTGCCGAATCGCGTCTTCGCGGCGATGAACGAAAACAGCAACGCCAGCAACAGGACGATGAAAATGGGGATGGGAATCCCTTGATACGCGTTCATCACGTAGACGAACACGCCAATGACGACCGCGATGACGATGAACAATACCACATCTGACGCAATGGGGCGCACCGCAAACCCAAAGTTTCGCCGCGTCTGTCGGCGCCGAATCAAGAAATAGGCGTATCCCAGAATGGCGAGCACGGCCAGAACAATACCGACCATCGGCGGCACGTAGGACTCTCCGATGGCGACATATCCGTCCCGCAGCGGGGAGATGCTCTGCCCGTTGGTCAAGCCGATGACGATGCCGCGGAAGACCAACATCCCGCCCAGTGTGACAATGAAGGCCGGAACATTTTGATACGCCACCCACCATCCTTGAAACAGGCCCAACAACACCCCGAGAACCAATGCGATGACGATGGACTCCACGGCGTTCATCTTGAGCCACACCTGACAGATGGTCGCCACGCCACCCGTCAGACCCGCGAGAGAGCCCACGGAGAGATCAATCTGTGCCGCCACAATCACCAGCACGGCGCCGACGGCGAGAATGGCCGTTTCCGCGCTCTGCTCAAACAGATTCGAGAGATTGCGCGGTGTGAGAAAGATGCCATTGGTGGTTGCCGTGAACAGAATCCAAATCGCGAACAGCGCAATGATCATGGAGTAAGTGCGCAGGTTTACCCGCAGCATCTGCTTCAGCGGGACTTTTGTCACTGCATTCAATTCCGGTTGGTTCATTGACATTCTACTGCCCCCTCGTCGCCAAATGCATAATCTTTTCCTGAGAGGCTTCTTCCCGCTTCAATTCGCCCTGAATTCGGCCGCCGCCCATGACCAAGATCCGATCACTCATCCCGAGAACTTCCGGCAGTTCAGAAGAGATCATCAGGATGGCCATCCCCTGCTGTGTCAGTTGATTCATCAATTGATAGATTTCATATTTGGCACCGACGTCGATGCCGCGTGTCGGTTCGTCCAGAATGAGGATTTTCGGATGGGTCAACAGCCACTTGGCAATCACAACCTTCTGCTGGTTACCGCCACTCAGTGCACTGACTGCGACTTCGAGAGATGGGACTTTGATGCGCAGATCGCGCACCAGCTTCTCGGACCACTGAATTTCCTCCGCATCGTGAATGGCAATGGTTCCCGGCAGGCGGCGGAGACTGGCCAACGTGATGTTTTTGCGAATGTCCATCCCGAGCACCAGCCCCTGCTTCTTCCGGTCTTCCGTAACGAGACCAATCCCTTTTTGGATGGCGTCCGCAGCGTCCTTGATATGCACCTTTTCCCCGGCAATCTCCAAATCTCCAGCCACCCGCCCCGGATAAGCGCCGAAGATGCTGGTGACCAACTCCGAACGGCCGGATCCGACCAGGCCGGCGATGCCCACCACCTCGCCCGCACGCACCTCGAACGAAACGTCTCGAACAATCTGGCGCCGGGTTTCGGCACTGGTGACGGACCAGTTGGATACGCGCATCACCACATCACCCGGTGGCGTGGTCACCTTCGGAAACAGTTCGTCCAGATTGCGTCCCACCATCAATGAAATGATGGCCGACTCGTCCAGTTCGGAGACCGGTTTGGTCGCAATCGACCGCCCATCGCGGAGCACTGTTACCGTATCGGCAATCGATAACACTTCGTCCAGTTTGTGCGAAATATAAATGCACGTCACGCCGCGCGACCGCAGCTCGCGCAGAATTTGCAGCAAACGCTCCACTTCCCGTTCGCTCAGAGCGGCGGTGGGTTCGTCCAAGATGAGAATCTCGGCGCGCTTTTTCAGGGCTTTTGCAATTTCCACCAATTGCTGTTCGCCAACGCCGAGGTACTTCACTTTCGTGCTCAGAGGCCGTTGTAAACCGACGGCCTCCGTCCATTTCCGCGCCTGTTGATAGACTTCATCTTCGGAGATCATCCCAAGTCGTCCCGGCTCTTTGCCGAGAAACACGTTTTCGGCGATGGTGAATTCGGGGACGAGGGCCAGCTCCTGGTATATGATGGCTACCCCGCTCGCCTCCGAGTCGGCAATCCCGCGAAACTGCACCGGTTTGCCATTCACACGAATGTCTCCCGTGAATGTGCCATGCGGGTACACTCCACTCAACACCTTCATCAACGTGGACTTTCCGGCGCCGTTCTCCCCGCACAGCGCGTGAATCTCCCCTTTTTTCACCCGCAGGGAGACCGCATCCAACGCCTTGACGCCGGAAAACTCCTTGGTAATATCGGTCATCTCCAGTGCCCATTCCGTCATCGTCAGACCGTCCTTTCCAATGGCCGCCCGCAGGCATGCGGACGGCCTCCCTCCCTATGCAGGCTGATCACTGGCTCGAGGTGGACTTGACTTCAGCCTCTGTGTGGAATCCGTCCTTCACAACGGTGGACATCATGTTGTCCTTGGTGACCGCAATCGGCGTCAACAAAATGGACGGGACGTTGATGGTCTTGTTGTTGGTCGTTGCCGTGGTCTGTGGCATCTGCCCGTTGCCCAGCTCAATCGCCGCTTTGGCAGCTGCCTCGGCCTCCTGCTTGATGGGTTTGTACACCGTCATGGTCTGCAGGCCCTGTTCAATCAACTGACAGTTGGCCAAGTCCGCATCCTGCCCGGTGACCGGTACTTTCCCCGCCAGATGCTGCTGTTTCAACGCCTGGATGACGCCGAGCGCAGTCGAATCGTTCGCGTCGAGAACCGCATCCACCTGGTTGTGGGTCTTGGTCAGCGCGTCTTCCATTTCATTCAACGCGTTCTCCGTACTCCAGTTGGGTGTGAACTGCTTGAACACAACCTGAATGTCCCCCTTGTCGATGAGGGGCTGCAGCACGTTCATCTGCCCCTGATAGAACATGTAGGCGTTGTTGTCCGTCGGAGAGCCTTCAATCAGAACGTATTTCCCCTTCGGGGCCACTTTCGTCAGGTACTGCGCCTGCAATTCACCCACTTTGACATTGTCAAAGGAAACGTAGAGATCCGGTTTGGCATTGACAATCATGCGATCGTATGCAATGACCTTCACGCCGGAGCGATTGGCGTCGTTGACCACCTGCGTCAATGCGGTGCCGTCCTGCGGCACAATCACCAAAACCTTGACCCCCTGCGAAATCAGGTTTTCACACTGCGACACCTGGGTGGACGAATCGCCGTTGGCATCCTGTACCAAGACCTGGTCCTTGCTGTTGGCCTTCACGTAGTCCGTGAAATACTGTTCGTCGTGATGCCAGCGCTCCAACTGCAAGTCGCCAAAGGAAAGACCAATCTTCACCCCGTTTCCGCCAGAACCTCCACTGCCAGCACTGTTGCCCGAGCCTCCGGACGTGCCGCACCCCGCTGCTGCGAGTGCTAACATGGCGGCCATTCCCGCCGTCATCCACTTCTTCCTCATCGCATTTCCCCCTATGTGTGTTGATTTCGTATCGACAACCGCACGGTCGCTCCACACCGGGCAGTCCATCGATCCCCACCCGTCGCACGCTGACGCGCCACAACGTGATGCAGCAAGGAATTCACTGTATAAACCACGTTGACGACTTGCCGCTCGCGTCCCGCGCCTTGTAAGAAAGGGCTTTCAATCCATCTGGGCCACTGTTCAGTGGCTGCGCAAAGAACAGCCATGAACCGAAATGGCCCACTTGTCATCACATCTGTGGTCAGTGCGTCCGAATTAGTTAGTTTTATGACTCAACTAATATAGTCAGTATAATCTGGCATGCAAGGGTTTTCAATATGGAATTTTGACAATTTGTCTGGGAAGTGTGCAAAGCGCGGAGACTTCAGCATGTTCACCAGCAACGCAGGGATGGTCACCTTCCTGGATCGGAATCAACATCTATGCGTTCTCCTTGAATTTCCATACGTCTGCACTGTTGACCATTGTGGCGCCCGCCGCGTTGACGCGGTTGGCGGACTCTCATCACACCCAGGTGCTCGGCCGCGTGGCCGCCGCCAGTTCATTGATTGCCATGATTCTGCCGCTCGTTGTCACCGGACGACAGACTCTCGAGCCTATGGCATCCCCGGATCTTCGCCGCAGCACAGGCGCCGAGTTCGGTCGTGGAATTGCGCCCGCCGTATCGCGCGCACGTCATCCACACTACGCTGGACGTGATTTGCAGGCAACTGCAGGACCTCATTCACATGGTTCACGGCGGTTTGGACCGCCAGGCGAATCCGGCGGAGGCGCTGCGGCGGATGGTGCACGACGGTGCGGTGGTTCTGCAGAATGGACGCTACCTGCCGATGTCCAAAAGAAAGCACCCCGACTTTCCCAACGTCCCGGATGTGGTCTCCTTTCTCTCGCAGTCGTTCCGCGAGGCCCTGAACGCGGTCGGTGTGCACCTGTAGACTTGTGTGGACTCATCCTCGCCAAACGAGGATACGGAAAACGGACACTTGCAGTGAGAGCGCTGGCCCCCTCCGGTCAGCTGCGGCGATGTCAACGAGAACCCGGTACGGAGAGGGCGTCCCGCAGATTGTGAATGCTCACTCCGTGCAGCCACACTTGTCCCGGCCCCGTCAGACGGATGAGATATAATCCGTCCCCGCCAAAGAGCAGGTTTCTGACACCTTTGAGCAGTTCCACCTCATACTCGATGGACCCCCGGAAGGCCGCAATGTGCCCCGGATGCACCAGGATGGATTCGCCGCCCCGCAACGTCCGGTGCACCACCTCTCCATCCACCGAGATGAATGCCATGCCGTCGCCACGAATGGTATTGAACATCAGGCCATTTCCTCCGAGAAAACGCCCCAGCTTCAGCGTGAAGCCGGCGTTGTACGACACGCTCCGCTCCGCGCACAGGAAGGCATGCCGCTGAACCACCACTTCGTACGCTTGACGCATATCAAACGGCACGATGTGCCCCGGCATGCGCGTGGCGAACATCACCTCCGCCCCGTCTTCCTCGGCTTCAAACACGTTGAGGAACAGGCTGTTGCCGGTCAACCCGCGCGCCAGCATCTGGCCAAAACCACCACCTGTGGTGGTCATCCGTATCGCGTCAGACATCATCAATAGATTCCCCGTCTCCGAGTACAGCTGTTCCCCTCGACGCAGTTGCAGCACCAGGGTCTGCATGGTCGTTCCCTCAATCTGATACTCCACAATATTCCCCTCCCCGAAATCGCGCCATCCCTGGGACCGGGTGAGGCGGTGGTTGACGTCTGCTTTACCCCCGCCCCGGCTGGCGCGCCCATTATAGCACGGATCGGAAAATTTCGTCAGATAGGGAGCGGAATGCCCCTGGTGCTGTTCACCTGCCTAGTGGAGTATATCTCCGAAAGGGGTGGTACAGAACCGAAGGAAGTCCAGGCGTGCACGCGCGTTGTCCACACTACAAAGCCGCCGGATAAACACATCCATTGGTTCAATTCCTGTCGCAACACGGGGGACGTCCCAGAGCGACAACCGTGTTGATGTATTCCGCTGCGGTCAGCGCTTGAACTCGGCGTAACGAAAGAACCCCGTGCCCTGTAGGACACGGGGGACATTAAAGGGACGGAGGACTGGTTGGAGACGAGAGGAAGACTCTTTGTTTCCACCTTTGCAATCCCCTGATACACCGCAGCAAACTGTCCGATCTCTCCGCAGCTCGCTGCACGTCCCACTCTTCCCTCACAAATCGCTGCAGACGACCTGCATAGGCTGGTCCCTCGCGAAGCGTCCCGTTCCTTTCAACCACAAGATCTTCTCGGATATCACGCCTCCGTGACCGACGTGCCAACTGAAGTAGCTTCAATTTGGGATCTTCCTCCGCATCCGGAGACGTCGGAACAACGCTGGGAGATAGTCCGAGAAAATTAGCCAAATGGGTGGGATCTGCCATAATCCACGATTCCACTTCGCGAACAGCAACCCTGAGACACATCCCGGCGTTGGGGGATGGCAAATACCGGGCAATCAGAGATGGCGCACATTCATCGTTGTCGAGATCCATGAAGATCACCCACGGCTGTCGGGATGCCGCGTAATTATAGTTCTGCAGTTTGCTCATGATTTTTGCCCGCCCACCGCGAACCGAAATGATGTACCGATCACCAGGAATTCCGATTTCGCGAAGAAGCCGATCCGCGATGGCCTCATCGACAAGCCCCTCCACCACCACCTGAATGGGCAGTATCCAATCGTCGAGACTCATCGAAAATCCTCTCCGAACAATGTCAACTGCTCCACATTTTTCGGGCGAGTCCTTGGCATGACCACATCCGCAACGGTGCCTCCCCCCATCAGGAGGTTGGTCAGCGCCCTGTCATTTTTTCCGAGAATGACATCCGTACCTTCTTCTGTCGGCTGCAACATGAGCACCTCGTCTTCTCGGATACCCGAGTCCTCCAAAAGGTCACGACTGTGCGTGCTTACAAAAATCTGTCGGGATCGCTTTCGCATGACGATGGCCAACATTTGGGGAATGTATTTTACAACTTCCGGATGCAACGACAGTTCCGGCTCCTCGAGCAGAAGCGGGCCATTGCCGTCCATCACGGCCCAGAGCAATCCCAACAGGCGCAGGGTTCCATCGGACAGTTGATCTTCCGTCTGCCAGCCAGCCCCCTTGCGCCAATGTGCATATCGCCCAAACAGATGCGGCGTTCCTTTCACATCGCGATCCACCTTCAACTCTTCCAGTTGCGGGACGGCCACCTTCAGTGCGCTTTCAATGCGCCGCAATCGGGATTGCTTGGTCTTGGTTTGCGTTTTCATAATTTGTTCCAAAAAATCGCCACCGAACGGATCGTACGTCTTTCCCACGGAGCGATCCGGTTCGCGTACGAGTTGCGGCACAATGTGCAGATAGTGCACCGAGTCAAAGAAATTCACGATGTCGCGAAACTCCTTGTTCGCCGTCACCTGTTCCAACTGGGTCTGCGTCATCCGTTCCGGATCGTCCTTGTCCAACTCGTCCGGTCGCGCCAAAATTTGTTTTCCGTCCTGCCAGACGGACTCCTCGCGTATGACGGGCACGCGGTTGTTGTCCTGATTGAAGGCCAAGCGATAGATCCAGCGACTCTTGCGGAGATCCATACTGACTTCAATCACAATGTCTGAGTACCGCCTCGCCGCAAGACTGCGAAGTTTCGACACGCCGCCTCTCTGTCTGACTGCGTTTTGGAAACCGCCTCCCGTCCGGGCAATGTCGTGCAGAAATCGAAACACATCCAACAAGTTCGACTTGCCGGAAGCATTCGGCCCGACACAAAACATACGCGGCGCCAACGCATCGATATCGACTCTTGTAAAGTTCTTCCAATTTCGTACGTGCAGCGCAGTAAACACGAAACCACCGCCATCCCAAGGTGCACCGGTGACACCCCGAAATTCTTCCACGCACTTCGTCTCATATGTTATCTAGTTTACCCAATTTCGGAAAGTCCAGCATCCTCAAATCTCTCGAATCAATTGGCGGTGCGATTTCACCACCTGGCGGTACAGCACTTCCTGGCTGTTGACCGCCGGTTCTCCCGACCATGGCGTCACCCGCACGTATGTGCCGTCCGGTTGCAGCACTCTCCGTTTGACATTGTCCGCCAACTGCGTGTCGAGGATGTCCTTGACGCGCTGCTGCAGTGGCGGGTGGAGCACCGGGAACAACGTTTCGACCCGCGTTTCGAGGTTTCGAGTCATCCAATCGGCGCTGGACAGGAACACTTTTTCCTGATTGCCGCTGCGGAAATAGTAGGCGCGACCGTGTTCCAAAAAGCGACCGACGATGCTGTGCACGCGAATGTTTTCCGACACGCCGGGAATGCCCGGACGCAGGCAGCAAATGCCGCGAACAATGAGGTCAATCTCCACGCCGGCGCCGGAGGCCCGGTACAGCCCGTCAATCATGTCCTTGTCGGTGAGCGCGTTCATCTTCGCGATGATTCTGCCCGGTTCCCCCGCCGTGGTTTTGGCGATCACCGATTCAATCTCCGACAGAAACGCGGACTCGAGATTCCACGGAGCCACGCGTAAATGGTGCAGTTCTGGCAGAGAGGAATAGCCGGAGAGCTGATTAAAAATGGAAGCGACATCCTCGGCTATCCATTCGTCGGCGGTGAACACGCCGAAATCGGTGTACACGCGGGCGGTATTTTCATTGTAATTGCCGGTGCCGAGATGCACGTAGCGCCGCAGACGCTGGTCTTCCCGGCGGACCACGAGAATCATCTTCGCATGGGTTTTCAGCCCCACCAGGCCGTAGATCACGTGGCAGCCAGCCTTCTCCAACTTCTTCGCCCAATTGATGTTGTTCTCCTCGTCAAACCGCGCCCGCAATTCCACGAGAACGGTGACCTGCTTTCCCCGCTCCGCCGCTTCCGCGAGGGCGGCGACAATCGGCGAATCGCCGCCAACGCGATACAGGGTCTGTTTGATAGCCAGGACATCCGGATCGCGTGCGGCCTGGCACACGAACTGCACGACCGGATCGAACGATTCATACGGATGATGCAGCAGCACATCGCGTTGACGGAGGATGCGGAACACATCCTCTTCGCCGCGCAGGCAGCTCGGAGTGATGGGCGGGAAATCGGGGAAGCGGTGTTCCGCGTCGCCAACCTGGTCCACAAACCGGAAGAGAAAAGTGAAATCGAGTGGTCCGTCCAATTCAAGCACCTCGGCGGGACTCACTTCCTCCCACTCCTCCAACACCCCTCGCAAATAGGAATGCATGCCCTTCTGCACCTCAATGCGAACCGCATCCCCCGACCGCCGTTTCTGAAGTTCCTTTTCTATCTCTTCCAATAAATCTTCCGCTTCCTGTTCGTTCAACGACAGATCCGCGTCGCGCGTGATCCGAAAGGAGCTGGCGGAGACAATCTCCTTGCCTCGAAACAGATCCGACAGGTGCATCCGAATGATTTCCTCGAGAAAAATGAAGCTGCGCGTACCGTCTGCCGCGGGGAGCTCAAACAGGCGGTTGAGAACGCTCGGCACCTGAACGAAGGCAAACAGGTACGGCTCCTCCTCGGGCGACTCGGACGAAATCAGCACGGCGAGATTGAGGCTGCGGTTGGCCAGCATGGGAAACGGTCGGCTGGCGTCGACCGCCATCGGTGTCAGAACAGGATAGATCATACGGGTGAACAAATCTGATACGTAATCTCGCTGGGTCTCATTCAGTTCCTGCGCGGAGACGAAGGAAATCCCCGCATCCCGAAGCAGCGGAACCAGCACATCGTTCCAGGTGTCCACCTGTTTGGACTGGAATGATCTGCTCCGGTGAAGGGCGGCGTCCCACTGCTCTGCTGCGGACATCTGCGTCTTGTTGTCCCGCACGGAGCTGCCCGCCTTCATCTGCGCCTTCAATCCCGCCACGCGGACCATGAAAAACTCATCCAGATTGGAACCCGTGATGGCGAGAAACTTCAGTCGTTCAAACAATGGGTTGCTCTCGTCCAAGGCTTCCTCCAATACACGTTCGTTGAACGACAGCCAGCTGAGTTCCCGATTGATATAATTCTCCGCAAGGTCATACATCTTTGGCACGTTCATGCGGATTCACCTCCAACCGGATCTCCTTCTGAAACACCTTGCGCCATTTTTTTAACCATTTGGAAGACGCGTCGAGTTCAACCCCCAGCGGGCGCTCCACATCCAGGCAGAGTTTCCATGCCCCTTGTGCAGGGATGAGGTGAAGGTCGCGCACGTTCCCCATGCCCGTTCTGTCCAGACTCCGGACCAATCCCAGCAGCACCCCGGCCTTGCTGATGGCGAGCAGGTCCTCTTCCTCTAAAAACTCCTGATAGTTCGCCAGAAGCGCCTGTGTCCGCTTGCTGGTTTTGTACGCCGCGATGGCCGCCGCCAGAACGCGGTCGCGATGGCTGATGCCGAACAACGACACTTGAAGGATTAAATAAAAAGTGTGCTTGCTCGTATTGTAGATGCTGATGGCGCGCCCAAGATCCTGAAGTAGAGCGGCCACCCGGAGCCAGCGCCAGACCTCGGCGTCGTCGGTCCACCAGCCCTGTTCCACCAATGCGGCGTACAACCGTTGGGTCAGATGCCAGACGTGACCAGAGCGGCGCTGGCTGCTTTGAAAGCGACGGAGGTTGTTCTCGAGACTGTAACCCAGCATGTCCGACAGCACCGATTCTCCGCGGTGCTGCAAAATCTGTTCCATGAGAATGCCGTCGCGCAGCCCCTTGTTGCTGATGACCAGGCGTGACGCTTCCACTCGCTGCAGCACCTGGTCGAGCATGACTGCTCCAGCTACGATGATGTCTGCCCGGTCATCCGAAAGCCCGTTGATTTCACTTCGCTTTTCCGGCGGCGTGGAACGCAGCATGTCGAGAATCGCCGTAACCTCCGTGGGCCACATCTCATAACCGTGGATAATTCCGAGCGGATAGTGCCGGCGGCGCTGATGGATGCGGGCGATGGTGCGCGCGGTGCCGCCCACGCCGACCACCGGGCAGCGCAGTCCCTTCAACCATTCGCAGGCGTCCAACTGCTTCCGAATGGCCCGCTCCAACTTGTTGACGTCTTTCTGGGACGGCGGATCTGTGCGGAGAAACCGGCGCGTCAACGACACAGCGCCGAACGGAATGGATATCTGCTGGACCATTACCCGGTTTCGGAAATAGGTGATCTCCGTGCTGCCGCCGCCCACGTCCACCATCACCGCCTCGTCCAACGGAACCGTGTTAACCACCGCCAGGTATCCGTAATAAGCTTCCTCCGCCCCGGACAGAACCCGAAAGGCAATGCCGGTTTCCTTCCGAATCCGGTCGAGCAGCTCCGCTTGATTCACGGCCATGCGGACTGCCTGGGTGGCCACGCCAATCACTTCGGTGACGCCGTACGCATCGCACAGCCGCTTGAACTCATGAATCACCTGCACCGTCAGCGCAATGCCTCGGTCCGTGATCTTGTTTTTCGGGGTGAGGTGACTGCTCAGCCGCACCGTCTGCTTCAGATCCTCCACCTCATGCTGTGTCCCGTGCGGCCCCTGTTGATACACCACCAGCCGGACCGAGTTCGATCCCAGGTCAATCACCGCCTTCATCCCAACCGCCATGCCAAATCCTCCAACCTGTCCCACCGTTGCTCCTCCACATTGTGTACTGTGCAAAATGTGTTCATTCGGCTGTTTCAAAGTTCCCGCTGCTTTACGGAAAATTTAAAAACAGAGCTTCCCCTCACGACGGGGAAGCTCTGTATCAGGCGATTCTCTCTCAAACGGTCAGCTGAGATTGATCCAGACGTCCTTCACTTCGGTGTAGTTATTCAACGCGTAGCTGCCCATCTCGCGTCCGATGCCCGATTGCTTATAACCGCCAAACGGAGCTGCAGCATCGAATGCATTGTAGCAGTTCACCCAGACGGTGCCAGCCTTCAGTTTGCTCGCCACATAGTGCGCACTGCGGAGATTTTCCGTCCACAGTCCGGCGGCGAGTCCATAGTCGCTGTCATTGGCCCGCCGAATCACGTCGTCCAGGTCCTCGAACGGCATGGCCGCAACCACCGGCCCGAAGATCTCCTCGCGGGCAATTGTCATCTCATCCTTCACGTCGGCAAAAATGGTGGGGGCGACAAAGTAGCCCTTGTCAAACACTGACGCTCCGCCAACCACCACCTGCGCCCCTTCTTGGCGGCCCGCTTCGATATACCGCAGCACACGCGCCTGCTGCTCGTCGGAGACCAGCGGCCCCATCTCCGTGCTCTCGTCCAAGCCGGGGCCTTGTTTCACCTTCTTCGCCAAATCGGCAAGGTCCGCCACGACGTTGTCGTACACTTTCTTCTGGATGAACAGCCGTGATCCGGCGCAGCACACCTGCCCCTGGTTGAACATGATGCCCATGAAGGCACCTGGAATGGCTCGCTTCATGTCGGCGTCCGGCAGAATGATGTTCGGCGATTTACCACCGAGCTCCAGCGTTACGCGCTTCATGGTGTCTGCAGCCTGCTTCATGATGATTTTGCCCACTGCCGTGGAGCCGGTGAACGCAATTTTGTCCACCTTCGGATGCTCCACCAGCGCCGCGCCGGTCGTTTCGCCAAAGCCTGGCACCACGTTGAACACGCCTTCTGGGAATCCGACTTCCTGCACCAGGGCGGCCAGATACAGCGCCGACAGCGGCGTTTGTTCCGCGGGCTTCAGCACCACTGTGCAGCCCATCGCCAGTGCTGCGCCAATTTTCCATACGGCCATCAACAGCGGAAAGTTCCAGGGAATGATCTGACCAACCACGCCCACGGGTTCATGGCGCGTGTAATTGAAGAAGTTGCCGCTCACTGGAATGGTTTGCCCCGTGATTTTGGTGGCCCATCCCGCATAGTAGCGGATATGTTCAATGGCGAGCGGGATGTCGCCGTGCATGGATTCGCGAATGGGCTTCCCGTTGTCCAGCGTTTCCAACTGAGCCAGCTCTTCCTTGTGGGCCTCCATGGCGTCCGCCAACAGATACATCAACCGACTCCGACGTGCCGGGCTCATGCGCGCCCACTTGCCCTCGTCGAACGCCTTGCGCGCAGCCTGAACCGCCCGGTCCACGTCTTCCGGCCCAGCTTCGGACACCACGGCGAGGACCTCGCCCGTGGCCGGATTGTAGGTCTCAAACGTCTTACCAGATACGGAATCCACAAATTCCCCGTTGATGAACAGACGCTTCGTACCTTTCAGAAATTCAACAACGCGCGGTTTCAGCTCCATCTTCCCCATCCTCTCCTTGAAACGTTTTGTCGCATCCCGCGTGCCCCGGAGGGAACGGTGTCCGGATTGCGCACAACTCAGTCGCCGAGCAGGTGCGCCCGCCACGCGTCCGGAACGCGCCGTGGACGACCGGTCTGGCTGTCCACGTGCACCACCTTCATCTGCCCGCTGATGCACAGTTCGCCATCGCGGTATATTTGATGCCCCCAGGTGATGGACGAGCGTCCGATGGCTCGACAGACCGTGCGAATCTCGATGACGTCATCGTAGTACAGCGGCCGGTGGTAATCGCACACCAGATGCACCCGTGGAAACTCCGTGCCGCCGCGCCTGACGTCGCCAATCTTGACCCCGATAGTGCGCATGGCTTCACGCTCACCCATCTCAAAGTAGCGGAGGGCAAACATGAAGTGGATGATGCCAGCCGCATCCGTTTCAAAAAACGCCACTCGCTCCTTTGTGGTAAACGCTTTCATAAACGTTCAGCCCCTCCGTCCATACACCTTTACCGGCGGCTTTGCGCGGTCTGTGTACACTTTAATGGATTCTTCACTGAGGGCAGCAATACCTTCTTGGTCTTCACATCCAGCAATCCGTGCGGCGTCAATCGCAGTCCGGGAAGGTTGTCGCAGGTCAAGAACAAGAGCGAATAGAGAATATCATGAAACGGATATCCCCGTGCCGCCACTGCGTCGGCGAGCACACGGTAGTAGGCCGCCGCCTGGTCGAATAATCCACTGTCGGTCATCATCCCCGCCAGTGGCAGCGGGATTTCCAGCACCACTTGACCGTTCTCCACCAACACGATGCCGCCGCCAAGTTCGGAGACACGCGCCGCGGCCTGCGCCATCGCCTGTGGATTGCGCCCCATAGCCAGGATGTGGGTGGTGGTGTTGTACGTGCTGGCCAACCCCTCCACACCGTCCAGAAAGTTCGCCAGCAGCCCATGCGCCAGCCAGGCGCCTGAACGCTCTAACAGCGCCCCGAAAATCAGGCCGGAATGTTGACTGAGGTCCACCGCTCCGTCCATCACCGGCAAGGTCACATCCCTCCGCTCGGTGATGACGGCAGACTTGAAGTGAATCACCGGTACGGTGACCTCGGCGGCCGATGCAGGCGCAGGATGACGATACAGAGCTGGATTCCGCCACTGCGCCGCCGGAACCGTGATCGGCTTGGTTTCGGGGAAGGCGTGCCAGTCGATGCCCGGCGGTGGTGCGGTCCACCGACCGTGCTCTGCCACCAAACGCCCGCCTGCCACCACCGCCCTTGGCCGAAAATGTCGTAGATCCGGCAGCAGTACCATGTCCGCCCGACGACCGGGCGCAATGCCGCCAATGTGTTCGTCAAGCCCCAGGTAGACGGCCGGATTGAGCGTGACCATCTGAATGGCCTGCACCGGTGGCACACCCAGTTCCACCGCCCGGCGCAACAGTCCATCCACAAAACCGTTTTCTTCAATAAATCCCGGATGCGGGCCGTCCGTGGTCATCATCAGCCGGTGCGTGTGCACTTGGTGCTCCGTCACTGCGCGTACAATTTCCGGTAAGTCTGGACGCAGTGAACTGTTGCGGAGAGTGGTCCAGAGACCCAGGCGCAGCCGGTCCAACACCTCCTCCGCCCGAATCGCCTCGTGGCACGCGCTGATGCCCGCCGCCACAATGGCGTTCAAGCGCTCGTAGGAGCACCCGGACGTGTGGCCATCCGAAATCTTGCCGAGCGCCTTGGCGTGGTCAATGACCTCCAGCAACGCCGCGTCCGCGTCGTACAGCATCGGCCAGCGCGTGACCTCAGCGGTACCGACCACGTCCGGATAGTCGAGCAACGGTTTTAGCCGCGCCGGAGCAAACTCTTCGTGTTCACCCGGATATTCCGCCTGAGAGACGAGCCGAATCAGCCACAAGTGCAGGCCCGGCAGGGCGCGCACCGCATCCATCAGCCGGGCAAACCCCTCCGCGCCGAAGTGCAGGTAGAAAAACAGGTTGTCGTGAACTATCGTAGTGGTTCCGAGGGGCACCACTTTCTCAGTCAGACTCCGTGGGTTGTAGAGCACCCAAGGATGCGCGTGCGACTCTATGAAGCCCGGCGTCACCAGCATGTCCGTGGCGTCCACCACCACAGTCTGTTCATCCAACTTTCGTGGACGCTGGCCCACGTAGGCAATGCGGTCCTTGTACACCGCCACGTCCGCCGGCAAGATCTCCCCGGAATACACGTTGACCACGCGCCCGCCGCGCACCCACAACGTGGGCGCGCGCTCACCGCGAGCCACTTCCACCAAGTCCCGCCGCACTGCCGCCTGCCGTATCTTTCCTGTCACTCGCCCACCTCCTTCGCAGCGAACAGTTCGTCTCGCTGCTGTGCTGGGATCCGGTTCACGCGTGCACGCCCTCTCTCAGCTTGTACCGTTGAATCTTGCCCGTCGCCGTCTTCGGAAGGTCCTCCACGAAGACGAATCGCTTCGGACATTTGTAGTGCGCGAGCCGCTCCCGGACAAATCGCACCAACACGGCCTCCAGCTCTGCCGCGTCGGCCTGTTCCTTCGGCACCACAAACGCCCACGGCTTCTCCAGGCCGTTCCTGTCCTTGACGCCAATCACAGCCACCTCGAGCACAGCCTCATGCTCCATCAGGGTATTCTCAATTTCAATCGGCGAGACCCAGATACCCCCGGACTTTAACATGTCGTCCACACGTCCACAATACCAAAAGAAATCGTTTTCATCACGATAGTAGCTATCCCCTGTCCGCAACCAAGCCCCATGAAATTTGGTACAGGTTTGGACATGCAGGTTCCAGTACCCGGCGGCGAGCGAATCGCCGGAGAGCATCAGTTCTCCCAGTTCTCCGGGTGGCACCGGTCGACCTTCCTCGTCCACAATCCGCGCTTCGTAACCAGGCACCAGCTGGCCGGTGCTCCCCGGCTGAACCTCCCCCGCCCGATTGCTGATGTAGATGTGGAGCGCCTCTGTGGAGCCGATGCCATCGAGAATCTCCACGCCGAATACCTCTCGAAAGCGGTGGAAGATGGCCGGCGGCAGCGGTTCTCCGGCAGAGACCCCCTGGCGGACCGAGGAAAAATCGAATGACCGCTTGGTCTTCTCGACGTAATCCAGCATCGCCGCATACAGTGTGGGCACGCCGAAAAAGAGAGTGGGCCGATACTTCTGCACCGTCTCCATCACAGCCTGCGGCGTCGGCGGTTGGCGCAGCAGAACTGTCGTGCCACCAACCCCGAGTGGAAAATACATACCGTTGCCCATACCGTAGGCGAAAAACAACTTGGAGGCGGAAAAGGTGACGTCGTCGGCCCCCATCCGAAGGATGTTCTCTGCGTAATTGTGCAGGGCCACTTCCATATCGTGCTGCAGATGGATGACGCCCTTGGGCTTGCCCGTGCTGCCGGAGGTGTACAGCCAGAAGGCCGCGTCGTCGTAGACCGTGTCCGCCGGCGCAAGCTCGGGAGGTTGTTCCGCCGCCCATGCCGAGAAATCCAAGCTTTCCGGCGGGGCCGTCTCACCCGTGCGGCAGACCACAACCACGTGCTTCAAGAAAGGCAAAGCGGCACCCATGTCGCGTAGGCGCTGCCAGAGGCCGGCTTCGATGATGGCAACCTTGGCTCGACTGTCATTGAGGATGTAAACGTGGTCCTGCGGGCTTAACAGGGTATTGACGGGTATGGGAATACCCCCGATTTTCACTGTTCCGAAAAACGACGCAATGAACTCCACCGAGTCGTGTAGCAACAGGGCCACGCGATTCTCCATGTATACTTGGAGCGCCTTCAGCCCGTTGCCCACGCGATTCATCAATTGGTACAAATCCCCATACGTAACATCCCCGTCATCACTTCGAATCGCAACTTTGTCCGCCAACCCAAGTTCCAGGTTTCTGTCTATGAAGTACACGGCAGCGTTGTAACGGTCATGCGTGGACAGGGAAAACACCGTTTTCTGTGGGAGTGCCATTTCCCAACAACTCCAATCCTTTTGGTCATCCCTTGCAAACATGACGCGAGAATCGCACCGAAGGAAGCGCCCGATCCCAAGGTCGGTCGCTTCCTCACCGTCTCCACGCTCACACACCCTGGAATGCGGGGGTGCGCTTTTCCAGGAATGCGCCCAGCCCTTCCTTGGCGTCCTGGGAACGAAACAGCAGATTCTGCAGTTCGCCTTCATAGCGAATCGCCGCGTTCAGCGGCATCTCCTTGCCGTTCATGATAGCAAGCTTGATGTTACTGACTGCATAGGTGGCGCTGTTCAGCAGCTGCTGCGCGTATTCAAACGTTTTCTCTCGAATTTCGTCTGCAGCGAAGACCCGGTCCACCAGGCCGTACTGCAGCGCCTCCTCCGGCGACAACGTGCGACCCGTGATGCACAAATCGAGCGCCTTCGAGTACCCAATCAGGCGCAGCATCCGCTGTGTGCCCCCCGTCCCCGGCAATACGCCCAGCGTCACTTCCGGCAGGCCAATCTGGTAGTCGGCATTGGCAGCAAACCGCAGGTCGCAAGCCATGGCCATCTCCAGTCCTCCCCCGACGGTGTGCCCCTCGAGCATAGCGATGAAAATCTGCGGAGAGCGCGCGATTTTATCCAATGTCTCATTGCAGAACAGGCAGAACTGCGTCTTGTACTTCGGGTCGGCCGAGCGGAGGAAGTTCACGTTGGCACCGACGGAGAAAAACTTCGGGACATCGCTCATCAAGATGGCCACGTGAATGCTGGAATCCACGCGAATCTCGTCAATGGCCGCATTCAATTCCTTGTAAGCTTCGAAGTCGTACGCATTGCCTTTACCGATATGCAGATGCACCTCAGCGACGCCGTTTTCCTTTTTCACCGTGACAAATTCCATCTGTAGGTCCTCCCGTTCTATATTTTGGATAACTCAAGTTTCGCACCCTTAGACAGCCAGCTTTTCCTTGATAGCGCTGGGTAAATGGGTGATAAACTGTTCAACAATCATGTCGATCACGGTGCCGTTATGAACATCTGCTGCCTCCATGATGGACCGTAGCAGTTCGATCAACAGACGCATGGCGTCGGCGAACCGGATGTCTTCGAGCTCGTCACAGCAGTCGAAGAAGAGAGCTCCTATCGTTCTTGGATCCTTCTCGTCCCGAGCAGCCGCCGACAACATGATGTATCGTGCGAAGACGATGGTGGTGTGGGCAAACATTTGGTCGTATGTCCGTCCCTGCAACTCTTTCGCCAGTCGAAGATGGGATTTACTGACTTT
>NZ_AUCA01000023.1 GCF_000429525.1 Alicyclobacillus contaminans DSM 17975 | reverse complement strand
AGTCATACATTCACTTTTACAACACGGACCGACCTCATTCCGCACTAGGTTATCGGTCACCGTCGGAATTCAGAAACTGGAAAATGCAACAGAACGCAGCGTGAGACGGTTTTTATCTGAATTGTAAATCTATCATCTCTTTCTTAAAAGCCATCCCATCTGTCTTGACAATGTGGGGTTCAATACGTCTTTTCTCTCATTCGTAGCCTTTTACATTTGACTTGGCATGACGAGCCAGGATGAATGCCTGCCCAACGCGCAGACAGGCCTTCTCCCGGCTCAATATCACTCCATTCCCCTTGTGGGCCCAGCCCCCCTATTCAAACCGCAACGCGTCAATCGGTTTCAGCTTGGAGGCCTTTCGAGCCGGATAAACTCCGAAGATAATCCCCACCGCAACGGCAAAGATGACGGCGAGCACCACGGCCGTGAGAGACAACACGTTCCCCACGTGCATCAGGTTTCCAATCAACTCCGCCAAACCACCGCCGATGATGAGTCCCATGGCCGCGCCCATCAAACTGAGCGTCAGTGACTCCAGCAGGAATTGATTCATAATCACTCGCCGCTTGGCACCGATGGCTTTCCGAATGCCGATTTCGCGCGTTCTCTCCGTTACCGACACCAGCATGATGTTCATGATGCCAATGCCGCCGACCAACAGCGAGATGGCTGAAATACCTCCCAGCAGCAGTGTCAGGACGGTGGTGATGCTGCTGAGAGCGTTGAGAATCGTCTGCTGGTTCATGATGGTGAAG
Source organism: Alicyclobacillus contaminans DSM 17975 (assembly GCF_000429525.1). Taxonomy (GTDB): domain Bacteria; phylum Bacillota; class Bacilli; order Alicyclobacillales; family Alicyclobacillaceae; genus Alicyclobacillus_A; species Alicyclobacillus_A contaminans. The sequence continues at coordinate 56,174 of NZ_AUCA01000023.1, read as the reverse complement.
TCGTCGGGCTGCCCTGCCGCCAACTGGTGCTGCACGCGCAGGGTGGCCTCAATTTCATTCTGCGCCTGGGTCATCACATCGGCCGATTTCGCGGACACGCTGATGGACTGCACCGAATCACTGCCTGTCAGCAGATTCATTTCCGTTGTGATTGGAATGGCGATAGCGTCGTCCAGATTCTGAAATCCGTTGGATCCTTGGGGGGCAGCTACCCCAATCACGGTGAACGGAATCTGGTCAATGGTGATGGTCTGACCAATGGGGTTGACGCCAGTCCCGGCAAACAGCGTTTGCGCGGCGGAACTACCGAGCACCGCCACATTGGCGCTGTGGTCCACCTCAGGCTGTTGGAAAAACCGCCCTTCCGCAATCGCCATGTTGTGGATGTTCATGTAATCCGGCGTTGTCCCCTCAATCGCCGTGGAGGTATTGTTCGACTCAAACACCACCTGAGAGTTGTGTGAAACCAGCGGGGCGGCCATCGCCACATCGGGATCTTGCTGAAGGATGGCAGACACGTCCTCATACTTCAGTGTGGATGCCGAGCCAAATCCGCGGTTGATCCCGCCGGAAGTCACGGCCCCTGGCATCACGGTGATGACATTCGATCCGAGTCCTTCCACCTGCTTGGTGACGGAATTCTTGGCGGCCACACCGACGGCGGAACTACCAATGACCGCCATGACGCCGATGATGATGCCGAGCATGGTGAGGAAAGACCTCATCTTGTTGGCTCTGATGCTTCGCCATGCTACGCGCACGGTTTCCAGCCACATCATACAGGCTCTACCTCCCGAGCTCGATCCGTCGGCAGGTCAGATTCAACTTTACCATCGCGAAACCGCACAATGCGGTGCGCGTGCTGGCCGACTTCGTCTTCGTGCGTCACAATGACAATGGTGTTGCCCTGTTGGTGCAGTTCCTCAAACAGCTTGAGGATGTCTTCGGTGGTCTGAGAATCCAACGCCCCAGTCGGTTCGTCCGCCAAGATCAGAGCTGGGCGATTAACCAACGCACGTGCAATAGAGACGCGCTGCTGCTGACCACCGGACAGCTCGTTTGGCCGATTGTGCAGTCGCTCACCCAGTCCCACACGTTCCAGTGCTTCCACCGCACGTCGCCTGCGTTCGCGGGCGGGCACGCCCGCGTACATCATTGGCAGCTCCACATTTTCGAGGGCGGTGGTTCGCGGCAGCAGATTGAAATTTTGAAACACGAAGCCAATCTTCCGATTTCGGAGTTCGGCCAACTGGTCCTCGGTCAGTTGTGACACGTCGTTTCCGTCAATGACATAGCTCCCCGACGTGGGTTTGTCCAGGCAGCCTATCATGTTCATGCAGGTGGACTTCCCTGACCCGGATGGCCCCATGATGGCCACGAATTCCCCTCGCTGAATCTCCAGATTCACACCGTTCAGCGCGCGGATGATTTGACCACCCATGACGTATTGGCGCACCAAATTCCGGATTTCAATCAAAGCCCCCATTATCCACGGCCTCCTCCGCCGCCAAAGGCCCGACCGCCACCGCCGCCAAATCCGCCCATGCCCATGCGAATTCCGCCGCTGCTGCTGGGGGTGTTCGTGGAGGCTGAGTTACCCGGCAATTGAAGCAAAATCTCCTCGCCAGGGCTCAATCCAGCGGTGATTTCCACGGTGTTGGTCCCAAACAGACCCACCTCAACCGGTTGGAATCGAACACCTTTGGGGAGCTTGGCATTGGTGCCAAATGAAATGCCGTTCGCCGCGCCGCCTCGGGTGCCGCCCCCTGTTCCAAACCCGGTCTTGGCCCCTGTACCTGCTCCGGTTCCATTACTGGTTGCCCCGAATCCTCCGGTCCGGACGGAAGATCCGACGGACACACTGTTACCACTCTGCGAAGAGGTGCCAGAGGTGTCATAGACGTAGACCCCTTCAATGCTTCCCCGTGTTTGCAGAGCGATGGCGGGGACGGTCAAGACGTGATCCTTTTCCGCCGTGTGTATCGTGACATTCGTGGTCATTCCCGGCTTCAGCTTGCCAGATGAGTTGTCAATGGTGGCCATCACCGTGTATTCCGTGACGTTGGACACCACCTGCGGTGTTGGGTAGATCTCAGTGATGGTCCCATGGAACGTCTCACCTGGATATGTAGATACGGTATAGTCGACAGCCTGCCCCGGCTTGATGGAACCCATCTGCGATTCGCTGACCTGTATGTTCACCTGCAGATCTGTGGCAACCGAATCGTCAATCACAATCGCTGGTGTGGAGTTGCTAGGCAGCTCTCCCGGTTTGATGTTCACCTGTGTCACCACCCCGTCAATGGGCGCCTTCAGCATGGTGTTTTGCACCTGGAGCTGCGCCGACTCAAGATTGGCCTCTGCCGATTGCAATCCGGCCTGGGCACCGGCAATCGACGCCTCATCCTGCTTGATGGTTGCTGAATCCGCCGGCTGTTCCGCCTGTTGCAGGCTCGCTTTGGCGCTGTCGAGATCCGCCTGCGCCTGCTGCACCTGGCTCTGCGCATTTTCGAGGTTCTGCTTGGCTGTGGTGCGGTTATTGTACTCGTCTTCCGCTTGTTGAACCGCGAGTTCGTCCGCCTGTATCTGCTGTTGCGCCTGGGCCACCTGGGTCTGCGCAGTCTTCAGGTCCGCCTGCGCTTGGGCCAGTGTGGTTTTGGCATTGTTCACCGCCTGTTGGGCCTGCTGCAGGTCTTGGTATTCAGAGTTTAAGGTGTTGTACTGGTTCTCGGCGTTTTGCAACTGTGTGCTGTAGGGATTCGATCCTGTATTAGCACCATTGGCCCAACCGTAATATCGGGCCTGAGCATCTTGATATGCTTGATATGCCTGTTGAACCTGTTCTTCGGTGATGTTTCCGTATTGCGCTTGGTCCTGCTGCAGCGTTTGCTCCGCCTCAGCCAAGGCTGCCTGGGCAGAGTCCACCTGGGCTTGCGCAGACGACACGGAGGACGTATCGTTGGCTGTCTGCTCGTCTTTCGCAAGCGCATTTTGCGCGTTCACCAGCGCCTGCTCATCACTGGTTCGGTCATTGTACTGCTGAAGCTGAAGCTGATACTGTTGATTCGCCGCACTCAAAGTAGCCTGAGCCTTCTCCACGTTTGCCTGTTGAATCGCAATCGCCGACTTGGTGGGACCTTCTTCATCCTGAGCAAGTTTTGCCTGTGCAGAAGCCAAATTGGCCTTGGCCTGCGCAACCTGGGCGTTTGCGGTCGCAACCTGCGTCTGCGCGGTTGAGTCATCCAACTGGGCCAACACCTGCCCAGCCTTCACCTTCTGCCCAATCTTTACACCGACGCTCTTTACGCTGCCCGAAGAACCAGATCCGGAGAAATTCAAATCGATTTCAGTCGGTACCTGAATGGTTCCCGAAGCACTCACCGTCTGCATAACATTCCCGTACCGAACCTGGTAGATGTCATTGGCCGGAATTGGCGTGGAACCACCGAGCGTATGCGCCAGTGCAGGAATCCCAGCACCGAGCACAACCACCACCGCGATACCGGAGTAGATCCACTTTCGCCGGGATTTCTTAAACATCGGCTGGATAAATTCACTTTCTTGCCCTACACTGGTCCCCACCATCTTAACTCCCCCATGACCACATCAAACTGTTCAGAGATCTAGCTTGATTTTCGGAGCGCGCAGTCGGCACGTGAGACAATTCGGCGCTTCGACCAACTCCAGAACCGTGCACGCGCCCAAACTTATGCTAATTATATCCACGGCACATCAATATGGTATGGAGAAAGTATGGAGAAGATTTGGCGGTGATATGAAGTAGGGAATGTAAATAGAAAAGTTGCCAAAGGACCTCCGACTTGGCGTCAGAGGCTCTTTGGCAACAGGCGACGATGGCGAAATCACCATGGCATCACTTGAGTGCGTTTTCCAGGTTTTTGTAATTCGGATCTGACTTCGGAACCTTCTGCAATCCTTCCTTCACGGCTTCCTGCGCGGCTGTGTTATTTCCCAACGCTTTCTCCGCCAATGCGAGATTCCACCATCCGTATACGTAAGTTGGGTCCGCCTGGGTGGCTTTTTGATAATAAGGCACCGCTGAACGCGGTTGATTCATGTCTCGGAAGTAGATGTTTCCGATGTTGTTATACGCCTGTGCATTTTTAGGATCAATCTTAATCGCCTTTTCGTAGTAGCTGATGGCCGCCTTATCATCCCCGTTGACATGGGCACTGCGGCCAGCATCTATCTGCGCCTCGGCGTTATTGGGATTGGCAGCCGCTTTCGATTCGTATTTCTTCAGATTCGCAGAACCCTCGTACTGTTGTCCACCAATCACCATCACCTTCCCAGTGGAAGAACTGGATGGTTTCGTTGTCGTCGAATTGGACGTAGCGTTATTTGCATTTGCCGTATTGGAGGTGCTATTGGTATCGGTCGAGGTCCCGCAGCCGACAAAGAGGGTCGCCGAACCTGCCATCACAAGTGCCAAGAGTGCCTTTGTGCCTCGCTTCATCTTACATCCACCTACCTGTAACCAATTGTGGTTCATCTTGACTGGTTGCTATTATACCTGTCCCGCTGGAATGACTCAAAGTTACTTTATGGATGGAAGACGAATGTGCTGGACTTCCCACGGTTTTCTTGACACGGAGATAAGACCTTTCAATCCAGTATACTTCATCTCGTACTCCCTTGGGCAGAGATATTTCCGTGCGGAATGCATCCGTTTTGTGTTGTAGAACATCTCGATGTACTCGAAGATGGCTTTTTCAGCCTCGTGCCTGCTTTCAAATCTTTTGCCTGTCAGCAATTCAGTCTTCAGCGTCTTGTAGAATGACTCCATGACGGCGTTATCGTAGGGAGCTCCGAGCCTGGACATACTAGGCACGCCCCCATGCCTTCGAACAAGCTCCTGGAACGCACGGCTGCTGTACTGCGAGCCCCGGTCCGTATGAAGGATAAGCCCTGGCGCCGGTTTCTCCCGACCGATGGCTTGGACAAATGCGTTCATCACCAGTTGTTGTGTCATCCGCCCTGCAACGACCATCCGACCACCTTGCGAGAGAATACATCAATCCATGTGGCCAGATACACGAACCCTGACTTCACCGGAATATAAGTGACATCACCTACCCAAAGCGTATTTTTGTTTGCGCATGAAATGCGCGCTGTACGAGATTCTCGACCATATGAGCCGGTACCCGTCGTCCCAGGCGCTGTTTTCTTCTCCAGGGCATTGCAACAAGCCCCATACGCTGCATCTGTCGTAAGGCGCGGTTCTTACTTGTGAACATGCCTCGTTTGTATAGTTCGAGTGCAATTCGTGGACTTCCGTAACGCCCTTTGTACTCCTGGTAGATTTCCAGAATGGACTGCTCAAGAATCTCACGGTCGATGATGCGGGAACTCTTACGACGTTTACACCAGCTGTAGTAGCCTTGTCGACTCACTTGAAGGATTCGACATATCCGTTTTATTGGGTACGTTTGTTGGTGGTTGATGAATTGGTATTTGAGCGCTCGACCTGCTTTGAGAATGCTTGAAACTTTTTTAGGATCTCGTCCTCCATCTCAAGTTCTTCCAGCTTCCGCTGTAAAACAATCATCCCCTTTACACGGAGTTTGACTTGGTCTTAACTGCGTGTAAAGGGGCTGTAGAAAGTCCAGTACGCATATTGGCAAACTAGGCCAAGATACAATAACGTTTTCCACAGAAACACCATACGAACGTTAAACTTTCTCCACGAAATCTCCAAATGTCCTGTCTATGTTGATGGATAGAGCAATACATTCTTTTCGAGGGAGGAATCACCATGAACGCAAGAACAAAATTGCTGATTGGAGCTGCAGGTTTGACCGCGACCATCCTGGTGCCCGCGTCGGCATTTGCTGCGTCCACTGCGAACTCGGGTACATCGACGTCAACGAGCGTCGCCAAGGCGCATCATGCCTTCAAGGGACAAACGGGTGCAGGGATTTCATCGCTGCTGAGCATTCTCGGTATTGACCAGGCGACGTTGAAGTCAGACATCCAAGCAGGCGAGTCCATCGCGCAAATTGCTGAGAGCAAAGGGATTTCAGAGGACACGCTGATTTCCGACTTGAAGGCAGATTTGCAAAGCAAACTGGATCAAGCGGTACAAAGCGGTAAACTTACGTCAGCACAGGAGCAAAAAATCTTAAGCAACTTTGACGCGCAGGAAAAGAAGTTCGTCGAACAAAAGGGCGGGGTTGCTGCCAAGAATTCGGGGCAGCGGATGGCGTTCAATGCGCTTAGCGAACTCACATCAATTCTCAATATTGACCAAGCCACGTTGAAGGCGGATTTGCAAGCTGGACAATCCATCGCACAAATCGCTGAGAGCAAAGGAATTTCAGAGGACACGCTGATTTCCGACTTGCAAGCAGATTTGCAAAGCAAGTTAGACCAAGCGGTGCAAAGCGGCAAGCTTACCTCCACAGCAGAGCAGAAAATATTGAGTAATTTTGCGTCCAAAGCCAAACAGATGCTGGAGCACACAGGAACGTTCCAGGGTGGAAAAGGGCGTCCTCAACAAAGCGGAACTACTGTCGGCAACAGTAGTAGTGCCAGCTCAAGCGACGCAATCAGCAACAGCTGACTGGAACACGTTATGGGCCGAACAAGCTCAAGAACCAAGAACACGCGATAAAGAGGTGCCACGCACCTCTTTATCGACATTCTGCCCCCCCCCCCCCCCCTAATGGTTCGAGGCACCTTGCTGTTTCTAAGGCATTCGCAAACATGAAGCCACAGCCCGAAGTAAATACTTTCACAACAAACCCAAAGACGGTTTCTATTCCTTACATTCCCTTTCTCGCTCGATTCATCAGACTTCAGAACCAACTCGGCTGCAATATCGTTGCCTAGATTTTACGATGTCTCTTTAGGAGATGCAGCCCCCTGCACTCTGGCCTTCTGAGCCACTGGCTGTTGCTTTGGTCTCGTGAGGAAGAACGAGAGAAGCAGCGCGAATACCGCTAAGCCCGCTGCCACCCTAAAAGCGTCATCAATTCCCTCAACGGTCCCATTGCTTTGCACCAACTGTGCCCATATTTCGCGCGCAACGCCAATCCCCGTACTCAGCGGAACCTTCAGCTGATACGCCATACTTTGCGCAACCTCCATGAATCCATTGTGGAGCGAAGCATTGCTGACGTTCATCATATCGGCATACGCATCAAAGTGGGTTGTGGACTGCGTGGACATGATGGTAACCAGTATGGCCGTTCCCAGTGAAGAAGCCACCATGCGTACAGTGTTTGAAACTGCGGTACCATGACTCGCCAGGTTCCGGGGTAAAGCATTCAGACCAGACGTCATGATGGTCATCGCAACGAACGACATACCGAACATCCGAAGCGTATACAGCAGCATCACGTGTCCATAGGTGGTGTCCATGCTAAGTCCTGTATACAACCAGGTTGTGACCGCCGTAATCGACAGGCCGATGACGGCAAGCGGTCTCACTCCATATCTGTCCAACAGGATTCCGGAAATCGGTGACATGGCCGCCATAATGAGAGCACCCGGCAACATCAGTAACCCGGATTCCAATGCTGAATATCCACGGATGTTTTGAATGTAGATGGGCACCAAAAGCGCCCCTCCAAAAATCGCCATATTTAAAATTGAACTCACGATGGTCGCGAGTGAAAACTGAGATACCGAGAAGACCCGCAGATTCAACATAGGTGCATCATAGGTAAGCTCCTGAACGACAAAGAATACGAGAAAGATAATCCCGCAGATGACCGGTATGACGACTTGAGGGTCGTGCAATTGCTTGCTTCCGGCTTCGCTGAAGCCATATAGCAGCGTGCCAAAGCCAATAGTGGATGTCACGAAGCCGACAATATCAAACTTCATTCGACGGGGTTCACCCACATTTTTGAGGAACACAAACGCCAGCGCGAAATCCAAAAGGCCGATGGGGATGGTCACATAGAAAAGCAATCGCCATGACCAGTTTTCAATCATCCACCCGGACAATGTCGGCCCCAGAGCAGGGGCGAAAAACATCGCAATTCCAATGACCCCCATCATCTTTCCGCGCGTCTCCGGTGGATAAATGCTCATAATGACCGTCATCATCAGGGGCATCATCAACCCAGCACCGATAGCCTGAATCACACGCCCCGCAAGTATCACTGAGAAGCTGGGAGCAGCACCACATACCAACGTTCCCACCACAAATATCAGCACTGACCCCATGAACAGTGTGCGTGTGGTTAACGTCGCAATCAGAAACGCAGAGAGTGGTACGACAATCCCGTTCGTCAGCATGTATGCGGTGGACAGCCACTGTACTGTGTCCGCATCAACCCCAAACGCATTCATCAGATGTGGAATCGCCACGTTCAACAGAGTTTGGTTGAGCAAGGCGACGAAGGCACCCAACACCATGACCGTGACGATGACTCCACGATGCATAGAGCCGCTGTCTTGATTTGCCGATACGGCGGAAGCAGACATGGAATTCCCCCCTTCAGACGCATAGTTTCTGAGAAACACGCAGCCAGGAGCATAGGGACCGCCATCCGGCCATGCGGTGCAGAATGTGCAGAATACATCGGTCCGGTACTGGCCAAGGCTCGTCAGGGCAACGGTTGCCTGGGGAATTTCGCTCCCCAGGCAACCGTTGCGCTTCCCCGATTGCCTGAGGATGCATCAGTCATCGTTTGACAATACGGTGCCGTCGGGTTCCACTGTAAACCGGCTCGCTCCCAGCAAAATCTTGTCGCCCTCACGTAATCCAGCCGTAATCTGAACCTGCGTGTTGCCCTGATAGCCAACTTGTACCGGCTGGAAGTACACGCCCTTCGGCATATTCTGATCTATCTTGTCCAGTTCACTCTGCGGTACAGGGGGAACCCCAGCTGCCGCCGCAGCAGCGCCACTGTCAATGGATTTCGTTCCGTTCTGGCGAAGCTCATAAACACCATAATACCCATCCACATTCTGAAGCGACATCGCTGGAATCATAACGCCAGCATGCTTCAAATTCGTATGAATCACGACATTTCCGCTCATGCCCGGCTTCACCACATCCGGTTGCGCGTTGTCCAGCGCTGCCTTCACACGATACTCCGTGATACCCGCAGAACCGTCGATGGGCGTGGGATCAATCTCCAACACTTTGCCCGTAAAAGTCTGGCCAGGCAAGGCGGAGATGGTCATCGTTATCGGATCCCCCACCGAGACGGACTGCAGCTGCGCTTCGGACACCGCCACATACACCTGGCGCTTGTTCACATTCATGGTGAACACTGCCTGCCCCGGTTGAACCACATCGCCTACGGCAACGTTTTTCGCTGTAATTACCCCATCTTCCGGAGCACGCAGCACCGTGTATCCATCCTGCACCTGCAATTGCTTCACCTGTGCCTGAGCGGTCTGGACACCGGCTTGTGCGGTGGTCACGCCGGCCTGCGCCGCCTGTATGTTACCTGGATCCTGCGGATGCTGCACCTGCTGCAATTGCGCCTGAGCGCTTTGGACCTGCGCTTGTGCTTGTTTGACCGCGTTCGCCGCTTGGTCAACGGCAGTCTGCTGCTGGGTCCTGTCGTCGTACGCCTGCTGTGCGGCTTGCAGCGCCTTTACAGCGGCATCATACTGCGATTGCACGGTTGACACGCTGGATTGCGCTTGTGTCAGAGCCTGCTGCGCCTGGGTTACTGCGGCCTCATCCGCCTTCACCGCAGTCTCATCTCCCTGCAGCTTGTAGTAGCCCTGGCTGTCGCTTTGATAGACTTGTTGCGCCACCTGCAGCGACTGTTGATAGGGGTTTGCCCCCCCAAAAGCTCCATTTTGCCAAGCCTGGTAGTGAGACAACGCATCTTCATAGGCTTGATATTCCTTTTGCACCTGTTCCAGTGTGATGTTTCCATACTGAGCCTGATCTGTCTGCAAGTTCTGCTGATCTGTCGCCAGTTTGGTTTGAGCCGCAGTCAAGTTGTTCTGCGCAGCCTGAATCGCCGCCTGCTGGTTCTGCTGCGCCGTGTCCAGCGCTGCCTTGGCCTGATTCACCGCATTCTGTGCGGCAACCAATTGCTGCTGCTGAGCCGTACGGTCGTTGTAGTTAGCCAGGGCATCCTTATACGCCTTCTGCGCATTCGCCAAAGCGGTCTGCGCCGCCTTCACGCCCGCCTGCGCCACCTGAACGGTCTGCGCTGTCGGTCCCTCTTTGGCTAGAGACAGCTTGGCCTGCGCCTGCAGCAGATTGCCCTGTTGAACCGCAACGTTGGCCTGGGCAGACTCTATCTGTGCCTGAATACTGGAGTCGTCCAACGTGGCCAGGACCTGGCCCGCCTTCACATGTGTACCGACATCGACGTTGAGGGTCTTTATCATGCCTCCGACATTTTGAAATGCAAGATTGGACTCTGAACTGGATGCCACCGTTCCAGTTGTTGAAATGCTGGTCACCTGCGTGCCGGTAGTCACTTTGTACACATCCGTAGCTGGAATCTCCGCTGCGCCCGCATTCGTCGCCTTGAGTGCGACCGCGGCGGCAACTCCCAGTACCACAATGACAGCGATGCCACCAGCCACCCATCGTTTACGGCGTGAAGATTTCAGGGCAAGGCCCGCCTCCGTTTGCACTCCAACCTCCGCCATGGAAAATCCCCCTCTGCCTTGGTTGTAACTTAAAAATTATGCCTGACATTCAAATTGAGATGTATAACATGCAGCCGCTGCTCCCGCATGCTTCCAAGCACCCGCCAAATTACGGGTGTCATAGACTCCATGGGTTTCGGCAACTGACACGTTTCAGTGTTGTTTATGAATGCGAACTTCCACGCTGAGCCCCGGTTCCAAACCGATTCCCTGATAACCGTCCATCTCAATCTTCACAGGCACAACCTGCTGAACCTTGGTAAAGTTCGCGTTGGTACTTTCCGTCGGCAACAGTGAAAACGTGTTGGCAGTCGCAAGGCCGATGCGTACAACCTTCCCGTGCAGCACCACGCCCGGATAAGCGTCCACCGTAATATCGACAGGGGCTCCCACCGCGAAAGTATGTATCAGTTTTTCCTTGACGTTGGCGGTGACCCACAGGTCGTTCATGTTGTATGCGTACGCCAGCGGCGTTCCCACAGAGACGAACTCACCATCCACCGCGTCATTTTGCACGATGGTCGCATTGGCCGGAATAGGAATGGGAACCGTTGATGTCGCATCACCCGTGCGCGCTTCAATCTGTCCTACCGTACTGCCCTGCTGAAACGTAGCTCCCTCGTGCCCAGACCAATTTTCTAATTGTCCTGACGCGGAGGCGGATACGACAATCTCACGCCCGTCTATATACGCATCATCCGTGGATAAATACAGTTGGGATTGATGGTAGATCCAAGCGCCGACCAACGCGCCGACGACAACCACGACGGCGACAATGGTCAAGATGATCTTCCGCCCTTTCGCACTCACGAATGGCCCACTCCCTCTCGTTGTAAATTCACCAAAATTCGTTGATTGAGATGAATCAGGAATTTCGCCTCTTCTTCGGATATGTCCATGACACGCGTCATCATCCGTTGAAAGGGCGAGTTCTCTCCGAATACATCGCGCAACAGGCCCTCCCCGGTTTCACTCAGCCGGAGAACCAAGCGTCGGCGATCCTCTTTTGCGCGCACACGATGTATGCATCCCCGTTCCACCAGCTCATCCACCGTCACGCTGGCTTGACTTTCCGAGGTGGCAATGAGTTCCGCAAGTTGACGTAAACTAATCTCTTGGTGTTCTACCAATGCGGACAACACGAAAAGATGAAACTCGGTTAAACCGACTCGTGCCGCGAATGCTCTCGCGGTCGCCTTGAATTGCAGCTGCAAGCGGCGATACGACATCAACAACTCAATCCGGAGACGCGAGTCAAGCACTGCATCACTCCCCTCTGCCTCTGAGGTGCGCAATGGCGCACGTAGGTCTGTTTGACCGTTTTTGTAGTAAGTTTGAGAGCCCATAACCTATCATGCGAAATTAAAGGCCACGGCGGAAATTATAGCACAAAATGATTCGCAGAAAAAACATTTATCAATCAATTTAATTTGCCCGTGCAACGTAGGTGTCTGACAAGGGTCAAGGTAAGATGCCGTGGAGTGTGTGGCCTCGGTGCGGAAAAGCCCGCGGGTCGTACGCCCGCAACAGGGGTATGTGGATTATCGGGGGATCACACTTTCGTTCTCACGAAACGGCTTCAAGTTTTGACTGGAGAGGATGAGGAGTGGTAGCGACACAGGGGCTGATTGAACGTTGATTCCAGTGAATTAAACGGCACCAACAAGGAGGGCGCCTGCGGCCTATCGCGTCATTGACCGCAGACGCCTCAACCCATTGCATGCACGCTATGGTTACGACAGGGTCACAGGAACCTCATCGGCTGTATCCTGGCTAGCTGAAACGAATTTCCGAGCGGCCCCTTTGCTCCATTGAAGGGTATGGGAGAGAGCCTTTGCTCTCTCCCCGCCCTCACTGATCACAGACGTTATTGAACAGTAATGCTCAACGCTGTACCAGCCGTGGTCCCTTCGTACGGGGTCAGGACCAGCACATCGCCCTTGGTTGCACCGAGCAGATTACCACTCACGCTACCGTTGCTCGCTGAAAGGGGTCCGAGCTCCTTGCCGTTGGTTTGATCCACCACCAGCACGCTCGTGACCGCCGGATCAACCGTCGCTTGAATGGCTGTCTCCAGCAGACCGTCAAACTTCGCGGATGCACTGCTAATCCAGTTGCTTTGACCCGTTGTAGTACCGCCGTTGTTCGCACCGATGAACGAGATGACCCCCACCTGAGTCCATACAGCAGCACCGGAACCTGGGTTCGCTTGACTGATAACCAGTTGCGCCTTCGGTGCACTCGAATCCGCTTCGATGTTGGTCTCGTTGCCGACTGGCGACCACAGCTTTTCAGTGACTACGCTCCCCGTTGCATTCGGTGCAGAGACAACGCTACCACCGCCGGCAATCGTATCATTGCTCCAGTAGGAGACTGCACCATCTTGCAGGGTGAGCGTAATCTTACCGTTCGAATCAGAGTACGCGTAGACCGTGGTTGTATTTCCACCGCTCGGCGCCCAGGAACCAACGCCTGCGACGTTAACGCTGTTGTAACCCAGCTTGCCGTTCGTAAGCGGCTGTTCAGTTCCAGCAGTATTCCACAGCGGAATCGGAGTCGGTTCTGGCGCAGAACCGGTGCCGAGGCTACCACCAGACTGATTCATCGTCAACGGAACCGTATTAATCTTGGTTACCCACAGATTCGGGGAATCCGCGAACTGGATGGCGCCAAGCGTGTTCGCAATCGGGTTGCCGTTGTCATCTTCCAGCGTCAACGACAGGTCTTGAGACTGACCGTTCGTCAGCACAATTTGCGGAGTAACCCCTTCGGTTTCAAACGGTTGACCGCCATTGAAGTTAATCTGTGCGGTCGCCGTCTTGCCGGATGAGGATACCGTGAGCGTTGCGCTGCCGGAATCGTCATCAGCCATGGCCAACTTCACGGTACCCGGGTACTCTCCATCCGCGCCGTTACTTCTGTCGTTCCAATCAGTTTCCGTGTTGGACCCAATCAGGATTCCGTTGATGTAAACGTCGTACTGATTCGAATTCGTCGCATCTTGTACCACGCGCAGCGTGATGCTGCCCACACCGCGTTGTCCCGGATTCAATTGATACCAATAGCCACCATCCAGGTCAGCCACGTAGTTGCTGTCAGCAACGTCGCTCGCCTTGCTGTCCACATGGACACCCCAGATGGCTGCATCCGCCTCACCCGTGGTGGAAAGGGTGTAAGTCTGATTCAATCCGGCGCCCAGTGGCGCGTCATCGCCAACGAATCCAGCGAAACGTACAACGATTGAGTTCATTTGGTAGTTGCCCAAAGCCGCCTGGCCGGTCAGACCCGTGATGGCATTGCTGTCGTATTTAATTTCACCGCCAGCACCCGCAATACCAATATAGTTCAAATTTGTACTAGTCTGCCAGTTCACCTGCGTTTCCCACAGCAGATTCGAAACTACACCACCCTGAATGCTGTATACGTAGTATCCGTCGTTTTTGAGTTTGTCGTCGTTCACGGTGAAGTTGAAGTTACCGGAAGCATCCGTCGTCACGACTTCACCCAGCGTGGACGGGTTGGTGCTACCTGACAGGTTCAGCACGCTGACATTCGGGAAGTTCGTCGTATTCCCGTTACTGTCCACATACCCACCGTGCGCAGAGTTGAGCGGGTGATTCACGTCGCCATCCACTTCACTGTTTGCAATCAACAGTTGCGCATTGGCTACCGGGTTGCCGTTTTCGTCCTCAGCCGTTGCCTGGAATGTCACATTGTCGCCCAGGTTGGCATTGTAAACATTGTCGGACGGAGAAGTTTGATAACCGCTCGCCGTCTTGTTGTCCAACTTGTTCACAATACCGGGTTGTGACCAACTGATCAGCGTGTGAACGTCGCTATAGTTGGTCGCGCTGGCTGTAACCTCGACGAGACCGATGGAACTGGCATTGACCAAAACCGTTGCTACACCATTTTCATCGGTGTAGACCGTTTGTGGACTCGTTCCAATTGACCCCCCAGTCATGGTGGAGAAGAAAGCGGATGCTGTATTGTTAGACAGTGAGAATGTAACGGGTACGCCCGCTTGTTCGGTTGTACTGTTCGGTGGGATGACCACGATAACAGGTACGAGTCCTGCAGTGCCACTGCTTGCACCGGAAACACTGGCTTGAAACGGACTCGCTGCTGTCGCGAACGGTGAAATGCCCAGGTGGTTCGGCGCGACGAATCCTATGTAGGCCTTGTCAGATTTCAAGGTTGCCGTTGAACCAGCTAGATTGTAAGGGCTTTCAAATCGTACCAAATAACCAGCAGATATATTCGTTCCAACAGAAACGTTGGCACTCGCCACCCCATCCTGGTTCGTAGGAACCTTGTACTGGAATGCTTCCCCATCGCTTGTACTCACCTGTTGAGCGGACAACGTATTGCCGTTTGCATCGGTCACGGTGGGCGCGCCACCATAATAGACCAAATCCAACAAAGCGTTCACACCAACCAGCGGATTCCCATCGGGATCTGTCAACTTCACCGAAACCGTAATTGGTTTCCCAAAAGAGGTTGCCGGTTGCATTTGCGATCCGGTCCCGAGGGCTTGCCCCGTACAAGTCACTGTACTGATGGAACCCACACCCGTAGATGTGCTTGGGCCGCCAGTTAGACTCAACCCATTGGAGCCGCTCCAGGATCCTTGTACGCCAATGGCTTCCAGGACGTTGTTGATGTAGTACACCGGCATGTAGGTGGTTGGTTGTGCGGACGGTCCGGCAGCCGGATCCTTGGCAACCTGGGTGTTGAACTTTTTCACAACCGTACCATTGACGGTGACAGTGGTGTTCCCGTTTCCGACGCCACCGGCCACCGAAGCCGGGGTGACACCAGGCGCCGTGATGGCCCAAATGCGATTTACACCATCCCAGGTCGCTTGATAGCCAAGTTTGTTCAATGCTTGGTTGAAGTAGTAGACCGGAAAGAATGCGGTGGTGTTCCCTGAATCTTTGCCCGTCATTTCGAATGGATTGGATAATACCGTGCCGTTTACCACAATGGGCAGCTGACTGGCTTTGGTCAATCCTGAAGAAGCCGCGAACGCCACCGGTGAGAACAAACCGAGTACAACAGATGCTGCCGCAATACCTGTGAGTGCACGTTTTAGAGACACTTGATTTCCGCCGGCCGCAGCGTTCCTCGAACTAGCACCTGCCATTGAGGTCCATGTTGATTTCAGACTGTTCATCACAATTCCCCCTTTTAACCACCTGTTGACATCCGTCTGCTTGTTCGCCCCCTCAGCATGTAAAGAGTCAAAATGGCCCCCCTACCCACATGAGCGTCAGAGCGAGACATGAGCTGAAGAAAGAATGAATGACAAGCAGCGAAAAGCCGCTCTCCGGTATTATAGTACTAATTTTCTCACTATTTCAATACTGCATTATTTAAGCCTAGTTTATTTTTTGAGAAAACGCGGAAGATTATTAACGAGAGTGAGTTTTTCGTCACGGGTTATGTGGCCAAAGATGGCCATGTGGCAAAGCGAAGGGGGCAGTGATGTAGCCGCTTGGTCGAGCACGCTATACATTGCCCCCAAAAGCACCCCCGTAAAGTAGAGTTCATCACACATCTTGTTGACCGCATGTCCACTTACGGAGGTGCAATTCACAAAGGCCCGCCCCTCTCCAATGGAAGTTCACTTCATCCATGGTGGCTCTCCTCGTTGGATACCTGTCGTGTCCAGCCACCGAGCGGGGTACACCCCATCAAACATTGAGTGTCGAATCGGGCGATGACCTAGCAATGCGTGGGCCTCGGTGAGTCCAACGCCGGATACGCTGGATCCAGTTGTCGAGAATGACGTACATCACCGGTACCAGTACCAGTGTAACCAGCGTAGAGAACGTGAGGCCAAACGCGATGACAGTGGCCATTGAAGCCATGGTCTCTGCCCCCGTGCCATAGCCGATGACGAGCGGCATCATCGCAAGCACAGTGGTCAAAGTGGACATGAGAATGGGTCGCAGACGAATGGGACCCGCCATCAACAACGCATCGCGAAGTGACATCCCCGTTGCCCGCAGTTGATTCGTGTAGTCCACCAAAACAATCGCGTTATTCGCAATCAGCCCCATCACCATGATGACGCCAATCGCCGAATCAATGTTCAGCGAGCGATGGGTCAACAACAGGCCAAGTGCAGCACCAATGAATGTCGGCGGAAGTGAAAACATAATCACGAACGGTGTCAGCACCGATTCGAACAAACTGGCCATCACCATATAGAGAAGCAATATTGAAAACACAACACTGAGCCCAAGATCAACCAGAGTATTCGAGAGAAATTTTCCGTTTTGTCCAAATCCCACACTGTAGCCGGACGGAATGCGCATGGTTTGAAAGTCCTTCATCAACTGAGCCTGGATTCGTCCGGAAGTGACACCATACACAGTGGCCGAAACCGTGACGGATCGCTCGCCGTTCACATGACTGATTTGCGGTGGTTCCTGCGATGTGGTCAAGCTCGCGACCTGCAGGATGGGAACAAGACTTCCCTGGCTGTTCATCACCGAAATCTCGGAGAGATGGTTGATGTCCCGCGCAAACGACTCCGGCAGCTGCACCACAATATCCGTCTGTTCATCCCCCTGGTAGAAAGAGGATGCGACGGTTCCCTGAATTGCCGTTCGCAACGCCGACTCCACCTGTTGTGCGGTGAGTCCATATCTGGCCAGGGCGTTGTGATCAATGTTCAGCTGATAATCCGGTGTCCCCTGTGCCAAAGAATTGTTCACGTACTCAAGACCAGGTGTCTTCTTCATAATGTCTTCCACCTGATTGCTGAGAATCTCCAACGTCTTCATGTCAGGACCTTGCACCTGCACCTGCACCGAATTGCTGGCGCCTGGTCCGCTGTTGGCCGTACCCGGGGTCACCAAAATCTGCGCACCTGGAATGCTGGCGACCTGGTTTGAAAAACGGTTCGCCATGGTGGCAATCTGTTTCGCTTCTTGTGGATTAAACGTCAAATCAATGGTCGCCGTGTTCGTTTGCGCGCCAGTTCCGTAAGATGCCCCACCGACTTGAGTATAGACAGATTCAATGCCCGGCATATTCTTTTTTGCCAGGGCCTCTACCTGCTTCACAACGGATTCTGTGGTCGCCAGGTCCGTTCCGTTCGCGAGCGTTACGGAGATGGACATCGTATTATCCGCGACGTTGGGGACCAATTCGAAGCCAATCAACGGAACCATCATGAAACTCGCCAACATCGTGGCGGCAAAACCGATGACCACTGTCTTCCGGTGCCCCAACGCCCAGGTCAAGACGCGGCGATAAGCCTGGTTGAGGTCATGCATCCCGCGCCCGAACCAGTCAAACGGCGCCCAAATGCGAAACGGAGCGTCTTTCCCAGGCACCGTTTCCTCCATTTCGAAGCGGCGACCACGCAGCCAGCGTGAAGCCAGCATCGGCGTGAAGGTCAGCGCGACAAACAGCGCCGCGATGTGGGAGAAACTGACCGTCAAGGACAGCGGGCGGAAAAACTGCCCTGCGATGCCAGGGACGAATATGGACGGTGCAAAAACGCAAATCTGAGCAATCGCGGCGACCACAACGGCAAGGCCCACCTCTTGTGTCCCACGCCGCGCCGCTTCGATGGAATCAAGGCCCGACTGTCTCGCACGAAAAATGCTCTCCAACACAACAATCGAAAAGTCAACCAGGGATCCGAGACCCACCGCCAGAGAACCAAGAGTGATGGAATTCAACGACAGACGCGCCGCGTACATCAACATGAATGTCGACAACACGGCAATCGGAATGGCCACCGCCACAACCACCGTCGTCCGCAGGCTGCGGAGAAGAAACATAATCACCAGCACACCGAAGACGAAGCCCAGTATCGTGTGGTTGACAACTGTGTTAATGGTGTCGCGGATGGTCTGCGCGTTATCTTCCTGAATGATGAGATGGACACCTTTTGGCAATTGGCCTTGCAGTTGCGCCACTGCCTGGTGAACCTCATTCGATACCTGTACGGTGTTTGCGCCACTCGCCTGCGTGATGGTCAGCCCCACAGCCGGTTGTCCGTTGACAGACGAAACCAATGTAACATCTTTGAACCCGGATTGAACATCGGCCACATCGCCCAGACGGATGGTGCCTTTGCCGGTGCTGATGGGCACGTCGAGCAGTTGATCCGGAGAGGTGAATTGACCATTCACGTGCATTGGAATGAGCATAGATCCTTTTTGCATTTGCCCTGCATCGGCAGATACGTTATCAGACGACAGCGCCTGCGCTACCTGAGTGATAGACAAGTGATAGAGGTTGAGCTTGACCGGATCTACCTGCACAGTAATTTGGCGGGTCAAGGCACCCGTCGTACTGGCTGAGGCAACACCATTCAAATGCTGCAGAGCCGGCTGCACGATGTTTTGGGCAATATCGCTCAAATCTGATTGAGAAGCCGAGCCATACAGGGCCAGCGTCATGATGGGCAGATTCGTGGGATCGAACTGTTGTACCTCTGGCGCATCCGCGTCGCTGGGCAACTGGTTCTGAACGCGCGAGACCACACTGCGCATCTGATTGACTTCCTGATTGATATCCACACCGTAGTTGAACTGGACAATCGCCAGGCTGCTCCCCTGTGTGGAGGTGGAGTCGATTTCCGACACGCCCGGCAGACTTTGCAGCGCCTGTTCCACAGGTCTCGTGACCTGCTGTTCCATTTCCTCTGGGGATGCCCCCGGCCACGAGGTCGTCACCGCGGCAACCGGCAGGTTCAGCGTCGGAAACAGCTCTTGCGGCAGCTCAAAGACGGCAAACGCTCCGACAATGACTACGGCAATCATCAGCATGGTGATGGTGACCGGGCGACGAATCGATAAATCTGTGATTTTCACGGTCTACTCTCCTTTGCCTTCAGAAAACAGACAGATGACGTGCACGTACCTCTACGACGCCGCTTTGGTGCTGCCGTTGCTTGCTGAACCGTCCGTCGACACCACTTTCACCGCATCTCCATCAGACAACAGGTTCTGACCCTGGACCACCAATTGATCGCCCACGGCGAGTCCGGATATGATTTCATACTGAGTGCTTGACATATTCCCAACCTGCACCATCTTGCTGTACGCGTGTCCGTTTCGCACAACAAACACTTCGTTTGCTCCGCTTTGCAGGCTCAGGACACTGTCTGCAGGGACGAGAATGACCGGCTTCGATGCCTGGCTCTGCATCTGGGCCTGCACAGCCATGCCGGGGAGCAGATTGTTGCCAGAGCTGTCAATTTGAATGTCCACCGGGTACTGGTTCGTTGTGCTATCCAACTGTGGATGCACGTCGAGCACGTGTCCGTTCAATGTCTGGTCCGTCGTCGGCACGAACACGTTCATCTGACTTCCCTTGTGCACCTTGCCGATGTCCGTCTCCGGCACCTGCACTGTCGCCATCACGGGTGACATGGAAGCAATGGTGACAAGACTCGTTTGTGGCCCGACGCTTTGCCCCACCTGCGCCCCCACCGCTTGTACGTAACCAGAAATCGGTGAAATCACTTCGTCATTTCGAACCTGTGCCTGCAAAGAGCGGTTTGCAGTCTGTACATTCACCTGATCCTGGCGCAGCGCATTCAGGGCGCTGTCCAGATTGGCCTTGGCTTGGGTTTTGTCGCTGGCGATTTGTTTGGCCAACTGGAGCGACGTTACCGCCGCGTTATACTGAGCCTGCGCCTGCTTCAGCGAGGCCTGGGCCGCCGCCACCCCAAGCTGGATCTGTTGCGCCTGATTGGTATTGCTGTCGGGATTCGCGTCCGCCAGGTTCTTCTGGGCGGTTGACAGGTTGGCCTGGGCGCTCGCGAGCGCAGAGCTGGCTTGGCTGACCGCCTGAAGCCCCTGATTGTAACTCTGCTGCGCCTGCTGCAGCGTGTTATAACCGTTGCTCAGGGCCTGATACACCGTTTGCGTGGAAGTCAGCTCGGCGCTGTAGGGGTTGGTTCCTGCAAATGCCCCCTTCTGCCAAGAATTGTAGTGGTTCAGTGCGTCCTGATAAGCCTGATACGCCTGCTGTACCTGCGCACTCGTGATGGACCCGTACTGCGCCTTGGCATCATCGAGCGTTTGCTGAAGGATCTGTAAGTTGCTTTGCGCCAGCTCAAGCTGCTTGGTAGCCGACGTCACCGCTTGTTGATCTGCCGTCACCACCGCCTGTAAAGCCTGCTCATCCTGGGGTGTACCGCCGCCATTCAACGAAGCCTGCGCCTGAAGCTGAGCCTTTTGCAGATTTATCTGGGCCGTTTGCAGGGCCGCCTTTTGCTCATCGACCGCGTTCTGAGCGTTGGTCACTTGTTGTTCCGCATTCATGTTATCGTTGTACAAGGCCAGTGCATCCTGGTACTGGGTTTCGGCGCTGGCCAGCGCCGCCGCCGCCTGATCTGCCGCGTTTTGCGCCGGAACTGCGGTCACATCACTCAGTCTCCCCAACACCTGTCCCGCTTTGACCACTGAACCGGCCCGCACATCCAGCTCCGCCAGCGTTCCACTGGCTCCGGGAGATAAAGTGGTCTGAATATACGGTGTGATAGATCCAATAAATGTATCGCCGATGGACTGTTTCGACAGGTGCACCGTCTGCACCGCCACAGCTTCCGGAGGCAGTGAAGTCGCCACCTGTTTGCCGTTTAGCCCACACCCCGCCAAGAAAGCCAGTGATGAAAGCGTGAGAATCGCGGCTTTCACTTGATTTAATCGTTCCTTGTTCATGTAACACCATGCACTCCTTGTCCATGTCTGTTACCAGCGGATTGGTTTCTCAATGATCTATTCGCAAGTGTCAATAGAGTTCTGAACACGCCGAATCACCTGACATCTGCTCCATGAATCGTGAGGGCAGAGTCGTTTGATGATTATCAATCATGCTCCTTCATATCATACCGTTTAGATTACAATACGTTTGGGAAAAATCATAGCGTGAAACCGGTCACGTTTCCAACGACAGATTGGCAATAGTTGTTGGTGGAGTAAGGAAATGTTGGCGGGGATTGTCCAGCATCCTCCCAATCCGAATCACCTGTACTCCGTTGTCCAAATCAATCGACTCCACGTTCTCTATCCAAATCTCCTGCTACACTTCCAGATTCGTTCGCAATCTGTTTTTCGCAAGCAAAAAGTGCAGAGAAACGACACGGATTTGTGCATAGGCACTGCAGCTCTGAAGATTACGACGACTTCACTTCAGATAACGCATGCTGCAGACGGTAACTCTCGCCGGTGAAGGCCGGCACGTGTGCATGGTGCACGAGGCGGTCCACCAGTGCGGGGGGCAGCCTGGCATCACATACCCCAGGTGCAAACTCTTGCATGCGTCCGCCAACGCCTGTTTCATGACCTGCTCACCCCCGGAATGGCGTCATACTGCCGCAAGTCGGGCATGTGCCCGTGAATCTCCACCGGGGTGTGCGACTCCACCAACGGTTCAGGCCGAAACTCGGGGTGTTTCATGGTGTATAGGGTGTGCTCGAGGACAGCTTCCGGGCTGAAATGGCCCGCCACCGTATCGAGTGCCGCGCCTATATCGGCCATCTCGTGGTTCTCCAGCAGGCGACGAACGAGGGCGATACGGGCCTTTCTCATCTCGACATCCTCCACCTGTATGAAGGCGCGTACTGAAGGAGGCATGTATCTCGCCAGGTCCGAGTACATCACTGACCGCGGTTTCCTCCGGTATCCGTCGAACACGGCGGTCCACTCAATCGTAATGGGCTTGTCCGCATAAGGCCGTGGAAGCGTCCCCAAGACCCGGTATTCCCCGTCGCTCGACAAGACCTCGATTTCGTCCCATTTCACTTTCAGCAGCACCGCCTCTAGCGCCCGGCACTGCGGCATTGGGTAGGTGGCTTTCTCAAACCGCAATTCCCGGTACTTGTTCAGACGTGCAGCCTCCAGGCGGAACACCTCGAACGGCGTGGCCGGTAACGCGAGCAGTTTTGGACGCTCCTTTTCCCACAGGTCGGCGATACGCTCGTTCTTGGCGTAATGCGGGCGTTCCATATCGGCCCCTGATTTACGGGCCAGATACGCCCAGCTCGGTGTCGGTATCGCACACGGGAGGAGGCACGAGCCAATTGCGACGGCTGTATCCCACCTTATTCTCCACATGCCCCTTCTCATGGCCGCTGTATGGGTTGCAGAACTCCGGCTGGAACCGGTAGTGGACCGCGAACCGCAGGAACTGGTCGGTAAACGTTCGTCCCCCATCCCTGTCAATCGAGACGACCGCCGCCGACAGATTGTCGAACCAGATCTTTCTCGGCACACCTCCTATCCGCTGGAATATGCGTTTCATCGCCTCCAGGAAGCACTCCGTGTTCTCCGCACGGACCGGGAAGGCGAAGGCGGCATTGCTGAACGGAAACGACATCACCAGCACTTTCCGCTCCACAAACTGCCCAGCTTATCCCACGTAGGCCGTCCCAAAGTCCACCTGTGCCTCGCCACCCGGGTGCTCCAGCCGCTCGTAGAATTCGGCACGCTCGAGTTTGAGCTCCTTGCGACGCTGGGCCACGTACCGCTGGACGGTCCGACGGCTGCCCTCGAACCCGTGCTCCTCACACAGCCGGTCAAAGATTCGCTTGGCTGTCGCTGCTTGCGGGGCAGCGACTGCTCCTCCGTCAGCCATGTATCGATGATGTCAGGGTACGGACCGAGAATGGGGTACCGTTTCCGGCGCTTCCTCAAGGGCTCATTCCAGTCGTCCTTGATGGCGTACTTCTTGGCGGTACGCCAGTTGATTCCCAGAGACTTGGCAATTTCGGAAATCGAACAGTCCCCATTCTCGTAGAGAAACTTGATATACTGCTGCTGTGGCACTTTCAACATCCTCTCTCATCTCCCCAGGTGTTCTTCGCCAAACCCTAGGGTAGAGTTGGAAGAGTGGTGTTGCAAGTGCCTATTCACTATCCGCAGGCACCGCACCGAGTCTGCATTTTTACGTTGCGGTGTTCTGCACTTTTATTATGCGCTATACACCTGCTTCCTTCATCTCACGGTAGTATTGCCCAACCAAATCTAACACACCGACCGGTATCGCCTTTTCTTCCCTCATTGTCGACAAGTCGGCATTACGTCGTATGTTCCACATCAGGCTCACTGTATCCGGAACATTGTGTATATCAGTATCCAGGAATTTAATATCTGCTTATAGCAACAGCCGGATTGGACGATTGTACAGACTGCACCTGGCTATCCCAGTCAGTGCTCAGGGGGTCGTTGGCAGTAGACCCTTGTCTTCTGTACCTCCGTACCCTACAGAGCCCGTAGAAACGAGGTAGGCCGCTGAGCCGCGTTTCATTAAGAGAAACGCCTCATAATATGGTAAGTCACTTGTGCACCAAAAAAGGGAAGTCCGACTCGCCGGCAGATAGCTCGCCGACCTCCGGACTTCCCATTCGATTTTCTCAGCAATCCATGTTCCCTGGCTCGGCTCTGAGCAAAAGCTCAGTTCTGAGTGTACGTCACCGAATTGCTGGTATAGAACTGACCATTTACTCCGTAAACCAGCACCACCTGATAGGTGTTTGCCGCCAGACCGCTCCGAACCGTCGACGTCGTGCCGTTTGCCGCCCAGTCAGAGGTGACATCCTCCGCCGCCCCAGTTGACTGTCCTGATCAAACGACACAGTCACAGAGTCGGCGGTCCACCGACAGGTTCGACGGGTTCGGAACTATGATGCAACTCGGCTGAGCGGAGCCATCAAGTGAGCTATTGTTGCCTTACGGACCGACGAACGTGATGACACCCACCTGAGTCCATGCAGCAGCACCGGAACCTGGGTTCGCTTGACGGATAACCAGCTGCGCCTTCGGTGCACTCGAATCCGCTTCGATGTTGGTCTCGTTGCCGACTGGCGACCACATCTTTTCAGTGATTACGCTGCCCGTTGCATTCGGCGCAGAGACGACGCTGCCACCGCCGGCAATTGCATCGTTACTCCAGTAGGAGACTGCACCATCTTGCAGGGTGAGCGTAATCTTACCGTTCGAATCAGAGTACGCGTAGACCGTATTCGTGCTGCCGTTTGGCGACCAGGAACCAACGCCTGCGACGTTGACGCTGTTGTAACCCAGCTTGCCGTTCGTAAGCGGTTGTTCGCTTGCATTCGTGGTATCCCACAGCGGAATCGGAGTCGGTTCTGCCGCAGAACCGGTGCCGAGGCTACCACCAGACTGGTTCATCGTCAGCGCAACCCCATTAATCTTCGTTACCCACAGATCCGGAGAATCCGCGAACTGGATGGCGCCAAGCGTATTCGCAATCGGGTTGCCGTTGTCATCTTCCAGCGTGAACGACAGGTCTTGAGACTGACCGTTCGTCAGCACAATTTGCGGCGTCACCTGTTCGGTTTCAAACGGCAGGCCACCATTGAAGTTAATCTGTGCGGTCGCCGTCTTGCCGGAGGACGAAACGGTTAGTGTTGCACTTCCGTTGTCATCGTCCGCCATCGCCAACTTCACAGTGCCCTGGTATTCACCGTCGCCGCCGTTCGACGTGTTGTCCCAGCCGGTTTGCGTGTTGGTACCAATCAACGTACCGTTGACATAGACGTCAAACAGGTTCGAACCACTCGATTCCTGTGCAACCCGGAGGGTAATACTGCCGACACCCCGTTGGCCAGGATTGAGCTGATACCAATATCCGCCATCCGGATCTTGTACATAGTCGCTAGCCGGAACACCGCTGGCTTTGCTGTCCACATGGACGCCCCAGATAGCTGCATCCTGCTCACCCGTGGTAGAGAGGGTGTAGGTCTGGTTCAGTCCGTCGCCCAGCGGCGCTTCCTTACCGACAAAGCCCGCGAAGCGGACAACCGTGACATTGGTCGGCGTGTAGGTCAGGGATGCTTGCCCCGTCAAGCCAGTGACAGAGTTGCTATCGTACTT
Organism: Alicyclobacillus contaminans DSM 17975; assembly: GCF_000429525.1. GTDB lineage: Bacteria > Bacillota > Bacilli > Alicyclobacillales > Alicyclobacillaceae > Alicyclobacillus_A > Alicyclobacillus_A contaminans. The sequence continues at coordinate 30,699 of NZ_AUCA01000023.1, read as the reverse complement.
GATTTCACCAGCCGCACCGGCAATACCAATGTAGTTGAGGTTGGTGCCGGACTGCCAGTTAACCTGAGTGGCCCACAGCAGATCCTGAACTACGCCACCCTGGATGCTGTATACGTAGTAGCCATCGCTGTAGAGCTTGTAGTCGTTCACAGTGAAGCTGAAGTTACCGGAAGCATCCGTCGTCACGACTTCACCCAGCGTGGACGGGTTGGTGCTACCTGACAGGTTCAGCACGCTAACATTCGGGAAGTCCGTCGTATTCCCGTTGCTGTCCACATACCCACCATGCGCAGAATTGAGCGGGTGATTCACGTCGCCATTCAATTCACTGTTTGCAATCAACAGTTGCGCATTGGCTACCGGGTTGCCGTTTTCGTCCTCAGCCGTTGCCTGGAATGTCACATTGTCACCCAGGTTGGCGTTGTAGACATCCGTGGACGGTGAGGTTTGATAACCGCTCGCCGTCTTGTTGTCCAACTTGTTCACGATGCCAGCCTGGCTCCAGTGAATGGTCGTTTGGACACTGCTGTAGTTGGTTGCGCTCGCCTCAATGGTTGCATCTCCGAGGGATGCAGCATCCACATAGACAGTAGCAACACCATTCGAATCGGTGTAAACGGTCTGGTCATTGGTTCCAATCGAACCGCCGTTTGCACTGGAGAAGAACGCCGGACCAGCATTCACAAAATGGAACGTAACAGGCACACCAGCTTGCGCGGTTGCGCTGTTCGGCGGAATGACGACCGTTACAGGCACAACGCCAGCCGTGCTGTCGGAACCGCTCGACACAGTCGCTTCAAACGGATTGGTAGAGGTAGCCAACGGCGTGATGCCCAGCTTGTTCGCGGGAACGAAGGAAAGATAGCCCTTGGAGGACTTCAGCGTGCTCGTCGTGCCCGCAATGTTATAAGGCGCTTCAAAACGAATCATGTAGCTGGCGCTCAAGTTTGCACCAACGCTAATTTGAGCGGAAGCCACACCAGCAGAGTTCGTCGGAACCTTATACTGGAATGCAGCGCCGTCGCTGGTGGTCACGTTGGTGGCAGACAAGATGTTGCCATTGGCGTCCTTCACCGTCGGAGCACCGCCGCCATAGTACACCACGTCAAGCAGCGCATTGACACCGACCAGCGGGTTGCCATTCGGATCCGTCAAGGTCGCGGAAACCGTGACAGGATCACCGAAGGAGATTGCCGGAGTAGCCTGCGCACCTGTACCAACCTTTTGACCGGTGAAACTCGGCGCAGAAATGGATCCTGCACCAGTCGACGTGGACGTTCCACCCGTGATGGTCAAACCTTTGGTCCCGTCAAAGGAAACCGTTGCACCCAGCTGGTTGAACACTTCGTCGATGTAGTAAGCCGGGAAGTAAGTGGTCGCTTGCGCATTCTTACCGCCGGCCGGATCCTTCGCAGCAAAGGTGTTGATCTTCTTCACAACAGTTCCGTTCACGGTGATGGTGGTGTTACCCGTGCCAACACCGCCAGGGATGGAAATCTTGGAAGCATCGACACCCGGCGCGTTAATAGCCCACGTGCGAGTCGTGCCGTTCCAAGTAGCCGTGAAGCCAATCTTGTTCAGCGCTTGGTTGAAGTAGTAAACCGGGAAGAAACCGGTGGTGTTGCCGGAATCCTGAGCCGTCAGCTCGTACGGATTAGACAGAACACTGCCGTTCACAATGATAGGCAGTTGTCCAGCAACTTTGTAGCTGGTTGACGTAGCTGCGAATGCTGCAGGCGCGAAGGCACCAAGTACCATCGACGCCGCAGCGATGCCTGTAAGCGTACGTTTCAAGTCTGTTTCTCCTCCTTGAATAACCAAATGAACTACTTGAATGCTTTACTGAAAAGGATTGGTGACGAGTCACCTTTCTCTGTTTCTCGTCTACGCCCCCGCGTTCAACCCTCTCGGAGCCATCTTCGCAATGCCTGCGACTTCCACGCTTGCGCTCCGTCCGACGCGTTTCCGTCACGGCACGCCAAGCGCCTTCCGAGGTGCCGACCGCAGGACGGCATCCCTCCCTTCAGTGCGCTGATCTCACGCCAAATGGCGGTTGTAAACCCATGAAAAGCCCCGTCATTTCTGACGTTCATTTGAGAGATTACGACACAAATCGCAAATCTCCTTTTTGTTTCGCGGAATTTTGCATTTTTGTCTGGTACCTGTCTCTGCCGCATTTCATTATGTATGGTCTGGAGAAACGGCAACCAAGTCTATCACATGAGCGTATTATACTGAAAACCCTTGGCAGAGTAAAGATTTTCATCAGTTGCGCCTGCCAAAAGCTCCAGTGCGGCTTGCGCAAGAACATTCTGCAATAGGATGGGCCTGTACGCAAGCCCTAAATCATTCCTGTGTGGATGCCAGCCCCAGCGATTCCCATCCAGTTGAGTGACTTTGGCATGCAGGTGATGTGAAAAGCCCACAGATGGGACAACCACGCTATCCACCCTATAGATAGACGGAGCCGAGTCCGGATATGTTACATCACCACAAATATTTCTTCAATTTCTCCGTTCGCCCTGCGCGGTGTATACTGAGGTTCGCGTGATTTTGTCGTACGGTGCATTGTCGGAGGATGCCACCAAGCTCACCTCTGTGGAAGGAGGCTGGTATTCATGCCGCGGGTAACCGAGTTCGTCACGCCGGAGACGGCGAACCAATATGAGATTGTGATCAAAAAATCCCGCTTCATCGGCCACCTGGTGCCGGTGACCTCGGTGGAGGAGGCGGAGGCGGCGCTCAATGCCATTCGCCTGGAACACAAGACCGCCACCCACAACTGCTACGCGTACCGGGTGGGGCTCGGCGTGCCGGTGGAGCGCTTCTCCGACGACGGCGAGCCGAGCGGCACAGCGGGACGCCCCATCCTCGAAGTGTTGCGGCGTCGTCCCATCCATAACGCCCTGGTGGTGGTGACACGCTACTTCGGCGGAACGCTGCTCGGCGCCAACGGCCTCGTCCACGCGTACACCGACGCGACGGTGGAAGTGCTCAATCACACCCCGCTGCTCACGTGTCGGCGGATGGTGCTGGTCTCCGTGCGGCTGGACTACAGCCACTACGGGAAGTTTGAGTATGAGCTGGCGCAGCGAAACCTGGCCATGCTGGACCCCGTCTACGCCGAGGATGTGTCGTTTCAGGTGCGGTTGCCGGAAGAGGACGTGCCGGAGTTTTTGCAGTCGGTGGCCGACTGGTCGAATGGCCAAGCAGAGTGTGTCACATCGGAAGCGGAGTTCGTGGGCATTCGACCAGACGGAGGGTTCGTGTTAAACGTATGGCCGCATGCGGCGGACCAGCCTGAGAGTTAAATTAGTTTGCGAAGTTGCAGATACATGTAGAAATACGCCGCGGTGTGCAGGTGATCCTGAAAGCGCCGCAGCGGCGTGGGCGCCACAATCTCGTGCCCGGACGCGAGGGTGATGCGCGTCCACTCCCCACAGCGCTGGTCACCAGGGCGAACGTCCGCCACGTACCGGTCCACCGCCGTGGTGGCGATGTAGCCCGTCGCCACGTCCCCTTTCAGTGCCGGAATCCGCGCCTTGAACGCGAACAGGACCAACTGGCGCGCGCGCAGCACCAGAGGAACCCACTGCGAGCGCTGGGTCGCCTGCGCGTAGTGCGCCCGCATGCTCGCCAGATCAATCCCGTAGTACCCCGCCACTTGCCGGAACGCCCGGTTGGTGTGCATCCCCGCGATGAATTGGCGACCGTCCTGCATGTACATCCACGTGGCGTTCCCGCCATACCCGGTCACGTACGTGGGCAGCAGCCCAACCACGTGTGGCGCCCACTCGCAGGCCGGGGGTATGGACTTGCGGCTCAGGTACACCGGGATTTCGGAAAATGTGCGATTCATCACAATTTTGGTCACTCCCCCCAATGATTCCTTATTAAGTCAATTCACGCAACTATTATTATACGGTTGTGGACTTGTCTCATCAATAGAATGTCTAGAATTTGAAGACTTGTGCGAAAGTTTTCGTTTTCCGTCGCAGCACGTCGTGCGCTACGTTCTGGGTGCGCGCAATAGGTCGGAGGCCGGCCTCCTGTTCAGGAGATGATCCGACCCATGCCAACGTCAGCCGCCATGGATGCATATGATCTGGACCATTGTGTCCGCGCCGCCCAGGCCGGCGACCCTGTGGCCATGGAAACGCTGCTTCATCGGTTCCGGCCGCTGCTCTGCAAAATCGCCCGACGCTACGTCACCGAATCCGGGGAGGACGCGCTGCAGGAGGCGTACGCCGCGTTCCTCCACGCCCTGCGCCAGTACGACGCCAGCACCGGCGTCCCGTTCGCCGGTTTCATCCGCAAGAAGGTGCATGGCGCGGTCCGCACCGCCATGCGCCGCCATTGGCGGTACCGCAGTCGCACCGTATCTGCGGACGCGCCCGTCGCTCCCGGTGAGGATGGAGCCTTTGATTTATGGGGCACTCTCGTCGGCGGTTGTCCGCAGGCGGAGGGTGCCGAGAACGCCATGTTTCACCGGCTCTGGCTGGATGCCGCACCGCTCAGTCCGCGCGAGCGCCTGGCCATACAAGCATTGCTGGACGGCGTTCCCTGCGATGAACTGGCCGTCCAGTGCGGCGTGGGAACCGAAACGGTGAAAACGTGGCGAAAGCGTGCGCTCAAGAAATTGCGCCACTTTGATTGAAGTTGTGTTCTTCGTACAAGTGACTTTTTGAGAAACGTTCCCCGGAGAAAGAAAGGGGGTGAGGCCGGTTGACGACGTACGAAGCGCTGACCTTTGCCGTGAATTTCACCGGGTTGGTGCTCGCCATCGTCGCATTGGAAAGGAGAGGTCGCTCCTGAGTGCGGCCGCCCTTTGATGGGGCGGCGCGCCGAGCCCCGCGTGCGCGAACTCTGACATCGCGGGGCTCGCCCTCAGGAGATGCGTGCACAAGAGCCACCGGAACTCCCATGGATTCCGTCCCTATGTGTTGGCGGAGCGATTCACGCCGTCGGCGCGTCCGTAATGGCAAACAGGATGCTGGCTTCCACCACCAATTGCCCGTCCACCTTCGCTTCGCCGTGGCCTTTGCCCATGGTGCCGCGCAGCCGGTCAATCGTGATGGCCATCTCCAATTTATCCCCAGGCCGCACCTGGCCGCGGAAACGCACGCCGTCCATCCCTGCGAACATGGGTAGTTTGCCCCGCATCTCGGGTAAAGATAACACGGCAATGCCACCGAGCTGCGCCATCGCTTCCACCATCAGGACGCCCGGCATCACCATGTAGTTCGGGAAATGGCCGGTGAACTGCGGTTCGTTGGCGGTCACCAGCTTGTATCCTTCCACGTACTTCCCCGGCTCCAGAGCCGTCACCCGGTCAATCAGCAGAAACGGATAGCGGTGCGCCAGCAACTGCTGAATCTGTTCCGGGTACATGGGCAGCTTCCATTCGCTCATAGGTACACACTCCTTATGTATCCCGCAGCGGATGAGGTCGGCCCTTTCCGGCTGCGCCAATGATTGCCGACATACCGTCACCGGCACGGCAGATAATAAGGTCAGTCCCGGCAGCGGCTCTCGACGCCGGTTGGCATAGGTGTTGGACCGGCTGCGGCAGGACCGATGGCGGCCCATCCCGTCTGTCGGCCACAGCCGGATCCGCACCGGGTGTACTCACGTCCCCCGTACAAGCTTACGCCGTGGGAACGCGCAAGATGACCGTTGCTACAGGACACGTCGACGCACGTCAATCAGCCGCATGCTGGCGACGTACAGAAGTGTGGTGATATACGACAGCACCACCGTGACCCACAATAGCTCCTCGGCCGCGTCGCTGCTCGGCCACTGCAGCATCACGGCGCAGATAGTTACATAATACACCACCGTGGTGGTTTTCCCCCAGCGGTTCGCCTTGGGGACCGCCCGTTTGCCCTGGATATAAAAGAACGCGGATCCGACAATCATCGCCGCATCCCGGAACAACAGCAATCCCGCCACCAGCCACGGCACGCGCCCGGACTGCAGCAGGGAAAACAACACCGACAGGAGCATCAGTTTGTCAGCCAGCGGATCCAACAGTTGACCCATCTGCGTCTCCTGCCCGTTGCGCCTTGCCAGCCAACCGTCCAGAATATCGGTAAAGCCGGCCACCAGCAGCACGAACAGCGCGCCGACCTTGTGCTCGCTTTCGGTTCCATAAAACGCCCAAAGATAAACGGGGATAAGAACAAACCGAAATAGTGTAATGGTATTTGGGAGATTCAAGATAGTACCCCCTTAGCACACCGCCCATTATAAATCTACGGCTTGTTTCCAGCAACCAATCCAATTTCTTGAAGATGTTTGCCCAAGTGCGCAAAGCACGCCAAACCGCCAGGTGCCAAAAGGGACCTTCAGAAAAGCGTGGTGGGTTTGCCACCGCCATCCACAGTCGTTGTTCTGCGACAAACCCACCAACCACTTCTATTTGCAATTCTATCAAGCCTTCGGCGGACCACCGGGCCGCCGTGTTTATCTGCGAATCTGGTTCGCGTCGCCCATCATGCGGTTGGTCATCTGCACCGACTCCGCGTTCAAATCAAACATCCGCTGGGCCGCAATCATGTCGGTCATCTGCTGCGTCAAATCGACGTTGCTCATCGCGAGCATTCCCTGCTCAATCTGGCCGCCCGTGTTGGTGTTGCCACGGTTGGCCACGGTCACCGCCACGCCCGGGTTCACCACGTACGCGTTGCCGTCCACCGGCGTCAGATGCTGCCCCGGCAGCGGCACCGTCACCAGAGCCAGCCGCTGCCCCGTGCTCCGGCCGTTGATGGTGACATCCCCGTTCGGCCCCACGCCGAGCGTGGGCTGACTGGTCCCGCTGTATGTGATGGGCCGCCCCGCCGTATCCAGCACCGGCTGCCCGGCCTGCGTCGCCAGTTCAAATTGGCCGTTGGCCGTCTCGCTCCAGGTGAAGTCGCCGGCCTTCGTGAGGAGCAGTTGTCCGTTCGCGCCCTGCACCGCAAAGAAACCGTCCCCCTGGATGGCCAAGTCCATCGGGTTATCCGTGCGCTGCAACGGCAGCTGCGAGAAGTCCTTTTCCTCGCTGACCGCCATCACCCCGGTGCCGCCGCGCCAGTTGGGCGGCGTCATGCGGCCCGCCGCCGCGTTCACCGGCGCACTCTGGTTCAGGAGCGCCGTGAACGTATCCGCGAAGCTCCCTTCGTCCGCCGAATATCCGACCGTGTCCTCGTTGGCCAGATTGTCCCCCACGCGATTTAACCATTGCTGACTCGCCTGCAGTGCGGACAGCCCTGTCCACAACGATTGCATCTTCACACCGCCTTCTCAGATGGAATTCCGGTTCTTTACGCGTTCACCTTGCCGACGTCCGAGACGGCCTTGTCCAATTCGGTGTCATACGTCTGCAGCACGCGCTGATTCGCCTCATAGCTGTTGATGACGGCCATCATATTCACCATGGTGGAGGTCACGTCCACGTTGCTCAGTTCCTCCTCCCCCGGCTTGAGCGTGCCGGTCCCCGGGCGCAGCTGCGCCAGCACCGATGCCGGCGCCAGTGTGTTGCCGACCATGAACTCCGTCTGCCCGAGCGGAGAGAGCTGCGTTACATCCACGTCCACCGTGCCAAGCCGCCCCTGCACCGGCAGCGGATTTCCGTTTACGTCCACAATCCGGTAGGAAGCCTGGCCGTTCTTGTCCGTCACCGGCCCCCCGTTTGGGCCGAACAGGTCAGTGCCCTGATACTGGGGATTGATCTGGATGCGTGCGTTCACCAACGGCTGACCCTGCGCGTTTACCGGCAGCACCGCATTGCCGCTCGCGTCCACCAGAATGTTGTTGGCGGTCACGTCAAAGTGCCCGTCCCGCGTGACGGCGATGCCATTGTTGCCTTCCGGTGACTGGTAGGCCACCGGGAAGAAGCTGTGCAACCCCATATCGTCCTGCGTGCCAATGCGCACGCCCCAGTTCTCAAATCCCGGCTGTCCGGGCGCACCCAGCACCTGACCCGCCGCATTCTCGAACACGTAACTCGGATTGCCCGCCGCGTCCCAGTCCGGCTTGCCGTCCGCCGCATAGAGGCTCGTTCCCTGATACGCCGGATTGCGGACCGCGTACACACCCTGCACAGCTTGTCCATCCGGGCCAATCACCGCCAGCGGCTGACCGTTCACCGACAACCGTCCCTGCGCACCCACACCGATGGTTCCCGTTTGCGACACCAGTCCGTTGGCGCCGGCCACCGCCGCGTACGTGCCCACCGGCGTCGTGTCCACCACCGCCACATCGAGGTTGCGGTTGGTCTGCTGAAGCTGTCCTTCGCTGAACAGCGGCACGCCTTCCTGAAACGCCACGCCTGTGCCCAGTTTCCCGATGGCTTGTCCACCGCCGTTCTGCCCGTAGTTCAACAGCTGCTCCAATTGTTCCGGAAACGACATCAATGCGCCGGACGTGGCTTTGAAGCCCGGTGTCTCCGAGTTGGCGAGGTTGTTCGCCAACGCCTGCTGCAGCCGCTCATCCGCCAACATCCCGGACGCTGCCGCTGTCAACCCTCGCAGCATGTCTACTCACCACGCCTTCCTGCGTTTTGTCGCTCCGCGTCCGGCTCTGCGCCAGGACGGGTTGTCCAACACCATGCCCGTTCCGATGACCACGCACTTCATCGGGTCTTCCGCCACATGCACCGGAATCTGCAGCTCTTCCTGCATCAGCTTGTCCAATCCGTCCACCAGCGCACCGCCGCCCGTCAGGATGACGCCCTTGTCAAAGATGTCAGCCGCGAGTTCCGGCGGCGTTTTTTCGAGCACCTGCTTCGTCGCCGCGATGATGGCCTCAATCGGCTCCTGCAGCGCTTCCTGCATCTCCTCCGCTCGGACCGTCACCGTCTTCGGGAGTCCCGACACCATGTCGCGCCCGCGCACGTCCTGCTGCTGGCCCATCCGGCTTCCCGGATACACCGTCGCCAGCTCCTTCTTCAGCTCTTCCGCTGTCCGTTCCCCAATCAGCAGGTTGTGCTGGCGTTTGATGTACTTCACAATCGCGTCGTCCAGCTTGTCCCCCGCGATGCGAAGGGAATTGGAGGTCACGACATCGCCGAGCGACAGGACGGCGATGTCTGTGGTACCTCCTCCAATATCCACCACCATGCTGCCGCTCGGTTCAAAGATGTTCAGTCCCGCCCCAATCGCGGCCGCTTTGGGTTCCTCTATCAGATCAACGTGCTTGACTCCGCACGCTTCCGCTGCTTCCCGCACCGCCTTCTGCTCCACCGACGTGATTCCCGCCGGCACGCAGATCATCAGACGCGGCCGAAACATGACACTCTTACCGATGGTTTTTCGGATAAAGTGGCGAAGCATGATTTCTGTCACTTCGAAATCGGCAATCACACCATCGCGCAGCGGTCGAATCGCGACGATGTTCCCCGGCGTCCGCCCGAGCATCTTCCGGGCTTCCTCACCGACCGCCACCACCTGACGGGTGATCTGGTCAATGGCCACCACGGAAGGTTCATTCAGCACAACGCCCTGGCCTTTGACATGAACCAAGACGTTTGCGGTCCCCAAGTCAATTCCAATTTCCTTTGAAAACATTTGCGGCGAGTCCTCCCCAACTGAGCGTGCATCTGAGCGTATCTGTTGCCACGGTGACGTTTCAAGCTGACCATCTCGCAAGGACCGACCGGCGTCCCGCTACACAGCGGCCCCTCCGTCTGTCCGAATCGCTGGCACCACGTTCCGTCTCATCCGCCCATTCTCCGAATTCGCGCTACAGCCAGCGCCCAAGACCGTACGCGTGAATCGGTTTCTCGTATACAATAGGTAAAGTTTCTACAACCCGCTGGAAACTCCTTTTCGCCCGCTGAAATTTTTCGACGTCTCCACCGGTTCTTCGACATCCGTCGTCTCTTTGTTGTATTTCAGCTTCGTCGCCTCGCCCCCGCGGAGATGGCGAATGGACTTGTGGTACTCCAGAATCTCCTTCACCCGGTTTGCCAGGTCAGGGTTGATTTCCGGCAGGCGCTCTGTCAAATCTTTGTGCACCGTGCTTTTTGAGACGCCGAACTCGCGGGCAATTGTGCGCACCGTGTTGCGGGTCTCCACGATGTACTCACCGATTTTCAGCGTACGCTCCTTGATATAATCATGCACTCCCCTCGCCTCCCCAGTTCTGCTCAGATGGTCTGATACAGTATATGAGGGGGTGTACACCGTATGACTTGGTTTATCCCATTACGGCCCATCACCGCTTGTTTCATTCGATTTTCTTCCGATTTCTCTCGTTTTCTTGTCGGGAAATAAAAGAAAGCGGCCGTCTCCATAGAGACGGCCAAACCTGCAGGTGTATCAAGTTTTCGGGAAATCCTCAGGCCTTGGGCAATAACGAACCGGGATCGACTGCGGATCCGTTCTTGTCGACCTCGAAGTAGACGTGGTTGCCCTGGGATTTTTCGTAGGCACAGGTGCCACTCGTCCCGATGGGCTGTCCCTGCGACACGGCGTCGCCGACCTTGACCTTTACGCTGCCAAGCGACGCGTAGTGCACCACGTAGCCATCGCTGGTGGTCACTTCCACGGTCAGCCCGTTGACCGGATCTGGCTCCACCGACGTGACCTTGCCGTTGGTGGCCGAGACGACGGTGAACGGCTGCTTGTTGGTCGCCTGGATGTCGTAGCCCGCGTGCGGGTAGTACGTGTTGTCGAAGAACACCAGCGCAGCCGCCTGGTCTTTTTGGCTCGCCTTGTCGCTGAAGAAGCCCATGGTGATTTTGGTCTGCGTACCTTCCGCCGCCGGCCAGATGAATTCGTTGGCGGTCGATGCCGTGGTTGCGCCCGGATTCTCCACGTCGGTGCTCGTTGCAGGCGCACTGCCGCCGGACTGGCTCTTGATGTACATAAGTCCGATGATGAGTGCGGCTGCTCCGAGGTAAATCGCGGGATACACCCAGCGCTTTGCAAAAATCTTGCGATTTCCGGGCAACTTCACCTTGCGCGGTGTCTGGCTGCCCTGTTCAATCTCTTGGTTTGCTTGGGAATGTTGTGGATGCTTGTTTTCATCCATGTAGCGCTCACCTCACTAGGAAGTCTCGCCACGTTCCCAATGTTTTATACTTGTACTCTGTTCTGAGTCTGTGTTGTTTTGGAAATATTCCAATGTCACCATGAAAGTGGCATATCTATGGAAGCGAGGGACTGATCCTGCGGCTCACACGAGGAGGGAATGCGCATGCCTCAGCATTTGGACGTGGATTGGGCGAGGCATTGGGGCCGTTTCATCCAGACGGTGGAATCCATGTACACCCCGGGCGTGACCAACCCGCCGCCCGCAACGTTCCCGGCGGACTGGCGCGTCGTCTGCAACATCACCTCCGCCGCGGGGCTGCCTGGGTTGACGCGCAGGGAATTCATCGGCGTGGTGCTGCAATCCCAGCTGGACGCAGCGCAGTACGCCGTGGTCCTGCACGGCAGTGAAAGCCTGCTCGACTTCATCGACGACTTCGAATTTGCGCTGACCGAATTCCCGCTCGCCCCCGGGAGCGGCAAGACGGAATTCGGCTTCACGCGGTTCTACGATTCATTCTGGTTTGTTGAGCCCGAGACCGGGGCCGTCCGCACGCTGCCGGAATACCTGGCCGCGCTGCCGGACGAAGCAAGGTTTGTCGTCACCGGCCACAGCCTCGGCGGAGCACTGGCGACCCTGCACGCGCTGGTGCTCGCGCAGCGCGGCATCCCGGCCCGTCTGCTCACGTTCGGATCGCCCATGGTGGGAGATGCGGCATTCGCCCATGCGGTGGACACCCGGGTGCCGGACAGTTGGCGCATTGTCAACGTGCCGGACGTCATTCCCCGGCTGCCGGGACACTTTCTCGGCTACTCCCACACCACGTCCGTCTACGAGATCAATTCCTTGGAGGTCCCGCACACGAAACGCTGCCTTGGGTGCTTTCACGATTTGAAGACCTACCTCTACACGCTCGGCGACCACAGCATAAAGCTGGGACGGTGCGGGACCTGACGTTCTCCTGCGGTTACCTGAGCGTCACCGTTGGGCTGGTGCCTATCACTGCGGACCCGGCCGTGTTCTGAAAGATGAGGCGAACCTGGCCGGAGACCCCCGCGTCCGTGGGCGCATAGACGAAGCTGGACGTCTGCCCGTCGCCGCTGATGGAGAAGCCGGTTACCCCGCCGCCGCGCTGCCCGTTTTGGAGCGCCTGCGAGACAGTGTTCACCAGCGGTTGACCGTTGTGGGTCGGGATCCACTCCAGTTCCACGAGCCAATACCCCTTCGGCGGATTTTGGATGGAGAAGGTGAACAGCCGGCCGACGCTGCCCGGCGCGCTGTCCACCACCACCGACGGGGCCGGAAAATTGAGCGCCATGGTGTTGATGGTGCCCTGCGGCCAGAACACCGACACGTGGTCGACGTGGTTGGTGCTGCCCGTCTTCGGGAAGACCCACAGCAGTTGGTAGTCCGCCCCGGCGGGATACATGTAGATGACCGAATCGGACGTCTCGCGCGTCTCTCCGGGCTGGCCGAGCACCGACTGGACGTCCGATTTGGTGATGGCCTGCAGTTTGCTGCTGTAAGAGCGGACGTCGAAAATCTGCTCGCCCTTGTTGAACCCGAAGGCGACGGCATGCCTGCCGTAGCTCGCGTACTGCCCGGCGCCTGCGCTGCTCTGGCTGGTGGCCTTGCCCCAGGCGGCTTCCACCGTCCCCATGTCCTGTGTGACCGCGAACGGCACGTCAATCACTTCGCCGCGCTGCGCCAACTGCATGGACTCCCGGACCAGCGACTGCGCGGCGGTAGTGGGACCGGGCTCTGTGCTGTTGCCCGGTGTGGAAGTCTGACCCAATTCGCCCGTGTTCGCGGCCGGCGGTGCGCTGCCGCTGCCATCGTTGGCCGAGGGGGTGTTGGCGGCCGGCGAATTGGCCGGGGCGGTTCCGGTGTCGTTGCCCGCCACCCCCACGCCCGTTGGATTGTCCGCAGCGGGTTTCGCAGACCCGCAGCCGGCGAGCAACGCCGTCCCGACGAGGACGGTGCCTATCCAAAGCGTGACTCTTCCCATGTTCACGCGCCTCCCGTGTGTTCATCGGCCGGCGAGGATTGCGGCCGTGTGCGTTTCGCCTGACATGCTTTTGACGGTGGAGCGGCGGGAAGTGTGACGCCCCAGCAAAAAGTTGGGCGGCCGGCCAAACTTCGCATGCTGTAACGAATCCCCTGCGGACCGCGTCTACCTTCTTTGGAAGGAGGTGTCGAGATGAGGAAATGGATCGCGCTTACGATTCCACTGAGCAGTTCTCTGCTCTGTGCCTGCGGACCTGCCCTGGCTGCCCAGCCGGAGCCAAAGACGACCACCGGAGAGACACCGCAGGCCATCGTCTTTTTTCAGAATGTACCGAAGCCGAATGTCCCATTGACCCTTCAGCCGGACCCCAGGGTCGAACAGGCGCTCCCCCAAATAGTCCCGCCAAAGCAACCGGTGGTGGTGTACCTGCCTGTCTATCCGGGAGCGGCCAAGGCGGCCCCCGACAAACGCATCGGCGACATGGGCACGCCGCTCGACGGGGATCTGGTGGATGGCACGCTGTACTTCCAGGTCAAGGCGACGCCGGACCAGATTGAAGCCTGGTACGCCAAGCAGCTGCGGACGTTGGGGTACCGCGAGAGCGGACACGGTCAATCCACGGCGAATGGGGCGGTGGTTTCTGGGACCGTCAGCTTCACGAAAGACGGCGTGCCCCCCGGCCAGCCCGTCTCCGCGCCGGATATCGATGTGGGATTCCTCCTGTCCGCCGAGTCCGGGAAGACCACGTTCGCCGTCAAAGCGCTGTACATTGTGACGCCCGAGCGCCCCAAGGACACCTATCTGCCGAACGACATTGTGTCCGTGACACTGACGGACGGACAGACGTCGAAGACCATCACCGACAAACACTGGATTCCACAGGTGGTGCAGGCGTTCAACGCGCTGCACATGAGCACGCCCGGGGTGTCCAGTGGTCTGGCCGTCTCCGGACCGGCCAGGACCATCACGGCCACGTTCCGCACGTCGCAGGGAACGGCGCTGTCCGCAAGATTCTCCATCGCCAGCGAAACGGTGCAGGTGGGCGATGTGACACTGAACTGCACATCCACTCTGACACAGTCCATCCAGTCGGCATTGGACGGCTAGTTGGATGGGCGCTGGAACTTCTTCAACGGGCCGTTCGCGTCATGGACTCAGCAGCGTACGGCCCAGCCGTCCGAACCTCTGTTCAAGGGACCAAACCGGGCTTGGAAGGTCCACACCGCCATCTCCAGCGCCCCCGGGAAAGGAACATTATCCATCGGTACCTACTTCATCGGGAAAAACGTCCGGCAGAGCTGTTCTAAAAACGATTCCGGTGAATAACCCCGCACATCTTTCTGAAAGACATAGGAATCGCTGGTTAATGCCATCAACAGCATATCGGCCTTGAACACACTGTTCGCTTCCGCAGGTTCGCTCTCGCTCATCTCGTCAAACAGCTTGACCACGATGTCATGCAGTTCCTGGTATACCGGGCTCTGCGTCCGGGTCTGCGGTCCATTGGTTCGCGCCCTTTCCTCGACGCCTTTCAGCAACTCGAGTTTTTTCTCGCGAAAAGAGATGAACAAGCGGAGCATCCCCTTCAATCGTTGACGGGGCGGATCATCCTGATGATTGACCAAATACGCCGCAATGTCTTCGAACAGCTGATCCACGCTGTCCTTGATTAAATCCAGGCACAATTCACTCTTGTTTCTGTACCGGCGATAGAGGGTTCCCGGACCAATTTGCGCCTCTATGGCAATTTGGTTCATGCTCACCTGCTCCACGCCATGTTTTTCAAACAGCTTCAGGGCCGCGTCCAGGATGCGCTGGCGATTTTCGGCCGCATCGCGGCGTTCCGCGCGGCCGTGTGTTTCTCCCGTATGTTTCACGACATCCAATCCCAACCTCGAATAGTTTCAACCCGATTTGACAAACGGAGAGGTCTCCGGTTATTATCAAACGGAGAATTCTCCGTTTGATTATAAATCAACCCAAAGGAGTGCAAAACCCATGAACCAACCCGCCCTGCTCGTGATGGATATGCAGAACGGCATTGTCTCTCATTTTCAAAACCACGCAGGCCTGTTGCCAGCGGTCCAAAAATCGGTGGAAGCTGCGCGCCAACACAACATCCCCGTCATCTTCGTACGCGTTGCCTTCAGCGAAGGGTATCCGGAGATCAATCCAAGAAACAAGTCATTCTCACAACTTCCTCAAATGGGTGGCATGACCGTTTCGGACCCTGCGACGCAAATTCACGAGTCCATAGCCCCAAAGAAGGGGGAACCGGTGGTCACGAAGCATCGCGTGAGTGCGTTCTCCGGCAGCAACCTGGAAGTGATTCTCCGCGCCAAACAAATCGACACATTGATTCTCACCGGAATTGCCACGAGCGGTGTCGTGCTTTCGACGTTGCGCGAAGCGGCAGACAAAGACTTCGCCATCACAGTGCTTGCGGACGCATGCGCCGACCACGATGATGAGGTTCATCGCGTGCTTACGGAGAAAGTGTTCCCTCGTCAGGCGGAGGTATTGACGGTCGACGCTTGGATCAACAATCTGGCCGCAAGTCGTGCGGGAGAAGCAGACTGAGGAGTGCATCCATCATGCCGAGTGGCAATCCGTTCTCCTGGAAGTTTGTAGCACCGCTGTATATGGGGTCTACACTAAACCCCATCAACAGTTCCATGATTGCCACCGCGCTCGTACCCATCGCTGCATTCATGCATGTCTCCGTGGCCCAAACGACCATGTTGGTTACGGTACTCTACCTGGCCAGTTCCATCGCTCAGCCCACGGCCGGAAAACTGTCGGAGGAGTTCGGACCTCGCCGGGTCTTCCTCGCCGGAATTCTCATGGTGCTGTTGGGAGGGGTGTTGGGTGGGGTGGGACGCGACCTGACCATGTTGGTCGTGTCCCGGATTCTCATCGGCATTGGTACGTCAACCGCCTATCCATCGGCCATGCTCCTCATCCGTCGACGAGCGGAAGTCGCCGGGATGTCTAAACCCCCCGGTCGTGTGCTTGGCGCGCTGCAGATTGCCGGCGTGGTCACGGCCGCCGTGGGACTCCCTGTTGGCGGAGTGCTCGTGGATGCGTGGGGGTGGCGAACGACGTTTCTTATCAATATTCCTTTTGCCCTCATCGCGTTTGGGATGGCCGTGTTATGGATTCCACGGGACGCGCCTGTCCAAGGTGACATGTCCGTCCGAGACATATTCGCTCGCCTGGACGTGACTGGCATCATCGGATTCTCTGCAACCATGACCGCCCTGCTGGTCTTCCTGTTCTCGTTGCCCAATCCCGCCTGGTGGGACATCTGCCTGGCGGTGGTTTTCGGCGCGGCCCTGGTCTGGTGGGAGTTACGAGCAAAGCGCCCGTTCCTTGATGTTCGCATGCTCGCGTCGAATCTTGCGCTGACGCGCACCTACGTACGGTTCGCTGCGCTGACGCTGTGCATTTACACGGTGCTGTACGGTGTCACGGAGTGGATTGGGGCATTGCGTGGTGTCTCCGCGCTGGAAACCGGACTCCTGCTGCTGCCCATGAGCGGACTTTCCGCCGTGATTGTGGGCCCCATCTCGAAGCGGAACCTGGTACGCGGACCGCTCATCGTGGCGGCCATGTCCTGCATGCTCGCGTCCATTGGATTGCTTTTTCTGACTGCAACCGCACCCATGATGTGGATTTTATTGATCACCCTTGCGTTCGGCGTGACGTTGGGTACAACCGTCAGCGGCAATCAGACTGCATTGTACACTCAGGTCACCGCCGACCAGATGGGCACCGCTTCGGGTCTATTCCGTACCTTTGGATACATTGGGTCCATCGCGTCTTCTGCAATCGTAGAAGTTTTCTTCCACGCGAGCGTTTCAGACACCGGCATGCATCGTATCGCCGGCATCATGGTCGTCATCAGCGCCTTGGCGCTGTTATTCACCGTCACCGACGGTCGGCTCAGGGTTCCTGTCAGCGCCGAGTACCGCGTCTAGAATGAAGAGACGTGGTCAACCGAATGATCCCTGTCGCAACAAGAAAATGGCGTGCCGAATCGAAGATCCATTCGCACGCCATTTTTGCGTATCCCGCGTCGATTCTCGCCTCAGGATGACATCAGGCTTCCTCCGGTTTCGTTCTGTCAGCGTACCCGTTCGGATGGCTTTGGTGCCAGTTCCATGCGGAGGCCACAATCGTTGCCAGGTCGTTGTAGAGCGGCTGCCATCCCAGCACTTCCTTGGCGCGGCCCGAGGACGCCACGAGCACCGCCGGATCTCCCGCGCGGCGCGGCGCCTGCTGAACGGGAATGTCGCGCCTGGTCACCTCGCGCGCCACGTCAATCACCTGCTGCACGGAGTAGCCGGTGCCGCTGCCGAGATTGAACGCCTCGCAGCCACCGTCCCCGCTGCGCAGCCGCGCCACCGCCAGGCGGTGGGCGCTGGCGAGGTCCATGACGTGGATGTAGTCACGGATGCACGTGCCGTCCGACGTAGGGTAATCGTTGCCGAACACCGCCACGTGCGGGCGCTGCCCGAGCGCAGCCTGGAGCACAATCGGCACCAGGTGCGTCTCGGGGCTGTGATCCTCGCCGATGGCCAGCGTCGGATGGGCGCCCGCGGCGTTGAAGTAGCGCAGGCTGACCGATTGCAATCCGTACGCGTCATGGCACCAACGGAACATCCGCTCAATCGCCAGTTTCGTCTCGCCGTACGGGTTGGTGGGCACGGTCGGATCGGCTTCGTCAATCGGCGTCCGCACCGGCTCGCCGTAGACTGCGGCGGTGGACGAGAAGACGATGCGCTTCACACCGTTCTCCAGCATCGCGGACAACAGCTTGGCCGTGCCGTTGACGTTGTTGTCGTAGTAGTCGAGGGGCTTCTGCACGCTCTCCCCGACCAATGAATGGGCGGCGAAGTGGACGACCGTGTCCACCTCGTGCTTGCGCAGAATCTCGGAGACCAACGCGGTGTCCCGGATGTCCCCCACGTACAGCGGCGCCTGCAGCACCGCCGCGCGGTGCCCCTGGCGCAGGTTGTCCAGCACCACCACCGACTCGCCGTGGGCCACCAGCTCGGCGACGGTGTGGCTGCCAATGTAGCCAGCTCCTCCGGTCACAAGCACACTCATGATTCGATCTTCCCCTCTCCCATCATGTACAACCCTTCGATTTCTGCGGTCACTTCGCGCACGCCCGCACCGAGATCGGTCACGTAAAAGGTGGGCGCGAGGCCGGTGGCGCGCTCGTACTGCCGGGCCACCTCATCCTGGAAGCGCTCGACGGCCGTTTCGCGGACGAGGCTCACGGTGCAGCCGCCAAATCCGGCGCCGGTCATGCGGCTGCCGAGGCAGCCCTCCGTTTGCCACGCGGCTTCCACGAGCGCGTCCAATTCGGGACCGGTCACCTCGTAGTCGTCGCGCAGGGAGATGTGCGACTCGTTCATGAGCTGACCGAAGCCGGGCAGGTCGCCCGCAGCCAACCGCCGCGCGGCCTCCAGCGTGCGCGCGTTCTCCGTGACCACGTGGCGCGCGCGCCGCTGCAGCACATCGTCCTTCAGGTGCCACGCCAGCGCGTTCCATTCCTCTTTCGACAAATCCGCAAGACAGGTCAGATCTTTTCGAACCGTCCGCAGCTGCGCAAGCGCCGCCTCGCACTCGGCCCGGCGCTCGTTGTACTTGGAGTCGGCCAGCCCGCGCCGTTTGTTAGTGTGGGTGATGACGAACCGGTATCCCGGCGCCCGCACCGGCACCGCGCGGTACTTGAGGGTGCGGCAGTTGAGCAGGAGAGCGCTCCCCGCCTGTCCCATCGCCACCGCAAACTGGTCCATGATGCCGCAGTTGACTCCGACGAACTCGTTTTCCGCCCGCTGCGACAGCCGCGCCAACCGCTCCGTGGACAATCCGCCGCCGACCAAGGCGTTCATCGCGAAGGCGGTGGCCACCTCCACCGACGCGGAGCTGGAGAGTCCGGCGCCGCCCGGCAGATTGCCGTGGAAGAACAGGTCCGCACCGGGCAGCTGAAGCCCCTCCTCCTGCAACGCCCAGAGGACGCCTTTCGGATAATTCGCGTAGTCGTCTTCCGCCCGATACTGGAAGGCGGGCCCGTCCACCCGCACCTGCAGCGGAAACGCGGTGGACGCAAACCGGTACACCGGGTCGCGGCGCGGTCGCACAAACACCCAGGTGCCGAGGGTCAGCGCGCCGGGAAACACGTGACCGCCGTTGTAATCGGTGTGCTCGCCAATCAAATTGACCCGGCCCGGCGCGAAGAACACGCGCACCTCGTCCACCGGTCCCGGCGAAAAGTCGAGAAACTGGGACAGGACGTTGTTCCCGTCATGCATGGACATTCGCTCCTTTCGCCCGCTGGATGGCCGCCCGCAGTTCCGGCGCCGTCTGCTCCACCGCCGTCGGATTGCACGGAGCCCAGGCCCCCGTTTCCGACGAGGCGAGGTATTTCAGCTTATCCTTCGCCCGCAGCGGCGGGTAAAACTCAATGTGAAAGTGGTAGTACGCCTCCGTGTCCGGCCCGTTCACCGGCGACTGATGCAGCACCATCATATACGGGAACTGCCGATCAAACAACGCGTCCATGCCGGCCGTCACCTGCTTCAGGATGTTGGCGAGATCATCCTTCTCCGCTTCGGAGAACTCGGCCAGGCTGCCAAGGTGCGCCTTGCTCGAAATGAACGCGCCGTACGGGTAATCCGTGAAGAACGGCAGGTAGCTCACGAAGTGATCCGTCTCCACCAGCATCCGCACCCCCGCCGACTGCTCCTCGCGGTTGATGTCGCAGACGAGGCACCGACCCGTCTCCTGCCGATGCGCCTCGCAGGATTCGAGTTCCACCCGCAGCTTCTGCGGAATGTACGGATACGCGTAAATCTGCCCATGCGGATGGGGCATGGTCACCCCCACCTCCGGTCCGCGGTTCTCGAAGATGAGCACGTACTTGTGGCGCGGGTTGGCCGCCAGCGACACGTATCGATCCGCCCACAGGTCCACCAGCTTGCGGATGTGCGCAACGGGCAGCTCCGGCAGCGTGGCGTGGTGATCTGGCGAGTAGAGAATCACCTCGCACTTCCCGTACGCCGGCTTTACCGGGTACAGCGCCGTACCCACATCGTCCGGCTCCGGCGGGTCTTGCGACAGCGCCGGAAAGTCATTGTCGTACTTGAGCACATCGTAGGTGTCCGGAACGCGGCCGGACCCCGGGCAGAATGGACAGAAGTCCTTCGGCATGTTCGGCCGGTTCTGCCGGTGCGAGGCGACCATGGTCCAATCTCGCAGCAACGGATTGTAACGCAGTTCCGCCATCCGCCATCCCCTCCCTGACTCATCGGATATAGTCGAGACGCATCACCATATCCTGTTCGTAGTTGCCAAACCGGCGGCCGAACAGGTTCAGTCCGCCGTCATTGTCCGCATCCGCCTTCACGCCGATGCGCAATGTGATGTGCGATCCCTGATTCAACCGCAGGTCGTCCAACGTCACATCCGAGACCCTGCGGCCATCGACAAAACTGCCCTCCCGGCTGACGCGCCAAGTCTTCAGCAGGCCGTACTGGGTATTGTCCGTGCCCCACCAGAGCGGCGTGAGCAACCCCCGCTCTCCGCCGAAGTCCCCGGGACTGGTCCAGGTGCCGACCTCCACGCCGTTCAACCACAGTGTGATGTCGGATGGCCAGTTGTTGTTGTGCAGCGGCGCTTCCGAACAAATTTCCATGCTCACCTCAAGCCCCGTCACCGTGCTTCCGCGCGGCGCCCGGTTCGGGAACCGGTACTCCAGGTAGCCGTGGCGGAACCAGATGAGCTGGGCGTGCACGCGGTCAGGTTCCACGAACGATCCGGGATCGTCCAATTCCCCGATGATGCCGGTCTCGCTCAACAGCCCGCAGGTGGGGTGCACTTCGGCGTCAAAAAAATGCCCGATGGGCATGGGAATCAACACGTGGTTTTCCGCCGACATATCGGGCGTGCCGGCGTCGAGAACAATGCGGCTGATGACCGCGGCGCACACCTTCTGCGTGCCGCGCGTGCCGGGAATCAGCGTTGTTTTAATCAGGTTGGCCTCTTCCAGTTTCTTGATGTTCACCGCCGCCGTGGACGGCGGAATTTGAAACATCTCCGCAATCTCGTTGATGTTCATGAACCGGCGCAGCAGCTGTTTGTACATCGCGACGCGCAACTCGGACGAAAGCGCTTTGGCGATGGGAAGAAAGTCATCCAGTTGGGTCATCAGCACGCGGGTCACGTGCAGCTCATCCGCACCGTGCTGGCTGTCCTCGCTCATCCCCCGCGCCTCCTTCGTACAACGATAATATTGAAATAAAGTTGTTTCGAATCAATTTTGATTAAAACATATCACAAAGTGAACCTGGTGGGTAGAGGCATGCTCCGCCGCCGGTACAACCGTCACCTTCCCCTTATCCAACTGCCCGTCCTGTGAAAATGAGCCGAACGGAACCTCGTTTATCCCACCACGCCCCTGATATTCCAGAAAGAGGTTCTTCCAAAAGCCATTCGACAAGGTCATAATGTTAACATGGGATATTTTTGAGGCATCGGCGTCCATACAGGAGTGAGGACCAAGGATGGCACCCGAGGTGGGACAAGAATACGAAACAGAACACGAAGAAACGCCGCCGTTGGGACAATTACTCCTGCAGAAGGGATGCATCACGCCCCAACAGCTGCAAGCCGCCCTGGCGTTCCAGGAGAAGTCCGGCGGTAAATTGGGAGAGATTTTGATTGCACTGGACTTTATCAAACCTCGCGATTTATTTAACGTGCTCGCGGAGCAGCTGCACTTCCATCGGGCGGATGTGACGGAACCCGTCGGCGTTGAGCACCCATTGCCGGCACCATTGGCAAGGCGGTTTAACGCCATCGCCATTGAAGAACACGGGGACACGCTTCGGGTGGCGGTGAGCGAACCGCTGTCCGAAGAGGAACGTTCCATTCTTTCCTCTTACACATCCAAACAAATCGAACAGGTTCTGGCCACGCCTTACGAATTGGAGCGTTTGTGGAGTCAGGTATACAAGCGGGACCTGTTGGCTGAAAGCATCAACAAATTGGAGATGGAACAACCGCAGAATTCCGCGACACGCGTGCTGACGAGGAACCAGGTGATGATCTTTTGCCTCCTCGTCCTCGGTTCCATCCTGGCTTGTTGTGTGTCGGGAAAGCATTATCTATTCATCGTCAACGTGGTATGCCAATCCCTATATTTTTTCTTGGCTGTGTTCAAAGCGATGATCATCTATCGAGGCATGAACACGACGACACATGAAGTTCGCCCCGCAGACATTTCGAAACTTGACGAGGATAAACTTCCGATTTATACCATTTTGGTTCCGCTGTTCCGCGAGGCCAACGTATTGGCGGACCTGGTGCGTCACATCGAAGCGCTGGATTATCCAAAGCATAAATTGGACGTTCGTCTCCTGTTGGAGGAAGACGATACCGAGACCATCGAGCGGGCCAAGCAATTGAAGATTCCTTACTACTTCACCTTCGTGCTGGTGCCGAACTCTCATCCGCGGACGAAGCCAAAGGCGTGTAATTACGGGCTCATCCGAGCGCGTGGCGACTATGTGGTCATCTACGACGCGGAGGACAGACCGGAGCCGGATCAACTGAAGAAGGTGCTGCTCACCTTTCAACAGGCAGGGCCCAGCGTGGTCTGTGTTCAGGCAAAGTTGAATTACTTCAACGGCAACCAAAATCTGCTGACGCGCTGGTTCACGCAGGAATACAGCAACTGGTTTGGGTTGCTGCTGCCCGGCGTCATGGCCTTAAATATTCCCGTGCCGCTCGGGGGAACGTCGAATCACTTTCGGATGTCCGCGTTGAAGGAACTGAATGCCTGGGATCCGTACAACGTCACGGAAGACGCGGATTTGGGCGTCCGGCTGTACAAGTTCGGGTATCAAACGGCCATCGTCGATTCCACCACGTGGGAAGAAGCGAACAGCCAGGTACGGAACTGGATACGGCAGCGGACGCGTTGGATAAAGGGGTACATTCAGACCTGGTTGGTGCATATGCGCCATCCCGTGCAACTGTACCGCGACATTGGCGGGCGCGGCTTCTGGGGATTCCAGGCGATGATTCTCGGAACGCCGCTGCTCCCCCTGATGAACCCGCCCTTCTGGGCCATGATGGTGCTTTGGTATGCCCAGCACCAACAGTGGATCCCGGCGTTGTTTCCGGGCGCCATCTACTACGTGGCCGCGTCTCTGTTGGTGCTTGGCAACTTTGTGTTCGTGTACAGCGGCGTGGTGGGAACCTATGCGTTTGCGCATCGGTACGCGACGTCGAATCCTGGTTTGTTGTCCTTCCGGCTGGTCTGGTCCGCGGTACTCGCCCCTGTGTACTGGGCGTTGATGAGCATTGCCGCGTACCGGGCCGTATGGCAACTGGTTGCGAATCCCTTTTATTGGGAAAAACCGAACACGGATTGGTTTCCGCCCAACTCACGGACACAACGGATGAAGGAGTTTCCCTGTCATGATGCAACCCGAGATGCGAACACGTGAGGTTCGTCTCGACTGGACTGTATTTCTGTTCATGTTTTGTGCGGAATTCGCATTCGGATATTTCTTGTGCGTCGTGAAGTACGACATTCCGAACGACGCGCTGAGTCGAGTCGCCAATGCATACTATGTGTTCTTCAGTCGCGATCCGCATCTGGCGGCGATTGGCTTTGTATGGAATCCATTGCCCAGTCTCGCCGAGCTGCCGTTGGTTCTGCTTTCGCGACTCTGCCCACTCCTCGTCTCCCACGCGCTGGCTGGGGTCATCCTGGCGGCCGTGGCGGCGGCCGGGCAAGCGGTGCTCATCCTCCGCCAATTCCGAAAGCACCTCGGCAGCGTGGGGTGGGGACTCGCGATGGCCGGCCTGCTGGCCATCCATCCCTTTCTGTTTCTGTACGGTGCCAACGGGATGAGCGAAATGATGTTTTCCTTCTTTCTGGTGTGGTGCGTGTGTGCATGGACGGACTGGCTGGCGTCGCACGCGGTGAAAGATCTCACCCGTGCTGGCATTGCGCTGTCCCTGGCGTTCCTGACGCGCTATGAGGCAGTGGCGTTCGGTATGGCCATGGCCCTCGCCGTGACCATGGCCGCATGGCGGCATAGCCGGAATGTACTGGCCGGTTTGGAGACGCTGCCGCCGGGAGGCCATGCTTGGGGAATGCGCTCCATCCGACGGGAGCAGCGCTGGTATACGACAGCCTCGCTGCTCGTTTTTCTGACTCCCAGTGTGTACGCCGGGATTATCTGGATTCTTTCGAATGGGATCATCATGAAAGATCCCCTGTACTTCTTTCACTCCGCGTACTCGAATCAGTCCCAGTCGAGTGTGTTGCAGTCGACCGAGGAATTTTCGTCAATGGTTGGCCATCCGCTGCACGTGATGGCCTTCATGGCGCAGCGACTGGCTGTTTTTGTCCTCCCGTACCTGGCGCTGATGGTGTTTCGCTGGCTGCACGGACGCTTGTGGACATGGTCGAGCCTGACGCTGACCCTCCTCATCCTGAGCATACCGTCGCTGCAATTTGTGCTCTTGCTCGAGGGGCACTCGTATGGATGGCTTCGGTTTTTCTTCTATCCGCTGCCGTTGACCATCGCGTGGATGCCGTATGAGCTCGCGAACCGAGAACCTGCCGCGAGGAAGGCCGAACGATGTGAGGCGCCCGCATCAAGATTTCAGCGGCGGCGCGTGCTTTACGGAGTCGCGCTGGCACTGGTCACGAGCGGAAGCGGTGTCTGCTTTGTGATGGACAATGCGCGCCTTGCACCGGAGGAATACGACATCATTCACCAGCGCTGGAATCTGGGAAGAATGGAGACAACGAGGGAGATTGCGCAATACCTGGATGCGCACGCGCCCCATTCCTTCATTCTCATGGACTCGTTTTCGGCGTTCAACGTGATTGTGAACACCCGGAATCCCAAGCGTCTCATCATCACGAGCGACAGAGATTTTCAAGCAGCCCTGCACAACCCGCCGGCGCATCACGTGCAATTCATGCTGGTTCCGGAACCGGATACCGTATTTCAATTTGACGCCATCAACCTTCAATACCCGCAGTTCTACGCGCACGGTGCAAAATGGGCGACGTTGGTGAAGCAATTTCCTGGCTGGAGACTGTATGCAGTGCGCCCGCCCGCGGCGAGGTGACCCTCAGAGATCTCCGCCGGACGCTTGGGCCGCCGCATCTGGAACCGGTCAACCGCCCCCTCTCCCCGTGAACGTCTCAATCACCCCGCCGCGGCGGCCCCCGTTGTGGCGGAGCGGAGATGGGCGACGTACGGATCGTCCGCTTCTATCTTGGTGCCCGGGTAGAAATAGGCGAGAATCTCGGCCCACGACTTTCCTTTGGCGGCCATGGCCCGCGCCTCGTGCAGGCTCATTCCGATGCCGTTGCCCGTCCCTCGACAGGTGACCATCAACCGCTGTCCCTGCACCGTAAAGGTAAAGTTGGCCGACGGCAGCCCCACGGCGGCGGCGAAGGCGTCCCCGGTCCAGCTTCGGTTCTTGTACTGGACCGATTTCACATAGCCTTCGGCGTCGCGCCCGACCACTTGGAGCGACGACAGCTGCAGACTGGCCTTTGGAATCTGCAGCGCGCTCGCCAGCCTGTCTTCGGACAGGGGGATGGGCGGATGCGGCGTGTCGGTATCGTCCGGACAGGGCACGCTCGGCAGATACGGCAGGGATTTGCCGAATCGCTGGCTGCCGTCGCGCGTGCGCCCGACCGACTGTTCAAACGTGAAGGCGAGGATGGGCTGTTGATTGGCCGTCACAATCATCCCATCGGTGTCGAGCACCGCATGCTGGAGGCGAACCGTGTTCACCCCCATGTCCGCGCCATACCGCTCCTCCTGCTCCGCCATGGACCACCAGGGCAAGTCGAGGCTGGCACTGGTGGTGATGTCGGCGCCGTGTTGCGCCGCGAACGTGGCATCGGCGGACGAATCGGAACGCGTCATGGCGTGAACCACATAGGTGCGGGCGGCCACCGCCGCCGCCTCCAGCGCCTGCATGCTGTCCTTGGGACTCATCTCCGCCGCGAGCACCCCCACCAGATAGTCGTTCAGCGCGACCGAGTGAACCCGGCCCGCCGCCATGTCGTACACGCGAACCTGTACCTGGGCGTCGTCGGCATGCAGCCATGCGCGCGCGAGATCCGTATCCGGCCGATGCACGGCGAGCGCGGTCATGGACGGAACGAGAATGAGCACGGTGAACGCCGCCGTGAGGCCCACGGTCAATTTTCCGCGCCAATCCATGTGCTCCTTCATCCAGGCCCGAAACCGACTGTTCCAGTGTGGAAAGCGGATGACGGAGGCTGACGGCGGTTGGTTCCGTGCGCCAGCGCGGGTGCGGCGCAGCGCGCGGAGGAACCGGCGCAGCCTCACCCGGAAGCCCAACCAAAATCTGCGCGTGTTGATGGTTCCGATGACCCACCTTCCGACCACTGCCATATTCCTCCTCACCCCCGCCCAGACGATGCTTGGGCCGGGCTTGTCTCCTAGACAAGTATGACGAGGCGTTCACGAATATTCTTTCGGTGGGACGTCTAAAACGCCGCAGACCGGTCCATGATGGTAGTGTCATCGAACGATGGCAGCCAGTACGCTCCAGTTTCCCCCTTGTTGTTCCGATTGGGCAGTCGCGATGAGGCGGCTGCCGTTTTTTTTGTGGGTTCGCAGCGGTGTGGGGGATTTGAAGCGACGGTGGCACACGCTTCCAAACAAGCATGGCTCCGTAACCTCCACCGCTTTGACGGAACACTCGCATTTCCGCCTAAGGTTGTGTGCGCCTGTCCACCTCATCCGGCCCATTTCCAGATCTGACACGGGAAAATGGCCGAATGACTAGGACATTCGTTGACTGGGTGTTCATACATGTAATGTATCTTCAGGATAGGGAGGAATCATCTCGATGGCAGAGCATCCAGGACAGCACGGTTATCCATGGGATGGAAAATCCAAATGGAAGAAATCAGCGTCACATCACTTTGAGCAGGAATCGGACTACAGCGGACATTACAAGCACGACAAAGAATCTCATCATTGGCACGAATCCGCTTCGGATCCACACGGCGTGTACAAACACTTTGATGATTCGCCTGCCGCGTATCCCACACCGGCTTACATTCCGTATGGCGTACCAAAGGCGGTGAAGAAGAAAGTGCACGTTTCTGGTCACTATGTGGCGGCACATACCCCGGCGCATGCACCCGTATCGCACAAAACCCACTGCCCGCCCATCGTCTGCGACCCGCAATATGTGATCCGGGATTGCTATGTTCCGCGCGAGGTTCCCGTTGTTCATCCTGTGGTGACGGTCAACCGACACATCATTGTCAATGTGCCGAAGCATTACTATCAACCGATGACAAAGCATGTGGTCGTTGATCCGGGATGCCCAGGCACCCACTGCAAGCCATGCGGACATCACGGATAATCCTTCGGCAGACGCAACAAGCCCCCATCTCATCACGAGGTGGGGGCGAATCATGCCATGTTGCGTCGTATGACACGGCCACAACGCCAGTGGACCGCTTTTCATCACGATATCCCCCGCATGCGCCGCACTGAATCGGTAGAGGGCCTAACGCCCGGCCTTTAATGAAGGACTCCATGGAGAATACCCCGACTCTCCAGCAATCGCAGGCTGTTTGGACAGCCCCAACATTTGGGCGTAGCGATTGACGATGTGTATCACATCCAGGTGATGCAACTGTCCCAATGAGGCGGATGCCTCGTTACGGAGTTTCGGTCGGATGGGGTACAAGGTAATGGGTTGTACGGTGCCCTGCTTGATAGGTACTTCAAAAACCACGTTTTCGTTGTGCCCATTGGCAATGCCAATGGCTGTGACAATACCGAGGTCTTGGAATCGAGAATCCAAAGGGACCGTGAGCGATGATGACCAAATCCCCTGTGCATTGGTGAGCCCAGACGCAAGGAGTCGCCCGTCTTCCGAAACGACAATGACTCGGGCGCCAGGCAACGCCCGGTAATCTTCTGCCGATACCACTCGGAACTGAACCGTTGCAGTCGTGGTGCGCTGCTGCGCAAATGCATGCGTGGGTTGGAAATCCCCGAAAAACGATGCCGCGCAGAATACCATGGTACTCACAAGCAATCGCCGTATTGTCCGCATATCTATACCACCTTGCAGGGTTTTTGAAAAGGACACCTCTAAGTTGCCCAACTGGACGCTAAAAATTCAAAATCTGTCTGTTGGGCTAAAACCCCTTGGCGGCGGACCTTTGGCGTGGCGCTCAGCGCGCTCTCGCCGGTCCAGCGCAAGGCGCCGACGCCTCAGGCCACTGCATAACGAATCCCCCATCCTTTGAGGAATGGGGGTATGGTCCGGTGAAGGTGTGCACCATGCTATTTGTGCAGCAGGTTTTTTGCTGCCCAAATGACCCAGCCAAAAGCTATGATTGCCGCGCAGGTGATGAGCAAGATGAGGAACACTCTAAAGTCACTCCTCCTTCGTCGAATACATCTATTACACCATATCCGGCGAACTTTGGATGGTAACGTTTTATGGCCATTTGCATCGTCTGGCTCAGGGGGACGGAAACCGCGTCGGATTTTGCGCATTGTGAGTCTGGCGCACATGCGGCCACGCCGATGTATCACGCGTCTCATGGGTTCAGCCAGGCTCAAGCGCGTGCTGGTTGAACCGCAACCCGGCCAGCCCACAGCGTAACGAAAAGAGCCCCCTCCTCAGCCGAGGCAGGGACAATTCCAATTATGTATGGCCCCGCAGGGGGCCAACAGGAGAAGAAAGACTTGCAACCTACGCTTACAAGCAGGCTGCTGATTTGAGTATAGGTTACAGAACAACCGGCTTCATTAAGTGGGCGGCTGGGTGGAGTGGAAAGCGCATGCAGTAACGACGCTGTCTCTTTGTCGTGTGAGGTGGGGGCTCATTTATTAATCACTAGAGAAGCCAATCTTACGTGGTGAGACAGGCTGAAGGCCTATTCCACCAAACAACGTAAGGTGTAGGCAACGACAAACGTCAGCAAGAATAGCCAAGTTCATTCATACCACAATTCCTAAGTTTTTATAGTGGAATCGTATGAAGATGAATAAGCTGATTTACGAGAGCACCGACTACGACTCCCAAAATAATTGCCAGAAGAAATGATTTTGTGATTTTCATACAGACGGCTACAACGCATCCACCGACTAAAACGGGAATGGATAGGGACAACTGCCCTTTGTTTGTTACGAACAATTGCGATACAACGAGCGCTGAAATCACACCTGCGGGAACAAAATGAAAGTACATTTCAACTCTGGAATTGACCTGCCTACCTATTAAGGCCTCTATTCCCAATAGCCTGCTAACATAAGTAACCAGGGCTAGAGACAATATCAGAACCCAATTATTCCACATGTTTTTGTCGACTCCTTACGTAGCAACCCACTAAGGGGGAAATTATACCGGCGATTAAAATGACATAAGGGGAGCCAGGTGAAACTGCTTCAATTACAATTGCGATTGCGGCACCTGCTGCTGCAGTCGAGATGACTTGGATGTCAACAAGTATTTGCATCAGGATGGCAACGAAGGTCATAGGAAACGCAAGTTCCAATCCGAGTCCTGTTGTATTGATATGACTCCCAATGATAGCTCCAATGAAGGAGGCTAAAATCCAAGTCAAATAGAAGGTAAGTGCAACAACTGCAAAGTACATAGGATCTGGACCGCAAGCTCGAAAACGAGCACTGCCAAGGACGAATGGTTCATCAGACACACCGAACGCCAAGAGCCATCTCCATTTTTTTGCTGGTGCAAGTCCAGACGCCAATGATGCGCCATAAAGGAGATTTCGCAAGTTAATAAGTATCGATGTCCCAAGAATGCTCACCAAGCCGCCGCCTGCAGTATGCATTGCAACGGATACCATCTGGACAGATCCTGAAAAGACTAAGAACGACATTGCCAAAGTGCTTAATAACCCAAACCCTGAATGAGTTGCTAGGACCCCGTATGGAATTCCATACGTGGCAATACCGATTGCAAGAGGAAGAGCATCACGAAACCCTTGCTGAACAGTGGTGCGCCAAGAAATCTTGCTTGTTATAGTGGTATCGAGACCCACATGATCCCCCCTTTCTTCATTTACTCAATTCGGAATGTAAGGAGTTCTGGTTTTTCGACTGCTATTGATTCACAATGGCCGGGATACTCATCTACACAAATTTCGATTATTATTTGATTATTATTCAAATAATTCGTACATTTTATAATAATAGATGGACACCTCATGGTCAACCATTTGAACGTGCCATCTTTGTTCAAATAGGGACTCTTCCCTTTGGGTTCTATCCCATGCTTGTAGAGCGTGTCCGAAAAGCCTTCCGAATGAGTTTATGAGGGCGTAAAACACAGCAATTCACTTTCCTCTTATGGGTATTCATTCCTTGGAAACCAGGTGGAGTGGTCGGTATCCACAAGCGGTAACGATAGACAGCTTATAAAGGGCATACGAATCCCTTGGCCTTGATGACACTTCCTTGTTTTGGTTTCTGTCCAGTTGAAACCGTCTAAACGGCGATATCAAGTTGTAGTTGCTCGGTCTGCTCTGTATACATTTGTATAATCCGCTCTACGTGATCCTTTGGCAATTGCGTCTGCCGGATGTGAGC